>NZ_CP077683.1:3982500-4585000 GCF_019063845.1 Geomonas subterranea
GCCATGCCGATGCCTGCTGCGAGTACACACATAGTAAAGAATTCCATTTGTTTCTCCTTTGCTGCGTATTTTTCCTAAATAGTATAGGAATTAAAAGTCAGTTCTAAGTTCAGTGTTCTAAGCTGAGAGGCCCCGGATTCTAACGTAGAACCTGGAACCGCCTCTCAACGGCCTCTTAGTGTGCGTGCTCCAGCGAGCCCTGGATGTAGATCATGGCCAGGAGCATGAACACGAAGGCCTGGATGAAGGAAACCAGCACGCCCATCAGCATCATCGGCAGCGGCACCAGGAAGGGAGCCAGGCCGAAGAAGATGATCAGGACCAGCTCGTGGCCGTTCATGTTACCGAAGAGACGCAGGGTCAGCGAGATGACGCGGCTCAGGTGGCCGATCACTTCGATGAAGAACATCATCGGGGCCAGCCAGGCGATGGGACCCAGGAAGTGCTTGATGTAACCGGCGCCATGCTCCTTCACGCCCACGATGTGGGTGGTGATGAAGACGACGACAGCGCAGGCCGCGGTGGTGTTGATGTTCGCGGTCGGCGGGAAGAAGCCCGGGATCAGGCCGATCAGGTTGGACACCAGGATGAACAGCGCCAGGGTCGCGACCAGCGGGAAGAACGGACGGCCGTGCTCGCCCATGGTCTCCACCAGCATGTTCTCGATGCCCCCCACGATGACTTCCATGAAGTTCTGCGCGCCGGAAGGAACCGCCTGCAGCCTCTTGGTGGCCACGATGGAGAAGAGCACCAGGCCGATCATGATGAGCCAGGTGTAAACGACGGCGTCAGCGCTGGCCTCGGAAAAACCGAGGGGGTGCAGCAACTCACGGAAAAACTGAAGGAATAAAAAGGGATGAACCATTGCAGCTAGCCTCCTTTACGGGTCGACAGATATATCGAAAAAGCGATTATGTTCAGAACAAGGACCGAGAGTCCGATCACCAGGCCGAAGATGTCGGCCTTCAGGACTACGATCAAAAGGTACAAAAAGGCCGCCATGATGGCCAGCCGTAACACGTAGCGCATGATCGCGAAGCGCGATGCGTTGCGCGGCTGCAGCCTGAGTGCCGCTTCCAGCCCGGCCCGGATCCAGAAGAAGTTGGCCAGGGCCAGCAAGCCCCCCACGAACAGCGAAGCGCCGAACCTCGGGGAGAACAGCAGCGCGCCCGCCGCGCCGAGTACGGCGCTCAGCAGCAGGCTCCCCCGGACCAGCCAGGAGAAGATGTTACTCTCGTTTATCCTTGTCTCCGCCATCGCGCAGTTCTTTGCCCGCTAATATGAAGATATTGCGGAAGCCTGCCGCAATGCCGAAGAAGAGGAAAATGAAGAAAAACCACGGGTCTGTCCCGAGCCAGTGGTCCAGTTTCAACCCGACGAACACGCCGATGGCAATCGCCACCGCGAAGGAGATCCCCATGGTGGAGATCATGCCCAGTGTCCTGAGCAGGTTCTTTTTTTCCTCATCCATGACTGTGTGTCCTCTTTCCCGTATACAAATCACGGGTAGAAAACCAAGGCTAAATAGCACGTCCCCGGGGCTAATGTCAATTAATTTCCAAGACACGCCTCAACAAAAATAACGATTTATCGCGGATTCCGTCCGCCAACTGGGCATTGCCTTGCCCGCCTCAGTCATTGTAACAGCATGCTGGTGGCGCTGCCAACTAGTCCCGACCCCAGTTTGACAAGGCGGAGCCGGTTTACTTTTCTGTCAGTCCATGCAGAAGTTCGTTGATTCCTCAATCTGCGTTAAGTAGAATGTGCCAACTTTGCTGTTCCAGCGGACACACTTTTGAACCAGGATCGTAGGCCTCAAGGAGGTAACCGATGTCGGTGAAACTTGGCGAGATGTTGCTTAAAGTCGGGGCGCTTACCAAAGCTCAACTGGACCAGGTGCTGCACGCCCAGGCCATCTACGGCGGAAGGCTCGGCACCAACCTGGTCGAGATGGGGCTGGTCGCGGAGGAGGAGCTGGCCCATGTGCTGAGCGAGCAGGTAGGGGCCCCCTGCGTGGAACCGGCGGAGTTGAGCACCATCCCCGACCAGGTGCTGCGCCTGGTTCCGTTCGAGTTGGTACAGCGCTACCGGGTGGTACCGCTCGCCATCGAGGGAAAGCGGCTCACCCTTGCCATGGTGAACCCTCATGACTTCAAGGCGCTGGAGGAGATCGGCTTCGTCACCGGGCTGGTGATCAAGCCCAGGATCTGCCCGGAGCTCAGGCTCAACGTGGCCCTGGAAAGGTTCTACCGCATCACCCGCCCCACCCGCTTCATTAAGGTCGAAGGGGGATTGAGGACACGTTTTGAAGCGGAGGGGGACGAGGCCGGATTCGCAAACCCGCTGGAAAACCGGGAGCTTGTGCCGGTTGGAGAGCCGGTATTCGCGGACCGGATCACCGTCAAGGACCTGGCGGGCACCATGTCGGCAGCCGTCAGCGAGAAGGAAGTGGTGCAGGCTCTTGTCGGCTACATCGGCGGTGAGTTCGACCGGGGCGGGTTCCTGCGTCTCAAGTCCGGAACGGCGGTCGGGGTACAGGCTGTTGCCGATGGCGTTCCGGTGGAGGGTTTCTCAGGCTTCGAGGTGGAAATCGGGAAAATGGCCCATCTGCAGCGCATGGTCCAGGAAAAGGGGCTGGTGCTCTGCGAGTTCGCGACCGGCGACGCCGAGGGGAGCCTCGTTCGCGCCATGGGTGGGAAGCTTCCCGCTCCGGCCCTGCTCCTCCCCGTCTCCCTGGGGGAGCATGTCGTCGGAGTTATTTGTGCAAGCGACAGCAAGGGAAGGCTCGGCGGCAGCGCTTTCGAGTTGCAGCGGGTGGGGGTGATGGCCGAACTCAGCCTGGAGATGCTCTCGCTGCGCAGGAAGATACAGAGCGCGTAACCTTCATCCTCCCATCCCGGGCGCGGCCCGGGAGGAGATAGTGCTACATGTAGGGCGTCACCGGACTCGGTGGCGCCTTTTTTGTTCACACGGAATTCCAGGGGAGCACAGATTTAAGCTTCGCCACCAGCGCCGTCCATGACCGCGTTCCCCTTTGCGAAGGGGTCAGGAGTGTGTTGCCTCAACGGGTGAGACCACGCTATTACATTCCCCCCTTTTGCAAAGGGGGGACAGGGGGGATTTTGCCGTGCGTGCATCTTCCGCCATCTCTGCATTGCAGCTTGAGGCCGGCCCGGTAGAATGATTGGCGTTGTCTAATCATTCATTCGGAAACGTCATCCTGCTGTCCCCTGTGGCGCGCGGTAATTCCGGCGCCGGGAGGAGGTGCAACATGGCGGCACGGCTCGGCGAGATGTTGATGAAGATAGGCGCGTTGGACGCGTTCCAACTGGAACAGGTGCTGAACGCCCAGGCCATCTACGGTGGCAGGCTTGGTACCAACTTGGTGGAGATGGGGCTGGTGGAGGAGGACCAACTGGCGCGGGTCTTGAGCGAGCAGCTCGGCGTTCCGTGCGTGGATCACGACCTGCTGGCTGAGGTCCCGCAAAGCCTGCTGGAACTGCTGCCGCTGGAACTCGCGGAGCGTTACCGTGCGCTGCCGGTTTCGCTGGACGGCAAACGCTTGATGGTCGCCATGGCGGACCCGTCGGATTTCAAGGCCATCGACGAGATCGGGTTTATCACGGGGCTGGTGATCATCCCGCGCGTCTGCTCCGAGCTGCGCTTGAGCATCGCCCTCGAGCGCTACTACGGGATCAAGCGCCCGGTACGCTACATTCCCGTCCAGGGGGGCATCAGGTCCAGGTTCGCCCCTCCGGACCAGCACGCAGCGGTGCTGGAAAGCGAGTGGACAGGGGGCAACGGCGAGGCTGGCCCGCCGGAGCGCGTCTCTCTACCCGAGTTGGCGGACCGGCTGGCTCAAGCCTCGGTGGAACAGGAAGCGGTCCAGGCGCTCCTTGCCTATGTCGCCGGGGAGTTCGATAGGGGGGCGCTGGTCAAGTTGAAAAACGGAAGCCTGTTCGGGGTCCAGGCGGTGGCCTCCGGCGAGCCTGTGCCGGGGTTCAGCGGCTACGCCCGGCCCCTGGAGGAGGCGCCCCACTTGCAGCGCGTGGTGCAGGAGCGGGACATGTTCCTGGGAGAAGTCTGCGCCGGGGCCGAGGGGGCGCTGCTGCAGGCCATGGGGGGGGAGCTGCCGGCGCCTGCGCTCCTCGTGCCGTTGAAGCTCGGGGGGCAGGTCGCAGCGGTGATCTGTGCGCACGACAGCCACGGACGCCTCGGGGGAGGCGCCTTCGAACTGCAGCGCGTAGCGGTGATGGCGGAACTGAGCCTGGAGATGATCGCCCTGCGCAGGCGGCTCGTCTCGGTCTAGGCTCCCGCCAGTTCAGGATCACCCCCTGTGCCTGCTCTCCCCCTCCCTTGACTGGAGGGCAGCCGCAAAGACGCAAAAGATTATGGGCAACTCAATTGTGTTTCGTTTCTCTTTGCGTCTTTGCGCCATTGCGTTCAAATCCCGTCTTTTCGCCATTAGCCTTTGGGTTGAAACCTGAAGGCTTTATTAACGCAAAGCCGCAAAGGCGCAAAGATTATGGGGCAACCGATTGTGTTTCGTTTCTCTTAGCGTCTTTGCGTCATTGCGTTAAAAATCCAGCCTTTCTGCCTCTGCCTTAGGGTTGAAACTTGAAGGCAGGGAGGGGAAGTTGCCATTAGCACCAATGTCCGCATCTACCCCCACCCACTAGTCCCCTCCCGCAAGGACTTTGGCTAACCGACAACGCGCTGGGATCAACCATGAAAAAAGGCGCCCGCGATAAACGCGGGCGCCTTTTTTGTTTGTGTGCAGCGGGAAGCCAGGCCTAGAGGGCCTTGAAGCATTTGGCCGCGGCGGCGATGGTCTTCTCCAGGTCCTTCTCGGTGTGCGACGCCCCCACGAAGGCGGTCTCGAACTGCGAGCAGGCGAGGTAGATCCCTTCCTCGAGCATGCCGCGGAAGTAGGTGGCGAACGCCTTGGTGTCGCACTTGGCGGCGCTGTCCCAGTTGTACACCGGCTCCTTGGAGAAGAAGCCGCAGAACATGGAGCCGACGCGGGTGGAGTAGAGCGGGAAACCGGCGTCCTTGGCGGCCTTGGCGATACCCTCGGCCACGAACTTGCTCTTCTCCTCCAGTTTCTCGTAGAAGCCCGGCTCCTGCAGAAGCTTCAGGGTCTCGATGCCGGCGGTCATGGCCAGCGGGTTGCCGGAGAGGGTTCCCGCCTGGTAGACGCCGCCCGCGGGGGAGAGCTGGGACATGATTTCCTTCTTGCCGCCGAAGGCGCCCACCGGCAGGCCGCCGCCGATGATCTTGCCCAGGGTGGTGAGGTCCGGGGTGATGCCGAAACGCTCCTGGGCCCCGCCGTAGGCGACCCTGAAGCCGGACATGACCTCGTCGAAGATCAGAACGATCCCTTCCTCGGTGCAGATCTCCCTCAGCCCCTCGAGGAAACCTTCCTGCGGCGGAACGGTACCCATGTTGCCCGCCACCGGCTCGACGATGACGCAGGCGATGGTCCCCTTGTTGGCTGCCACCAGCGCGCGCACGGAGTCGAGGTCGTTGTAGGTAGCGGTCAGGGTGTGCTTGGCGAGGTCGGCCGGAACGCCCGGGGAGTCGGGCACGCCGAAGGTGGCGAGACCGGAGCCCGCCTTCACCAGCAGGGAATCGGAGTGGCCGTGGTAGCAGCCGGAGAACTTGAGGATGTTGTCACGGCCGGTGTAGCCGCGGGAGAGCCTGATCGCGCTCATGGTCGCCTCGGTCCCGGAGCTCACCATGCGCACCATCTCGATGGAGGGAACCGCCTTGATCACCATCTCGGCCAGGGTGATCTCAAGCTCGGTCGGAGCGCCGAAGGAAGCGCCGCTCTCGGCGGCCTTCTTGATCGCCTCGACCACCTTCGGGTGGCAGTGCCCGACGATCATCGGCCCCCAGGAACCCACGTAGTCGATGTAGCCGTTGCCGTCCTCGTCGAAAATCATGGGGCCGGCAGCGCTCTTTATGAACAGCGGATCGGAGCCTACCGAGCGGAAGGCACGCACGGGGGAGTTGACCCCGCCGGGGATGGATTTGAGCGCCTGCTGAAAGAGTTGCGAGGAACGGCTGTTTTGCATGACTGGGTTCTCCTAACTGGCTGGAAATTATTAACTATCGGGGTCTCTGGTAGCATAGCGGCGGATATTCTGTCAAGAATTAAAAAGTTTTCTCGTATACGGCCGGAGGGGGGCACGGAGGCTCAAGCGGGGGGAAGGCCTAAGGGTGTAATACAATTTGAGAAAAAGTATACGTGGTTCTGTAAACGGTTCGAGGATAATTGGATAATTTCTGCTTGACAAAGATGGTGAAATGAAATAATTTTCGGTCGCAATGTTGTATACAGTATACTTTTTCGAAGGCGCAGCGCTTGCTAACTGTCGGAAGCAGCGGGGCTTGTTGGTCGAGAAGCGTGCAGTATACGGCATTTCCGCGCGTTTTGAAAGAAATTAACAACAAACCTGGTGGTACGGGAGGATAAGGGATGCTTGGTGCATATCTGCCAATCTTGGTGCTGGTCGTCATAGCGTGCTTGTTCGGTCTGGGCTCGGTGATCTTTTCATCGCTCATCGGCCAGAAGAAGCCGTCTCAGGTAAAGCTTGCACCTTACGAGTGCGGTTGCGAGCCGGTCGGCAGCGCACGCGAGCGCTTCTCGATCAAGTTCTACCTGATCGCGATGCTCTTCATCCTGTTCGATATCGAGGCCGTCTTCATGTACCCCTGGGCCGTCCTCTTCAAGCGCCTGGGCATGTTCGGCCTGGTCGAGATGGGTCTGTTCATCGTCATACTCTTCGTAGGCTACATCTACGTTTGGAAAAAAGGAGCACTGGAATGGGAGTAACTCAGCCGCTGGGCGACAACATCATCACGACTTCCCTGGACAGCCTGGTTAACTGGGCTCGGAAGTCCTCCATCTGGCCGATGACCTTTGGTCTTGCCTGCTGCGCGATCGAGATGATGGCGACCGGTGCGGCCAAGCACGACCTGGACCGTTTCGGTATCATCTTCCGCGCCTCCCCGCGCCAGGCGGACTGCATCATCATCGCCGGCACCGTCACCAAGAAGATGCTCCCGGTCATCAAGACCGTGTACGAGCAGATGCCGGAACCGAAGTGGGTGGTCGCCATGGGCGCCTGCGCCTGCTCGGGCGGGATCTTCGACACCTACTCCGTCGTCCAGGGCATCGACGAGGCCCTTCCGGTCGACGTCTACATCCCGGGCTGCCCGCCGCGGCCTGAGGCCCTTCTCTACGGCCTCATGAAGCTCCAGGACAAGATCGCCAACGAGAAGAACTCCTTCGGTTCTTCCATCGGCTTGGGCGAAAGACTCGAACCCGCCGCTTAATCTACAACGACCAAAGGGAAAGGTAAGGCTGACATGGCAGAAAATAATCGCGCTGTAGTGAAGCTGAAGGAGCGTTTCGCGGATGCCCTGCTCGAATACAAGGAGCATCGCGGCGAGGTGACGGTGACCGTGAAGAAGGAGAGCATCCTCGAGGTACTGAAGTACCTGAGGGACGACCTGCGCTACAACTTCTTGTCCGACGTCACCGCCGTCGACTATCTGGGTCAGGAGCCGCGTTTCATGGTGGTCTACCACCTCCTCTCCATCCCCAACAAGGACCGCGTCAGGGTTAAGGCGCCGGTGACCGAGGCGGACTGCTCCATCGATTCCGCCACCGCGCTCTGGAACACGGCCAACTGGCTGGAGCGCGAGGCGTACGACCTGTTCGGCATCGAGTTCAAGAACCACCCGAACCTGGTGCGCATCTTGATGACCGACGACTGGGTCGGGCACCCGCTCAGGAAGGACTACCCGCTCCAGGGACCCGACCGCGAGCCGTACAAGGGGCGTCTGTCGTAAGACGGATCCAGTTCGAAACCAGGGACGATTTCCATTTCCAAAAAATAGAGGCGATCAATGGCTAGCGAAATAATGACTTTGAACATGGGGCCCCAGCACCCCAGTACCCACGGCGTTCTCAGGCTCGTAGTAGAGCTGGACGGCGAGGTGATACAGAAGATCACCCCTCACATCGGCTACCTGCACCGGGGCATCGAGAAGCTCTCCGAGCACCGCACCTACCACCAGACCCTGCCCCTCACGGACCGCATGGACTACCTGGCCCCGATGCACAACAACCTGGGCTACGTGCTGGCCGTCGAGAAGCTCCTGGGGATCGACGTCCCCGAGCGCGCGAAACTGGTGCGCGTGATGATGGCCGAGCTCACCCGTCTTAAGAGCCACCTGGTCTGGATCGCCTGCCACGCCCTCGACATCGGCGCCATGACCGTGTTCCTCTACGCCTTCCGCGAGCGCGAGCTGGTGATGGACCTCTACGAGATGGTCTCCGGCGCCAGGATGACCTCCAACTACTTCCGCGTGGGCGGCCTCTCCCGTGACCTCCCGGCCGGCTTCGAGCAGAAGGTCCAGGAGATCGTCGACACCTTCCCGGGTCACTTCGACACCTACGAGGGGCTCCTCACCAAGAACACCATCTGGCTGCAGAGGACCATCGGCAACGGCGTCATCTCCGCCGAGGACGCCATCGACTTCGGCATCTCCGGCCCGGCCCTCAGGGGCTCCGGCGTCGACTTCGACCTCCGTCGCGACCTCCCCTATTCCGGCTACGAGAACTTTGAGTTCAAGGTACCGGTCGGCGAGAACTGCGACACCTTCGACCGCTACAAGGTCCGTCTGGTCGAGATGCGCGAGTCGGTGAAGATCATCGACCAGGCCCTGAAGAAGCTGAAGCCCGGACCGATCCTGGCCGACGCGCCGCAGGTCTGCTACCCGCCGAAGGAGAGCGTGTACAACTCCATCGAGGGTCTCATCCACCACTTCAAGATCGCTTCCGAGGGCTTCCCCGTCCCCGAGGGCGAGGTTTACATGGCAGTCGAGAACCCGAAAGGGGAGCTCGGCTACTACATCGTGTCGGACGGCGGCAACATGCCGTACCGCATGAGGGTCCGCCCGCCGTCATTCGTGAACCTGGGCGCCATCGAGAAGATGGCCAAGGGCTCCATGCTGGCCGACCTGGTTGCCATCATCGGAACGCTGGACATCGTACTTGGCGAAATCGACCGTTAGTTTAATCAACAAGTAAAGGAGATGGGGTAAATGTCTAACGCTCCAGCCGAAGAAATTCCGGCCGAAGAAATCGATCTGACCGAGGCCAACGAAATCATCGACAAGTACCTCACGCTGCCGGGCAACCTCATGCCGGTTCTGCAGGGGATCCAGGACGCTTACGGGTTCGTCCCGAAGCCGACCATCGACCTGGTCGCCGAGCGGCTGAACGTCTACCCGAGCCAGATCTACGGCGTGCTCACCTTCTACGCCCAGTTCCACCTGAAGCCGCGTGGCAAGTTCATCATCAGGGTCTGCGTCGGCACCGCCTGCCACGTGCAGGGGGCCGAGCGCATCACCGAGACCTTCTTCGGGCGCCTCGGCATCGGGCACGCGGAGACCACCGAGGACCTGCGCTACACCTTCGAGAAGGTGGCGTGCCTGGGTGCCTGTGGCATGGCTCCTTTGGCCATGGTGAACGACGACACCTACGGCAAGATGACGGTCCAGAAGGTGGACGAGATCATTGAAACCTACAACGCGCGGCCGATGAAGTAGCCGAGACGTCAATTTCTCAGCAGGGGACCTTTTGTCATGAGCGATAACGCAGGAATCAAAATACTTATCTGTCAGGGTACCGGCGGCATCTCGGCCGGCGCCAAGCAGGTCGAGGCCGAGTTCACCAGGCTGATCGCCGAGAAGGGGATCGTGGCCCAGGTCGGCAAGCGCTGCGACGTCGTCAAGACCGGCTGCCGCGGCCTGTGCGCCAACGACGTGTTGGTCGACGTCATCACCCCTGAGCTGGGCCGGATCACCTACGACTTCGTGGTACCCGAGGACGTCGCGGCGATCCTCGACCAGCACATCGTCAACAACGAAGTCATCGAGAAGAAAAAGGCCAAGGCCTACTACAACACCTTCGTCGACCAGCAGATGCGCGTGGTCATGACCGGCTGCGGCCAGATCGACCCGGAGCGCCTGGACGCCTACCTCGAGGAGGACGGCTTCAAGGCCATCGAGAAGTGCGTCAAGGAGATGAAGCCGGCCGAGGTCATCGACGAAGTGAAGAAATCCGGGCTTCGTGGCCGTGGGGGCGGGGGCTTCCCGACCGGCATGAAGTGGAGCTTCTGCGCCGCTTCCCCGGGCAATCACAAGTACCTCATCTGCAACGCCGACGAGGGCGACCCGGGCGCGTTCATGGACCGCTCCATCCTCGAAGGCGACCCGTACTGCGTCATCGAGGGGATGATGATCGCGGCCTACGCCATCGGCTGTGACGCAGGCTATGTCTACGTCCGCGCCGAATACCCGCTCGCCATCGACCGTCTCCAGAAGGCGCTCGACACCTGCTACGAGAAGGGGTACCTGGGCAAGAACATCCAGGGTTGGGGCTTCGACTTCGACATGAGGATCAAGAAGGGCGCCGGCGCCTTCGTCTGCGGCGAGGAAACGGCACTCATGGCCTCCATCGAGGGCGAGCGCGGCATGCCGCGTCCCCGTCCGCCGTTCCCGGCGGTCAAGGGTCTCTGGGGCTTCCCGACGAACATCAACAACGTTGAGACCTTCGCCAACGTGCGCCACATCATCAACAAGGGCTCGGCCTGGTACGCAAGTCTCGGCACCGACACCACCAAGGGTACCAAGATCTTCGCGGTCACCGGCAAGGTGAAGCACACCGGCCTCGTCGAGGTTCCCGCCGGTATGTCCGTGCGCGACGTTATCTACCAGGTCTGCGGCGGCATTGCCAACAACCGCAAGTTCAAGGCCGTCCAGGCCGGCGGCCCCTCCGGCGGCTGCATCCCGGCCGAGGTGCTCGACACCCCGGTTGACTACGACTCGCTGATCAAGGCGGGCGCCATGATGGGCTCCGGCGGTCTGGTCGTCATGGACGAGACCACCTGCATGGTCGACGTGGCCCGCTTCTTCCTCTCCTTCACCAAGATGGAGTCCTGCGGCAAGTGCGTTCCCTGCCGTATCGGCCTGAAGGCGATGCTCGACATCCTCGAGCGCATCACCGAAGGTCGCGGCGAGATGGCCGACATCGACACCCTGCTGGAAATGGGCGCCACCATCAAGAAGGCATCCCTGTGCGGTCTGGGCCAGACGGCCCCGAACCCGATCCTCTCCACCGTGAAGTACTTCCGTCACGAGTACGAGGCGCACATCCAGGACAAGCGCTGCCCCTCCAACTCCTGCAAGGAACTGCTCCTTTGGCAGGTGGTCCCCGAGAAGTGCGTCAAGTGCGGCGCCTGCCTCAGGGCCTGCCCATCCAACGCGATCAAGTGGGAGAAGGGCGAGGTCGCCGAGCTGATCAAGGAAAACTGCACCAAGTGCAAGTCCTGCTACGACGCCTGCCGCTTCATGGCCATTGAATAAAACGGTTCAACGTTCCGGGTTCCGACCCGGAACGAGCCGAACGCCTTAACGTTGATCATTGAACGTTGAACCGATTTCAGGGAGACAGAGGTCGAGATGGTAAATCTTACGATAGACGGAAAACAGGTTGCGGTAGAAAAGGACGCCACCATTTACGACGCCGCCAAGGCTTGTGGCATCAAGATACCGATCCTTTGCCATGACAAGAAACTGCATCCGTTCGGTGGCTGCCGCATGTGCCTGGTCGAGGTCGAGCAGATGAAGGGACGCTTGATCCCCTCCTGCACCACCCCGGTCACCGAGGGGATGATCGTGCAGACCACCACCGACGAGATCGTCAAGGCCAGGAAGCTGGTGCTGGAGCTTCTGCTCCTCAAGCACCCGATCGACTGCCCGGTCTGCGACGCCGCCGGCGACTGCGACCTGCAGAACCTCACCTACGAGTACAAGGTGAACATGAACCGGTTCGTGGATGAGAAGTTCAACCACGAGATCGACTACGAGAACCCGCTCATCGAGCGCGACATGAACCGCTGCATCCACTGCGGCAAGTGCGCGAGGATCTGCGACGAGATCGTTTCCTACGGTGCCTACACCTTCATCAACCGCGGTATCGAGGCGAAGATGGGTACCGAGTTCGACGGCCCCCTGAACTGCGAGTTCTGCGGTTCCTGCGTCTCGGTCTGCCCGGTCGGCGCCCTCAACTCCCGTCCCTTCAAGTTCAAGGCTCGCTGGTGGGCGCTGCAGAAGACCAAGAGCGTATGCTCCTACTGCGGCACCGGCTGCCAGCTGACCCTGGGCTCCAAGGACGGCAAGGTGCTCACCACCATCTACGACGAGAACCAGGGCTTCCATAACGGCCAGCTCTGCACCCGCGGCCGCTTCGGCTACCAGTTCGTCAACTCCGACAAGCGCCTCACCGCCCCGCTCATCCGCAAGAACGGCAAGCTCCAGGAAGCCACCTGGGAAGAGGCACTCGCCGAAGTGACCTCCAGGCTTTCCGCCGGCAAGAGCGACCCGGCTTCGGTGGCGGCCCTCGCCACCCCGCGCCTGACCAACGAGGAGCTCTTCCTGTTCGAGAAGCTCTTCCGCGGCACCGTCGGCACCGACAACATCGATCACTCCGCCGGCTTCGCCCACGAGGCGCTGACCAAGGGTGCCGTCGCCTCCTTCGGAGTGGCCGCATCCCCGGCCGAGATCGCCGACGTGCAGAAATCCAAACTCCTCCTCGTGGTCAAGAGCGACGCCTACGAGACCCACCCGGTCATCGGCTTCGAGATCAACCTCGGCGTGAAGAGGAAAGGGATCGCCCTCAGGATCGTCTCCGACAAGAAAGGTAAGCTGACCCGCCTGCCGGGCGCCAAGACCACCGTCCACGCGCCGGGAAGCGAAGTCGCCCTCTTCAACGCCCTCTGCAAGTCGGTCATCGACCAGGGGCTGGCAGTGGAAGGCGTGGCCGGACTCGACGCACTGAAGGCAGCCGTCGCCGACGCCTCCGCCGAGAAGGCTGGGGTTACCGCAGAAGAGATCGCCGCTCTCGCCAAGGATTTCGCCTCTGCCGAGAAGGCGCTCATCATCCTCCCGATCGGCCAGGGCTACCCCGGCCACAACGCGGCGCTAGCCAACGCGGCAGCGAACCTCGCCATCCTCACCGGCCAGGTCGGCAAGGAAGGCGCCGGTCTCCTGATCATGGGGGAGAAGAACAACAGCCAGGGCGCCGTGGACATGGGGATCTACCCGAAAGGGACCGGCCTCAACGCCGCCGCCATCCTGGACGGCTGCGCGAACGGCAACGTGAAGACCCTGTTCGTCGCCGGTGAGAACCCGGTGGTCTCCTACCCGAACCGCAAGAAGGTCGAGAAGGCCCTCGAGAACGTCGAGTTCATGGTGGTCTCCGATCTCTTCCTGACCGAGACCGCTGCAATGGCCGACGTGGTCCTCCCCGCCTGCTCCTTCGCCGAGAAGAGCGGCACCTTCACCTCGCTGGGCCGCAGGGTCCAGAACGTGAGGAAGGCGATTCCCGCTGTGGGGCTCGCCAAGAGCGACTTCGAGATCCTGAACGCCATCTCCCAGGCTCTGGGCGGCGCTGGCTACAACAACCAGGGGGAGGTCTTCACCGAGATCGCCGCCACCGTCCCGGCCTACAAGGGGCTCACCCAGGCCTGCCTCAAGGACGAGGGTGCGGTCTACCCGGTGGCGCTTTCCGCCAAGCTGGTCCCGGTCGCAGCCAAGGCCGCCGCACCGGCCGCCGGCAAGCTGGCCCTGGTCACCGGCAGCGCGCTCTACCACTGCGGCACCATGAG
Source organism: Geomonas subterranea (assembly GCF_019063845.1). NCBI lineage: Bacteria > Pseudomonadati > Thermodesulfobacteriota > Desulfuromonadia > Geobacterales > Geobacteraceae > Geomonas > Geomonas subterranea. Next base: position 3,996,246 of record NZ_CP077683.1, read on the forward strand.
CCGCTTCGGCGAAGGCCCCATGTACGTCTGCCCGGATGCCTACGCCGAACTGAACGTCGCCGATGCGGCTGCCCTGAAGATCGGCGAAGGGGACCAGGTCACCGTGACCTCCGGCACCGGCGCGGTGCAGGTCGCCGTCAAGGTCGGCAAGAGGGTGCCCCAGGGCGTGGTCTTCTCCCCGTACCACTTCGGTGAGGGAAGCGTCAACACCATCACCGACGGTTCGGAAGTCACCTACGTCACCGTCGCGAAGAAATAACTGACAGCTAGAAAATCTATACAAGAGGGGAAGACTATCAGATGGATACGCTAATCTTAGGACTGCCGGTCGCGTACTACATAGCCATGGTTGCCAAAGTGCTCGTAGCTTTCGTCTTCGTGCTCCTTACCGTGGCCTACGCCACCTACGCGGAGCGCAAGATCATCGGGCACATGCAGGTGCGTCTGGGTCCCATGAGGACCGGCTGGCACGGCCTGCTGCAGCCGATCGCGGACGGCGTCAAGCTGTTCTTCAAAGAGGAGATCGTTCCATCCCAGGCGAGCAAGTTCGCCTTCCTGATCGCTCCCCTCGTCGCCCTGATCCCGGCGTTCATCTCCTTCGCGGTCATCCCCTTCGGTGACAACGTGACCATCGGGGGGTACACGGTACCGCTGCAGATCGCGGCGTACTACGACCAGGCCGGCAAGCAGGTCTTCGACGTCAACGTCGGCGTCCTCTACATCCTGGCCATGGCCTCCCTGGGCGTCTACGGCATCGTGCTCGCCGGCTGGGCCTCCAACTCCAAGTACTCGCTCCTTGGGGGGCTCCGCTCCGCGGCGCAGATGATCTCCTACGAGCTCGCCGCCGGCCTCGCCATCATCTCGGTCTTCATGCTCTCCGAGAGCCTCTCCCTGCACAAGATCGTAGCCGATCAGGCAGGTGGCGCCTGGTACGCCTTCAAGCAGCCGCTGGCCTTCGTGATCTTCTTCATCTGCTCGCTGGCCGAGATCAACAGGACCCCGTTCGACCTTCCCGAGGCGGAGACGGAGCTGGTCTCCGGTTTCTGCACCGAGTACTCCTCCATGAAGTACGCGATGTTCTTCATGGCGGAATACGCCAACATGATCACCGTCTGCGCCGTCACCACCACCCTGTTCCTGGGGGGCTGGCACGGCCCGGCGTTCCTCCCCGGCTGGTTCTGGTTCATCGCCAAGGTGTACTTCCTGATCTTCGTCTGCATGTGGGTCAGGGCCACCTACCCGCGTTACCGCTACGACCAGCTGATGCGTCTCGGGTGGAAGGTGTTCCTGCCGCTCACCCTGGTCAACGTGATGGCAACCGGCCTCTGGGTCATGTTCATCAACAAGTAGAGAGAGTCAAGCTACACAACTTCTAGGCGAGGTGCCGCAAATGATAATGCCGCTCATCAAAGGTCTTCAGATCACCATTTCACATATGTTCAAGAAGCCGGTCACCCTGCAGTACCCGACCGAGCGTCCTGACGTCAAGCCTGGTTTCCGCGGACTGCACGCGCTGAACGTCTCCCATGACAAGGCGAAGTGCGTTGCGTGCTACCTCTGCCCCACCGTCTGCCCGGCCAAGTGCATCACCGTCGAGGCGGGCGAGGACGCAAACCACGACAAGTATGCTGCCAAATACGAAATCGACATGCTGCGCTGCATCTTCTGCGGCTACTGTGTGGAAGCGTGCCCGGTTGACGCGATCCGGATGACGGAACAGTTCGAACTCGCCAACTACTCGCGCGCCGACTTCACCTACACCAAAGACAGACTCTTAGAAAAGAAATAAAGGAGCAGCAATGGAATCGATCTTCTTTCTCGTCGTGGCTGCGGTGGCCGTTATTTCCAGCATACTCGTGGTCACCTGCAAAAACCCGATCAACAGCGCGCTGTCGCTGGTGATGACCTTCTTCTGCCTGGCGACCTTCTACGTCATGCTGGACGCCCCCTTCATGGCGGCCACCCAGGTGATCGTGTACGCAGGCGCCATCATGGTCCTGATCATCTTCGTGATCATGCTCCTGAACGTGAGGGTTGAGACCGTGAAGCGCGGCACCCACGCGGTGATCGCCGGAAGCGCCATCGGCCTGTTCGTTCTCTTCCAGACCATCTGGTTCCTCATGAAGGGTTCCATGACCGGCAAGGTGGGCGACATGACCAAGGAGCAGATCGTGAGTGTCGGCCACGTCGAGTTGATCGGCAAGGCGCTCTTCACCGACTTCCTGCTGCCGTTCGAGATCACCTCGGTGCTGCTTCTGGCCGCGATCGTCGGCGCAGTCATCCTGGCCAAAAAGAAAATTTAACGCTACGAGGGGAACTGACATGCTAGCGATCGAAAATTACCTGATAGTTTCGGCCATACTCTTCGCCATCGGGACCATCGGGGTCCTGACCAAGAGGAACGCCATCGTCATCTTCATGTGCATCGAGATGATGCTGAACGCGGTGAACCTGACCTTCATCGCCTTCTCCAGGCACCTGGGCAACATCGACGGACAGGTCTTCGTCTTCTTCGTAATGACCGTGGCCGCCGCCGAGGCGGCAGTCGGTCTCGCGCTGATGATCGCCTTCTTCAAGAACCGCGAGTCCATCGACGTCGAGGACGTCAACCTGCTGAAGCTCTAGAGCGGGGCTTCAGGCCGCCGCCACTGGATGCGCTCAGCTGCAGGCGGAGCAATCCGCGACAGTCACAAGCGAATGGGCGGCGACGTGCCGCTTGCCAAGATACGACTTATAAGAATACAGAACAAAGGAGTCAGGGATGTTTGATTTAGTATGGTTGATCCCACTGTGCCCTCTCATCGGCTCGGTCATCAACGGCCTACTCGGCAAGAAGATAAAGAACGAGACGGTCATCGGCGGTATCGCCGCCGGTAGCGTGTTCGCCTCCTTCATGGTCGCCTGCGGGATCCTGTTCCAGCTCCTGAGTCTGCCGGGCGAGGAACGGGTGATCCAGAAGACCATCTTCACCTGGATCCAGTCCGGTACCTTCAAGGCCGACATCGGCTTCCTGATCGACCCGCTGTCCGCAACCATGCTGATGATCGTAACGGGGATCGGTTTCCTGATCCACCTCTACTCCATCGGCTACATGCACGGTGAGGAAGGGTTCTACCGCTACTTCTGCTACCTGAACCTGTTTACCTTCTCCATGCTCTGCCTGGTGTCGGGCAACAACCTGCTCCTCATGTTCATCGGCTGGGAAGGCGTGGGTCTCTGCTCCTACCTGCTGATCGGCTACTACTTCCACAAGAAGAGCGCCGGCGACGCGGGCAAGAAGGCGTTCGTGATGAACAGGGTCGGCGACTTCGGTTTCCTGCTCGGTCTCTTCACCCTCTTCTACTACCTGGGCACCAACCACAACGTCTGGACCATCAACTTCGTGGAGCTCGCCAAGAACGCCGACCTCCTGGTCCCGGGTGCCGTGGTTACCACCGTCTGTCTCTGCTTCTTCCTGGGCGCCACCGGTAAGTCTGCCCAGATCCCGCTGTACACCTGGCTGCCGGACGCGATGGAAGGCCCGACTCCGGTCTCCGCGCTCATCCACGCCGCCACCATGGTTACCGCCGGCGTCTACATGATCGCCCGCATGAACTTCATCTTCATCAAGAGCCCGACCGCGCTGCTCGTCATCGCCTGCGTCGGCGCCGCCACCGCGCTCTTCGCGGCGACCATCGGCACCGCCCAGAACGACATCAAGCGCGTCCTCGCGTACTCCACGGTTTCCCAGCTCGGCTACATGTTCCTGGCCATGGGCGTTGGCGCCTTCACCGCCGGCGTGTTCCACCTGATGACCCACGCCTTCTTCAAGGCCTGCCTGTTCCTTGGTTCCGGCTCCGTCATCCACGGCATGCACCACGCGCTGCACCACGAGCACTCCGAAGCTGACCCGCAGGACATGAGGAACATGGGCGGCCTTCGCAAGAAGATGCCGATCACCTTCATGACCTTCCTCCTGGCCACCATCGCCATCGCCGGTATCCCGGGCTTCGCGGGCTTCTTCTCCAAGGACGAGATCCTCTGGCAGGCCTTTGCCAACCCGCATCACCACGCCGTCAACTACGTCCTCTGGGGCGCAGGCGCCGTGGCTGCAGGCCTCACCGCCTTCTACATGTTCCGCCTGGTCTTCATGACCTTCTTCGGTGAGACCCGTCTCTCCGAGAAAGCCTTCCACCACCTGCACGAGTCCCCGTGGGTCATCACCGTGCCGCTGGTCTGCCTCGCCACCCTGTCCGTCTTCGGCGGCTGGATTGGCGTGCCCAAAGTGCTCGGCGAAGTGCTGGGCGAAATGCCGAACTACTTCGAGCACTGGCTTGAGCCGGTCTTCGCGTACTCGACCCACTACACCGAGGCGCACGGCGCGCACGGTCTCCACTCCGTCGCTCTGGAGTGGGGCCTCATGGGCACCTCCGTCCTGATCGCCTGCGGCGGTATCGGCCTCGCTTACGCGCTCTACATCGTAGCCCCGGGTTTCCCCGAGAAGTTCACCTCGACCTTCCCGGCGCTGCACCGCGCGGTCTACAACAAGTGGTACGTCGACGAGATCTACGACTTCGCTTTCGTCAACCCCTGCAAGGCTCTCGGCAACTTCCTCTGGAAAGGGTTCGACGTCCTGGTGGTCGACGGCGCTGTCAACGGCGTGGCAGCGGTAGTCCGCGGCTTCTCCGGCATCCTGCGCTATGTGCAGACCGGCTTCGTTCACAACTACGCCTTCACCATGGTGTTCGGCGTGGCCCTGATCGTTGCGGTGTACATCTTCCGCTAAGATTCGAGACTTGAGATAATTTTGACCTGTAAGTAAAAGGAGCAGAGTAAATGAACCAGCTACCGTTACTGAGCATATTAACCTTCACACCGCTGATCGGGGCGATACTGCTCCTCTTTGTGAACAAGAACAGCCACGGCGTGCTCCGTACCATCGCCATGGCGGTGACGGTGGTGACGTTCGTCCTCTCGTTGCCCCTGATCACTGGGTACAACGCGCCGGGCAGCGACATCGGCGGGTTCCAGTTCCTCGAGAATGTGCCCTGGATCGCGGCCGGTCCCTTCCAGATGAGCTATCATCTGGGCATCGACGGCATCAGCCTCTGGCTGGTCATCCTGACCACCTTCATCATGCCCATCGCCGTCCTCTCCACCTACACGGCGGTTGAGGAGAAGGTGAAGGAATACATGATCTGCCTCCTGCTCCTCGAAGTCGGCATGATCGGTACCTTTATCTCGATGGACCTGTTCCTCTTCTACATCTTCTGGGAAATCATGCTGATCCCGATGTACTTCATGATCGGTATCTGGGGCGGCAAGAACAGGATCTACGCAGCAGTCAAGTTCTTCATCTACACCGCGGTCGGTTCGCTCCTCATGCTGGTCGCATTGATCTCCCTCTACTTCAAGGCGGGCGGTGGCGACTTCAGCATCCTGCGCTTCTACCAACTGCACCTCGACCCGACCACCCAGATGTGGATGTTCCTGGCCTTCGCCCTGGCCTTCGCCATCAAGGTCCCGATGTTCCCGCTGCACACCTGGTTGCCGGATGCCCATACCGAGGCGCCGACTGCAGGCTCCGTGATCCTGGCCGCCGTCATGCTGAAGTGCGGTACCTACGGTTACGTTCGTTTCGCCATGCCGCTGTTCCCGGATGCCAACGCGCAGTTCACTCCGCTCATCGCCACCCTGTCCGTGATCGGCATCATCTACGCATCGCTGGTCGCCATGGTGCAGCAGGACGTTAAGAAACTGGTTGCTTACTCTTCCGTAGCCCACTTGGGCTTCGTCATGCTGGGCGTGTACGCGCTGAACCAGCAGGGCGTCACCGGCGGCATGCTGCAGATGCTGAACCACGGTGTTTCCACCGGCGCATTGTTCCTTATCGTCGGCTTCATCTACGAGCGTCGTCACACCCGTGCCATCAGCGACTTCGGCGGCCTGGCCAAGCAGATGCCGGTTTTCGCCACCATGTTCATGATCGTCACCTTCTCCTCCATCGGCCTGCCGGGTACCAACGGCTTCGTCGGTGAGTTCCTGGTGCTGCTGGGTTCCTTCGAGAGCGGCCTGCGCTGGTACGCCATCATCGCGACCTCCGGCGTCATCCTCTCCGCCGTCTACATGCTCTGGATGTTCCAGAGGGTCATGTTCGGCGAGCTAAACAACCCGAAGAACCAGACCCTGAAGGACCTGAACGCACGCGAAGTCGCCATCATGCTGCCGCTCATCTTCCTCATCTTCTTCCTGGGCATCTACCCGCGTCCGATCATCGACTCCATGGCACCGTCCATCGACAGGCTGATCGCGCAGACCAAGGTCCAGAAGCAGGTAGCACAGGTAGCAGCACCGGCCGCAATGGCGCTTCCCCCGGGGCACATGGCGGTACCCGAAGCAGGTGCGGCACCCGCAGGTATGCCCGCAGGTCATCCCGGCATGCCGGAGGCAGGCGCAGCACCCGCCGGCATGCCTGCAGGACACCCGGCCATCCCCGCAAACAACGAAGCAAAATAGACCGCTTAGAACTACTGACGGAGGATTATAGATGGAAACAATTGCTATGCCGGCCATAAACCTGGCAGTGATCATGCCTGAGATCCTACTCTCATGCATCGCCATGGTGCTGCTGCTCGTCAACGTCTTCGTGCCGGGCAAGAACAAGGCCTACCTCGGTTACCTGAGCATCATCGGCCTTGCAGTGACCGCGGCGAGCGCCGTGGGCGGCTGGGGGCCGTCGGTATCAGCGTTCAACGGATCGGTAGTGCAGGACAACTACGCAATCTTCTTCAAGGTCATCTTCATCATCTCCGCCGGCCTGGCCATCCTGATCGCGGACCGCTACATGGTCCAGGAGGATTGCAACCATGGTGAGCTCTACCCGATGGTGCTTTTCGCCACCGTCGGCATGATGCTGATGGCGAGCGGGACCGACCTTATGGTCATCTTCCTCGGCCTCGAGCTCCTCTCCATCCCGCTGTACATCCTGGCCGGCTGGAACCGTGACAACCTGGCGTCGAACGAAGCGGGCCTCAAGTATTTCCTGCTGGGCGCCTTCTCCACCGGCTTCCTGCTCTACGGCATGGCGCTCACCTACGGCGCCACCGGCAGCACCAAGATCCAGGCCATCTCCGCCTACGTGATGGGCAACCCCGGCGTAGCCAGCAACCCGCTCTTCGTCGTGGGGATGCTGCTGATCGCCGTCGGCTTCAGCTTCAAGATTGCCGCCGCACCGTTCCACATGTGGACCCCGGACGTCTACCAGGGCGCACCGACCCCGATGACCGCGTTCATGTCCGCCGGTCCCAAGGCCGCCGGTTTCGCAGCCTTCATCCGCGTCATGATCTTCGCCTTCCCGATGCTGAGGGCCGAGTGGAGCGATCTTCTGTGGGTCCTGGCAGTCCTCACCATGACCGTTGGTAACATCATCGCCCTCTCCCAGGACAACGTGAAGAGGATGCTGGCCTACTCCTCCATCGCCCATGCAGGTTACGCGCTGGTAGGTTTCGCCGCGGTCAACGCCGAAGGTGCAGCAGGCATCCTGTTCTACATGCTCTCCTACGCCTTCATGAACATCGGCGCCTTCGGTGTCATCGTTCTCATCACCAAGAAGGGCGAAGTCAACGGCAACGTGCAGGATCTGGCCGGTTTCGGTCACAAGAAGCCGCTTCTTGCCATGGTGCTGAGCATCTTCCTGTTCTCCCTGGCCGGCATGCCGCCGACCGCCGGTTTCATCGGGAAGTTCTATCTCTTCAGTGCCGCCATCAAAGCCGGCTACGTGTGGCTTGCCATCATCGGCGTACTGAACTCCGCAGCGTCGCTGTACTACTACCTGCGCGTCATGGTCTTCATGTACATGAAAGACCCGACCGAAGACTTCGAGTGGGCAGGCGCGACCCCGGCCATCGCCGTCTGTCTCCTGGTAGCCGTAGGTGCCACCCTGATCCTCGGCGTAGTACCGGGCACCGTCCTCGAGCTGGCGCAGAAGGCAGTTCAGTTCTAAGACGAGTCTAGATAGAAGAAACAAAGAGGGCACCCGATAGCGGGTGCCCTCTTTGCGTTTTATGAACCTTCCAAGTCCACCCCCTCTACCTCCGGGAGAGGGGCAGGGGTGAGGGCGCAGCGTCCCGAGGCGTACCCGTAATCCTGTAGGGGCGGATAATCATTCGCCCGTCCACCTCCTCTCTCACATATGCCAACGAAAACGTGGTGTCCCACCCTTGCGAAACCTTGTCCCCGCAGCGTCGCCGCGCCCCTCACGTTCCCCCCTTTAACGAAGGGGGGACAGGGGGGATTTGCTTTGGTCCGCTAGCCTCTACTCCTCTTGATAATATCCAGCCAATGGGATACCGTGATCAGACTCCCTCAGGTTGTCCGGGACGGTATTGATGCCTAGCTGATGGAAACACGTATAGGCGGACCAGTACGAGGGAACGAGGCCGACATATGTGGTTATATGGCGAGAGGATAAACGCGAAGTCCGACTGGTCGAGGTGATATATGCGGGCACTCACGAACAAGCCCCGTACTGAAAAGCAGATTGAAGCACGCTTCGAAGGAAGCTATGCCGAGATGGTCAAGCTGCGCAGGATGGCGCAGACCCTGAGGGTGAAGGATCTCACCGAGTGGGCATTGGAAGAAAAAGAGGTCTACAGCCCTGAGGAAATATCGCCGGAGCTGACATGGAACGGCGGCGGAGTAGCCATCCGTGGCGCGCGCGGCAAAGAGGGGTTGACGCAGAGACAGTTAGCCGAACTGACCGGCATAGCGCAGCACCATATAAGCGAGATGGAGAATGGCAAGCGCCCCATCGGCAAAGAAACGGCAAGAAGACTGGCCGATGCCCTCAATATTGATTACCGCGTGTTCTTGTAGAAAGACAAAGACACTTCCCCTTTCTGCCGTTTTTTGCCTCGGACTGCTGCCAGAAGAGTTTCATCCTAAGGTCTCCGCTGTGCTTTCCGTGCACCTGTACGTCGTCAGATGGATGCAGTCCTCCTGAATTTGACACCCGCCGAGCCCTTGGTACATTTCCATCTTCACGACCTCTCCCGCAGGAGGTTCCGAGATGGCCGGTTCCCGTCAAGACCACGTCCGTCGCGATCCATTCCAGCGCCCCTCCCTGACTCCAGGCCCTCTAGGGCACAATGACGCAGCGTCCCCAAACACACGGAAAACTCTTGTCGGAGACACTCCAGGGCCGCTAGGAGTGAAGGATCATGCGGATCCTAGTCTTAGTAGAGCAGCTCGACGAAATGTTGGACTCCCAGGTGGCTACGGGAATACTGGAGCGAGGACGAAAGCGATACATGAGGGCTCTTCAGAAGAGGAGTTGGTGAAAGATCCTCGTGTGAGGGCGCTCCTCGATGTTATCGCTTATGCAGAGGGTGCAGATTATGCCACGATGGTAAAGGGGGAAGGCAGCGTTCCTATCACGGACTTTGCTAGGCATCCTAATGTCCTTGTTACTCTCAGCAAATCGTTGAAAAGTACCGCTGCAGGACGCTACCAATTTCTGTACAGCACATGGCAAGGGCTCAAGATGCCAGACTTCTCGCCTATCTCTCAGGATAAAGCTGCCGTTAAACTATTGAAAAGAAGAAGGATGCTTAAACCCTTATTCGCTGGTGATGTTGAGCAAGCAATCCGCAACGGGAACAGAGAGTGGGCTAGCCTGCCGGGATCTCCCTATGGTCAACCAACGCACCAAATGGCGGAGATGCTACAGGTCTATTCAAAAAGCCTGGCAAAGTGGAGCAGACGATGAGACCGATAGTCTTCATGCTTGCTGTGGTTGCACTACTTTCCCTGGCAGCAATTGTGTATGGCGGAGGTAGACCTGAGATTACAGGGAAGTGGGTAAAAGTAGGAGCTAACCCTGAAGAGTGTGCTTGCGGAGACTGCATAGACATACCGCTTGAGGGCAAGCTCGTACCCTTTTGTGTGGAATCGAACCAGATTTACCTAAACGTCCGATATGAGCTTGATGAGCGGCAGGGCAAGGTCTACATTTTGTTTGACAGTGTGCTCGAAGTTGGAACTGGTGGGGCTGCTTTGCCTTGGGACAAGTATGACAAGCAGGAGCCTCTGGCTGAGCTGGACGTGAACAACGTCCGGAGCGGAAGGATGTCTGTGAGATGGTTTGGCTTTAGGAGAAAGGACAAACATCAGGAGCAGTATGTCTTCGGTAGTGATTATAGCGGCATTTATCGAAGGCGTGCTGCCAAGTGAGTGGGGTTTTAGGGGTACCCCCGGGGCACGAAAGAAGCTTTTACAATTATGGCCAAAATGTTTAACCTGGCTTGGTGGTGGCTAGATATGCAACAGAAACAGAGTACAGGACTACAGAACCAAGCTGCCAAAAGCCGGGGTCACGTTCGTTCACATGTGGATACCAGATGCTTCGGCTCCAGGGTTCCCAGCAGAGTGCTTAAGACAATCCGGTTACAACCCGTGATGACCAGAACCTGAAGGATCTTGAGGAATTTTGGCCGTTGCCGATTTTGATGCCCCTTCGAATTCGAGGTAACGATGTACTGGGATGTAAAAGTCGTAAAATCGCTGCCGGACTACTGCATCTACGTGGAAATCGAAGACGGCCGCAAAGGGATCTTCGACCTGAAGCCGTACCTTGACCACGGCATCTTTCGCGAGCTGAAGAAACCCGCGTACTTCAACCAAGTGGGCACCTTTTCGGGACGGTAGCATGGCCCAACAACCAGGACATAGCCCCCGAAACCCTCCTCGCCGAACTGCGCCCCGTTACACGATGACTCCTGCTACTCCGACATCGGCTGCAACTCTGCTGCGATGGTATCGGGACCCAGATCCTGCCCTTCCGGCCAGCCGATGCCGGTGAAGAAGAGGGAGACCTGCCTAAAGTAGGCCTCCTCATTCAAGCGCTGGAAAAAATCGCTTTTGATGTAGGGGGCGACATCGAAGATGCCTGACCTGCCATCGGAAAGGACGACCGCTACTTTTTTGTCATCCAAAGGTTTTACGGAAACAACTTTATTCATGACTACTCCAAAGGCTTTATGGGCAAAGGATTTTGGCCGTTTACGGCAAGGTGCCAGTCGGTCAGCAGATCATCCTTGTGGATCTCAATCCATGCCTGAACGAGCTTTTGCTTATTCCTAGGGAAACTGCCTTCGAGCAACTCTGCATCCTCGATGGAAAACACGGCGTCATATTCACCAAACGTTGCATGCAGGTGCGGCAGGGAATGCCTCTTGTTGTCGTAAAAGAACATGTAAATGACGATTCCGAAAAACATCGAGATGGTAGGCATCAGGACCTCCAACACCTGAGACATTTATGGAATTCGCCTCATCTGCATGCGCCAGCAGCTAATATACAGCAATTAGCAATACAGCTCAATCGTCGTAGATGCGGCTTTAGGGCCACCTCACTGCGCTTCTCCGTGGACCTCCGCTCGTATCCGGCAGTTATCCCTTTTATCCCCTTCATCCCTGTAGATCGCTTCTCTTTGCGTCTCTGCGCCTTTGCGTGAGCTGATTTCAGCCTTCCTCTGGGTCCTCCGCGCACCTCTGTACCCTCTGTGGATGACCTTTCAACTGCGCCAACGGATGCAGCCGCTAGGGGAAAATCCCACCGCCTTGCTTGACAACATTATTGGTGTGGTTTAATAATTACTCCCATCATTTCACACGAACACGGGAGGCAACGATGAGCGAACCTTTCGACATCACCGGCCTGAAAGACCTTTCCGATGGAGACCTGGCCCTCTGCGGCGAGACCCTGGCCGACCACCTGGAGGAACATCCGGCCTACAAGGGGCAAAACATCCCGATCTGTATTCCGGGCCCAGGCAATCTGAGGGAGGAAGCACATGACGTCAAGCAGGCGTCAAATGCGGCAAGGCAGGACCCTTCGAAAGAGCCCTTCAGGCTTGAGAAGCGGGACAAGATTATCAACTCCATAAAGTTCTCCTGCCAGTACGTGGTTATGTATGCGACCCACACCAATGACCCCAGCCAACTGGACGGCGTACCTGTCAATAGACAGCAAAAAGCGCCCCGGAGCACGACCGTCAAGCTGCCCAAGAAGTTCAACAAGTTCAAGGTCAGCCATGGTGACAGATCCGGTGGAGTGAAGATGTACGTCAACAGTTGGGAGGGAAAGGCGAGTGTCGATGTTCAGATCTGTTACGCTAATCCGGCACAGGAAGAGTCGTGGCAGGCCCTGAAGATGTCCCACTACTGCCACTTCACCGTCGACGGTTTGGAGCCGGCGCGCAGGGCCTACTTCAGGGCCAGGCTGATAAACGATGCCGGCGTCGGCCCCTGGTCCGAGGTAGTCGAACTGATTATCATCTAAAAACAGCTTTCCGGTATGCGAAGATTCTTCGGGTATTGGAAACTCGAAGAATGCAGCCACGAAGCGCTGCCTGAGGAAACAGAGTCCCCCCTTTGCGAAAGGGGGACAGGGGGGATTTGCCTTAGTTAGCCTTTACCACGAAGCGGCTGCACCAACGTGCAGCCGCTTTCGTTCATTCCTCCCCCGAACATCCCGCCTTTCACCCCCCAGACCTGGATGCCCGCCACAAAATCCCCATCATCACCGACGGAATGAACACGCAGCCGCCCCCTTCTCGTACTCTCACCCACTGATGGCAGTCCAACCCGCTTCCGTTGACCACCGTCCCAGGCAATCCTGCAGTCCCAACCAAAATAGTGGGATTTTGCCAGAAATAGTGCTATTTCATCTGAAATCTCCTTATTCCATTTGAAATAGTGCAATTCCGGATCGAAATCTCACTATTCCATCTGAAATAGTGCAATCATGGGAGAAATAGTGAGATTTTGCGCGAGATAGTGAGATTCCGGGTGGAAATAGTGCTATTTCCAGCAGAATAGTGCGTTTCCCGTCTGGAATCTCACTATTCCATTTGAAATAGTGAGATTTCGATCCCGGTTTGCACTATTCCGTTTGAATTAGTGCAAACCCAAACCGAAATAGCACTATTCCGTCAAGAGTAGTGCAAACCGAATCCGGTTTCGACTTATTTCGTCGGCAATAGTGCAACCGCCACCCGGCACCTCCCAATCCCCCCGTGCCCATCCCCTTTATCCCCTTCATCCCTGTCAATGTCCGCCTTTCTTTGCGCCTTTGCGGCTTTGCGTGCCGAAAAACGTTTTGGATGTTGATTCTGCTTTATTAAGGCAAATCTATGTGTTAGTTATGTGTTTACGATTTCCCCTTGTGGCCCTGGGGGACGTTGTTAATATTTTGACATTTGATTGGTAGCGGCTAAGATCTTCGCATGCCAAGGTTCGCTCGACTTGATGCGGTTGGTTTGCTGCAGCATGTGATGGTCCACGGAATCGAGAAGTCCGACATCTTCCTCGATGACAAGGACCGATACTCTTTCCTCGATCGCCTATCGACGCTGCTGGTGAAGACGGGTACCTCGTGCTTCGCCTGGGCGCTGATGACCAACCACTTCCATCTCCTGTTGAGACCGGAAAAGTCCAAATTATCCTCCTTCATGCGCCGCCTACTCACCGGGTACGCGGTGACATTCAATCAAAGGCACAACCGTGCCGGCCACCTCTTTCAAAATCGTTACAAGTCCATTGTCTGCGAGGAAGAGCCTTACCTTCTTGAACTGGTGGGCTACATTCACCTCAATCCTGTCAGGGCCCACCTTGTCCAGGGCGTGGACGCATTGGACAGCTATCGCTGGAGCGGCCACGCGGTACTAATGGGGAACCACACCCTCCCCGGACAGGTCACGGACGAGGTGCTGTCCAGATTTGGCGGCAGGTTGTCGGAAGCCAGAAGGAATTACCGGTTGTTTGTCATGGAGGCTGCGGCAAAAGGTCATCGTGAGGAGTTCGTTGGAGGCGGCATGTTCAGAAGTTGTGACTTTCTTCATACGCAGCCTGGTACAGAGGCTTTTGATGAGCGGATCCTTGGTGGGGGCGAGTTTGTAGAAGACGTATGGCGGGTGGAAAAAGATGCACACATAGAAGGTATACCGTCCCTGGAATCAGTGGTCATTGACGTTGCTGCAAGATACGGGATTAGCACAGAAATACTATGCACAGCCACCAAGGAGCGAACTGTATCAGAGGCCCGCGCAGTAGCCTGTTTCCTTGCACTGCGTGTCTTGGGATACAGCGGGGCTGCCATATCGCCCTTGCTTAAGATCTCTCGTGCAGGGGTAACGGTGGCTGCGAAGAGGGGAGAGGCCTTGGTGAAGGACGGTGCAGCTAAAGATCTGGTTTCAAATGTAAAAATATTAACAACGTCCCCCTAGGGGTGCGCCGTTAAAAACCATTCCACAAAAGGAGAACGACCATGGCCTACCTTGAAATCACGCTGAAGGTGTCGAACCAGAATCGTCAAGCCGCCGCTGGGGTGTACAAGAAATATAGGGAACCGTTCCTGGAGCAGATAAAGGGTGCGAAGTCCAAGCAACTCCTGATCAGGGATGAGGATGTACAGGTGCTGCACGGCTTCGCAAGTGTAGCCGATGCCAACGCCTACCTCGAGAGCAGCCTCTTCACGCAGGATGTTGTGAAGGAGTTGACTCCATACCTGGACGGCTCCCCGGAAGTCCGCGTCTATGACGTGGTAGAATAGTGCTGCTCTTTGAATGCTCCCTGAGGGCGTTGTTGAGATTTTGACATTTGATTCTCGTGCGAAGGGAACTAGTTCGTTCGATTACATTGTGGAGCCAATGGGGGCCGTACTAAAGAGTGCGGCCCCCATTTTTACAACGAGCGCTCCTGGTGCATGACCCGTTGTTTTGCCATGGGCGCTTGTACCCATGGCAAGAGACATCGGAGGTCCTTGGCAGATTCGGAACCAATGCGCAGAACGAGCGATGAAAACTATGAGAAGTATGTGGCCGATGGGCTGAAAGCCGGTAAAAGACCGGATCTGACTGGTGGAGGCTTGGTGCGGAACTGGGATGGTTAATTAAGTGGAAATATGTATTAGTTTGTGATATGAGATAGCATTTACTGTTAAATGCACCTTTCTCGATGCATTTTAACTGCTATAGTTTGTTGCTGTGTAATGTTTGATTAAAATTTTATGTAGTCAGATGCTATTTTTGTCATGCAGTACTTGGAATTTCGATGTCTGACATAATTGTTTTATCTAATAGTGCCAATAATTTATATGGCGAAGCTGGGCTCATCAGATCTCAGCAGAGGCAAGTCCATTTTCGTACCAGCAACAAGGAATCTGCTGCGATACAGATAAATGGCAAGGCTGATGCGGAGACAGCATTAATCGCAGTAGATGCCGCACCAGACTACGGTTATGCCGTACCAAGAAGAATCGAGAATATCGCTCATGACGCGCCGTTGTCCCTGCCTCCCCCAGATCCCAAGTCCTACCACCACCTGCAAGCAAGACTGGCTTACGAAAGCGCAGGGAGCCTCGATGGCTCCCCGAAAAAGCTTCTGAGCATCTCCGTCTGATTCTGCTCCTATCCCCAATGAACACCGCACGTGAGAATCTGGGGAGAATCTGGAACCGGCTTTCAGGTATACGCGCGGGCTAAGCTGGCGACTAAACAGAGTCGGGCACCCCAGCCTTTTCCATTCGAACCCTCAAAACCGCCTGCACTCATCTCCTTTATCCCCTCCGGGCATGATCTATTTCTTTTGTAGGGCAAGTGCAGCCATTTCTTCTCTGTTCATGCGATCTGCCGCAACTGGGTCAACCTGAAAGCTGGCGATCTTTTTTGGAAGCCATCCGCAGTAGTCTTCCTGAACTAACCGAAAGGACCGCTCTGCCCCACCCCCTTTGAACGCATAAAAGAGAGCCTCTTCTCGTCCGGCAAAAACAGCAGCGCTCTTCGCCTCCTTTTTGCGATCCTCAAACTCGTTGCCCATAAGCAGTGCTGACTTGGGATTGGAACTGGCAGTTATCAAACCGGTAGCCAAAGCTACTCCCACATGGAAGAGTGTGTTGCGGTCGGTATCGTAGACATAAAGTAGTTTTGCTGTTGAGTGAAGCACTAGATCGGCATCATCGGGTATCGTGGGGCCACTGGTGACTACGAGACCTGACTGGCTCAGGCAGC
The DNA here is from genome assembly GCF_019063845.1 of Geomonas subterranea. Classification (NCBI taxonomy): domain Bacteria; kingdom Pseudomonadati; phylum Thermodesulfobacteriota; class Desulfuromonadia; order Geobacterales; family Geobacteraceae; genus Geomonas; species Geomonas subterranea. The sequence goes on from NZ_CP077683.1 coordinate 4,012,291, forward strand.
TTGTGATACTTTTTTCAATGATGGATACAGGTTGGGATGCCGAAATGTAAGGGGATTTCACATCGGTAGGGTTCCCACTCACGGTGGAATAGTAGGCATTGTCATACTTAACAAGCCTTGCCGAATCAACTACCGGCATAACATGCAATTTGCCAGTGAGTCGTGCGGCTGGTTTAAGATCATCGCTGATCGGACCAAGGGTCACCTTAGTCGCGCAACCTGTGGTCACGGAGACCGTTACCATCATGGCCCGGCCTAGCACACGATGTTTGAGGAACTTCTTGGGCACCCCTGGAGCGAGCCACTGCCTTTAGAGGCGGGTAGAGGAAGAGCCAATAAGGGAGAGGAGGCAAAATATGTCCTTTGACCCTGGTAAATAGTACATGGGCTATTTGGAGGTGCATAACACCAGCCTTCCTAAAGGTGAAATCTCCCTGCGCCTTCAACGGCCTGGCCTGTGTCCTGACTTTGGCTCTTTATCGAGCATGCGGAACCTCTTCTGCTTGTTATTCCAAATCAGCGGGGGATAGTACCGGTCGCCGGAAACGGTAGGGTCATAAACATCGACTCGTATTTCCGTAGGTATGGTAGCTTTCCATCTTCCAAAGTAAATTGCAGGCTCCGTTGGTGGGTCTATCGGAAAAATGACTGGTAGCGCTCCCAGGATGTTCATGTCACCATCGACGATGATGCTAGATGGAAACTCCTCCCACATGTTACTTTGCTTGGTATTGAGATAATCCTCAGTCCAGACAGAGACAATGAAAACGCGTGCTTTTGAGGTTGGCGTTTTGCTTAAGGGACAAATTTTTGTAAAGGCCAGGTATTTGCGCCACGGAGAAGGCAACTTCTCCGCATGCTGTTGATCAATAGGGACACAGACAGTCGAATTTAATTCAACAAAGTCGGGATACCCTGCGAAGGACCTCGAGGTTAACCATGACAGGTGGAAGACAAGAAGTATCAACAAAACCTTTTTGTACACTTGCCGGCCTCCTCAGTGCCCTACGCCTGCTGCCGCGCCATATGGTGTGCCAACATATTTGAAAAACTTAACTCCCTGGAATTTATCTCGGGACCAGGAATCACGGACTGTCAAGTTTCCTTTGCTTTTTGCCCCCGGCCAACTTCCCATCGAAGTGGACATAGCAAGAGGATATATGCCGTGACTAGGCATTATCTTGTTTTCCCCTTCGCGGTTTATGTATGTGTACCCGCCGTCACTCTTGGGTTGGCCTGGATATACAACAATCACATGTCCATGTGGGGAGTCAGCTGCGCCGCCTACGACAAGTACACCGTCATTTGCAAGTTGAGCCAATTCATGAATCTGAACCTCCTGCCATTTAGGGCTTCTCCCTACAACTTGGAGAAGGTTGTTTGCGGTAAGGTATGGTTGGTTGTAGACATATTTTCTGATGACATGCCAAACAGCATGACTACATGACTTTGGATAGGTCTGGAATGCCTCGTCGCAAGCAGCCTTCAACGTGTGGCAGTTTTGGCAGCTGTTGCTAGACATGACTCCTCCTTTGCCCCCGCTTGGATAATTTCTGACGTCAAAAGTTAAATTTTACAAATCTAGCGGGTGTGGTCAAGCTAGCCACTGGCGGCCGGGCGTGGTTAAAATTTTGACATTTTATTGGTAGTTGTTAAATTTTTGGAATCCCGAGTCTTGCCCGTCCCGATGCAGTTGGTGTATTGCGTGCCATGCTTGGTCTTAATCACCAAGGATCTATCTGAAGAAGGCGCGAAGCTCTCAGTATTCTTACGCCGCCTTCAAACCTTTCTCTGGAACCGCAGCAATATTTCGTCGCTCAATATTTTAAAGGAGGCGCCAGTCTTATGAGACTGCTACTTGCGTTGATCTTGGTGTTGGTTGTGGTTGGAACCGCTCCGGCGAAGGAGATTGAAGGGGTGAGGGTCGAACCACAGGTGACGGTGAATGCGGAAACGCTGAAACTAAACGGCAGCGGCACCAGGAAGAAATTCTTCGTCAGGGTCTATGTCGGCTCCCTGTATTCGGCGAGACGCCTCACCAGCGGCTCGGAAGCGATCAAGGACTCGGGCGACAAGTTGATCAGGATGGACTTCGTGTACCCGAAGGTGGAGAAGGAGAAGATCGTGGAGGCATTCCAGGAGGGGATTCACAACAACACGCCTGAGCTCTCCGACTCCGAGGAGGTGAAGAAATTCCTCTCTTTTTTCACCGATGACTTCAAGCGCGGCGACCAAGTCGATCTCTACCTCGGCGGGGACGGCACCGTTACCGCGAAGCACAATGGCAAAGTCCTCGGCACGATTGTCTCCCCCCCCCTTGCCACCGCCGTCCTCGCCATCTACCTCGGCGACAAACCGGCCGACGCAAACCTGAAGAAGGGGATGCTCGGCAAGTAGACCGTTGCGTATTTGGAGCAAGACATCGGAGGTGCGAACATGAAGGTCGAACAGCACGTATGCCTGGTTTGCGGCTTCAACATGATCGGCTTTCACCCGGAGCGCTGCCCATTCTGCGGGGCGGCGAGGAGCCATTTCATCACCGCGGAGGAGTGCTCGGCGCGGTTCAGGGTGACCAGCACTTCTGTGAACGACAAGGTAACGAGGCTGAACTCGGACCCGCCGCTAGGTCTGGAACACGCGGCCTACCGCGTGGAGACCGCTCACGGTCCCTGCTGGATCGACTGCCCTTCGTCCTTCGACCGGGCCCTGGACCGCGCCGACGCGATACTGTTCACCCACCACCACTTCCTGGGGGCCTCAAACCTCTACCGCGAACTCTTTTCCGCCAGGGTTCACATCCACCACGCGGACTCGCTCCACGATATCTGCCGTCCCTTCCCCTTCGACGTCACCTTCCAACACGATTTCGTCCACAACGGGATAGAGGCGTTTCACATCGGCGGCCACACCCCGGGGTTCACCTTCTACATCTTCGAGGATGTCCTCTTCATCTGCGACTACGTCTTCCTCCATGGCGACGGGTTGAAGTACAACCCCTTCGGGCCGGCGGACCAGACCATGGCGGGAGGCGACCGCATACGGGAGTACCTGGATGGGCGGCAGCTCTCATCGGTGTGCGGCTACAACTACACCGTCGGGTACGAGGAGTGGAAACGCAGGTTCGACGCGGGACCGGTTTTCGGGGGGCATTGAGCGGCAAGGGTGATCCCCTAAGTCGTCCGTTTGTACGAGGAGGATTTCATACGGTGCGCACTGGTACCGCTTGAGCCCCGCATCCCCACAAGCTGCGTTAACCCGGCCTCTGCTGTTCCAAAAACGTCACGTGTTCCAGCTTGGACCGCTTTCGCTGTTCCGTTTTATTCCACTACGCACGATGATCTTTTCCTCTCCGGATATACCTGCCTGACCAACTCCCCTTTGTTTACGCGCAGTAATAGCTCCCCGCCAATGAAATAGCGACTGCAGTCAGATCTAGGTATGGCTGTTGCTATAAAGCCATTCTATTTAACTGTATGCGTTATTTTGCAGGTTCATTGCTGACACAGCTTTGGGCCCAAACGGAACAGTGTCTGGCAAATAAGCATTTCAATATTGTCATACAAAAACACATTTCTAAGAGGTGAAACGGCAGCGGTTGTTATAAAGACCACGCTTTTACATACATTCTACGGCTGTAATGGAATCAATAAAACCAGGGGGGAAAATGCAGAAAAAGAACATCACCATGCTGGCAGCGGTCCTGGCTGTCGCAGCGAGCGCACATTCGGTGCAGGCTTTCGAGATCGGTGGGGCTAACGGGTGGAAGTTTTCCACGGACGGCTTCCTGAACGTGTTCGCTACCTATGAATCGGTCGGGCGGCGCCCGGCGGGCGTCATCGGCGGGGAGATCGGCGGTGACCAGACGGGAACGGGTGAGGCCCAGCAGCAGTTCAGGGTGAGGACGGGCCTCCTTCCGGTGGGCGTGGGGCTCAACATCCAGGCTCCGACCACCAACGGCGTGGACTACGCGGTGCGCCTGGGATTCTACCCGCAGGTGCAGAACAACGGCGGTTCCCGCACCGACCTTTCGCCCAACATCGACTTCCGCGAGATCAACATGACCGCAACGGGGAGTTTCGGCCAGATCCTCGCCGGCCGCGCCATCAACCTGTACCAGGCCAAGAACATCCTGACCGACATGACGCTCTTCGGGGCGGGGGTGATCGGGCCGGTGGACAGCGGGCCGACTATGGGACACATCGGTTACGGCTATCTCTACCCCAACTTCGGGGCGCAGATAAGGTACACCACTCCCGAGGTGAAGGGTTTCAAGGTCGCGGTCAGCGTGAACGACACCAACGACATCGGTGCCGCGAAGATCCGTAACGTCCCGCGGCTGGAGACCGAAATCTCCTACATGAACAGCTTCACCGGCGGCAAGTTCCAGGCCTGGCTCTCCGGCCTGTACCAGCAGGCCAGCTTCTCCTCCGCCCAGACCGTGACCGTGCCGGTGACGCTGAACCCGGACGGAAGCATCACCCCCGAGCATACCATTCCTGCGGTACGTCCTGGTGGTCACGTGACTTCGCTGGGCGGCGCGGGGGGCGTACAGCTCGACGTGGGTGGCCTCCAGTTGCTCAATTCCTGCTACGGTGGACAGGCGCTGGGGATGTTGGGAATGCAGGGGGCGGATGCGCTTTCCGCTGACGGCAGGGAGAGGACCAACTGGGGCTTCCTGAACCAGGCGACCTACCAGGTCAACCCGGCATGGAAACTCGGCCTCAACTACGGCCAGAGCCGGGCGGAGCTAGCGGGTAACGACACGGAGCTGAACATTCAGAAACAGCAGGCGGCAGTGGTCGCGGTGACCTACAACGTGAACAAGTTCGTCCAGGTGATCGGCGAGTACACCTGGGCGCAGGACCGCTGGTTCAACGGTGCAACCCAGGACGCCAACATCGGCGCCGTCGGAACCTTCATTTACTGGTAATCGGGCGGGGACGGTTCAACATCTACCTTTGTCGCGTCAGCACGGGCGCATCCCATTCGGGGTGCGCCCGTATTTGTTCAAGGCACTATGGTGAATGAGGAACGCTGTCAGGGATTTTGACATCCAGCCAGCCGCTGCTACAGTTTGGTCCTGCATCACCTCGACCGGCCCCAATGACTGCGGGCCCATCGCCCGCTTCGGCGCCGGCGGTCACAACAATGGAGAATGACATGACAAAGCCAGCAAAGAACACCATCTGCCTCTGGTACGATGGCGCCGCCGAAGAGGCGGCACGCTTTTACGCCGGGATCTTTCCCGATTCATCCGTCGACGCCGTGCACCTCGCCCCGGGAGACTACCCGTCGGGGAAGAAAGGCGATGTGTTGACGGTCGAGTTCACCGTGATGGGAATTCCCTGCCTGGGACTCAACGGCGGCCCCGAGGTCAAGCACAACGAGGCATTCTCGTTCCAGGTCGCGACCGCGGATCAGGAGGAAACGGACCGCTACTGGAACGCCATCGTCGGCAACGCGGGCAGGAGGTTGTGTGCGGTTGGTGCAGGGACAAATGGGGGATCTCCTGGCAGATCACACCGGTGGCCCTGACGGAGGCGATAACGGATTCCGATCCCGCTGCGGCCAAGCGCGCCTTCGATGCGATGATGCAGATGGTGAAGATCGACATCGCAGCTATCGAGGCTGCGCGCCGAGGGTGAGGTTCCACGACGGGATGAGGCAAAGGGGAGGTCCGCCTTGGTCCCGATGCCGGCGGAGTGCCTTTTTTTCGCGGGCGCTGTCAACGCCCGCCGGTCCCTTCCGCCTGTTGCCGGGACTTCTTGCGCTTCTGCTCGTCGGTGTAGCCGCAGATGCAGCTGGCGCCGGAAACGACGATGAGCAGGTACAGCCCCCAGGCTGCCTTGGAACCGAATTCGACCAGTAAAATGAGACCGATGGCGGTCGCAATGCCGGCGGAGACGACCCGCAACTGATGTTCCTGGAACCAGGAGAGGGCGGCATAGCCCGTGGACGAAGCCAGCAGCAGGTAACCGATCCCCCCGATGTCAGAGCCGGACTGGTAGAGGTTCATACCCATGAAGCCGAAGTCGACCAGCGGCATGAACCACAGGATCACCCCCGCGAGACCCAGCATCACCCCTTTCGTCTTGTGGTCCATGTCGCCTCCTTGCTGTGCTCCGGTCGTAATCACCCCTGGGTGTCCTGCACTGAATCCTTGGCCGCGTCCCAACAGGTAGCCGCGGCGATCCAGCTCGCTATCGACACGATGCCGAGTCCGTACAGACCCCAGGCGGCGTTGCTCCAGGCTTCGGTGAGAAAAAGCAGGCTGATGGCGGTCGATACCGTTGCCGCGATGACCCGCAGCTTGTGCAGTTCGAAGAAGGAGAAAATGGCATAGGCCAGTGAGCATACCACCAGAATATAGCTGATGTTCCCGACCTCCCTTCCCGCCACGTAGACGTTGATCCCCACCTTCGCCATGGGCATGAACCACAGCACGACGCCAGCGACCCCCAGAGCGACTCCTATCATCTTGGTTTTCATGCAGTTCCCCCTTGGCAGCGGCACCCGCATGGGGTGAGGCCGTTGTTCATGTTGGCGAAGCTGGCACTTTGCTGCGAAAGAGAACCGTATTGCGAATTGAATTAAAGTATCCTAATGCCTGGGGTTGTCAATGAGTGAGGGGGGATGCGGGGGGACGGGGACAAAAAAAGGCACCCTCGGAAACCGGGTGCCTTCTTGCCTGGTACTGGGCCTAGTAGCCGGGGCGATGCCTCACGATGCGGCGGTACTGCGGGCGGTAGACGCGGCCGTCGTAGTGGCCCCTGTCGCGCACGTAGCGCCGGTACTCGACGTCGCGGTAGTGCCGGATGTTGACCACCTCGTAGCGCACGAACAGCTGAGGGTAGGACCTGCGGGGGACGTAGCTCCAGGGGCCGTTGTAGTAGGCGCTGCGGTACCAGTTGCCGCCGTAGAAGTAGAAGTATTCGTTGCCGCTGTACACGAGGTCGAAAGGGACGCCGACGGCGACGTAGGCGTCCAGCCGGGGCGAATAGACGAACTCGGGCGGCTCGGCTTCGTACTCCTCGGGAGGAGGCGGGAGGATGAGTTCCGGCCCGGGAGGGGGAGGGGGCGCCATGACGGGGGGGGGTGCTACCGGCGGTGGAGGAGTTGCGACCGGGGGAGTGACAACCCGTGCGGGGGGAGGCGGGGCCGGCCTGGCCGCGACGGTTTGTCTCGTTCCCGGAACCTGGTTGTTGTAGGTGTACATGCACTGGACGTAGGCGTTGTCGTACTGACGCTGCGCCTGCGCCCCGTAGACCTGCGCCGAACCCGAGCCCGCAGCGGCGCCGAAGAGAAGGCCGGTCGCGGCGCCGATGGCTGCGCCGGCCCCGGTGTTGCCCGAGGCGGAACCGAGGACGGCCCCGACGCCGGTGCCGACTGCCGTTCCCACCACGGCGCTGGTGGCCATGTTCTTGTCGTAGGTTTCCTGCACCGGTGACCCGATCTGGGAGTTCGCCCACTGCCGGCAGGTCGCGTCCTCCTTCATGAAGGTCTCGAAGGACTTCCCCTTGGTCGGAAGGACTTTCACGCTGGGGCCGGTCGGGACCGTGACGCATCCCCCCAGGGCCAGCAGCACGCAAACCGATGATATCCGTCTTTTCATTGTTACCCCCTTCTGTGTAGCACTACCTGCCGGCCGGTTGCGGCCCCAGGCAGACTCCTCATCGCACACCCTTACCATATTCATGAAATAGGGAAGCAATGTGGCAGAAATGAGGAAATCGATTTTTCTCACTGTCTCAGGCGACATGCTCCTGCGACTGGTACGATGGCCGGCCCGGTCTGGCTCGGCGCACCACCATCGGGACCAGGAGCATGAGCGCCAGGATGATCCACATGGTGGTGTCCGGGTCCTTTATGTACTTGTTGAGGCGCAACGTGGAGAAGGCGATCACCGCGAAGTAGAGCATGTCGCCCGCAATGGCGAACGCCCACCCCGCCACGAAACCGTGACCGGCCGCGAGCGCCGAGGCCCGGCCGGTCATGGGGTCGACGCCGAAGGCTATCATGACGAGTGCGACCGGCCCGGTGGCGGTCCCCTGGAAGTGTGCGGCGTTGCGGGCGTTGGCTGCCCGCAGGGCGGCGCTTATGCGGCGCAGCACCGGAATCTTCCCGCAGACGAAGGCGATCAACCGTAGTACGGGCTCGAAAGCGACGGCCAGGATGACATCGGAGACGAGGTACAGGAGCGTGGTGACGGGCCAGTGCAACCCCTTGGCCTTGGCGAGTAGCACGCCGGCGGGTATCCCCCCCCCGACGGGAATCAGGAAGAGTTTCAGCACCGGTCCCATGGCGGAAGCCGATGGGAGCCAGTCGAGGAGGAGCTTATAGATGTGGGGGATGGTTTCTGTCATCAGGTCGGGCACGCGCTCTTTTCCGGGTCTGGAAGTTCCCCTGCCAGGGCAGGAAACCCGGGAGCATCGTACATTAAAGAAGGAGGGGACCGCAACAGCTTTCAGGCGGCAAGGCTAGATGCCCCCCACCAGGGTCAGGGTGACATCGCCGACCTTCATGGTGGTGGTTATCCTCACGGGGATCCTGCGGTCGTCATCGGTAAACCAGAAGGTGGCGTTGCCAACCTTGGCCTCCTCCCCGTTATGTTTCAGCCGGGAGGTCACCATCACGGTCTTGAATTTCCCCAATGGCGTCGTCACCTCCTGCCGCCGTACCACCCGGACCTCGGTATTCCACAGACGCTTGGTGTCGTAGATGTCGAAGAAGATGGCGCGGCCGGGGGGCAAATCGCTGCCTCGTATGAAGTAAATGCTGGAGAGGTTGTCGTAGGTCCTGGGGGTGATCGGGGCGGTCGTCTCGATCTTTTTCTGCAGATCCACGCTGTTGGCCGTGAGCGTGTTGAAGTTGAAGGTCGCCTCACGGGCGGCGCGGTAGCTCCCCTCCCGCTTGTTCTCCCGGAAGAACTTGGGCCTTCCGGCACGGGTCGTCACCGATTCGGTCCGGTCGTCGATCTTGAAGAAGGCGGAGACGAATCCCGTCGAGCGGATGGTGTTGGTGAGGCGCAGTTCGTCGCCGCTGGGAGTCACTTCGAGGAGCGCCGAGCCCGCCTTCATCCCGGACCAGGTCACGTCGTAGACCAGGCGCTCGGGGACGGGAAAGGCCGACGCCGGTGCGGCGAAGAAGGTAAGGGCGAGGAAGAAGGCTATCCTGGGACCGATTTTTTTCATCCCTAGATGGTACAGCAATATTTTATTTTTTTAATGCGGCGGGGGCGCAAAAAAACGCGGTGGGACTTCCGTTTTCAGGCCTCCCGGTTGCGGCGGGTCGTGCGGGCCAGCTCGTGGTACCACGCGCAGGTTTCCGTTTTCACGCCGCACTGAAGGCAAGGGTTGCCGCTGGTGCGGAACCAGAGGTAGACAAATTGATGGGAGTTGCTGACTGCTTCGCAACTACTGCCGACATAGTCACTCATAGTTATTCTCATATCACCTCCAACGATAGCAACAAGAGTACAAGATTGTGCTGTAGTTGCATCATTGCGGAGGAAAAATTATCTATGTCAGTAAAAGGTTCTTTACGATCAGTCTCCTGCAGGTGCTTCCGCAGGATACGTTCACATCACCCTCTCTCCCGGGAGAGGGGCAGGGTGAGGGGAGCCGGTGAAATAACGTCCCTCACCCCCCCTTCGGGCACCCTCTCCCAGGGGGAGAGGGGAGTGGCGGTACATCTTCGCCAGGGCATGACGAGGCCTTGACGGAAGTGAAAAAGAAAAGCGGCAGGATGCCTGTGGGGGCGTCCTGCCGCTTTTTCATTACATGCTTTACCGGGTGAGCCTACAGGTCCCAGCTGTCGATCTTCATGGTTCCCTTCTTGGCGAGGTTCACCTGCATCTTGAAGACGCGGTCCAGAAGCTGCGGTTCGTGCCCCGCCTTTCTCCCCAGGCAGTCGAACGCGGCGCGCTCGAAGTAGTCGGACAGGAGCGCCTTGTAGTCGGGGTGCGCGCATTTCTGGATGATGAGCTTGGCGCGGCTCTTCGGATCGAGTCCGCGCAGGTCGGCAAGCCCCTGCTCGGTGACCAGGACATCGAGGTCATGCTCGGTGTGGTCGACGTGCGGCACGTGCGGTACGACGCAGGTGATGCCGGTCGGGTCGGTCTTGGTCGGGCGCGCCGACGGCGTGTGCATGATGGAGAGGTAGGCGTTTCTGAGAAAATCGCCGGAGCCGCCGATGCCGTTGATCATCCTGGTGCCGCCGACGAGCGTCGAGTTGGCGTGGGCGTAGATGTCGAACTCGACCGGGGTGTTCATGGCGATGCAGCCGAGACGGCGGATCGGTTCGGGGTGGTTGGCGATGGAGAGGGGACGCATCATCACCTTGTTGCTGTACTTGTCCCAGTTGCCGTAGAAGCGCTTGAAGCCGTCCACCGAGAAGGAGAGCGACACGGTGGAGGCGAAGTCGAGCTTGCCGGAGTCGAAGAAGTCCAGCATGGTGTCCTGCAGCACCTCGGTCCAGACTTTCAAGCCGGTGAAGGGGCCGTTGGCCAGCCCGCCGATGACGGCGTTGGCGATGGAGCCGACGCCGGACTGCAGCGGCAAGAGGTTCTTCGGCAGGCGCCCCGCCTTCACCTCGGCGGAGAAGAAGTCGATGATGTGTGCGGCGATGGCTTCGGAGGTGTCGTCCTGCTCGCTGAAGGCGCGCCCGTTGTCCGGCTTGTCGGACTCGACGATGGCGACGATCTTGTCGTTGTCGACGCGGACGTAGGGGGAACCGGCGCGGTCGTCGACGCGGCAGATGAGATACGGGAGACGGTTGGGAGGCGCGACCGGCTCGACGATGTCGTGCAGACCCTCGAAGTTCGGGATCGAGGTGTTGATCTCGATGATGATCTTGTCGGCGATCTGGACGATTTCGGGGACGGCGCCGCAGGAGGCGGTGAGGACGAGGTCGCCGTTTTCGGTGATGGCGGAGCACTCGATGATGGCGAGGTCGAGCCGGCCGCCGTTGTCCTTGGTGTAGAAGCCGTAGCCCAGGTCCTGGGCGAACATGGAGAGGTGCTTGTCACCCATGCGGATGCGCCCCTCGTTGATGCCGGCCTGGATGTTCTTGCCGGTCTGGTAGGGCCAGCGGCGGTCGATCATGTCGAGCGAGGCCCAGCGGTCCTCGGTCTCGACGCCGACGGAGGCGCCGATGAAGAGGTTGAACCTCAGCTTTCCCTGCAGCTGGTTCTTCTCGACGTGGTCGGCGAGGGCGATGGGCACCGCTTTGGGGTAGCCGGCGGGGGTGAAGCCGGACCAGCCGAGGCTCATGCCATTTTTGAACAGGGGAAGTACCTGGTCGACGGTGGTGATCCGGGAGTGAAGGCTGGACTTTCTGATCCTTTTGTGCAATTCGGACATTGAACTGGATCCTCCTTTGATGATGTCATCCCGCTGTGGCAGCGGAAATTGAAAGTTGACGCGGGAAGCGGCCGGTGATTGTATCGAACGATCGTTCGGCGAATACAACATAACAGCACGATGTTCTATTTGCAATATAGAATTGGCATTTGCCCGGCATTTTTGCTAATGTTGGCGCGCTCGCATCACGTGGCTGGGGTAGGCAATGGAAAAAACGGAGTGCAACAAGAAGTTATTGGATGTGGCGACGCAGCTCTTCTCCGAGAGGGGGCTGTACGGCGTGAGTATCCGGGAACTCTCCCAGGCGGCGGGGACCAGCATCTCGATGATCTCGTATCATTTCGGGAGCAAGGAGGGGCTCTACTCGGCGGTGCTGCAGCGGCAGTTCGCCTGTTTCGCAGAGATCCACGAGATCAGGGAGCGGGTGAGCGACCCGGTGGAGATGGTGGAGAGTTACCTGCGCTGGACCTTCCGCAGGCACCGCGACAACCCGTACCTCTTGCGCTTTTACACGAGCGAGCTCACCAACCCGACCGCGTTCTTCGCGACGCTGGTCCTGCCGGTTATCGACGAGGTGATCGTGATCATGGCGCAGGCGATCGGGGAGGGGATACGGCAGAAGCGGTTCCGCGAGGATGTGGACCCCACCAACGCGGCGCTGGCGCTGGCGGGAATGGTGAATTACTTCTTTTTGAGCAGCCTTGCCACCGAGAACCTGATCAGCCACTCCCCCGAGCGGGACGAGGAACTGGTGCAGCAGTACCTGAAGATCTTCACCTGCGGGGTGGCGGCTAGCTGAGGGAGGGGCTGCTTATCCTTCGAGAATGGCACGAACCTTCAGGATGACTTCTTCGAGGACTTCCCTACTTGCCCTGCCGCCTTTCTCTGGTCGTCGTACTTGCCAGTCCAACGATTTCACCTGGTCGGCCAATATGACGCCCCAGACAGTGGTAACCCCAGCAACTGCCACCTCGAACGGGTAGCCCTTTACCTGTGATGTGATTGGACAGCAGAGCATGAGGCTGGTTTTCTTATTGTAGCTGCGTGGCGACAGCACGAACGCTGGGCGCCGGCCGGCATGCTCGTGCCCCGCCTGAGGATCGAAATCAAGCCAGACCACCTCTCCTCTGTCTGGAACGTAACCCATCACTGTCATAGCAATTCCCTGCCAACAGGTTTTCCGCTACTTACCTCTGAATGCAGATTTTCCTCGTTGATTCCATCAAGGAGGGCGTCCAGCGAAAAGACCTTGTTGACGATGGGCTTGATGATTATGTATCCCTCCTGCCTGGTGATCTCTACAGGGGAATCCGCTTCAATACCACACTCTGCCGCTATTGACTTCGGCAAACGCACTGCCAGGCTGTTGCCCCACTTTTGCGCTTTCGCTACCATGTAGCTCTCCTTTGTCTTCTGAATCCACCAAGAGCGAGTGTAGCAAGGTATCTACAATGTATCAATAGTTCAGGAAAGATTACCGTTGTGCCGGGAGCTTGTGGCAGTCGACGGTGCAGTGGTCGCAGCCGCCGGGGCAGGGCTCGAGGTGCACCAGTATGTGGCTGTAGGGGAGCCGGCGCTCGATCTCGGCGGTGATCTCGTGGCTCAGGGTGTGGGCGGCCTCCACGGTCATCTGCTTGGGGACCACGAGGTGCATGTCGATGTAGCGCAGGTGCCCCGACTTGCGGGTACGCAGCTTGTGGTACTCGATGAGGCGCTCGCCGTAGTGCTCCAGCACCTCGTGGATCACCGCCTCCTCCTCTTCTGGGAGTTTCACGTCCAGGATGTGGAAGAAGGCGCTCCTGGTCAGATCCCAGGCCGCCTTGATGATCATGAGCGCGACCACGATGGCCACGATGGGATCGAGGATGGGGACCCCGGTGAGCTTGATCGCCACCAGGCCGCCCAGGACGCCGGCGGAGGTGTAGACGTCGGTACGCAGGTGCATGGCGTCGGCTTCCAGCGCGACCGAGTCGGTAGCGGCGGCGACGTTCAACAGGTGCCGGGAGACGAGGTAGTTGGCGACCGCCGACACGGCCATGACCGCCGCGCCCAGACCGAGCCCCTCGATTTCCACCACCCCCCCCCGGAGCTTTTGCACGGCCTCCCAGATGATGTAGAAGGCGGCGCCGAAGATGAGCACGGCCTCGATGGTGCCCGCGACGTTCTCGATCTTGCCGTGCCCGTAGTGGTGGTCCTCGTCCGCGGGCTTGCCAGATTCGCGCACGGAGTACCAGGCGATCCCCGCGGCGACGAGGTCGACGCCGGAATGCACCGCCTCCGAGAGCACCGACACGGAGCCGGTGATCATGCCGACCGCGAGCTTGGCGATGACCAGCGTCGTGTTGGACGCGACCGACAGCCGCGCGGCCCTTCTTTTCAGGGCATCGTGTTCTGCTGAAACCATTTCCCTTTCCCTCTGGCAACTTCAGGATCGGTGCGGCACTAAAAAAGGCCCCGGATTCCCGCGGCCTTTTATCTGCGCTTAGAGCTGCCTCACCGAAACGGTTCTATACAACTCCCGCCGTCAGATGTCAACCCTTGCCAAGTATCTCCCTCGCCCGTTCCGTCTGGTTGGGGAAGAGATCCTCAGGCACGGCATCTTTCCCGAGTTCCTTGCGCACGGTGTAGCGCGCACATCCCTCGAAGTTGTCGTTGCAGTACATCATCTTGAAGACGTTGCTGGTGGACGGCATGTTGGCCATCTTGTCGTTGAAGAAAATACACCCGGCCAGAAGCTCGCAATCCGGCATTACTCTCCTCCTATCGTGTCTGATAAAGGTACGGTTTGAGCGCGGAAACCTGGTGACGGAAATGGGAGGTTAAGCCGCACAAACCACGGGTGAATATAGACCTTTGTAACTGCCGCTGCAATAGGATTTTAGGATGTGGCTCAGGTGTATTTCGAAATCCTGCGGGCGCTGATCAGGCTGGCGAGGGTGACCGAGCCGAGTATGATGACTCCTCCGACGAGCGTGTTCGCGGTCGGAGCTTCCCCCAGCACCAGGAAGACCCAGACCGGGTTGAACACGGGCTCGATCACGGCCAGGAGGTTGGCGGTAACGGCGGAGACGCGCTTGATGCCGTAGGAAAAGAAGAAAGCGGCGAGGCCGATCTGTACGACGCCCAGTACGAGGATACTGCCGATGGCCCTGGTGGTGAAGGGGGGGAGGGGGAGGAAGATGGCGACGGTCAGGGCAACCAGCGCGGCCACGGCGTGGGAGGCCATGAACGACTGCAACGGGTCTCCTTCTTTTTGCATCCGGGTGAAGATGAACATGAGGGAAAAGGTGAAGGCCGAGGTGAGGGCCATGAGGTTGCCGACGAGCTGCCCCGGCGAGAGGCGGTCCAAAAACAGGACCACCATGCCGACCATGGTCATGAAGAGGGCGAGCACCTGCTCGCGGTACAGGTGCTCCTTCAGGAAGATCACGCTGAAGAGGGCGGTGAAGACGGGCGCCAGGTACTGCAGCAGGATGGCGTTGGCCGCCGTGGTGGTCTTGTTCGCGGCGACGAAGAGGAGCATGGTGGCGGCGTTGGCGAGGGCGGCGCCGAGGAGCGCGCCGGACCATTTTAGACGCACGGTGCCGACCAGGGCGAAAAGGAACAAGAAGGCGATGAGGCTCCTCAGGCCGGCGATCAGGAACGGGTTCCAGTTCAGGACCTTTATGAAGAGGCCGGCGAGGCTCCATAAAAAGCCGCAGACGATCATGGCCAAAGCGCCGGAGAGAGCGGGGGAGAATGTGCTTCGCATGTGTGGACCTTGCCGCGGTTGACGGTTGAGATGAGGCGACAGGTTAAGGGACCGCTAAAGGGATGTCAAAGGGGAAATGGGGGGAGAGGGGGGGCGGCTGGGCGCTCCCCCTTGTGGACACGGTCTCAAGCTGTTACTTGGCAGGCTCCTTCGGCCTCTGGATGATGGCGGATTTGTCGCCATAAACCACCGTGCAATCGGTGCTGAAGGGGAAGTACCAGGTACCGGTTTGGCCGATCAGTTCGACGTTGTTGATGCCGCCCCTGCGGGCTGCGGTCAGGATGGAGCCATCGCCGAAGAGCGGGATGACATAGAAGATGTTGAAGGTACAGGCCTCTCCTCTTTTCATCTGGTTCAGATCGAGGAACTTGATGTTTTCGACCCCAACCGGTGTGTTGTCTGCGTAACGCAGAGTTTTTGCGAGGTCGTGAGTAGGAAGACAGCCGCACAGACCAGCCAGAATTAGCACCATCGCGCTCAGCCTTTTCATAACGCCTCCTTTTCCTGCTGAATGAGAGAGACCATACAGTTTTAAGCTTACTGCGTTCCCTGATTGAGACAAATTATATTTATTCCAACTGAGGGCGGTGAAGGCTAAGAGACAACTGACTATTTTTTGTTGAGTCGCCGCAGCTGATGCCGCTACAATTTACTCCCCGTCGTTTGACGGAAGGGAGCAGGGTGGTGGGTAGAGGGGAGGGGGACTTTTCCGGCCGGCCACGATCAGGAGACGGCGCATGACCGAGACAGTAACGAATCAGGAAGTGGCGGCTTTCCGGCGCGCCATTGTCGACCACTACGTCGCGCACGGACGGCGCCTCCCCTGGCGGGAGACCCGCGACCCCTACGCCATCCTGGTTTCCGAGATCATGCTGCAGCAGACCCAGGTGGAGCGGGTCCGGGAGAAGTACCTCCGGTTCCTGGCGGTCTTCCCCGGCTGGGAGGAACTGGCCGGGGCGGAACTCTCCGGCGTGCTGTCGCTTTGGCAGGGGCTCGGCTACAACAGGCGCGCGGTCTCGCTGCAGCTCTGCGCCCGGGGGGTGCTGCAGCGCTTCGGGGGTACGCTGCCGCGCGAGGTGGAACTCCTGCAGTCACTTCCCGGCATCGGCCCCTACACCGCGCGCGCCGTCGCCGCTTTTGCCTTCGGCGTCGCCACTCCCTTCATCGAAACCAACATCCGCTCGGTCTTCATCCACCATTTTTTCCCGGAGAGCCACTGCGTGCGTGATGCCGACATCCTGCCCCTGGTCGAGCTGACCATGGACCGGGAGCATCCCCGCGAATGGTACTACGCGCTGATGGACTACGGTGCTCACTTAAAGCGCGGCACGGCGAACCCGGGCCGCAACAGCGCCCATCACGTACGCCAGTCGCCGTTTCGGGGCTCCAACCGCGAACAGCGCAGCCTGATCCTCAAGGCCATCCTGGTCGAGCCGGGGATGGACCGGAGCCGGCTGGAGGAAAAGCTCGCCATGGAGACGGCATCGCTCGCGCGAAACCTCGGGGAGCTCGAGCGGGAGGGTTTCATCCGGCAGGAAGGTGGCAGAGTCTGGATCCGTTGAAGCGGGGCGCGTTTTGACAGGCCGGCATATGTTGGTAGATTTTAATTTCCCCGCTTCTGGTTCGGCGCGTCCTGGTGGCTGGGATTCGCGGGGGTGGCGGGTGCCCTCGACTTCTGGGGCAGGAAAAGGATTGTGTCGGCGTCATCCCGGAACCGTGAATGGGGACTGATCATCCAAGCGGGTCTAACACAAAGAAACCGCTTCCAGGGCCCGGTTGCAAAAGAGAGGTGCCAAGGTAGACTAGTCTCTGCCGTTGATACTCCCGAACGCTTATACGGCTACGAAAACTCCTATCTTGCTCCCGCTAGTACAGTTGAAAGCCGGGTTATTGTCAGACACACCCGAATTATAAGCAAATCCCGAATCTGTACTGAAGGAGGAAAAGGTGGCCGAAGTGCCGACAAAGAATGTCAAGGTTGTGCTGGCACTTCTGCTACCATTTCTGGCCTGCGCGGTACAGCTGCTTCTCTGGGACTTCCTGCAGCCTTTCGCCTACCTCCTTTTCTACCCCGCCGCCTACATCAGCTCCCGCCTGGGCGGTAAACGCGCGGGCATCGCCGCGACCGTCATCTCCGCGCTCCTCATCGTCTATTTCTTCATACCGCCGCGTTTCTCGCTCCTGCTCCCCGGGGGAAGCCACTTCGCTTCCGTGATGGTATTCGTCGTCATGGGGGTCCTGTTCGGCTATTCGCAGGAGCGCCTGAGGCGGGCGTGCGAAGGGGAGACGGACGCGCGGGCGTTGGCTGACGGCACGGAGGCGGAACTGCGCGAGGCCCGTGTCGAGCTCCTGGAGATGGAGCGGCGACTGGCCCAGGAACAGCTGCGGGAAACCGAGGAACAGTTCCGCATCATGTTCATGGAGTCGAGCGTGGGCGAGGCGCGGCTGGACCCGGGGAGCGGCGCCTTCCTCAAGGTGAACCCCGCCTTCTGCCGCATGACCGGCTACCAGGAAGCCGAACTGCTCGGCATGGACCTGGTCGCGGTGACCCACCCGGAGGACCGGGAGGCCTGCCGGGAGAGCCTCAAAAGCCTGGGTGAAAGCGGGCGGAGCGGCGTGCAGGCGGAACTTGGCCTGCTGCGGCGGGACGGGACTCCGGTGTTTTGCCAGGCAACCCTGAACCTGCTCCCCGGCTCCGGTGGACGCGGCAGCTCGGTTCTGGCGGTGCTCCTGGATGTTTCCGGGCGGCGCCAGGCCGAAGAGGCCCTTTTGAAGTCCGAGGAGAAGTTTTCACGGGCCTTCTCCGGCAACCCTGCCGCGATCGCCCTGAGCCGTTTCGAGGACGGGGTGTTCCTGGATGTCAACGAGACCTGGGAGGCCCTGACCGGCTACACCAGGGAAGAGGCCATCGGCAGGTCGGGGCGGCACATCTGGCCCGATCCGGAGTCCGTGCAGCGCTTCCTGGCGCAGTTGCGCAGCACCGGGACGCTCCGGGGATGGGAACAGCCGTTTCTGCGCAAGAACGGCGAGACCTTCATCGCCCAGCTCTCCTCCCAGGTCCTCTCCGTGGCCGGAGAGGAGGTCATCCTCTCGACGCTGGTCGACATCACCCAGCTCAAGCAGACCGAGGCCGCCCTGAGGGACAGCGAGAACCGTTTCAGAACCATCTTCGATCACGCGCCGCTTGCGATCGGCATCGGCGCCGTCGACGACGGACGGCTCCTGGACGTGAACCCTGCCTGGCTGCGGCTGCTGGGCTTTGAGCGGGATGAGGTCCTTGGGCGGACCGCGCAGGAACTGGGGGTCTACCTCGACGAGGGGAGGCGCGAGGAGATCGTTGCCACCATCCGGCGGGGACGCGGCTTCAGCCAGGAGCTGCAACTGAAGCGCAAGTCGGGGGAGGTGATCGACGTCCTGTTTTCCGCCGACGTGGTGGTTCTCGAAGGTTCGCCCTGCCTGCTGGTCCTGCTGAACGACGTGACGGTTCAGAAACAGGCCGAGCGGGCGCTGCAAAAAAGCAAGCAGGACTACCAGCAGCTGTTCCAGAACATGCTGGAGGGGTTCGCCTCCTGCCGCATGGTCCGGGATGCTTCGGGAGCGGGCGAGGACTTCGTCTTCCTCAACGTGAACCGCGCCCTGCTGCAACTGACGGGGCTCGACGAGCTGGTAGGGAGGCGGGTTTCGCAGGTGATCCCCCGGGTGCGCGAGACCAACGCCGACCTGCTGGAGGCGTGCGGCAGGGTGGCGGAGACGGGACAGCCGGAGCACCTGGAGACCTACCTCCCGCCGCTGGAACAGTGGTACGCGGTATCGCTTTATAGCGTCGAACGGGGGTACTTCGTCGCCCTGTGTGACAACATCACCGCGAGGAAACGCGAGGAGCTGAGGCGCAACGCGACGGTCGAGCTTTTGCGCATCTGCAACGAGGCCCGCAACCTGGACGAGCTGATGTGGCGCACCGCCCTGTTTTTCCGGGAGCTTTCCGGCTGCCGCGCCATCGGGATCAGGTTGCGCTCGGGTGACGGCTACCCCTACTGCGAAACCATCGGTTTTCCGGACGACCTTTCACGCGCCGCCGGGGGGCTCTGCGACCGGCTCACCACGGGGGTGCAGTCACCCCCGGCGCAGGGGCAGCCCTTCCTGCGCTGCCTCTGCGCGGAGGTGATCTCAGGGGAGACCGGCTCTGCGGCAGAGGTGACGCAGCACGGCAGCTACTGGACCTTGTCCGGGACAGCGGTTGCGCCGGGCGCAGCGGGAACGCGCTGTCGCGCCGAAGAGTTCCAGTCGCTGGCCCTGATCCCGCTGTGCTCCGGCGGCGAGAGGACCGGCCTGTTCCAGTTCAGCGACCCGGCACCGGGGCTTATGTCCGCGGAGAAGGTCGCCCTGTACGAGGACCTGGTCGACTACATCGCCATCTCCCTGTCCAAGTTGAGGGCCGACCAGGCGCTCATCGAGGCGAGCCAGTACAACCAGCAGATCATCGCGGGGGCCCAGGAGGGGATCATCGTCTACGACCGGGAGCTGCGCTGCCAGGTCTGGAACCCCTACATGGAGCAGCTCACCGGGATCGGGGCCGGCGACATCCTCGGGCGTCGCCCCCAGGAGGTATTTCCGTCCCTGGAGGAGAACGGCATCGTGGTGAAGCTGGCCAGGGCGCTCAAGGGGGAGGAATCCAGTTCCATCGACTTCCGCTTCTCGATAGAGGGGTCCGGGCGCTCGGTGTGGGCGACAGACACGCGCGCGCCGCTTCGTGACGCGCAAGGGGAGATCATCGGGGTCATAGCGACGGTGAGGGACATCACCGCGGAGCGGCGTCTGGAGGAGCAGCTCAGGCAGGCGCAGAAGATGGAGGCGGTGGGGCTGTTGGCGGGGGGGGTCGCGCACGACTTCAACAACGTGCTCCAGGTGATCATGGGGTACTGCTCGCTCCTGGCGGCGGACCCGAAGCTGGACGAGGGGCAAAAGGGGGAGGTGGACCAGATCCTGGTCTCCGCCGAGCGGGCGGCGCAGCTCACCAAGGGGCTTTTGGCCTTCAGCAGAAAACAGGTCATGGAACCTAGGCGCGTCAACCTGTGCGACATCGTGCAGCACGTGCAGAAGTTCCTGGTGCGCATCATCGGGGAGGACATCGCCCTCAAGGTCGTTTCCTGTCCGAGGCCGGAACTGCCGATCGTAGGGGACAGCGGTCACATCGAGCAGGTGCTGATCAACCTGGCCACCAACGCGCGCGATGCGATGGCCAAGGGGGGGACGCTCACCCTCGAGACGGAGGTGGTGGAGGTCGAGGAACCGATGGAAACGCAGTTCGGACACACGGAGCCCGGGCGTTACGCCTGCATCATCATGGCCGATAGCGGCAGCGGCATGGACGAGGAGACCCGCAACAGGATCTTCGAGCCCTTCTTCACCACCAAGGAGGTCGGCAAGGGGACCGGGCTGGGGATGGCCATCGTCTATGGCATCGTCCAGCAGCACGGCGGTTTCATCAACGTCTACAGCGAACCGGGCCGTGGCACGACCTTCAGGATTTACCTCCCCTTGCCAAGGAGGGGGAGAGCGTGCCGGCGGGACAGGTGGAGCTCCCGCCTCCCCGGGGTGGAACCGAGACATTGCTGCTGGCCGAGGACGACGTGGAGGTCCGCAGGTTACTGGTGACGGTCCTGACCAGGTTCGGGTACCGGGTCATCGAGGCCGCGGACGGGCAGCAGGCGGTGGATCTCTTCTTAGCGCACCGGGACAGCATCGCCCTGGTGGTGATGGACCTCATCATGCCCAAAAAGAACGGCATGGAGGCGGGGTTGGAGATCGTGCAGCTGAAGCCGGGAACGAGGATCCTGTATTCAAGCGGATACACCTCCGACTTCATGGAGCGGCGCGGGATCTTGGAGCAGGGGATTCAGCTGATCATGAAGCCGGTGCAGCCGGTGCAGCTTTTGCGCAAGGTGCGCGAGATGCTGGACGGCTGAGGGGAAACCGCGCGGGGAGTGGTGGAAAAGGCCTATTGAGAACGTGCTAACGGAGTCCTATATTTAGAGGATCTCAGGGCGCCGGCAGGCGCCACCGATATCAACGACGGATTGGCAGGAGGTAGCCCATGATTAAGACGTCCTTTGCGATAGCACTTCTTGGCACCCTTTTCCTGGCTCCGGCCGCACCGGCCGCGCCGGCCGCTCCCGAAGGCCTGGCACCCGTGTACGGCGCGGGCGCGGAGCAGGCCATCCCCGGGCGCTACATCGTGGTGTTCCGTCCCGGCAGTGCCGGACATGACGTGAGCGCGGCGGTGCAGGCGGCAGGCCGGCTGGGGGGGAAGGTTCACTACGTTTACACCGACGCGCTGCAAGGGTTCGCTGCGACGCTTCCCGACCAGGCACTGCAGGGGCTGCGCCATAACCCCAACGTCGCCTTCCTCGAGCAGGACCAGGCGGTTTCCATCGGGATCGAGGTTTCCCAGGGGGTCTCCACGTGGAACCTGGACCGCATCGACCAGCGCACCCTTCCCCTCAACGGCTATTTCAATTACCTTAACACCGGCGTCGGCGTCACCGCCTACGTCATCGACACCGGCATCCGCACCTCCCACACCGAGTTCGCCGGCCGCGCCTCCATCGGCTATGACGCCCTCGGGGGGAACGGCCAGGACTGCAACGGGCACGGCACCCACGTCTCCGGCACCATCGGCGGTTCCCACTACGGCGTCGCCAAGGACGTCTCGCTGGTCGCCGTGCGGGTGCTGGACTGCTCCGGTTCGGGTACCACCTCAGGCGTCGTTGCCGGTGTGGACTGGGTCACCAAAAACAAAAAGGTGCCGGCGGTGGCCAACATGAGCCTTGGAGGCGGCGCCTCCACCGCGCTCGACAATGCGGTCGCCGCTTCCATCAACAGCGGGGTGACCTACGCCATCGCCGCGGGTAACAGCAAGCAGGACGCCTGCCGTTACTCGCCCGCCCGGGTCCCGGCCGCCCTCACCGTGGGCGCAACCACCTCCACCGACGCGCGCGCCTCCTACTCCAACTACGGAGGCTGCCTCGACCTCTTCGCCCCGGGCTCCAACGTCACCTCCTCCTGGTACAGCAGCGACACGGCTACCGCCACCCTGAGCGGGACCTCGATGGCCACCCCGAACGTGACCGGCGTCGCCGCGCAGTACCTGCAGCTGAACCCCACCGCCACGCCCGCCGGAGTCGCCTCGGCCCTGACCGGCAACGCGACCACGGGAGTTGTGGGGAACGCCGGCAAGAAATCGCCGAACCTCCTTTTGTTCACCGACTATTAACCGCCCACGCTCCAGCGGGTGCACCACCGGGCCGGCCGCGACAGGGATTCGCGGCCGGCCCTTTGCTTTGTCCTCCCCTCCCTTGGTGCCCGTGGCGATAGCCAGATCTTGAGACCATCGACGGCGGTGATGCACCTTCCCCCACCCCCCAACCCCCTCCCGCAAGGGCGATGCATGCTGAATTCGCGCGACGATTCAACGTGGAATGGCCAAACCGTCCTGAGGCGCAGCCGGATGAACCTTACCCCACCCCCGAGCCCCTCCCGCAAGGGGAGGGGGAGCAAGGGCCATCTTTCCACTAAATTCTCCAACGGCGTGATAACCGTGAGCCGTTAAACGGCCTTGACGGACCCCGACTTTAAGTTGTATGATGCAACTATATGGATGCCATGACCGAATACAAATTGGACAAGTCGCTGGGGCACCTCGCCTCCCGTTTCTCCAGGATGGTGCTCAGGCGCTTCAACGCCGTGCTGGTGCAAAACGAGATGCCGATCACCTCGGAACAGTATTCGCTGCTGGTGCAGCTCTGGGACTCGAACGGACTCCCCCAGGGGATGCTGGCCGAGAAGACGGCCAAGGACAAGACCACCATGGCGCGCCTGGCCGCCGGGCTGGAAGGGCGCGGCCTGATCGCGCGGCTCCCGAGCCCAAGCGACGCGCGCGAGCGGCTCCTGTACCTGACCGACCGGGGCAAGGAGCTGATGGACCGGGCCACCGCGCTGGCGCGGGGGATATTGGAAGAGGCGCAGCAGGGGATCGACCCGGCGGAGCTCGAGGTCTGCCGCGATGTGCTGCGCCGCGCCTGCAGCAACTTGAAGTAGTTTTTTTTTGTCTGGATAGTTGTATAAGGCAACTTTCCAGCGTAAGCGAGGTTTTCCGCAATGGGTTTCGCCAAAGCCGCACCAACGATCCACCCCACCGAGATGACCCGGCGCCAGCTGACCGTCTTCGTCCTCATCCTCGGCGCCCTGACCGGGTTCAGCGCCATGTCCATCGACATGTACCTCCCCGCCTTCCCGCAGATGGCCCGCGACCTCAAGGTGCCGCTCAGCACGGTGCAGCTGTCGGTATCCGCCTTTTTGTTCGGATCGGCGGCGGGGCAGCTCTTCTACGGGCCGCTCGCGGACCGCTGGGGGAGGCGCCGGCCGCTGCTGCTGGGGCTCTCCCTCTACGTCGCCGCGACCATCGGCTGCGCCATGGTGCATTCGGGAAGCGGACTTTTGTGGTGGCGGGTGGTGATGGCCCTTGGCGGCGGGGCCGGCATGGTGATTTCGCGGGCGGTGGTGCGGGACCTTTACGACACGGCCGAGGCGGCGAGGATGTTCTCACTGCTCATGCTGGTCATGGGGCTCGCGCCGATCCTGGCGCCGGTGGCTGGGGGGCAGCTGCTGCTGGTCAGCGGCTGGAGGGGGATCTTCATCTTTCTCGGCGTGTTCGGCCTCGCCTCGCTGATCGCGGCGGCGGTCGCGCTTCCCGAGTCGCTCCCGGTGGAGCGGCGGGTCCGGCGCAGCGCCTCGGACATGACCAAGGTGTACTGGCACCTCTTGAAAAACCGTCACTACCTGCGCTACGCCGTCGCCCTCGGGTGCGTGGCCGGCGTCAACTTCTCCTACATCTCGGGCGCCCCCTTCGTCTTCATCGAGCTGCACGGCCTCTCGCCGCAGTTCTTCGGCGTCTTCTTCGGCGTCAACGCCTGTGGCCTCATCGGTGCGTCCCAGCTGAACCGCCGGCTTTTGCGCCGTTTCTCCCCCGGTGCCATCGCCCGCAGCGCGTTCATGGTGGCGGGCGCGGCGGGGATACTGCTCATCGCCGCCACGGCGACCGGTTTCGGCGGATTTCCGCTGCAGATGCTCCTCATCTTCGCCTCGCTCTGCATGACGGGTCTTCTCTACCCCAACATCACGGCGCTCGCCCTGGCACCCTTTGACAAGGCGGCGGGAAGCGCGTCGGCCCTTTTGGGGACCATCCAGTATCTCCTGGGCGCCTCGGGGGGCGCGCTGGTAGGGGCCTTCCACAACGGCACCGCCCTCCCCATGACCGGCACCATGGCGCTTTGCGGCACGCTCGGCTTCATCGCCGTAGTGGGGGCGGGGCGGAGCAAGGCGCAGCACTGACCTCCGCTTCCCGCGCAGGCCGGGGCGCGCACGGCGACGCATCGGGGAGAGGATCTAGTTGGTCTTGAACTCTTCGGTCGGGCAGCAGTAGTAGTCCCTGCTACACCAGATCATGACCTTGGTACCGGGGCTGGGCGGGGTGGCGCTGTCGATGGCGAACTGGTGGTTGTCGCAGAAAAGGGTTCCGTCCGCGCGCACCTCGGCGAGGTAGCGCCCGTAGAACAGGGGGGTGAGTGCCGGGGGCTGGATTTCACGTAACTCGATGAGACGATAGATGTGCATCAAAGACTCCAGGTGCTGCTTCCGTTGCTGGTACCCGTATCGGCAGGACTGGGATTTTGTTTATTGATTTGCGCGGAGGTGCTTGCGGCTTCACCCACCCCCGTCCCCCTCCCGTCAAGGGAGGGGGGGAGTGAAAGCGACTGTTCATCGAACAACTTCGGGGCAGGCTGTTGTTGCCCCGCAAGCGCTGCCGGCGACCTCGCGTCCCCGTTTCGCAAAGGGGCATTGAGGGGGAATTGACCCCGTCGCAGGCCCGGTCGTGAAGTAAATAAAAAGGGCGTCCCGTTTCCGGGACGCCTTTTTTTTCATATCGCCTGCAGGGAAACCGTCCTGAACCACAGGTTCAGTGGGCGCCGTTGTGCTGGCTCCTGGCCACCAGGTAGTAGACGATCCCCAGGATCAGGAGGGTGCCGGCCAGAAAGGCCTGGGTCTCCAGGGCGTCGTGGCGCAGGGTGGAGATCAGGATCTCGCGGATCAGGGCGACGATGATCACGCCGATGAAGATGAGGATGTTGAATTTCCCCCCCTTCAGGGTCTTGATCTCGTTGTCCATCAACTCGATCATCATCCACAGGATCAGGAGGGAGCCGAGCGCGGACAGGATCCCCTTCTCGAAGTCGCCCCGGAAGATGTGCACCAGGTCCCAGAAGAAGAGGCTCACCACGGAAAGGGAGACGCCGGCGAGGGCGATCACCAGGATGAGGTTCAGGCCGTAGGTGAAGCGCTCGGCCGCGTGGATCAGCTGGGACTCGAGCTTGTGCGACACGAACACCCTGCGCAGTTCCTCCTCCTGGTAGGAGGTGCTCATGATGTCGAGGTTGATGTCGAGGATCTTCTCCACCGCGATGCGGTACTTGCGCCGCACCGAGATGTCCGGGAAGTTCGCCTGCAGCATCTCGATCAGGAAACGGCGCACCACGTTCATGGCGGCGTTCACGTAGTGGGCGCTCACCTTGATGCGGACGTGCGCCTGCCCTATCGACTGCAGGGTGAGCATGTACTCGTTGTCGTAGTGACCGCAAAACAGGGAAAGGAACCACTCGGTGTGGGTCTTTTTCAGGCGCGCCAGGTCCTTGGGGTCGCGCAGGAAAGCTGCGGTTTCGGGGATCTTCAAAAGGTAGGTGTAGAACTCCTCTACCATGGCTTCGCTGTTCTTTTGGGCCAGCGGAAAAAGCTCTTTGAGCAGTTCCGCATCCGCTTCCGCGAAGTAATAGTGGTTCTTTATTTCCTGCATGGTAAGCATTGAGGTTCTCCTGAGACAGTAATACGAATTCTGGACAGTGAATCGTTGTCCTCTAACCGAAGGGACATTCAATGCTAGCACACACGACATGGTTTGCCAGGGATGTATACGTGGCGGATGCCGCGACTAGAGGGCGCCTGTCCCGCAATTGCGGGAAAATATTTCCCTGCGCGCTCTCCTTGGGGGCGTCGTGCGCGTCAGCGCTGGAGTCTGCAAGGGGGGGATAAGGAGGGGCGGTCATTCAGGCGACGGTGGTTTCAGAGCCCCCCCTCAGGGCTTCCCCCCTCCGGGGGGAGGAGGATAGGCTCGTGTGCGGTGTGGGTAGAGCCGAAAAGGGCGAGGAGCCAGAAGGAGAGGGCCATGACGGCGTACCCCGCGGCCAGGTGCCACACGATGGGCTGGGGCGGGGCCAGGGGGGAGAACATGGCGCCCGAGGGGAGCGGAGAGTGGATGATGCCGCACAGTGACAGCGCCGAGCAGAAAAGGAGGTAGACCGCCGCCTTGCCGGGGCGGTGGTCCAGCACGTTGGCGAAGGCGGCGCCCCAGAGGAGCGAGGTGACGATGAAGCCGTTGCCGAGGATGATGGTCGCCTGCCAGGTCGCCAGCAGCTCCCCGGTGAGATCGGCGGCACTCTTGCCCAGGCCGCCCAGCATCTGCCCGAACTCGATGGTGGTGAGGCAGGCGATCACCGGGATGAAGGAGATGGCCACCGCCCGGTAGTGCCGCTCGGGAGTGGCTTCGAAGGCCTGCGCCGTGATCTCGATGCCGATGAAGATAAGGATCGGGGCGACGGCGGCCTCGGGGAGGAGCCCCACGAAGAAGGAGAGATAGCCGGAAATGGCGGCGAAGCCGATGAAGAGCGCGGTGGCGACGGTGTAGCCGGCGCGTCCCCCCATGTCCTTGTAGGCGGGATGGCCGATGTAGGGGCAGGACTGCATCACCCCACCGCACAGTCCGGCCACCAGCGTCGCAAACCCCTCCACGAGCAGGATGTCCCGGGTGTCGTAATCGTCTCCCGCCACCGCGGCGCTCTCGGTCACGTCCACCCCGCCGACCACCGTGGCGAGCGCGAACGGGATGGCGAGCGGGAGGTAGGAGAGCGCCCGCGGCACCCCGGCGAGGAATTCCAGGGTCGGCAGGGGGAGGTAAAGGGCCGGCTGCGGCACAGGGAGCAGGGCGTGGGCGCCCCCCGGGAGCAGTCCCAGGCTCCCCAGGAGGTAATAGGCGATGGTCCCGCTGACGATGCCGGCCAGTGCGCCGGGGAGGCGCAGCGGGAGCCGGAATCTGGCCAGAAGCGAGATGAAGACGATCCCCAGCGAGAGAAAACCGACCACCGGGGAGGAAAAGAGTTTCAGAAACGGGAGGTAGGCGATCAAAAGGAGGGCGACGGCGGCGATGCTTCCCAGGAGCCCCGCGCGGGGGATGTTCCTTCTCAGGGCGGGGCCGCAGAAGGAAACGGCAACCTTGAACACCCCCATGAGAACGATGGTCGCCATCCCGACCTGCCAGGTCAGGTGCGCGTCCCTGGTGGCGAGGAAGCAGGGGCCGAGCACGCCGAAGGCCATCCCGAAGGTCGAGGGGGTGTCCAGCCCAAGCGGCATCGCGGTAACGTCGTTGCGCCCGGTGCGGCGCGCCAGGCGCAACGCCAGCCACGAGTAGAGCAGGTCGCCGAAAAGAACGCCCACGGCGCTGCCGGGGAGCATCCGGGACAGCACCAGGTCGCGCGGCATCCCGAAGACGCCGGTCAGGATCCCGGCCATGATCACCAGGCCGGACATGTTGTCCAGCATGAGCCCGAAAAAGGCGTTGACGTCGCCGGCACCTGCAAGGATTGGTTGTCGTCGTTTCATGGGGGGCACCTCCTCTGAGGGCCCCAACGTTGCCATAGCGAAAGGATCTTTGCAAGATCAATGTGGCCGGCGGTGGGGAGTGGTAACCCAGTCCGGCGCGAATCTGCGCCAATTACCCCAGATCTTCACGCAGCCTTAATGAGCTTATTGGCCGGTGTTAACCTTGTGCGGACCCTTCCGAACCGGTATTTCCTGTTTTGCTAATGATTACAGTAGGAAATGTGTTACGGGGGGGAGCGTGATTTGTGACGCACGCTCTATCTCATGTTGGAACGGTTATTGCTCGCTAATTGTCTCGCCCTTGGATAAGAGGCAATCAAGGGAATACCTGAGGCTGACCTCAATAAAATCATTGAAAGGACACGGCAATGGAAAAGCAAGAGATCAACAACGCTATCAGCGAACATGCCATGTACAGGTTCAAGCTCAATGACTTGATCAGCAAGGGGCAGCTGGAAGATCACAAAGGCCCCTGCACCGAGACGGATTGCCAGTTCGGCAAGTGGTTCTTTGATGCCGCCGTTTCGTCCCGGCACCGCTCCTCGTACTTTTACAAGCAGGTCCGGCAGCTCCACGGCAACTTCCACGAGGTCGCCTGCAAGGTCGCGGGGCTTGCGGCCGAGGGCAACACCGAGGAGGCCCGCAAGATGATGGATTACGACGGCGAATTCCACCATGCCTCCAACAGGCTGGTGGAGACGTTGATGAGATGGAGAGATCTGGTCTGACCAATTTTATATTCTGTTTAATTAGATCAAAAAAAGGTGAACTGCGCCGAAAAACGTGCTAGCTTTACGCCGCTTTTGAAGCGGAAACGTTTGACAAGGTGAGTGGCGCCCGCAAGGGCGCAGCGGTTCGTCTCCTGCGCTTTATCCCCCTTTAGCAGAGAAACCACCCCCCAGCCTGCGACTTTCCCCAAAAGAGTCCCCCTGTCGACCCAAACGGTCCCGGCCCGCCGCTGCCCGTGATGGCGTCGCTGCGCCCGTTCTTACGGCCGTTGCCGGTGGCGAATCCCCTGAAGTGCATTTTCAGCTACCGCCAGGTAGTCAGCATGTACCACAAAAGGAGAGCACCTTGAAGAAGAGATCGATCCGTAGCGTCCTGTCCACCGGCTTCAAAACCCTGGCCCTCACCGCCCTTTTCCTGGCGCCTTGCGCCGCCCAGGAAGCGCAAGCCGGCATGACCCTCTGGAACCAGACCAACCTCCAGTACCTGTGGGGTGGCAAGTTCAAGCTCCAGGAAAACAGCACCCAGTCCACCATCACCATCGAGCATGCTAACGGCTGGAAATACGGCGATAACTTCCTTTTCTTCGACGTCACCAACCCCGACAGGGAAAACGCCGCCATTTACGGCGAGCTTTCCCCGAGGCTCTCCCTCGGCAAGATCACCGGCCGCGACCTCTCCGCGCCGTTGGTCAAGGACGTCCTTTTGGCGGGTACGCTCGAGGTGGGGCAGGGCTTTCGCAACTACCTTTACGGCGTCGGGCTGAGCCTCAACCTGCCGAAGTTCAACTTCGCCGACCTCAACGTCTACGTGCGCAACGACCCGAAACAGGCTGGCAGCACCTACCAGGTGACCCCCTGCTGGCAGCTCCCCTTCACCGTGGGCAAGGCCGACATGATCTTTGAAGGCTTCACCGATATCGCCGGCAGCGAGGGAGACCTTTCCTTCAACATCGACGCGCAGCCCCGCCTGCTTATGGATCTCGGCAAGTTCTGGGACGCCCCCGGCAGCGTATTCGTCGGCACCGAGGTGATCTACTGGCACAACAAGTACGGCGTCAAGGGCGTGAACGAGTTCGCACCGCAGGCAATGATCAAGTTCGTGATGTAGCGGAAAAAAGCGGTCAATTGACGGTGGGTAACTGACAAATTGACCGCCCGACGGCGTGGCGATACGCGGCGCGGCCGCGAATAACAAAAAAAAACGGGAAGGGGCCGGGATGTCGACGGCCCCTTTTCTATGCATATAAGCGCCGGCAATCTGGGAAGTCCCCCTTTCGCAAAGGGGGATTTAGGGGGACTTGCTTTTGGTTGGAAAGAGGCAAATCCCTCCTGCCCCCTTCGTAAAGGTGATTCAGACAAGGGGAGAGCGGCGTCCCCCTCCCCTTGCGGGAGGGGGTTAGGGGGTTGGGGTAGCTGCCACATGTGCGCTCATGGCATTTTCACCCACCCCCCCGGCCCCCTCCCGTCAAGGGAGGGGGAGATTGGGAGGCGGCTACGTTTCCCCCTTTACGAAGGTTCATCCAGGAATTCGGGGGGAATGTCCCCAAAGCGTCGTCCTTCGGCGCTATTCGGATTTCTCATTGGAAGCCTTGCCAACCCGGCGCTCGCACGCTAGAGTGTCCCTCATGCCCGAAAGCGTCCGCCAACACTACGAGCTCTACCCCTACCCGGACTACCCCCTCTTCGCCTCGGTGCGCCGCAGCGATACCTACGCCAACAACCTGGACGCCCTCTGGGCGCTCTTCAACGGGGAGCTCCCGCCACCGGAGTCGCGGCGCATCCTCATCGCCGGCTGCGGCAGCTTCGCCCCCTATCCCTTCGCGCTGGCCAACCCGGCGACCTCGATCGTCGCGCTCGACCTGTCGCGTAAGAGCCTCAACCGGGCACGCCTGCACTGCCTGCTGCACGGCATCTCCGGCGTCGATTTCGTGCCGGGGGACCTTTGCGACCCGGACCTGGCGCCGGGGCCTTTCGGGATGATCGACGCCTACGGGGTGCTGCACCACCTGGCCGACCCCGGGGAGGGGCTCCGGGCGCTGGCGGCGCGGCTCGGGGAGGGGGGGATACTGAGGATCATGGTCTATAGCCACTACGCGCGCCGGGAGGAGGATTCGATCCGCCGGGCGCTGAAGCTTTTGAAGGTGCGGGAGCCGGAACAGGTGCGGAGGATGGTGGCGAAAAGCGGGAAGGAGTCACGCCTCAGGGGGTTCTTCGAGAGCTCCGGCGAGGTCGCCAGCCGCTCGGGGCTCGCCGATGCGCTGCTCCATCCGCAGGTGACCAGCTACCGCATCGACGCCTTCCTCGACCTGATCGCGGCGAGCGGCCTGACCCCGCTGCGTTTCGCCCACCGCGGCGCCCTCCCTGAGCCGGAACGGGAGATCGCGAGAATCCGGTCACTCGAACAGGAGAAGCGTGCGCCCGGGAACTTCGTGCTCTACCTGGGGCGCGACACCAAGGGGCCGTGCCAGCGGGAGGGGGGGTTCCGGCTGAACCCCTGCCTGGCGCCGGCGCTCGCCCCCTGGCGCTTGGGGACGCTGCGCATCCCGGGGCGGCTGGGACACGAAAATGCCGCCCTGGACGGTGCCGGGCGCCGCTTCCTGCGCCGCTTCCGCAACCCCGTCCCGGCGGCATCCCTTGCCCCCGATGAACTCGCCAAGGCCGGCAGTTACGCCGACCGCCTCTTCCTCATGCGCAGCCGCGGCTGACGCCCCTTACGCGTCGAGCATCTCCCTGACCTTTTTCAAAAGCTCCAGCGGACGTACCGGCTTCATGAGCAGTTCGGTTCCCTCCTCGATGAGATCCCTGCTCTTGATGATGTCCATGGTATAGCCGCTGGTGTAGAGCACCCGCGCGTTCGGGTCGAGCTGCCGGATCGCCTGGCAGGTGTCCTTGCCGCTCATGCCGGGCATGATCATGTCCATGAGCACCAGGGAGATCTCCCTGCCGTGCCGGGCGTACTGCTCGACGGCCACCGCGCCGTTTTCGGCCATGATGACCCGGTACCCCGCGCCGGTGAGGATCTGCTCCAAAAGGACGCGCAGGTCCGCCTCGTCCTCCACCACCATGATGGTCTCGCACCCCCCCTTTGGCTTTTCCACCTCCCTCAGGGCCTCCTCGGCGAGGGGGCTCGTCACGCTGAGCGGCAGGTAGATCCTGAACGTGGTGCCGATGCCCGGTTCGCTGTAGACGTTGACGAAGCCGGAGTGCTGCTTGATGATCCCGTAGACGATAGACATGCCGAGGCCGGTTCCCTTCCCCACCTCCTTGGTGGTGAAAAACGGCTCGAAGATCCGTTTCCTGGTGGCCTCGTCCATCCCGACGCCGCTGTCCGAAATGGAGATCATCGCGTAGGGGCCGGGCTCGCCGATGGCGTTGGCCTGCACGAACCCCGCGTCCACCCGCTGCAGCGAGGTCTCTATGGTGAGGAGCCCCCCGCGCGGCATGGCGTCGCGCGCGTTGGTGGAGAGGTTGACGAGGACCTGCTCGATCTGGTTGGCGTCGATGTCCACCGGAAGGGGGTGCGGCGCGAACGCCGCCCTTAGCTGCACGTCCTCGCCGATGATGCGGGAGAGGAACTTCTGCACGTGCCGGATCACCTCGTTCAGGTCGGCGGTCTGGGTCTTGATCACCTGCTTGCGACTGAAGGTGAGCAGCCCCGAGGTGAGCTGCGCCGCCTTGTCGGCGGCGTCCATGATGCGGTCGACCTGCTCGCGGTGCGGCCCAGACAGCGTGGCGTCGTTTCGCAACATGCTACCGTACCCGAGGATCACCATGAGGATGTTGTTGAAGTCGTGGGCCACCCCCCCTGCCAGCTGTCCGATGGCCTCCATCTTCTGGGATTGAACCAGCTTCTCCTCGAGCTGCCTGCGCTCGGTTATGTCTTCGGCGATTCCCAGCAGGTAGCGCGCCTTCCCCTGGTCGTCCAGCAGCGGGATCTTCTTGGTGCGCAGGATCCGGTCGCCGGCCGGGGTGGTGACGACCTCCTCGGGGATATCCACCAGTTGCCCTCGTTCCAGAGTTTCACGGTCCTTCTCGCTGAAGAACTCGGCCTGCCCGGGGGGGAACAGCTCGGCGTTGCTCTTGCCGAGGATTTCCTTCCTGGTGAACCCGAGCAGCTCCTCGCCGTACTTGTTGATGGTGATGAAGCGCAGCTGCTGGGCGTCCTTGGCGAAGACCATGGCCGGGATGTGATCGACGATGTTCTTGAGGAACTCCTCGCTTTGCCGCAGCGCCTCCTCGACCGCACGCCGCTGCGTGATGTCGCGCGCCACGGCGAGGACGTAGGTCCGGTCCCTGAAGTGCATCCGGTTCAGCGTCAACTCGGCCCAAAAGCTCCCGCCGTCGTGCCGGTGCAGCTCGGTGACGATCAGGTCGCGCACCTCCTCCTCCCCGACGGCGGAGCGGATCAGGGAGGCGGCGGCGGGATCCTCATGCAGGTCGGAGAGGTCGAAAAGGGATTTTTCCAGCAGTTCGTCACGGCTCCAGCCGAGCTGCCGGCTAGCGGATTCGTTGAGGTCGACGATCCTCCCGGTCAGCACCTCCACCAGGAAGATGGCGTCGTTACTGTGATCAAGGAACGCCTTGAGACGTTCCAGCTCCTCCAGGCGCTGCTGCAGCTCGGGGTAGTAGGTCTTGCGCATGGAGGTTTCGCCAAGGCCTGCGAGCTTGCGCTGCAGCGCTTCCAGCGCGTCCTGCTCAGGGGGAGATTCGGGAGATTCGGGAGATTCGGGAGAGCCGCCGGACCCGGAGGAGTCACCGGCGCCGGCAGGCTCGTTGGGGACATCGGAGCTGTCAGGGGAACGGGGGTCAGAGGGATTCTTCATAGACGACCTCGACGTCCCTCTTGGAGGCGCGGCGCGGGTTGGTGGCCATGCAGGGATCCTTCAGCGCGTGCTCGCTGTAAAGCGCCAGGTCGTCCCGTCCCACCCCGACCTCGGCCAGGGTCCGTCCCACGCCGGCTTCCGCCTTGAGCGTGCGGACGTGGTCGAGGAGGCGCTGTTTCTTCTGGGGCAGGGTGAGGCCGCGCAGGTCGAGCCCGAGGGCCTGCGCGATCTGCTCGAAGCGCTCCGGGGCCGAGTCGAAGTTGAATTCGATGACGTGATCCAGGAGGATAGCGTTGCATTCGCCATGGGCCAGGTCCAGGGCGCCCCCAAGGCTATGGGCCATGGCGTGGTTGGCGCCGAGGATGGCGTTGGAGAAGGCGAGGCCGGCCTGCAGGCTTCCCATCATCACGTTGCTGCGCAGTTCCTCGTTTTGGAGGTCGCGGATGCTCGGGACCAGGTTCACCGACAAAAGCCTCAGGGCCTCCAGGGCGTGCAGATCGGTCATCGTGGAACTGGCGGTGGATACGAAGGCCTCGATGGCGTGGGTCATGGCGTCCAGCCCGGTGCAGGCGGTCAGGTAGGGATCCATGGTGATCAGGGTGACCGGGTCGATGAGCGCTATGTCGGGGACCACGGACTTGCTGATGATGGCGATCTTCACCCTCTCGCGCGGGTTGCTGATGATGGTGAACTGGGAGACGTCGGCGGATGTGCCGCCGGTGGTCGGGATGCAGATGAGGGGGGGCATGGGGGCCTTGACCATGTCGACCCCCTCGAATTCGAGGATGTGCTTGTGGTTGGAGGTGACGATGCCGATTCCCTTGGCGCAGTCGATGGGGCTGCCGCCGCCCACCGCCACCAGCGCGTCGCAGTGCTCCGCCTGGTACACGGCGACGCCGGCCATGACCTCGTCCGCCTTGGGGTTGGGCGTCAGCGCGGTGAAGAGGACCCAGGAGACGCCGGCGGCGTCCAGGCTGTCGGTGACATCCTTGGTCCATCCCGCCTTTACCACGCCCGGGTCCGAGACCACCAGGACCTTGCGGCCGCCGAGGTTCTTGGCGTAGCGCCCGGCCAGCTCCCTGGCCCCCGCGCCGAAGATGAATTCCGGGGCAAGAAATTTTCTTAGCTGCAAACCTTCCGCCATCTCCCATCTCCCGATCGAACTGAATCCCCTCAATCATGGACTGCCAAGGACAGCAATCAAACCGGCAACTTTCGTAGTGTAGCAGTATTTTTGTTTAATTGCCACGGACAAGCCGTCTATGTTTAGTGCTCTTTAATCGGCAGTACCCGGAAAAACTTTACCGCAAAGTTGTGTCTGCGAATATCCATGTTGCCGGTGGGCAACTGTGAGACTGCTGCCGACAGCAGTTTTCATAAGCATCCACGTGCAGTGAGAAAATCAGGAAGTGGGCGCAGGCAGTGAGGGCGTTTTAAGGAACATCTTGTGGAGAAGGTAAAGGCGTCGTGACCCCCACTGCTCTTTTTATACGGGAAACAACGAAGCTGGTAGTTCGTTTCTGCCCATGCATCACAAGCCTCGTGCTACCGAATAGGAATAGTTGGAACCATGCTGCCACAAAGAGTCAAAGGAGACGTGAATGGCAACCATACGGGCCAAGATCATCGCCAACCTGCTGGTAATGCTGATCACCATCGCCTTCATCGTTACCCTGGAATTCCGTGCCATTGCCACCCTGGGCAGCATGCAGGATGAGGGCGCCCAGCGCTCCGACGCTGCCCTCCTGGTCAAAGAAGCCTCCATGGGAGGGCTCGCGCTGTACCGGATCATAGCGGATGCCGAGATAAACGGGAATCTGGAACAGGTCTCGAAGGACTGGCAGGCCAGGAAGGGGGAGGTGCTTAAATCCCTGGGGGATGCCGCCGCGAAGGCAGATACCGCAGAGGAGAAAAGGCTCGTGGCAGAGGTGCAGGAAGCCACCGGCAGCGTAATCCGGAGCTTCGAGGAGAAGATGCTGCCGCTACTGAAGGCGCCGGGCGACAATAATATGCAAATTAAACAGCTGGACAGCGAGATAGACCTGCAGGTGGGCAAGATCGAGACGGAGATGGACACGGTGACCGGCTCTCTGGTCAAGGAGATGCGGCAGGCTGACGGGGACTTCGATGCGGAGCGAAAAAGGGCCCTCACCGGCGCGGTCATCATAGGCCTTGCGGGTGCCCTGCTGCAGGCCGCTTTGGGCATCATGCTGCTTCGGGCGATCATGGGATCAGTGAACGCAATGCGCGAGCTGCTCACTTCGGTGAGCGCGGGTGACCTGACCTGCCGGGCCGTTATCAACAGCCAGGACGAACTCGCTAGAACGGCCGAGGATTTCAACGACTTCGTGCAAAAGCTGCAAGGCATGGTGCGGCAGATCTCCGAGAATTCGCAGCAGGTGGTGGCAGAGTCGGGCCGGCTCAGTTCCAGCTCGGAGAAAATAGCCGCTGCAGCGGAGGAGGTGGCACAGCAATCAACGACGGTGGCAACTGCGGGCGAGGAAATGTCGGCCACCTCCGGTGACATCTCCCAGAACTGCCAGAGGGCTTCCGAAGGCGCCAATCTCGCCACGGCTGCGGCGCAGGACGGAGCCCAGGTGGTGGAACGGACCGTGACGGTCATGGCGGACATCGCGGCGAAGGTACGGGAAAGTGCCCAGGTGGTCGCGAGTCTCGGGGAACGCTCCGACCAGATCGGCGCCATTATCGTCACCATTGACGAGATAGCCGACCAGACCAACCTGCTCGCGTTGAATGCGGCTATCGAAGCGGCCCGTGCCGGCGAGCAGGGGAGAGGGTTTGCCGTGGTCGCCGACGAGGTGCGGGCCCTTGCGGAGCGCACCACGCGTGCCACCCGCGAAATCGACGAAATGATCAAGGCGATCCAGAAGGAAACGCGGGACGCGGTCGCGGTGATGGAGCGGGGCGTCGAGCAGGTGACGGCGGGGACGGCAGAGGCCACCCGGTCGGGCGAGGCGTTGCGCGCCATACTCGATCAGGTGCATGACGTGGCCATGCAGGTGGACCAGGTGGCCACGGCTGCCGAAGAGCAGACGGCGACGACCGAAGAGATTTCCGGCAGCATGCAGCAGATCACAAGGATCGTACAACAGACCGCCTCTGGTGCCCACGAATCCGCCGAGGCGGCTCACCAACTGCACGGAAACGCAGAAGAGTTGCAGCAGATGGTGGGGCAGTTCCGGGTATAGCCACGGCCGGTATGAGGTCACCAGGCAAAGAGAGCGGTGCGGAAAAGTGCCGCTCTCTTTGAACAGCGGCGCCACAAGAGCGCCAAACTTCCCCCTGCAGGCCAGCCGCGCCACCCTTCAGCAGCTCTCCCTCTCCACTTGATCCAGAAGATTCAGGGCCGCCTCGTCACCGTACTCCTCGAACAGTTCCCGTATGTTGTTGATGTAGGAGTGGACCAGGAACAGTTCATCCAGGCAGCGCCCGCCGTTGCCGGCGGGCTGTCCGACCCGCGCGAGCTTCTCCTTGAACTTCTCCCAGAACGGGTTGCTCTTCTCCGGGTCGTCGATGTGCCGGCGCAGCAGCGTGATCAGCTCTTGCGAGTTCTTGTCACCCTCTATCTCGGCGAAGGAGACGTAGCGGTCCGGTTTGCCTGCTATCTGGTCCAGGCGTAGGGCGAAGGTCAGGTTGCACCCCGCAAGCGGGTGGTTGGCGTCTAGGGTCACCGCCTCAGCGGTCACCGCCGTCACCAGCATCACCCGCGCCGCGCCCCCGGCGAACTCGATGCCCAGTTTTTGGCCGGGCTTGATCTCTTTTTCGGCAGGGAAGGAGCCGCGGGCGACGCGAATGACGTTCTCCTTGAGGCGCGGCCCGTAGGCTTCCCCGGCGCTGAGAGATATGTTCCTCGTCTCGGCGGGCCTCATCCCGACGATGGCATTCTCCAGCGCCGGGAAGAGCTCCCCCGCCCCCAAAGTGACCGTCAGCGGGCCTGCCGCCTCGGTGCTGTGGAAAATGGTGCCGTCATCGAGGGTCCCGATGTAGCTGATGGTGATGGTGTCTCCCATTCCGGCTGTCGCCATACCAGTCTCTCCTTGGTCGCTGTTTTCGCTGGCGCCGGTATGCCGGTGCCTGCGCGGCGTAAGCTGAGGTTGCAACTCCCGGACCAGCTGCGGCACACTGTTGTCATCTCCCCCTCCCTTGACGGGAGGGGAGGAGGGGATTTACCGTGCAACATCGAAACCCGACAACGCTGGCTGCGGCGTAGTGATGGGAAGGATGGGAAGGGGCGCGGGAGCCGAGAGGGGAAGAGGGTGAAAGGGCAGGAGAGCGAGAGAGAGGGGGCTACGAATTGCCGGCGTAAGGGTCGGTATAGGAATCCCCGGGGGGAGGCGCCGCCGGGGAGGAGGGGGTGAGCGGCGTCCGGTCTTTCACCCGGAACACCTCGATGGCGGCCTTTCCCTCGAGCGGACAGACGTTCTCGCAGATGCCGCAGCCGTTGCATAGTTCATCCACCACGTAGGGCTGCTGCACGGTTCTCTTTACGCCGTCGAAGCCGGTCAGCTCGACCCTCTCGGACCGGATCGCCTTTCCCGGGATGGGGCAATGTTCCTCGCAGACGATGCAGTCGATCCTCTTGGCGAAGGGGAGGCAGTGGTTCTTGTCGAACGCCGCCTTGCCGATCACCTGGCGCTGCTTCTCCTCCCTGGGGAGATCGGGGATGGCCCCGGTGGGGCAGACCTGGCCGCAGAGGGTGCAGTTGTACTCGCAGTAGCCAAGGCGCGGCAGCAGTAGTGGTGTGTAGAGCCCTTCCGCGCCGGCCTGGAAGAAGGCGGGGTAGAGCGCGCTTCTCAGGCAGACCTTCATGCACTCGCCGCAGCGCACGCACTTCTTCAGGAACTCGTCCTCGTCGCGCACCCCCGGCGGCCGCAAGAGCTTTGCCTGCGCGGCAGGATCCCGGAAGCGGAAACCCCTGGCCAGCACCACCCCACCCACGACCCCCCCGAGAAACACGCGCCGCTCCATTACCGGCCCGACCTGCGGCCGCGGCCCGGCAAACCGGAAGCGGACCCGCCGCGACGGGCAGTGCAGGGCGCACTCCATGCAGAGGATGCACTCCTCCGTCTGCAGGAGCTCCTGGTCGAAGGAGGTGGGGCAGCGCTCACGGCAGGCCCGGCAGTCGGCGCAGAGCTTCGCGGGGGTCCGGCGCAGCGGACCCAGGCGGGAGACCAGTCCGAGCAGCGTCCCCAGCGGGCAGAGGCGGCGGCACCATGCCCGCCTTTCGTACCTTTCCAGGAACAGGATGAGCACGAACAGGAGCGCGGAGAAAAAGGCGAGCGGGTAGAGGGTTTCCCGGAAGGGGAGGAGGTAATCGCGCAGCAGGCGGTAGCCGGGGTCGAGGAGGTCGCGCCGCTCCCCCATGAGGCCGTACAGGGAGCGCCAGCCGCCGCGCACCGTGTCCCCGAAAAGGGGATGGAAGAAGAAGGTGAGGGCGCGCAGGAGGAGCGCTATGGGGTCGAGGAGGCCGGCCAGGTTCACCCCGAGCAGCGAGGAGGATAACAGCGGAAGGAGGAGCCAGTACTTGGCGCGGCCGGTGAGCGCACGGATCGCCCCGACCTTGCGGATCCTGCCGGTGACGAGGTCGAGGATGGTCCCCAAGGGGCAGATCCAGCCGCAGAAGAACCTCCCCAGGAACAGGGCGGCAACGAGCACGATCAGGCCGGGAAGGAGCAGCGGGAGATAGCTTCTCGCCGCCAGCATGGTGCTGGCGGCGGTGAGAGGGTTGGCGCGGAAGAAGCCGTTCACGGCGGCGACGATGCGGTCGCTCCCCCGGTACTCGGTCGCCAGGAACAGGACCAGGAACAGGGCGAGGAACAAGAGCTGCGAGATGCGGGGGGTGGTCACCTTCTTCACACCCGGACGATCCTCATCCGGTCCAGGTTCATCTCCCCCAGGCCGCGCCGGTAGGCGGCACGGGTTACGGCGATGTCGGCGGGTTTCAGCCCGAAGAGGGTGGTGGCGTAGGCGTCGGCGGCGACGATGTCGGTCGAGGCGATCACCTGGTTCAGGACCTTCACGTCGGCGAGGTTCCCCCCTTGCGGGCCGTGGGCGGTGAGGATCCTGGTTGCGTCGATGAGGGTGAGGTGAGGACGAAACGCCGCGTTCACGTCGGCGAGCGCCTGGTCGATGTTCTTGTGGATGGAGCCGCGGTTGCCCCCCATGATCCCCATCACGTTCTTCATGCCGAGGGTCAGGCGGCTCAGGCCGTGGTGTTTTGCGACCGGGACGTTGATGTAGACGTCGGCGGAGACCGCCTCGCCGTAGAGTTCCCACTCCTTGAGCACCTTGCCGTTCAACGCGACATTCTTGAAGCGCTCCTCCTCGAGGTGCTTCACCTCGACGTTCTTCATCCCCTTGAGTGCCGCTTCGATGCCGCTGGAGGCGTAGCAGCGCCGCGGGTCGTTGCAGGTGCGGTCGAATACCTTCACCTTTTTCGCGCCCGCCTTCAGGCACTCCTCGACCAGTGTCCTGACCACGACGGGATTGGTGGTGGCGGCGTACTCGGGCGTGCGGTCCCAGCCGATGTTCGGCTTCACCACCACGGTCTGCCCCGGCTTCACGAAGCGCTGCATCCCGCCGAGCGCCGAAAGCGCCTTGCGCGTGATGCCCGCGTGGTCCGTACCTTGTGCGACGGCGACCACGGGGCCTTGCGCGGCGAACAGGTCGCGCAGCCAGCCGTGCAGGAAAAGGGATGACAG
Organism: Geomonas subterranea; assembly: GCF_019063845.1. Lineage (NCBI taxonomy): Bacteria > Pseudomonadati > Thermodesulfobacteriota > Desulfuromonadia > Geobacterales > Geobacteraceae > Geomonas > Geomonas subterranea. The sequence goes on from NZ_CP077683.1 coordinate 4,052,440, forward strand.
GCCCAGTACCTTGATGAACTGCCGTCTTTCCATGGAGACCTCCCGGCAAAGGTGTGAGCGCTCCAGCGCCAGGTCTCATTATATGAGGGATTGCGGTTAATTCAATTCGGCGCGGCAAAACCGCGGCACCGGCCGCGAAAAAACGATGCCCGGCGTGTGGCTGCGCCGGGCAATAATGAGAAAGGTTGCTGGCACGCGGCGTTACTTCTGTCCGTGCTCTCCGCGGTGTCCGTCGTGCCGCACCTTCTTGCCATGCTTCTCCGGAGCGTGCCCCCCCGGTTCGCCGTGTCCGGCGTGACCGGCGGCGTCCTGGTGCAGCCGCTCGACGTAATGGGTGTAGTCGACGTAGGCCTCGACGAACTCACGCCCCTGGGCCACGCTCTCGTCCTTGTGCTGGTAGGCAGCGGCGGCTCTCTGGTAGCGCGTGCGGATCCCTGCCGCCACGTCATCGGTGACGAGCTTGACCAGTGCGTCCGCGGAGCCGCCGGCCAGCGCCTTGTCCGCCTCGGCGATGGCCGGTTCCACGCTCCCCGCCGGCTAGAGCCCGGTGAAGGGGGCCCCTTCACCGGCGCGGTGCACCTTGACCAGGGCACCGAAAAATTTGTGTTCGGCCGCCTCTTTCGCTCCCGGGCGCGCCGAAATGACCTCCTTGAAGGCAGCGCGCACGACTTTCTCGTCCTTCGTTTTCACCCACTTGAGAACCGGCGTCACGTCTTTGGCTGCGATGGCCTTCCTTGCATCCTGGATCACCGGCCCGTCCAGGGTGTCGCAGTGCGCCGATGCGCTGTGGGGAACGGCCAGGTAAAGGAAGGCGGCCGCTGTCACGGCCCAAAAGGCTGATTTCACATTCGCTACGCTCATTGCTATCTCCTCGTCATCTTTGATTGGCGGTGCTGAACCACCTCACTCACGGTACGCCGCAAAAGTTGTACATCCCTTGACTAACGTCATTTTTATTCACTCGGAAAGGGTAATGCCGGATCCATGTGTGTCAAACAACCCGTCACACCATCCTGGCCGGCCGGGAGGAAAGGGGGGGCGTCGCCGGTAGCAACCACCTGTGACGAGAAACAGGGATGGCAAAGGGCCATCGATACGTGGTACTGGAAATTTCTGTTGACCCGTCTACAGCTTCACGGTTTAGTATTCCTGCTGTCATGGCCATGACCCACTAACAGCAAAGGAGAGACGACTATGAGCAAGGTAACAGTGGAGGAGTGGACGGCCCGGTTCCGGGCGATAGGGCTGGACGACGCGGCCATGGAGCAGTGGCACCGTCTGTTCGAGCGGGAGAACCCGGAGGGGCACCAGGAGTTCCTTGAGTGGCTGGGGCTTCCCGCCGAGCGCATCGCCGCTATCCGCAAGCATCACGCCTGACCTCGCGGCCCCGGGTCCGCCCGGGGCCGCTTCCTTCGCAGGAGGATTCATGTACCGCGTAAGTCAACTGGCCGCGAAGTTCGGCCTCTCCCGCAGCACGCTGCTTTACTACGACCAGGAGGGGCTCCTCTCCCCGTCCGGCCGCAGCGGCGCGGGTTACCGCCTCTATTCCGAGAGGGACCTCGAGCGCCTGGCCGCCATCGTCTCCTTCCGCAAGGCGGGGCTCTCCATCGAGGAGACCCGGGTGCTCCTGGCGTCGGGTGAAGGGGAACAGTCGGTGCTCAGGAAGCGGCTTGCCGTCATCGGCGACCAGATCCGCGCCCTCCAGGCCCAGCAGCACCTCCTGGCCCGGATGCTCCGGGTGCAGTCGGGGGGGGAACTTCCGGAGAGCGTGGACAAGGAGACCTGGGTGGAGATGCTGCGTGCCGCGGGCATGGACGACGAGGCCATGGAAACGTGGCACGCCGAGTTCGAGCGGCGGGCTCCCCAGGCGCACCACTCCTTCCTCCTCAGCCTGGGGATCGGGGAGCAGGAGGCGCAGGCCATCAGGGCGTGGTCGGCGGCCGGCGGAAAGGAGGGGGCGGTCCGGGAGGGATAGCAACTTCCGCCCGCTGCGCGTTGAAATCTCCATGCTGGTGGTTAGAATGTGCTAGTTGTTTTTCCGGCCACCAACAACAAAGGAGACACGACATGAAGACTTCGGAAATGTTCGCCGCCCATCCCAGGAAACTCACCATGGATGTCACCGCCATCACCGAGTGCATCAGCTCGCTCGTAGAATGCGCCGACGTCTGCACCAGCTGCGCCGATGCCTGCTTGGGCGAACAATCGGTGCAGAACCTCACCAAGTGCATCCGGCTCAACCTCGACTGCGCCGATATCTGCCAGACCACCGCCCGCGTGCTTTCCCGCCAGACCGACCCGGTCCCCCAACTGCTCAGAACCCAGCTCGAGAGCTGCGTCGTCGCCTGCCGTCTCTGCATGCAGGAGTGCGAGGTGCATTCGGAGACGCACCAGCATTGCCGCATCTGCAGGTCCAGCTGCCAGAATTGCGAGAAGATCTGCCAGGACCTGATTTCCCGTCTCTCCGAGGGGGCCAGGACCACCTTTTTGTAACAGTGGCGGGGGCGGCTGCGGCCGCCCCCGTTTGGAACTGGGGCCAAGACCAGGAGGCTGCCCATGAGCAAGCTGGCCTGTAACGTCGTTGCCTATCGGCCGGATCCGGCAATGCTTGCCGCACGTTTTGATCCGCGCCACGTGGAGGTGCTGCTGGAGCAGGCGGAGGGACTGCTGACGCGCGCCGTCGCGGACTTCAGGGAGTATGCCGCGCTGGACCGGGCCTGGCAGGAACTCAGCCACGATCTGGAGATGCAGGAGCAGGAGCTGGAACTGGACCGGCGCCGGGTCGAAGGGGAGGAGCCGGTGGCGGAGGAGCCTGCCCCGGAAACGGCGGCCGCCGAGGAGCAGGAAAAGGTTGAGGGAGAAGCGGCGCACGAAGAGGCGGAGGGGGCGGCTGAGGCAGAGGCGGCACCCGAGGCAGAGGCTCCCGGGGCGGCTGCCGAGGCAGAGGAGCCGGTTTCGGTTACCAGCATGCTGGAACTGCGCGGCGAGTCTATCCGGCGCAGGAGGGAGCTCGCGGGCGCAGGTGGGCCACTGGCACTCGACGAGCAGCGCGACCTGGTGCTCAGGCGCCTGTGCCGCGACTACGAGGAGGGGCTGAACCGGGTAGCGGTGGCGGAGGAAGGGTTGAGGCGCATCTTCGGATACGACGTGGCGTCCCCGCTCAGCTCCTGGTCGGAAACCCTTGGGAGCTCTCTCGCCAGCAACATTGTCTGGACCAGGAACGCGCTGGAGTGGCTCGCACTCTACATACAGAGTGAGCAGTCCTTCACCCGCGCCTTTTCGGTCCGCGCACTCATGAACCGCAACGCCTGGGGGCAGTTGCGGCACGCACGGGACAGCTTCTCGGTACGGCTGCAGGTCCCGACGGAAATCTTCCAGGGCTTCGAGAACTGCCGCTTCCGCGGGGTGAGCGCATCGCTGCTGGGGGAGGCAGGCGGGGTCCCGTGGTCGGCACTGGTGAGGCTTCCCGAGACGGCCTATTATCTGCGCTCCGGCCAGCGGGTCGAGGTGGATCAGCGCGAACTTCCCCAGATTCTCCTGGGACGGGTGGAAAACCGGCGCTCTGTGCGCCGCTCCGAGTTCTGCGGCATGGTGACCCACCTCAATGCGAGCCCCGTGGGGAAGCCGGTGAACGAGGGGCAATGGTCGGTGGAACTGCTGCGGCCGGTGGGTGCGGGTTCTGAACTATTCGCACAGGTCGACGACCTGGTGATCGAGGTGAAGGTCTCAGGGGTGGCGCAGAGGACGGAGCGATGACGAGGCGTGCCGGCGCGCCAGCGCCGGTACCAGGACAAGGGGGTGACTCATGGAAAAGATGCGGTTGAGCAGCCCGGCCTTTCAGGACAACGGGCGCATTCCCGCCAGGTACACCTGCGACGGCGACAACATGAACCCTGAACTCAGGTTCGAGAACGTCCCCGACGGCACCAGGTCGCTGGCGCTGGTCATGGAGGACCCGGACGCTCCAAACGGGTTGTGGGTGCACTGGATACTCTGGAACATCGGGCCCCGGGTGACCACGCTGGTGGAGCAGGCCGAGCCGCGCGAGGTGGTGATCGGGAAGAACAGCTGGGGGCACAACCAGTACGGCGGTCCCTGCCCTCCATCCGGCAGCCACCGCTACATCTTCAGGCTCTATGCGCTTGACACCACGCTGGACCTGGCGGGGACGGCCAGCAAGGGGCAGCTGGACGTGGCCATGCAGGACCATGTCCTGGCGGAGGCGTCCCTTACCGGGATGTACGGCGGGGGGTAGCAGGAAGTAAAGAGAAGATGAGGAGGCACCCGGTCGCCGTCGCCAGGCCGGGTGCCTCTTTTCGTTCAGGGTTCGGGGCGCTCGTTGATGAAGTTGATGAAGGCCCGGTCGGTGTTCTGGATGTGGCCGACCAGCCAATCCTTGAGGAACACCAGCACGTCGATGGCGACGAACGATTCGCCGGCGTCGGAGCGGTCCTTGAAATTGTGGATCGACTTGATGAACTTGCGATGGGCGGCGGCATGCGACGGCGCCGACGCATATCCGAGCCCGGCCATCAGCTGTTCCTCGGCCTGGAAATGGTACTGGGTGTAATCCAAAAGCTCGCCGACCACTCCCTCCAGCTCGTGGCTGTGGTCGTGCAGCATGAGCGCCCGGTAGCACCGGTTCAGAATCTCGACCAGCTTGTGGTGGTGTTCGTCTATCTGCGGCAATCCTAGGACCAGCGTATCGTCCCACTCTACCAGTGTCATTGGTGACTCCGACTGCAACTGACAAAAATAACCTGCCCGGTCTATTAATCGGAAAGAACGGGCAAAACTGCAACTAATTTGTTGAGACTACTTGAATGCGATCACTTCCAGCCTGCCGTAATCGCCGCGCTGTGCCTTAAGGGCGCGCCGTTCGAACTCGATTTCCTTTCTTTTGCACGTTACCTCCTCCTCTTCGGCCGCGGTTCCGCGGGACAGCGTCTGCCGCAGCACCATCCCCCCCACCACCAGGGAGGCGAGGGCGTACCTCCGCTTGTAGATAAGGCCCAGCGCGCCGCCGATCAGCAGCGCAGCCGGAGGGGCGAGCAGGAACTCCAGGGCCGACTGCAGCCCCAGTTTCAGGTTCAGCTCCCTGACCTGCGGGTCCAGGTTGCCCCGCTGATCCTCCCGGTAGTTGAGGGGGAGATCCTCCAGCCCTGCCAGTTTGTCGCTGTTCATGGGTTCGCTCCTTTTGCCGGGGATGACGACGCAGCTTATCTTAACAGCGCCGCGCCGTTCCTCAATATCGGAGGGTATTTTTTGGTTCCGGGGCATTCTCTGAAGGACCTCGATCTTTCGGCGGGTCCGCGGCAGGGGGCGTGCGTCTTGACTTCGCGACTGCGGCGGATAAAGTGTGGATTTGTTAATTTATCGTGCGCGAGCAGGGGAACCGTCATGGCTGTCAACGTCAGCAGGGAATTGGGCGAGGGGGACCTCGGCAACGGTGTCGGCATCATCGATCCGCTGCGCAACCACCGCTGGGACCGTTTCGTCCAGCAGCACCCCTACGGTTGGATCACCCACCTGTCGGGATGGAAGCGGGTGCTGGACCACGCCTTCCCCCACATGACCGGTTACTATCTTGCCCTCAAGGACTCCGCCGGAGGGTTCCGGGGGGCGCTGCCAGTGTACGCCGTGGAGAGTTGGCTCACGGGGCGGCGGCTGGTGAGCATCCCCTTTGCCACCCTTTGCGATCCGCTGGTGACGGATGCGGCGGACATGGAGCTCCTCAGCGAAGCGGTTCTGCGCCTGGCCCAGAGACTCGGGATCTCCCGCGTCGAGATCAGGACAGCCGCCGCCGCACACCTTTTGAACCGCGACAGGTTCCACGCGGATTGTGTCCGAAAGCATCACTTCCTGCCGCTTTGCCCCGACCCGGAACTGGTCAGGCAGCGCTTTCACCGCAGCTGCGTGCGGCAGCGCATCGCCCGGGCGGAGAGGAGTGACCTTCACCTCATCAGGGGCAAGCGCGAGTCCGACGTCATGGAGTTTTACCTGCTGCATTGCGGCACCAGGAAGAGAAAGGGATTGCCCCCTCACCCCTACCTCCTGGTGAAGGCGCTTTGGCAGACCTTCGCGCAGCAGGGGCTGGTGGAACTGCTGCTGTGCCGCAAGGGGGAAGAAACGGTGGCGGGGCTCCTCCTGTTCAAGTACAAAGGGCGCGTCTCCATCGAGTACTCCGCCGTCAACGCCCTGCATAACGATTCCAGCCCGGTGCATTTCCTGTTCTGGAACGCGATCAAGGAGGCCTGCCTCACGGGCTACCGCGTGCTCGACTTCGGCCAGACATCGGTGCGGAACACGAGCCTGATGGAGTTCAAGTCCCACTGGGGCGCCGAGGTCTCGGACCTCCCCCATTTCATATACCCCAACGACCCCGCGAATTCCTGCGCGGCCGGCGAAGAGTCCATGGCCGAGAAGCTGCTGCACTTCGTCTGCAACAAGGCCCCGGACACGGCGCTCAGTTACCTGGGGGATTTCTGCTACCGGCACCTTGGATAGCACGGTTGGTTTTGAAGTTTTCTCTGCTACCCTATTACGGGCCGGGTTGGAAACGTCCAATGACCCGTGAGCGTCACAGCGGTACAAGACCATCCCTGACCAGGATGGAAGGAGGAAGACATGGCCGAGGCAAGAAGGATTCAGATTCAGGAGGCGCGCAGGAAGGTGCAGGCGGGGGAGTCGCTCTTCGTCTGCGCCTACGACAGCGAGGAGATGTGCGGCGGCATCCGGCTGGAGAAGGCCTGGACGATGGGAGAATTCAACGCCAGGCTTCCCGAGGTGAAGAAGGACCAAGAGATCATCTTCTACTGCAACTGACCGCAGGAACATACGTCTGCCGGTCGGGCAGCTGAATTCGCAGAGAAGGGATTCACCAAGGTCTGGGCGCTGCAGGGCGGGGTGAACGCCTGGAAGGAGGCGGGGTACAAGTAAGAGGGGGCGTATAGAGTGGAAAGGGCCCTCCGGCGGTTGCCGGAGGGCCCTTTTTTTATTCGGTCTCGGTCGTTTCCGATGGCTCCTTCTTGTCGGGCGCTTCGCCCAGGAAGGTGGCAATGCCGTCCCGGGTCCACATCACCGCCTGCTTGCTCCGGAAGGGCTGCAGGAAGTAGTAATCCTTGGGGTTTACCGGTACCGTGTCCTTCTCGTAGGTGATCAGCGCGATCTTGTCGTGGGTAGCAGCGTAGGCCCGGATCTGGTCCCTGCTGGGGAGTTCGACCAGGGGTTGGCTGAGCCTCCCCATGAAATGGAACTGGCCGTGGTACTTGCCGGCGTGCAGGACCTGGTACCCCTCGGCCTGTTTCTGCCGGACCGCCGCCGCGATCGGGTGCAGGTCGTAGCGCTGGAACATGGTGTCGCCCCCGACTATCACCAGGGTGCAGCAGGCCAGGGAGGAAACGGCGACCTGGTTGATCAGGGCCTGCATGGTGCGCGGGCGCAGCATGAAGAGCACCCCCCCCACGACGATGAGCCCGGCTGCCGCGATCCTGATCTCCGTGAGGTCGAAGTGCTTCAAAAGCGTGCCGTGCTTGATGAGCGACGCGGTGATCATGCCGGCGCCGAGGAAGAGGTAGAGGCCGGCGATGGGAAGCCGGAAGCGGGAGACATCCCCCTCTTCCTGAGCGGCGCTTTTGGCCATGAGGAGGCTGAAGGTCGGCAGCACCGGGATCAGGTAGTGGACCTGCTTGCCGCTTAAAAGCGAGAAGATCACGAGGCTCCCCGCGCCCCAGATCAGCACCATCCTGAACCCGGAGTCGCCGGAGAGGCGCTTCCAGGCCCGCCACGCCGGCGGGAACAGGGTCCAGGGCATCAAAAGGGTAGGGATCCAGGGGAGGTACCACCAGAGGGGGCGCTTGTGCGCGAAGGAGTTCGCCATGCGGTCCACGGTCTGCCCCCACAGGATGGCGCGCCGGTAGGTTTCGCCGCCGGTGAGCGCGGCGGGGACCAGCCAGAAGAGCACCACGCCGATGCCGATCAGGAGCGAGAGCCCGAGCCAGGCGTACCACTTCCGGGAAAAGCGCTCCCTGGGGACCCACAGGAAGCCGAGCAGGGCCGCCGGGAGGACGTAGACCAGCACCACCGGCCCCTTGGTGAGGATGCCGCCGCCGATGGCGAGGCCGAGTTGCAGGTAGCAGGCGAAGCGGTGCTCCCGCGCCGCCGAGATCACCGCCAGCGCGGCGAGGAGCACCCAGAAGGCCAGGATCACGTCGAACATGATGACCGAGGACCAGAGCAGGTAGGAGAGCATGGAGGCGAGGATGACTGCCGCGTAGCGCGCCACCTGCCGGTCGTCCCACAGCTTGAGGGCGATGCGGTACACCAGGGTGAGGTTCAACAGGCTGAAGATGAGCGGGATGAAGCGCAGCGTCCCCTCGTTGACGCCCAACAGGAGCCAGTCCAGGTTGACCAGCCAGAAGAGCAGGGGGGGCTTGTGCGAGTAGGGGAGCCCGTTTTGCAGCGGCACGATGAAGGAGTGGTTGTTCCACATCTCCCACGCCACGCCGAGATAGCGGGTCTCGTCCACCGGGAAGTACGGAAGGAGCAGTGCGAGCACGATCCCTGGGATGATCAGGATCGCGAAGGGAAGGCGCAGCTCTTTAATCAGCAGCCGGATCGCTTGCGGCATCTTTCTTTTCCTTGTGGATGAAGAACAGGTTCCTCAGGTAGACGGTGGTGCCGAACGCCTGTCCCAGGATGAAGACCGGGTCCTTGCGGTACAGGGAGTAGACCAGCAGGATCAGCGATCCGAAGATGCTGAAGTACCAGAACGATTCGGGGATGACGCTCTTTCTCTTTTTCTCGGTGGCGATCCATTGCACCACGAAGCGCATGGTGAAGAAGAACTGCCCGGCCAAGCCGATGGCCACCCAGGCCTTTTCCGTTAATACCATCTAGTCGCACCTCGTGATCTTTACGTTCTTCGCGCGCATGCGCAGCCAGCAGACTCCGAAAATGTCGACGATGCCGACCCAGAGGCGGTTCAGTGTGCCGTATTTGGAGACCCCGGCGGTGCGGGGGCGGTGGTGCACCTCGACGGAAATGACATCGCCACCCTTCATCTTGATCAGCGCGGGGAGGAAACGGTGCATGTGGTCGAAGAAGGGGAGCTCCAGAAACGCGGAACGGTAGAAGACCTTGAGGCCGCAGCCGGTGTCCGGGGTCTCGTCGCGCAGGAAGGAGCGGCGGTACGCGTTGGCGAGCTTGGAGGAGATGATGCGCCAGGGAGGATCGTCCCTCTTCTTGCGGTACCCCGCCACCATCTTCAGGTTGGGGTTGTCGCTTTTGAGGATCGCTTCCACCATCTTCGGGACATCGGCGGGATTGTTCTGGCCGTCGCCGTCCATGGTGGCGATGATGGTGCCGGTGGCTTGCCTGATGCCGGTGGCCACGGCGGCGCTCTGCCCGTAGGCGCGGTCGTGCTGCACCACCTTGAGGGACGGGACGGAGCCTTTTAACGCTAGCAGTCTGGCATGGGTGTCGTCGGTACTGCCGTCGTCAACCACGACTATTTCGCAGGCAAGCCCGGTGGCGACGATTTCCTGTACCAGGGAGCCTATGTTGTCCGCCTCGTTGTGGGCAGGTATCACGACTGAGATAGTGTTCATAAAATTCTCTGTTTTTTCAAGTGGATGCTGCAGTAAGTGGCATAAATGGACAATTCGGCAAGATAACACAACCTTGCTGGTGAATCATAGCTTTTTTTGAATGACAAAACTGTCATCTTTCGCGGCTGTAGCGGGTTTTCGCCGCTATCTCAAGGACCAAGTAGCCATGGGAAAATTCGGTATACGCGGTTACGTTTACAACTGTTTAGTGTTAGTCTTTGCGAATGGTTACTTCACTGCTCTCCACCGATGATCTCAGACAGGCCCGGGTGCTGCTGGAAGCAAGCGGCCTGCAGTTCGAGACACCATACGATGACCTGGTCGGTATCTTCGAAGCCGGGCGCATGGTCGCGGTCGGCGCCAGGCAGGGGCGCATCCTGAAGATGCTGGCGGTGGCGACCTCGCACCAGGGGGGGACCCTTTTGGATGAGGTGGTAACCGAACTGGTCGGGCGCGGCTATCAGGAGGGGGTGGACTCCTTCTTCGTGTTCACCTCGCCCGCCCTGGCGCCCAACTTCGAGGCGCTCAACTTCAACCTCCTGGCGGCGTCCGGCAAGACCGCGCTCCTCGAATACGGCGACGGCCTGAAGCGCTACCTCGCCCGCTACACCCGCCAGATCCACCCCGGCAACAACGGCGCCATCGTGGCCAACTGCAACCCGTTCACCCTGGGGCACCGCTACCTGGTCGAACAGGCCGCGGCAGCAGTGGATCAGCTCTTCCTCTTCGTGGTGCGCGAGGAGCGCTCACTCTTTCCATTCGGCGCCCGCATGCGCATGGTGCAGGACGGCACCGCCGACCTGGCCAACGTCACCGTGGTGGACACCTCGTGGTACGCCGTCTCCAGCATCACCTTTCCCACCTACTTCCTGAAAGATGGAGACCCGGGAGGCGCCATACAGATGGAACTCGACCTGCTGCTCTTCGCGCAACGGATCGCGCCGCATTTCCAGGTGAGGACCCGCTTCGTGGGGAACGAGCCTTTGTGCGGCACCACCGCCGCCTATAATGAGGCCATGCACCGGATACTCCCTCCCCTTGGGGTCGAGGTGCGGGAGATAGAGAGAAAGAACGCGGACCAGCAACCGATCTCGGCCTCGCGGGTGCGGGACATGCTCCTGCGCGGAGAACTGGAGGGGATCGCGGAACTGGTGCCGCTCAGCACCCTGGACTTCCTCCTTTCCAGCGAGGGGATCAAGATCTGGGTCAAGGGAGAGACGAAATGAAGATCGTGAAAAAGGCGCAGGCCGGGACCATGCAGTCCAGCGACCTGATGGTGTTCCTGGAGCCGGCCGACACGCTGAAGGTCACCATCGAGTCGACGGTCCTGAAGCAGTTCGGAGAGCTGATCCGGGCCAAGGTGGACGAGGTGCTGCAAAAACACGGCGTCGAGGCGGCGGAGGTACGCATCACCGACCGCGGCGCCCTGGACTACGCCATCGAGGCGCGCCTGGAGACGGCGATCATGCGGGCGACGGAGGGGTAAATGGAAGGTCTCTGGTACAAGGAGTGCAGCAACGGCAGGCGCTTCATCATCAAGATCACCCCGGGTGAGAGCCTCACCACCCGGCTCTTGCAGTTCGCGCACCTGACCGACGTGCGCTACGCCATGATCGTGTCGGCCCTGGGGAGCGTGAAAAACGTGCGCCTCAGGGGGATCAAGACCGGCGCCAGGCTTCCCATCACCACGCCGCGGGTCACCATCCACGACATCGAGGGGCCGTGCGAGCTTTTGGGGCTGCAGGGGAACATCGTCCCGGGCGAGGACGACCTTTTGGACTGCCACTTCCACATCATCATGTCCAAGTCCTCGGGCGAGGTGGTGGGTGGCCATCTCTACGAGGCCGAGGTGTTCGCCACCTGCGAGATCGTCCTCACCGAGCTCGACGTCTCCGGGGTGGAGCGCCACGTTTCCAAGGTGGGAGGGATCCCCACCATCTACATCGACGAGGAGGCGCCCTGATGGCCGGCTTCAAGCTGAGACGCTCCCTTTTGTACGTCCCGGGCAACATGCCCTCCATGCTCCAGAACATCCCCATCTTCAACTGCGATTCCGTCATCATCGACCTCGAGGACGCCGTCCCCCTCTCCGAGAAGGACGCGGCGCGCCACCTGGTCAGGCGCTTCCTGTTGAACTACACCGACCGCAACAAGGAGCTCCTGGTCCGCATCAACCCGCTCGACACCAGGTGGGGGTACGAGGACCTGAAGGTGGTGCTCCCGGCGATGCCGGACGGCATCCGGCTCCCGAAGGCGGACACCCCGGAGATCGTGGAGCGGCTGGACACGCTTTTGACAGAATTCGAGGAGGAGCTGGAGGTGGAGATCGGCCGTTTCGGCATCCTCCCCTCCCTGGAAAGCGCGCTCGGCGTCATCAACGCGGTGGGGATCGCCAACAGCTCCGAGCGCATCTTCGCCCTCGCCTTCGGCGCCGAGGACTACACGGCCAGCATGGAGATAGAGAGAAGCCGCGGCGGCGAGGAGCTCTTCAACGCCCGCACCCGCGTCCTCTGGGCCGCCAAGGCCAAGGGGATCCAGGCGGTGGACACCATCTTCGCCGACGTCTCCGACATGGAGGGGCTCAGGGCCGAGACCGAACTGGCGAAAAGGCTTGGCTACACCGGTAAGTGCCTGGTCAACCCGCGCCAGATCGAGGTGGTGCACGACGTGTTCGCCCCCAAGGAGCACGAGGTGGAGTACGCCCTGCAGGTCATCGAGGCGATCCAGCGGGCGCGGCAACTTGGGACCGGCGTCATCGCCCTCGGGGGGAAGATGGTCGACGCCCCCGTCGTGAAGCGCGCCGCCCGCGTGCTGCGCACCGCCTACGCCCACGGCATGGTGGACACCCTGATCGACGAGGAGGCGATACATGGCGCTCAATAGCCTGGGACGGGAGATTCCGGAGAGCTACGCCGGCAAAGGGCTGATCCCCTACGGCGACCCGTTTTCGCTGCGGCCGCAAGGGCGCGTCGCGTCGCGCCCCCTGAAGCGGGTGAACCCCGGTGCCAGGAAGCTCGTGGGCTCTTTGCGCGAGGCGGTCGAGGCGAGCGGGCTCAGGGACGGCATGACCATCGCCACGCACCACAGCCTCAGAAACGGCGACTTCCTGCTGAACCGGATCGTGGCGGAGATCGCCGCGCTGGGACTCAAGGGGATCTGGATCGCCTCCTCCTCGGTGCACCCGGTGCACGCCGAGATCATCCCGCACATAAAGAGCGGTGTCATCGCCGGCTTCGAGTGCGGCGTGAACGGCCTGATCGGAGAGCTGGCCACCAAGGGGGAAATATCCTGCCCCATCGTGGTCCGGACCCACGGCGGGCGGGCCCGCTCGGTCATCGAGGGGAGCGTCCCCATCGACGTCGCCTTCATCGCGGCCCCATGCTGCGACGAGTACGGCAACATGAACGGCTACTACGGTCCCTCGGCCTGCGGCAGCCTGGGCTACGCCCAGATCGACGCCGCCTACGCCTCCTGCGTGATCGCGGTCACCGACAACCTGGTCCCCTTTCCGGTGGTCCCGGTCAGCATCCCGCAGACCCTGGTGGATTTCGTGGTGGTCGTGGACCGGCTCGGGGATCCGGCCAAGATCGTCTCCACCACCACCCGCGTCACCACCGACCCGGTCGGGCTGCAGATCGCGAGCTACGCCTCGCAGGTGATCGAGGCCTCCGGGCTTTTGCGGGACGGCTTCTCCTTTCAGACCGGCTCGGGCGGCATCTCGCTCGCCGTGGCCGAGAAGGTGCGTAACTCCATGCGCAAGGGCTCCATCAAGGGGAGCTTCGGCTGCGGCGGCATCACCGGTTACTTCGTCGAGATGCTGGAGGAGGGACTCTTCTCCGCGCTCATGGACGTGCAGTGCTTCGACCAGGAGGCGGTGCGCTCCATCGGCAGGAACCGCGCCCACCAGGAGATCAGCGCCGACATGTACGCGAACCCCTTCAACGCCGGAGCCGTGGTGAACCGGCTCGACTGCGTCATCCTCGGGGCCACCGAGGTGGACACCTCCTTCAACGTCAACGTGAACACCGAGTCCAACGGCTACCTCCTGCACAACACCGGGGGGCACTCCGACACCGCGGCCGGCGCCAAGCTTTCCATCATCGTCGCCCCCTCCATTCGCGGGAGGCTCCCCATCGTCAGGGACCGGGTCACCACCATCACCACGCCGGGGGAGACCATCGGGGTGGTGGTCACCGAGCGCGGCATCGCGGTGAACGAGAAGCAGGGCGAGCTCAAGGAGGAGCTGATCCGGAGGAAGCTCCCGGTAAAGGATATTGGCGACCTGCAGCGCGAGATCTGCCGCGTCACCGGAACGCCGCGGCCGCTGGAGTTCGAGGACGAGGTGGTGGCGGTGATCGAGTACCGGGACGGGAGCGTCATCGATGTCGTCAGACGCGTTAAGGAATAGCATCCTCGCCGCGCGCGACCAGCGGCAGGCGCTCCTGGACGGGCTGTTCCCTACCCCCTTCCCGGCGACGGTGATGCTGTCGCTGAACCTGCCGGGGGGGGAGAAGACCGGGGCGCGTGCCGAGCGGCTGTTCGCCTGGGGGGAAGAGGCTCTCCTGAAGGCCCTGAAGGTGACCCCGGCCCTGCGCGGCTCCGATGCCCTGGGACCGTTCGCCTTCTACCATACCCGGCTCCAGGCGACCCAGGTCAAACGGCTCGGGATGGCGCTGGAGACCAGGCACCCCGCCGGGCGGCTGCTCGATCTCGACATCTACGACCACGCCGGCCGCCAGGTGGGGCGCGCCGAACTCGACATAGCCCCCAGGAGCTGCCTGATCTGCTGCGAGCCGGCGCTCGCCTGCATCCACGCCAGGCGCCACAGCACCGAGGAGCTGGTGCTCAAGGCACGGGCGGTGATCGATGCCATCTGAACTGAGAAGACTGGCCCATAACCTCGTGCGCGGCGCCTTCCTGGAACTGTACCTGACCCCCAAGCCGGGGCTCGTCGACCTGAACGATCCCGGCTCCCACCACGATCTATCCCTGGAGCGCATGGAAGCATCCCTGGAAGTGGTTTCCGGCTACCTCTGCCGACTGGCCGACTCGCTCGCGCGTGGGGAGGAGCTCGCGGCCCAGGTGCGCCTGGGAATGGAGGCCGAAAAGGCCATGCTGGAGCGCGCCGGCACCAACTGCCACAAGGGGTACATCTTCCTGAGCGGACTTCTCCTGGCGGCGGCCGCCCGGTCCCGGGGGGGAGGGGAGGAGGCGCTCAGCGAAGCGGTCGCCGGCATCGCCGCCCGCCTTTTCGACGGGGCGCGGGAGGAGAGTAACGGCAGCCGCGCCTGCACCAGCTACGGCGCCCGGGGAATCAGGGGGGAGGCCCTGGAAGGGCTCCCGGCGCTGTTTCGGGAGGCGCTTCCTGCCTTTAGGCGCGAACTCGCCGCCGGCAACCGGGGGAGCGCGGTGTACGCCATGCTGGGACGGCTGATGGCCACGGTGGAGGACACCACGGCGCTGCACCGCTGCGGCAGCGAAGGGCTGCGCACGGTAAAAGAGGACGGCCGGGCGCTGGAGCTGTTGGTCGAGCGGCGCGACGACTTCATGAGTTTTCTGTCCCGCCGCAACGAGCACTACGTGAGCCGCAACCTCACCATGGGGGGAGTCGCCGACCTCCTGGCCCTCTCATTTGCCTGGCTGAGCCACACCGGCGAACTGGAGATCGCCCCGCAGTAGCAGCACGGTTTGACAGGGCATGGTTAATGATATTTAATTCTGCCTATGGTTCATTGCACCCTGCCCCATAGCGTCATCGCCCTCCTGCTTTTTCTCGGCAGCGCCGCACCCGCGGCAGCCGCTGCCGGCCACTCCGCCGCACCCGCATTCCAGCATTGCCAGGATTACGCGCCTCCCTCAGCTCCGGCTGTGGATGGGAGCTCGTCGCCGGGAGCGCCGGACTCCCAACCGGTGAGTTATGGTTCCTCAGGCCATTCCCGTCCGGGAGCCACGGAATCAGCCTTTGCCCCCCTCCCCTCGCGGGAGGGGGTAGGGGGGCCGGGGAAGCTGCCATCACCTGCAGAGCTTGCCGTCGTTGACTCCCCCTCCCTCGCGGCCGAAGACTTCCTGATCCGCCCGGACGGTGCGGCAGGATCGGGCGCAGGCGGGCCGGCGGCTGCGACCGGCGATCCGCGCATCACCGCGGAATTCCCCGGGCCGGCCTGGCGCTGGCGCAGGTCCGGGGTGCCCGGCTACCTGGGGGTAGCCGTCCTCGGCGCGGGCGCCATGTACGTCGAGAGCGCGCATGGCGATCCCGAACCCAAGTGGAAAGGGACCAACGGCTTCGACGAGACGGTGCGCGATGCCCTGCGCCTGCACTCCCGTGGCGCCCGCGAGGTGGCGCACGACGTGGGGGACGCGCTCATGTACGGCATGATCGCCGCCCCGGTTCTCGATTCCCTCGCCACCCTGGGAATTCGTGACCGAGCCTGGGATACCCTGTGGCAGACCGAGATGGTGAACCTCGAATCCTTTGCCTTCACCTCCTTCGTTTCCTCCCTGGTGCAGAACCTGGTGGCGCGCGAGAAACCGTTGGTGCGCAATTGCCGCGGCGGCGCCTGCGAGGGGGACGCCCCCAACCGGAGCATGCCGAGCGGTCATGTCGCTTTTGCCTTCACCGGCGCCGGGCTCGTCTGCAGCCACCACAACTTCCAATCCCTGTACCGGGACCCCGGTCTGGACCGCGCGGCCTGCTGGACCGGCCTCGGGCTCGCCGCCGCGGACGGCGTGGCCCGCATCATGGCCGATCACCACTACGCAACCGACGTGGCGGCGGGTGCCGCCATCGGCCTCTTCTCCGGATTCCTGCTCCCCCGCCTGCTGCACTACGATCGTCCCGAGAAGCCCACAGAAGGAAAAAAGGGGAGCGGCTCGATCATCAAGGGCCTTTCCTTCCGCCCGCTGATTTTCGGCGGCAGCGCAGGCCTCGCCTGCGAGATGAGGTACTAGCCATGAATGCTGACACGCGGGGCCAAGGTTATCCCGGGCATCCCTGGGAGAAGGCGCGGGCCTGGGCGGTGGCGGCCTTGCTGGAAAGCACGCTTTTCGAAGGGGTGAAGGTCCTCGGTGTCGGATGCGGCGACCCCTATCTTTGTCAGACCGTGTTTGGCGCGCTGCAGCGCAAAGAGGTGACGGCCGTCGACCCGGGCCTGGCCGAGGAGCGGCTGGGCGAACCGGGGCCCGAACCCGGGATCAGCTACAGCCGCGAGCTCCCGCCGGGGAGAAACCGCTTCGACGTCACCCTGATCCTGGACGTCCTGGAGCGGGCCGAGGACGACCGGGGGTACCTCAAGCGGATGGTGCGGCAACATGTCGCCGCCAGGGGGCGGGTCCTGGTCACGGTCCCGGCCTTCCAGGCGCTCTACAGCGGACACGACTGGTTCCGCAGACGCTACCGGCGTTACCGGTTGAGGCAGGTGGAGCAGCTCGCCTGGAGCGCAGGGCTGGTGGTGGTGAGCTCCGGCTACCTCTTCGGCTCCTTGATCATCCCGAAGTTCCTGTCATCACGGCTCTACCACTGGGGGAGGGTGCGGGACCGCGGGTGCTGGCGCGGGGGGCGGCTCCTGGCCGCTGTCGTGGGAAAGATACTGGAATGGGACAACAGCGTGATGATCGCGCTGGCTCGGGGCGGGATCCTTCTCCCCGGAGCCACGGCGTGGGTGCTGTGCGAGAACCGGCGCAGCGCCAATTGACACATTGTTTTAATTTGACAGCGGGCTTGCTGATAACGTATACAGATTTAACAAAATTACCGGGGGTTACTTGGGCATGATTGTTTCACCAGAACAAACTGCCGGTTCGGAGCCCACCACACAGAGGACGGAAAAGTACATGCTGAATCTGAAACCGGAGGTCGTAGCCCAGCTCGAGCGCGTGCTCAGCTCTGTCGAAATGTTGCTCCCCAGGGCGGTCAAGGCCGTCAACTGGGCCACCTGCCCCGCCGCCAACTGGCGCCGTCATTCCTTCTCGGGATACCTGGAGGCGGTGAAAGTCACCGACCAGACCAGGCTCGACGACCTCTTGGGTTGCGAGAAGCAGAAAGAGATCATGGTGTACAACACCCGCCAGTTCCTGAAGGGGCTCCCGGCCAACAACGCGCTCCTCTGGGGATCGCGCGGCACCGGCAAGTCCTCCATGGTGAAGGCGCTCCTGAACGAGTACGCCAACGAGGGGCTGCGGGTGATCCAGGTGGAGAAGGAAGACCTCATCTACCTCTCCGAGATCTTCAGCGCCGTCGAGGAACAGCCCTACCGCTTCATCCTTTTGTGCGACGACCTCACCTTCGAGATCGGCGAGCTCTCCTACAAGATGCTGAAGAGCGCCCTGGACGGCTCGGTCTACTCCGCACCGGAAAACGTGCTCATCTACGTCACCTCCAACCGGCGCCACCTGCTGCCGCAGTACAACACCGACCTTCTGGGGGGGAAGTACGTGAACGGCGAACTGCAGGAGAGCGAGGCGATGGAGGAGAAGGTTTCCCTCTCCGACCGTTTCGGCCTCTGGGTCGCCTTCCACGTCTTCACCCAGGACCGCTACCTCGACGCCGTGCGCCAGTGCGTGGAGCGGGAGGCGAAAAACCGCAACGTCAGCATCCCCTGGAGCAAGGAGTTGGAACTCGATGCCATCCAGTGGTCTCACGACAAGACCAAGCGCTGCGGCCGCACCGCGATGCAGTTCTCCCGGCACTGGGTGGGGCGCTACCTGCTCAACCAGCCCTCCGCGTAACGCGGGGCTGCAACTTCCCAATCGAGACCGGCGTGCCCCAGGTGGAGCACGCCGGTTTTTTTTTATCGCGCAGTACGGCCGTTATTTTCATGTGAAAGAGGACGGCCTCTTCCTAAGTGATAAAATGTTCCGGTCCCGCAGCTGCCCGCATCCTTCCGTAACCGTTGCTTATGCAGTTATTACCTTGACAACTGCTGGATCTGCATATATATAATAATTCGAATATATCTCGTATTAGTATTCTGACTGCACCGGCAAGGAGGTTTCCGGGTGAATCAAAGGTTTTTACCGCTCATCGCTCTGCTCGTCGCCTCGTTTGCGGCGCCTGCCTTTGGCGAGGTGGTCTCGCTGCCGGAGGCGGTCAAGCGCGCCCTGGAGAGCAACCACCTGCTGAAAGCAGCGTCGCTGGAGCGCGGTGCGGCGGAGCAGGACGTGGCGGCGAGCCGGAGCCGATACCTTCCCCGCGTGGCGCTTGAGAGCGGCGCGGTCCTCTCCACCACGCCGAGCGCGGTTTTCATGATGAAGCTGGACGAGGGGCGCATCAACCCGGGCAAGGACTTCGCGGCCGACACCCTGAACGATCCTTCCCCCCGCGGCGACTTCAAGACCGCCGTGACGCTTGAGCAGCCGCTGCTCGATTTCGGTATCGCCACCGGGGTGGCGTTGGCCGGGAAGGGTTCCGAGGCGGCCGCCTTCTCCGAAGAGGCGAAGCGCGAGGAGATCGCCTTCCGCGTCTACCTGGCGTACCTGGGGGTGCGCAAGGCGCTGGCCTACCGTGAAGTGGCCGACCAGGCGCTTTTGAACGCGCGGGAGCACGACCGCCTGGCGGCGGTGCGCGAGAAGGACGGCATCGGCCTCAAATCGGACCGGCTGCGCACGGCGACGTCGGTCGCCCAGGCGGAGCAGCGCGTGATCTCGGCCCAAAACGACCTTTTGATCGCGCGCCTGAGGCTCAACCTGGTGGTCGGCGGAAAAGAGGGAGAGCCCCTGGATGTGGCGGAACTCCCCGCGCTGGCGGAGCCCGCAAAGGAGCTGGAACAACTCCTTGCCCTGGCGAGGCGGAACCGCCCCGACCTGAAGCTGGCCGAAAATTCGCAAGAGCGCGGTGAGCTTCAGGTCAGGCAGGCCCGCAACGCCTATCTCCCGACCCTGTACGCGCGGGGGAGCTACCAGATCAACGACCGCGACGTCCCCCTCGGGACCGACAAGGACTCCTGGACCGTCGGGGTGAACCTGCGCTGGGACCTCTTCGATGGCGGCAAGCGCTCACATGACAAGAAGAAGGCGGAGCTCGCGCGCCAGGGCGCGGCGGAACTTTTGGAAAACGAACGCAGGGAAGTGGCGCTGCAGGTGACCGAGAGCGTGCTGCGCCGCCAGGAGGCGCGTCTCAAACTGGAGAGCGCGCAGTCCGCGGTGCGGGATGCCGAGGAGAGCCGGCGCCTGGTGACGCTGCGCTTTGGCAATGGGCTGTCATCTCTCGTGGAGGTGATGGACGCGGAGAGCGCGCTCACCCAGGCCCGCGCCAACCTGGTGGAGGTCGAGAACGGCTTCCATGCCGCGACGGGAGAGATCTATTTCCGCGCCGGCGTCTTTGTGAAGGAGGTGCTGCAATGAGAACGTACCGGGCGGCGTTGGTTGCCCTAGTGATAGCGAGCGGCCTTGGTTGCGGGAGGAAGGAAGGGGACACTGTCGCTCCGGCGCCGCCGCCGGTGGTGAGGGGCGCCACGGTGCAGACCCTCGCGGCGGAGGATCTACCGGACCTCCAGGAGGCGGTCGGCACGGTGCGGGCGCGCAACAGCGCCCAGCTCGCGGCCCGGATTCCCGGCAGCGTGAGCCGGGTCTTCGTGCGCGAAGGCGATCGGGTCGGGCGGGGAAAGGTGCTGGTCTCCATCGAGGCCGTTGAAAGCGGTGCCGCTGCGGCCGGTGCGGTGTCCGGTGTCGAGGAGGCGGCGCGGGCGCTCTCCGAGGCGCAGGCGCAGAAGAACCTCGCCAACGTCACCTTCGACCGTTATTCCCGGCTCTTCGCCGAGCAGGCGGTGACCCGCCAGGAATACGACACCAGGAAGACCGAGCAGGAAGTGGCGGCGCAGGCGGTGGCGAGGGCGGAGGCGCGCCTGGCACAGGCGCGGCACGGCGCACAGGCTGCCGGTGCCGTGGCCGGGTACGGCAGGGTGGTCTCTCCCATTTCCGGGGTGGTGGTGTCCAAGCAGGTCGAGGCGGGGCAGACCGTTTTTCCCG
Source organism: Geomonas subterranea (assembly GCF_019063845.1). NCBI lineage: Bacteria > Pseudomonadati > Thermodesulfobacteriota > Desulfuromonadia > Geobacterales > Geobacteraceae > Geomonas > Geomonas subterranea. Next base: position 4,073,010 of record NZ_CP077683.1, read on the forward strand.
GGACGCCGCTTATGACCGTCGAGGGTGACGAAGGGTTCCGGCTGGAAGTGGCGGCGCCCGAGTCGCTTTTGGGTAAGGTGAGGGCCGGAGACCAGATCGGCATAGCCGTCGAGGGTGCGCCGGAGACGGGCCGTGTTTCCGAGGTCGTTCCGGTGGTCGATCCCGCCACCCGCACCTTCACGGTGAAGGTAGATCTCCCCTCGGGCAGGCTCCGTTCCGGCAGTTACGGCAAGGCATTCTTCAAGACCGGTTCCCGCAAAGGGGTCTCGGTTCCCGCGGCTGCGGTGGTGCAGCGTTCCTCGCTCACCTCGGTGTGGGTGGTGTCCCCCGAAGGGGTGGCGCGTCTGCGCCTGGTGAAACCGGGGCGGACCCAGGGGGGGCGCGTGGAGATCCTCTCCGGCCTCGCCCCCGGCGAAAAAGTGGTCACGGCCGGTATCGACAAGATGGTAGACGGCGCCAAGGTGCAGTAGGCGGCGGGGTAGGTGGGTTCAGGGTGCATCGCCTGACGCAGCTTCCCCCCACCCCCGACCCCCTCCCGCAAGGGGAGGGGGAGCTGCATGGGTAGTGATCGTGCTATTCGGAGGTGGAACTGACTGTCGGCGTTATCCCCCCTCCCTTGACGGGAGGGGGCTAGGGGGAGGGTGAAGCTGCCATGGACAAAGCTGTAGCTACCGCCAGAGCTCGCGCCCTTCGCAACGATTGCACAGACGCAGAAGCAACGCTGTGGCGCTACCTAAAGCACAACCAGCTGGAGGGCGTGAAGTTCCGCCGCCAGCAGCCCATAGAGCAGTACATAGTTGACTTCGTCTCCTTCTCGAAAAAGCTGATTGTTGAGCTGGATGGCGGGCAGCACCAGGACCAGAGAAGCTATGACGCCAGGCGAGACGCCTGTCTCAGCAAAAACGGCTTCACTGTGCTGAGGTTCTGGGATCACGAAATCTTTGAGAACATGGAAGGGGTGCTGGAGGCGATCCGGACGCATTGCCTGAAGCAGCTTCCCACACCCCCCGACCCTCCCACCCCTTCGCGGGGCGAAGTGCTACGGGCGCACGCCCGCAAGGGGAGGTGGAGCTGAAGGCTGCAATGGCTCCTTTCAATAAAGGGCAGCGGTAGAAGTACCATTGTCACCGGAGAACGCATGAACAACCTGGGCTTCGCGGGGAAAATCGCCCGCGCCTTCATAGATTCCAAACTGACGCCGCTCATCGTGGCGGCCTCCCTTTTGATCGGGCTCTACTCGGTCATCGCGACGCCGCGCGAGGAAGAGCCCCAGATCGTGGTCCCCATGGTGGACATCTACCTCCCCATGCCCGGTTCCTCCCCGAAAGAGGTCGAGGAGCGGGTGGTCACCACCTTCGAGAAAAAGATCTGGGAGATCAACGGGGTCGAGTACATCTACTCCGCCAGCCGCCAGGGGATGGGCATCATCACGGTCCGCTTCCTGGTGGGCGAGAGCATGGAAGACTCCCTGGTCAAGCTCTACAACAAGGTGATGAGCAACCGCAACCTCCTCCCTCCCGGAGCGGGGGAGCCGCTGGTGGTCTCGAAGTCGATCGACGACGTCCCCATCCTGTCGCTCACCCTCTGGTCGGACCGCTACGACCACAACGCCCTGCGCCGCGTGGCTCGGGAACTGTGCGATGACCTGCAGAAGGTCGAGAACGTGGCCCACTCGGAGATCAAGGGGGGACTGTCGCGCGAGCTGAAGGTGCAGCTCGACCCGGCCCGGCTCGCCTCGTACGGCCTGACGCCGCTTGCGGTGATGGGGGCGCTGGAGAAGGGAAATGTATCGCAGCGCGCCGGCACCTTCGCCTCGGGGAACCGCGAGTACAGCCTGGAAGCAGGCGGCTTCATCTCCGACCCCGCCGATGCCGGCCGCCTGGTGGTGAGCGTGAAAGACGGCCGACCGGTCTACCTCTCCGACGTCGCCACGGTGACCGACGGGGTGCAGGATCCCAAGGACTACGTCTTCTTCGGCCTGGGGCCGGCCGCGGCCCGCAAAAACCTCAAAGGGGGGGCGGCGGACTATCCCGCGGTCACCATCGCCATCGCCAAGAGGAAGGGGGCCAACGCGACCTGGGTCGCCGAAGACCTCCTGAAGCGGGTCGAGTTCCAGAAGGGGAAACTGATCCCCTCCGAGATGCAGGTCACCGTCACCAGGAACTACGGCGAGACCGCCAAGGACAAGAACGACGAGCTCCTGTTCCACATGTTCCTGGCGGCCATCTCGGTTACCATCCTGATCGCGGTCTTCATGGGGTGGCGCGCCGGCGCGGTGGCGGCCATCGCCATTCCCGTGACGCTCGCCCTCACCATGTTCATCTTCAACCGGATCGGCTACACGCTGAACCGGATCACGCTGTTCGCACTGATCTTCTCCATCGGCATCCTGGTGGACGACGCCATCGTGGTGGTGGAGAATATCCACCGCTACTTCACCACGACCAAGTTCAAGCCGCTTGAGGCGGCGATCCGGGCGGTGGACGAGATCGGCAACCCGACCATGCTGGCCACCCTCGCGGTGATCGCCTCGATCCTCCCCATGGGTTTCGTGGGGGGGCTCATGGGGCCGTACATGCGCCCCATCCCGGTCGGCGCGTCCATGGCCATGGTCTTCTCGCTCCTCATCGCCCTGACCGTCACCCCCTACTTCGCCTACCGCTTCATGAAGGGCGAATCGCACTACGGCCGTGAGGCGGCCCCCGAAGAGACCTGGATGACCCGGTTCTACCGGCGCATGATGGGGCGGCTTTTGCACGACACCAGGGTGCGCCACGGCTTCCTCGCCATGGTGGTGGTGCTCCTTCTCCTGTCCTGTTCCCTGATCTACTTCAAGGCCGTTACGGTCAAGATGCTCCCGTTCGACAACAAGAGCGAGCTGCAGCTGATCGTGGACGCGCCGGAGGGGACGACGCTGGAGGAAAACGCCCGCATGGTGGCCGAGCTCGGGGAAGCGCTCAGGAAGGTCCCCGAGGTGACCGACTTCCAGAGTTACGTCGGCACCAGTTCTCCCTTCAACTTCAACGGCCTGGTGCGCCACTACTACCTGCGCCAGGGGCCGAGCGTGGCGGAGATCCAGGTCAACCTCGAGAGCAAGGACCAGAGAAAAAGCCAGTCCCACGACATCGCGAAGAGGATCCGCCCGACCCTGAAGGCGATCACCGACCGTTACGGCGCCCGGTTGAAGGTCGCCGAGATCCCCCCCGGCCCGCCGGTCCTCTCCACCCTGGTGGCCGAGGTCTACGGCCCCGACCAGCAAAGCCGCGTGGACATCGCCGGGAAGATACGGGAGATCTTCCGGAAGACCCCGGGGGTGGTCGACGTCGACTGGTACCAGGAGGACGATCAGCCCACCCTGCGTTTCGAGGTGGACCGCGCGAAGGCGGCACTTTCCGGCGTGGACGCGGCCCAGGTGGTGCAGACGCTGAAACTAGCGGTAGGGGGGACGGACGTCGGGCTCATGCACGTGCCGCAGGAGAAGGAGCCGGTCCGGATCAACCTGCGCCTGCCGGTCGGCTCCCGCAGCGACGTCTCCTCGCTCTCCTCCATCTACGTGGCGGGGAGCAAGGGGAACGTCCCCCTTTCGGAGCTGGTGCGCGTGGTGCGCGGCGTGGAGGAGAAGTCGCTGTACCGGAAAAACATGAAGAGCGTGGTCTACGTCATCGGCGACGTCGCCGGGGTGATCGAGGCGCCGGTCTACGCCATCCTGAAGATGCGCAAGGATATCGACAACATCCCGCTGCCGGGCGGCTACCACATCGAGCAGCGCGCGGCCTCCCAGCCCTGGAGCGAGGAGCGTCCCGGCATCAAGTGGGACGGCGAATGGCACATCACCTACGAGGTCTTCCGCGACCTCGGCGCCGCCTTCGCGGCGGTCATGGTGCTCATCTACGTGCTGGTGGTGGCCTGGTTCCGCGACTTCACCACGCCGCTGGTGATCATGGCGCCCATCCCGCTCACCCTGATCGGCATCCTGCCGGGGCACGCCATCATGGGGGCTTTCTTCACGGCCACCAGTATGATAGGCTTCATCGCCCTGGCCGGGATCATCGTCAGGAACTCGATCATCCTGATCGACTTCGCCGAACTGAGGCGCCGGGAGGGGATGGCGCTGGACGAGGCGATCATCGACGCGGGCGCGGTCCGCTTCCGCCCCATGCTGCTGACGGCCGCGGCCGTCGTGGTGGGGAGTTTCGTGATCGTGTTCGACCCGATCTTCCAGGGGCTCGCGCTGGCCATGATGTGCGGCGAGATCGCCTCCACCACGCTTTCCAGGATCACCATCCCCATCCTGTATTTCATGGTGCAGTCATGGAAGGAAAAACACACGAAGCAGGCAAGAAACGCAGGCTGAGGTTGAGTCCTGGTCTGAACGAATTCAGGAAAGGGAGGGCAGGTGGGCAGGTGGAGGTTTCTTGACCTCGGCCTCGACCTTGACCTGCTTTCAGGAGGTTGATGGTGTTCTGGTTGCGAAAGAATGTTGCGGAAAAGGCCGGCGACGAGCCGGTGGCCGAGAAGGTGGCCAACGAGGCGGAAGGGTTCTACCGCTCCGGGAAGATGCACTGCGCTGAGGCGGTGCTCGCCGCGGTGAAAAACGAGTTCCTCCCCGAGGCGGGAGACGAACTGGTTCATCTCGCCTCCGGCTTCGGCGGCGGTTCGGGCGCCGGCTGCATCTGCGGCGCCGTGGCCGGCGGAACGATGGCGATCGGCCTGGTGGTCAAGGACCGCAAGGAGGCCGCCGCGCTCACCAAGGAGCTGCACCACTGGTTCAAGGAGCAGTACCGCGTCACCTGCTGCAAGGCGCTCACCGCCAACGGCAAGAAGCGCTGCGTCGAGTTCACCGCCAGCACGGCGGGCAAGGTCGCCGAAATGCTGCAGCAGAGAAAGTGATCCGGTAAAGGGAGGTTCACATGTACATCGACAGAATGTTGAGACTGATCGCCGGCACCTTCACCCTCGTTTCCCTGGCGCTGGCCCACTACCACGACCCGCGCTGGCTCTGGTTCACCGCCTTCATCGGGTTGAACCTGCTCCAGTCCGGCTTCACCAACTGGTGCCCGATGATGACCATACTGGACAAGCTCGGCGTGCCCAAGCTCCCCCCGGGGGAGTGCCGCAAGTGATCTGCCGCATCAAGGTCCTCTGCGACAACACCGCCGGCTCGATCTCCGGCACCCTCGGCGAGCATGGCTTCGCCGCCCTGGTGCAGGCGGGCGACCAGTCGCTTTTGTTCGACACCGGCGGAGGGCACACGCTGCTGCACAACGCCCAGCGCATGAACGTGGACCTGAAGGGCGTGGACCAGGTGGTGCTCTCCCACGGCCACTACGATCATGCGGGAGGGCTCTGGCCGCTGCTGCAGGCCGCGGGGCCCAAGCGGATACTGGCGCACCCCGGGATCTTCACCCGGCGCTACGTGCTGCGCGAGGGGAACACGCGCTCGGTCGGGGTCCCTTATGCCGAGGAGTTCCTCACCGGGCTCGGGGCGAGCTTCTCCTACAGCGACGCCTTCCGGGAGGTTCTCCCCGGCGTCTTCCTGACCGGCGAGGTGCCGCGCAGCACCAGCTACGAGGAAGGGGACGCGGGGCTTTTCTGCGACGAGGCCGGCTGCCACAGGGACCGGGTTACCGACGATCAATCCCTGGTCATCGTGACGGAGAAGGGGCTTTTGCTGCTGCTGGGCTGCTGCCATGCCGGCGTGGTGAACACCCTGGAGTTCGCGCGCGAGCGGACCGGGGTGGAGCAGGTGTACGGGGTGGTGGGGGGATGCCATCTCGCCTTCTCCCCTCAGCCCCAGATTGACGCGACCATCAAGGCCCTGAAGCGTTACGGGCTGAAGAAGATCTGTCCCGGCCATTGCACCGGGTTCCATGCCGCCGCGCGCCTCGCCGCCGCGTTTCCCGGTGGATTCAAGCCCATGCAGGTGGGGTACCTGCTTGAAGTAGACTAATCACCGAAGAGAGGTTCGTTCATGAGATTTATCGCCGTCCTGTTTTCCGTTTTGATGCTGATCGCTTCCCTGTCCCAGGCCGTCGGCCCCGCCAACGTCACCTCGAAGCAGGCCCAGGCCCTGCTGGCCAAGAACGCCAGGATGGTGCTTCTCGACGTGCGCACCCCGGACGAGTACCGCCAGGCGCACCTGAAGGGGGCGCAGCTGATCCCCCTAGGGGAGCTTAACCGCCGGGTGCAGGAGATCCCGCGCGACCGGCCGGTGCTGGTGTACTGCGCCGTCGGCGCCCGCTCCTCCACAGCGGCGAGTTTCCTCTCCTCCCGCGGCTACCGCGAGATCTACAACATGACCGACGGCATCGTCGGCTGGTACAAGAACGGCCTGCCGCTGCAGATGGGGCGCTAGCTCCCCCTCCCGGCTACTGCGCGCCAGATCCCCCCTCCCCACCCCTCCCCCTCCGGGGGAGGGAGCCCCTGCTACCCTCCCGCTTTCCCATACTCCGATAAATTCCCATCACTCCCATAATTCCCATTCACCCTCCCTCTGGTAAACTTTTGCAGTTCTTTTGGCTCAAGCTATGCAAACAGGTTCCGATAAGCCAAACGAGGGTTTGTTTGAAGGTGGAGGGCCTATGGAGGAGGAACGTAAAAACCTGGCGGCACGTCTGCTGGAGGAGGTCGACTGCGGGACGGTCTATCTCGACGCCGGCGGCAAGGTGCTGTTCATCAACCGCAGGGCCGAGGAGATCCTGCACGTCGAACGGGCCCAGGTCCTGGGGAAGCGTGTGGACATGCTGCCGCTCAGGACCCCGATCTACCGCGTGCTGAGCGAGAACGCGCAGGACGAGCCGGTGGAGGTGAGCGTCGACGGCGCCGTGATCCAGGTCCGTTCCACCCCGCTTGGGGGAGCCCCCTCGAAGGGGAACTCTTCCAGTTGCGCGACATCAGCAACGACAAGAGGGAAAAGCGCCAGCGCGAGGAGTTCGTGGCCATGATGACCCACGACCTCAAGTCCCCCCTCACCGTGATCATGGGGTACATGCAGGCGCTCATGGGGGAGATGCCCTCGAAGATGGACCCCTCGCTGCACCTCTTCGTGAAGGAGATGGACAAGAGCGCCGTCAAGATGCTCTCCATGATCGACGACGTGCTGGACGCCTACCGGCTGGAGGCGGGGCTTTTGCAGATCGACCGGCAGCCCTGCGACGCGCACGGCCTGCTGGAGGGGTGCTGCCGCGACGGCGAACGGGAGGCCGCGGTACACGGCTCATACTTCCTGAGCGAGATCTGTGACGGAATTCCGACACTCGACCTCGACGAGAAACAGATCACCCGGGTCTTCGCCAACCTGATCGGCAACGCCATCAAGTTCACCCCCAGGCGCGGCACCATCAGCGTCACCAGCACCATCGAGGACGACTGCCTGCTGGTCCAGGTCAGGGATACCGGCATAGGCATCCCCGAAACCGAACTGCCGCGCATCTTCAACAAGTACTTCCGCGCCTCGGGGGCCCAGGGTTTCAAGGGGACCGGGCTCGGGCTCACCATCAGCAAGGCCATAGTGGAGGCGCACGGCGGGAGTATCCGCGTCGAGAGCAGCGCCGGCAAGGGGAGCTGCTTCTCGGTCCTTTTGCCGCTGCGCAACGAGCGCTGCAGCTTCAAGCTCTGATTTAAGGGTTAAAGTTCCCGCCGTCCGGCGCCGATTAGGCAGTCATCGGCTCCGCCCGATGGGGCGAGCGCCCCGGAAACGAAATAAAAGCCGCCCTGTGCGCGCACAGTTAACAGCCAAGGAGGAGAACAGCATGGGCAACGTATTGATAGTGGACGATTCCTCGACCATGAGAAAGATCATTTCCCGCAGCCTGCGCCAGGCGGGGCTCGCCATCGACGACATCTACGAGGCCGGCGACGGCATCGAGGCCCTCTCCGCCATGGAGGGGAAAACCATCGACCTGATCCTCTCCGACATCAACATGCCCAACATGGACGGGCTGGAATTCATCAAGTGCGTCCGGGGCAAGGGGGTCAACACCCCGATCGTCATGATCACCACCGAGGGGGGCGAGGACATCCTCAAGGAGGCGATCAACAACGGCGCCAGCGACAGCATCAAGAAGCCGTTCACGCCGGACCAGTTGAACGAGAAGCTCGGAGGACTTTTATGATGTCCCTCAACCAGGAAATCGCAGCCGCGACACACCTGCAGGAGGCGGATCTGGCCAGCTACGTCATCAACGCCACCAAGGAGGTGTTCGAGACCATGGTGATGATGGCCCTCGAGGACAGCTATCCCCTCAAGGAGCCGGTCACCTCATTCCACTGCTCGGTCACCGGGATGGTCGGGCTGGCGGGGACCTACACCGGGATTCTCTCCATCCACTGCCCCCAGCACCTGGCCCTCAGGATCACCTCCAACATGCTGGGGATGGACGTGGACGAGGTGGGGGAGGACGTCAACGACGCCCTGGGCGAAATCGCCAACATGCTGGGGGGGTACGTGAAGCAGATCCTCTCCAAGGGGGGGCTGGACATCAACCTCTCCATCCCCACCGTGATCTCGGGCGAGGATTATACGGTCAACTCGATGGCCGACAGCGACTGCGTGATCATCCCCTTCACCAACGAGGGTGACCGCTTCCTGGTCGGCCTGAAGCTCAGGAAGGAAGTCTAGGCGGTACGGTAATGGCTGCATTCGAAAAGCTACAATCGATGCTGGACGCCGCGATGAAGCAGGCCGGCGAGGAGAGCAGCATGCTCCTCGGCCAGGCCATGAGTGTCGCGGCTTCCGACGTCCTCAACACCAACCGCAAGAGCTACCTGGGTGACGAGGACAACCCCATCTACGTGGTGGGCGTGGAGTCGCGCGAGGCGTACCCCGGCTTCTTCTACCTCCTCTTCTCGCTGGGCGACACCATCGTGATGAGCTCGATTCTCCTGGGGATCCCCGGGCCGAGGATCCAGGAGAAGCGCCGGCTCTCCATCCAGGAGCCGGACGACGTGGACGCCTTCGGCGAGATCGCCAACCAGATCATCGGCTCCTTCAACTCCATCTTCCAGCCCAACCTGCCGGACAAGGTACACCTGAAGCTCCTCCCGCCGCAGAAGTACGTCCCGGGGACGGACCCGCTCACCGACGAGCTCCCCTTCCCGGAGGGGGACTACCTGATGTACCGTGCCCCCCTGCAGATCGAGGGGCACGAGATGAACATGGTGGACATCCTGATCCCCCACCCGCTGGCCAACCTCTTCGACCCGCAGCCGGAGGAGGCTGCGGTCGAGGCGGTACCCGAGGCCGAGGCGGCGGCCGGGGAGAGCGCCGGGCCGCTTCCCTCCATCCTCGTCCTGGGGGATGACCAGGTGCGCCAGGAGCTGGTGCACGAGCTGGCCGAAAGCGGCCTCAACCTGATCGACGCGCCGCTGGGAGCGGACCTCCCCGGGCTCTTCGCCCAGGGGGACGTCCGTGCCGCGTTCATCTGCCTCAAGCAGACCTCCGACCGCGACCTGGCCATCTGCAAGCGGGTGGTCCCCCTGGTGGACCGCAGCGGCGGCGCCGTGCTCCTCTCCGCCCCCGAGTGGACCCGGACCGCGGTGCTGAAGGCGCTCAAGGCGGGGGTCAAGGGGGTGGTGATGCCCCCCTTCGCGCCGCATGAACTGGCGGACAAGCTGCAGCAGATCCTGCACCACTAGGGCCGAGTCAAAAAAACATCCCGGTGCTCCGTTTTTTTGACTGGCCCGCCTCCTTGGGCGCCTTACGGGCGCCGCGGAAAAATCCCCCCTGGATAAAGTGCCGTGGGATTGACGGGTTAGCGGGTTGACGCTTCCCGCGCCCCTACGGCATGGCTTTTGCCTTGCAGTTCCCCATGACCTTCACGCTGCGCATACCCGGCCCGGGGCTGTTCCTGGGACTCGTCACGATACTGTTCGCCTGCGCCCTCCCGCAAAGCGCCCTGGCGCAGCAGGAGAACCGCCTGTGGCGCGTCGCGGTGCATCCCCACCAGGGGTTCACCAGGGTCAACCTCTTCTTCCAGTCCCCCCCCGACTACACGCTCCGGGTCCTCCCCGGGCGGGTCAGGCTCGAGGTGCGCGGGGCCGATTCCCCGACTTTCAAGAAACTGCGTGCCCTGAACGACAGGGAGCTCGCCGGCGTCACCACCTCGGAGCTGCGCGGCGTGCTCAGCGTCTCCATTGCGGTGCGCGAGGCGGAGCCCGGGGTCCAGGTGGTCTCCTGCGCCAACCCGAGCGTCCTCTCCCTCGACGTCGGGCCGGGGGTGAAGCGGGCGGTGCGGGTGGACATCGCCCCGGGGCGTGAACCGATCCTCTCCGGCACCGAGCGTTTCGTGCGCGACTTCGACGCCGACCCCGGCGGGGTCCCCTTCGCCCCCACCGACGGGAAGGTTCTGAAGGGGCTCCTCCCCGAGGGGGAGGCGCTCCTGTTCCAGCAGGGGGAAAGCCTCCTGTACCGGGACCGGGCCGAGGAGGCGGTAAACGTCTTCTCCATGTTCACCAACAAGGGGGCGGCCCCGAAGGCGCTCGCCTCGTTCCGGCTCGGCGAGGCCCTGGAGCGGCTGGGGCGTCACCAGGAGGCCCTGTCCTATTTCCGTCAGGGGGAGGCGCTCTGGCCCCAGTACCTGGAGCAGGCCCCGGAACTCCTGCAGCCCTACTCCGACGCGCTGGCGCGGACCGGCGACTTCCCCGCCGCGCGCGCCCTGCTGCTGCGCCTCATGAACCGGTACCTCGGGACCCCGTACCAGGCCGAGCTCCTGAACCGCCTGGCCGACCTCATCGAGCGCAACGGCCAGAAGACGGCGGCCCTCGCCATGTACCGAAGCGTTGCGGTCTACGCGGCCGGGAGCGCCGCGGCCGGCAGGGCGCGCCTGAAGCTCGCCGACCGGGAGCTTTTCACGCTGTCCCGGGACCGTTACCAGGAACTTTTGGGGAAATACCGGGCGGTCTACCAGGAGCCCGGGGATCCATCCTCGCGCGACGAGGCGCTCTTCAAGATGACCCTGCTCCTCTCGCTCTACGCCTCGCCCAGGGAGGCCCTGGACACGGTCATCACCTACGACCGGCGCTACCCGCGCGGCATCTTCAGCACCATCGTCAAGAAGATGCGGGAGGAGATCCTCTTCCCGGTGTACCAGGACGCCGCGGCCGCCGGCAAGGACCAGGAGCTGGTCCAGCTCGCCCTGGACAACCGGGAGTACCTGGCCCGCTGCTTCGGCGACCCCGGCTTCGCCCCCAGGATCTCGCAGGCCTTCGAGAAGAGCGGCGCCACGGCAAAGGAGCTCGAGCTCTTCGGTTACCTGGATCAGAAGAACTGGGCCGCCGGCAGCGCGCCGTTTCTGCTGGCCCGCATGGTCGACGACGCCGTCGCCATCGGCAACGTGCCGCTGGCCGAGGCGACCGCCCGCGACTTCCTCTCCCGCTTCCCCCGTGACCGGTACGCGGGGCGGGTGCGGGAACAGCTGGGACGGCTCGCCTTCGAGAGGGGAGACCTCCCCGGCGCCGCCGCGCAGCTCGCCTTCCTGCGCGCCAAGGGGGGGACGCCCCAGCTGCCGGACAGCGAATACTACCTCGGGAAGGCGCTCGAGGGGGCCAAGGACCATGCCGGCGCGGTGCGCAGCCTCGCCCGTTTCACCCTGGCTGCGAAACGGGACAACCCGTTGCTCCCGGACGGCTACTTCACCCTGGCCACGGCCCTCGCCGCCGGCAAGGACTACCAGCGTGCGCTGGCGGCCTGCGTGGTCGGGGCGAGCGTCGCCTCCGGGGAGATGAGCGGGCAGTTCCTGTACAAGACCGGCGAGCTGCAGCTGCAGCTGGGTGAGGTGCGTCAGGCCAAGGCGACCTGGGAGAAGGGGGCCGCGACCGGGGGGGCCTGGGGCAGGCTCGCCTCGGAGGCGCTCAGCGACCTGAACTGGCGCATGAAGATCGCCGGTCAGCTCCCCTGACACTGTCAAAAATATGACCGGGCGGAGGCCCTCCGGCGTAACCTGCCGATAACAGGGACCTCCCCCGGGTGGTACGCCTTTTGCTATTGCAGCTTGGCGGCCAAGGAGGAAGAGATGCCAGTACAAGGATTATTCGGGACCACGGTGGAACTTCTGGGCAAGACCCTGGACCTGAGGGCGAAGCGGCAGACGATGATCTCGGCGAACCTCGCCAACGTGGAGACTCCGGGTTATACCAGCACCGACATCTCCTTTGAGGGGCAGCTGAAAAGCGCCCTGAAGGGGGGAAGGAAAACGGCAGCGCTGACCAACCCGCGCCACATACCGCTCAAGGGCGCATCCGCGGGCTCCCTGGAAAGGGTGCAGGGTGACGTGGTCGAGGTCACTTCCCGCAACATGGCTCCCGACGGCAACGGCGTGGAGATGGAGACCGAGATGGGGCGCCTGGCCGAGAACCAGATCATGTACAACGCCAGCGTGCAGATCCTCACCAAGAAGTTCGAGGAACTGAAGCAGGCCATAAGGGGTACCTTATAATGGACTTTTTCACCTCCATGGACATCAGCGCCTCGGCACTCGCCGCCGAGCGTACCAGGATGAACCTGATCTCCTCCAACCTGGCCAACGTCAATTCCACCAGGACCGCGGAGGGGGGACCCTACCGGCGCAAGGATGCGGTGTTCACCGCCACCCCGGTCAAGGAGGGGAACTCCTTCGGCGCGGCACTCTCCCGCGCCAACGAGGCCAAGAGCGTGCAGGTTACCCAGATCAACGAGGACCAGAGGCCCCCGCGGCTGCAGTACGAGCCGGGGCACCCGGACGCGGACGGGAACGGCTACGTGGCGTATCCCAACGTCAACGTGGTCGAGGAGATGGCCGACATGATCACGGCCAGTCGCAGCTACGAGGCGAACATAACGGCGACCAACGCGGCCAAGAGCATGGCACTGAAAACGCTCGACCTGCTGCGCTAGGTAACGGAGGTACTACATGGAAATATCGGCACTTACCAAGGTAGGCGGGCTCTCCGAGGCTTTTCCCACCCAAGAGACGCAGGGAATCCAGGGGGCGCAAAGCAACCCCACCGTCGGCTTCGGCAAGTTTCTGGAGGAGATGGTCTCCAAGGTGAACGAGCAGCAGGGCGCCGCCGACCGTTCCATCCAGGGGCTGGCCACCGGCGAGAGCAAGGGGCTGCACGAGGTGATGCTCGCGGTGGAAAAAGCCAGCATCTCGTTCCAGATGCTGACCCAGGTGCGCAACAAGGCGGTCGAGGCGTACCAGGAGATCATGAGGATGCCGGTATAAAAGGCAGCTGAATAGGTCCCCCTCCCCCTGCGGGAGGGGGTTAGGGGGTGGGGGAAGGTGCCACTTGGGATGCCGAGGGCTGCTTCACCCACCCCCCGGCCCCCTCCCGTCAAGGGAGGGGGGGATTAAAGGAAACACGGGGACACCATGCCGGAAGGGCTTAAAAAACTGCTGGAACCTTTTCTCGCTCTGTCGAACGGGAAGCGCCTGGTCGTCGCGGGGGTGGCGCTCGCGTCGCTGCTCGCCTTCGGGGCGCTGATCACGGTGGCGAACAAGACCGACTACCGCCCGCTGTTCGCCAACCTGAACAGCGACGACGCCGGCGAGATCGTCAAAAAATTGAAGGAGCAGAAGGTCCCGTACCAGATCGCCGCCGACGGCAAGGCCATCCTGGTCCCGTCGGACAAGGTGTACGACCTGAGGCTCTCCATGGCGAGCGACGGGCTGCCGCAGGGTGGCGGCGTCGGCTACGAGATCTTCGACCGCAAGAACTTCGGCATGACCGAGTTCGTGCAGAAGCTGAACTACCAGCGCGCCCTGCAGGGCGAGCTCTCCCGCACCATCTCCCAGATCGCCGGCGTCGAGTCGGCCCGGGTGCACCTGGCCATCCCGGAGAAGACCCTGTTCAAGGAGGCGGAGAAACCCGCCACCGCATCGGTCGTCCTCAAGATGAAATCGAACCGGATGCTCAGGGAAGGGGAGGTGCAGGGGATCGTGCACCTGATCGCCGCCTCCATCGAGGGGATGGACCCGGAGCAGGTGACCGTCCTGGACAGCCGGGGCAAGATGCTCTCCGGCAACACCCCCTCCGACCCGGCCAGCAAGCTGACCGGCTCCCGCCAAGAGACCCAGCGCAACTTCGAGAAGACCCAGGAGGACAAGCTGCAGTCGCTTCTGGACCGCGTGGTTGGCTCCGGCAAGTGCGTGGCCCGTGTCACCGCCAACTTCGACTTCAAGCAGGTCGAGAAATACGAGGAGCGCTACGATCCCGAGTCCGCCGCGGTGAGAAGCGAGCAGAGAAGCGAGGAGAAGGGGGGGACCACGACCACCGCCTCCGGCGTCCCCGGCGCGCAGACCAACCTCGGGCGCAACGCACCGGGAGCCCCCGGCCAGAGCGGCGGCGGCTCCAAGACCGACGAGACCTTGAACTACGAGGTGAGCCGTTCCACCGCCCGCATCATCGAGCCGGTGGGGGCGCTTTCCAAGGTGTCCATCGCCGTTTTGGTGGACGGCAAGTACGACCTCCCGGTTGGGGCGAAGCCGGGTGCCACGCCCAAGTACCAGCCCCGGACCCCGGACGAGATGCAGAAGATCGAGGCGCTGGTGAAGAGCGCGGTCGGCTTCAACGCAGAGCGCGGCGACCAGGTGACCGTGGCCAACATCCCGTTCCAGGAGACCGGCGATACCGGTGGCGAGGCCCCGAAGTGGTACGACGCTCCCATCGTGCAGGCCCTGATCAAGAACGGACTGATCGGCCTGGGGTTCCTGGCCCTGATACTGTTCGTGATCCGGCCGCTTTTGAAGACGCTGAAGAGCGAGAAGCCCGCCTCCTCCTCATTCCTCCCGATCCAGGACGAGGCCGAGAACGCCCACATGCTCGAGATGCAGAAGATCGCCCAGGAGAAGATGCGGGTGACCCAGATCGAGCTGGTGGAGAAGGTGAAACAGGACCCCTACCAGGCCGCCCAGATCCTGCAGAACTGGCTGTCGCGCAAGGAGTAGATGAGAACCATGACCTTTAGAGGTGCAGCATGACCGGAGCCGAGAAGGCCGCCATACTCCTTTTGTACCTGGGCCCCGAGGCGACCGCCAAGGTATTCGGGCATATGGATGACGGCGACATCAAGCGGATCAGCCAGAGCATGTCCAAGCTCGGCCACGTCCCGCGCGAGGAGATCGCCTCGGTGGTGGAGGAGTTCACCGACATCACCAACCCGGAGACCGGCTTCTTTTCCCAGGGTGAGGAGTTCGTCAAGAAGATCCTCGAGAAGGCCCTGGGTCCGCTGCGGGCCGAGACCCTCCTGCAGGAGATCCGCACCTCCGGTATCGGCGACATGGCCGACATCCTCTCCACCATGGACCCCCGCACCATCGCCAACTTCTTCTCCCAGGAGCACCCGCAGACCATCGCCGTGGTGCTGGCGAAGTTAAAGCCCAAGCAGACCAGCGAGATCATCGCCCTTCTGCCGCAGGAGCTGCAGGCCGAGGTGGTGATAAGGATCGCCGAGGTGGACCAGGTCTCCCCCGAGATCCTGGCCGAGATCGACGAGGTGATCCGGGTGGAGCTGACCGCCCTTGGTGGGGTGCAGCGCTTCAAGGTCGGCGGCGTCGAGAAGGTGGTGGACATGTTCGCACACCTGGACAGAAGCCGCGAGAAGAAGATCCTGGACAAGCTCGACACCATGAACCCGCCGCTGGCCGAGGTGATCAGGAAGCACCTGTTCACCTTCGAGGACATCTTCAAGCTGGACGACCGCGCCATCCAGTCGATCATGCGCGAGGTCTCCAACGACACCCTGACCCTGGCCATGAAGACCTCGGTGGACGAGGTGAAGGACAAGATCTTCCGCAACATCTCCAGCCGCGCGGCCGAGATGATCAAGGAGGACCTGGAGGTCATGGGGCCGGTGCGCCTCTCCGACGTGGAGAAGGCCCAGAGCGAGATCATCAAGATCGTCCGGAAGATGGAGGAGGAGGGGAAGGTGGTCATCGCGGGACGCGGGGCGGAAGATGTCCTCGTCTAAGATCATCAGGAAGGGGTTCGAGACCGAGGCCTACACCCTGGAGCCGCTGGGTGGCGTGCTGGTCCCCTCCGCCGGACAGGAGGTGTTCCGTCCCATCCAGCTGGGGGGGGAGGAGCCCGCTCCGGCCGAGGAAGAGGAGGAACCCGAGGCACCCCCCGCCATGATCGCCGAGGACGAGGCGCTCAAAAGGATCCAGCAGGCGCACGCCGAAGGGATGAGGAAGGGGAGGCAGCAGGCCGAGGAGGATCTCGCCAAGGTGAGCGAGGCGCTGGCCCAGGCGCTCCTCTCCACGGGTGCCCTGCGGGCCCAGCTCATGCACGACGCCGAGGAGGACCTCCTCAAGCTCTCCGTGCTGATCGCGCGCAAGGTGATGATGCGCGAGTTCTCCCTGGACCCGGGGCTCGTCGCCGGCCTGGTGCACGGCGCGGTGGAGCTTGCCGCGGACGAGGGTGAGATCGTGGTGCGGCTCAACCCGGAGGAGTACCAGGTGGTGGCATACTCGCCGCAGTTCCAGGCGCTCTCCCGGGACCGGAAGAAGATCACGCTGCGCGAGGACCCGGCGCTCGGGCCGGCGAGCTGCCTGGTCGAGACGGTGCGGGGGAACATCGACGCCGGTCTGGACGCCCAGCTCGACGAGATCATGCGCCGGCTCTCCGAGGAGAGGAACGCGCGGCGGGAGGAAGAGGCAAGTGGGGATTGATCTGGCGCGCTACATGCCGGTGGTCGAGGCGGCCAAGCCGGTCCGCTTCCACGGCAAGGTCACCCAGGTGGTGGGGCTGGTCATCGAGGGGTACTGCCCGGAGACCGCGGTGGGGAGCGTCTGCGAGGTCCATTCCGAGGGGCATCCCCCCATTCCCGCCGAGGTGGTCGGTTTCCGCGAGAACAAGACCCTGCTGATGCCGCTTGGCGAGCTGCGCGGCGTGGGACTGGGGAGCGTGATCTCGGTCCGGCGCGAGAAGGCGGCTTTGGGGGTCGGGCCCGCCCTTTTGGGACGGGTCATCGACGGGCTGGGGGAGCCGATCGACGACAAGGGTCCCATCGAGGTGGCGGACGAGTACCCGATCTACGCCCTCCCGGTGAACCCCATGAAAAGGCGCCCGATAAGGAAGCCCCTGAACCTCGGCATCCGCGCCATCAACGGTCTTCTGACCTGCGGCGAGGGGCAGAGGGTCGGCATCATGGCAGGCTCCGGCGTCGGCAAGTCGACGCTTCTCGGGATGATCGCCCGCTACACCGAGGCCGACGTCAACGTGATCGCCCTGATCGGCGAGCGCGGCCGGGAGCTGCGGGAATTCATCGAGAAGGATCTGCAGGCCGAAGGGCTCCGGAAATCGGTCGTGGTGGTGGCGACCTCCGACCAGCCCCCGCTGGTGCGGATGCGCGGCGCCTACATAGCGACCACCATCGCCGAGTACTTCCAGGCCCAGGGGAAGAAGGTGCTCCTGATGATGGACTCCGCCACCCGTTTCGCCATGGCGATGCGCGAGGTGGGGTTGGCCATCGGCGAGCCCCCCACCACCAAGGGGTACACCCCGAGCGTGTTCGCCGCGCTCCCGAGGCTTTTGGAGCGGACCGGCAACTTCCAGGGGGGGAGCATCACCGGCCTCTACACGGTACTTGTCGAGGGGGACGACTTCAACGAGCCGATCTCCGACGCCATGCGCAGCATCCTGGACGGGCACATCATCCTGACCCGCGAGCTGGCCGCGAGGAACATCTATCCTCCCATCGACCTGTTGAACAGCGCGAGCCGCGTCATGAGCGACGTGACCAGCAGGGAGCACCGGGCGCTCGCAGGGCAGTTCAAGGAGACCCTGGCCACCTACCGCCAGGCCGAGGACATGATCAACATCGGCGCCTACAAGGCCGGCAGCAACCCGAAGATCGACCTCGCCATATCCCGGATGGACCAGATGGTCGCCTACCTGAAGCAGGACGTGGCGGACCAGGTCACCTTCGAGGAGTCGATCGAGGCTCTGGCGCGGATCTTCGGGACGGGAAGTCTGAACGATTAGCGCCTCAAAAGGTGCGGGGTTTATTTTGCGGTGTGGCAAGGGGCTTGCCCACCGTAGCTTTAGCGAAGGTGGGAGGGAGTAAGCCATGGCAGGACAGGAATTCAGGCTCGAACAGGTGCTCAAGTTCCGCAAGGAAGTGGAGAAGATGCACCAGCTGGAACTCGCGGCGGCGAAGCAGCAGCACGAGAGCGCCAGGGAGCGGCTGAAGAACGAGAAGGCCATGATGGAGCAGCTGGAGCAGGAATACGCCCAGCGCCAGATGAAGGGGATCGAGGCCAAGGACCTGCAGCTTTACGGGAACTTCTCGCGCAGGAAAAGCCACGAGATCCAGCAGTTGCGGGAAAGCCTCGTGACGCTCGAGAAGGCGGTCCAGGAAAAGCGCGAGGCGCTTTTGGCTGCGGCCAAGGAGAAGAAGGCGCTCGAGGTATTCAAGGAGAAGAAGATGCGCGACCTGCGCATGGAACAGTTGAACCGCGAAAGGGCCTTCCTGGACGAGATAGCCGTGCAGGGGAGGGGGCATAAGTGAAAAAGCTGATTGGCGTGCTGGTGCTGGTGGTGCTGGCCCTGCCGCTGTTATGGAACGAACGGCAGATGTTCACCGCCCAGGCGGCGGAGGTGAAGAACCCGCCCCGGAACATGTCCAGCGAGAGCGCGGCCCTGGAGGCGAAGCGGCAGCAACTGGCGCAGAAAGAGGCGGCCCTGGCGGCCAAGGAAGCCGCCCTGAACCAGCTCTCCGCCAAGTTGGACGCCCGGGTGGCCGAGTTGAACGCGGCCAAGAAGGGGATCGAGGAGTCGCTCACCGCCAAGAAGAAGCAGGACGACGAGCGCTACAAGAAGATGATCAAGATCTACAAGGGGTTGAAGCCTGAGGAGGCGGGGACCCTGCTCAACAAGCTGGACGAGAAGATGGTGATCCAGATGCTGAACCAGATGGACCAGAAGACGGCGGTGAAGCTGATCCCGTTCATCAACCAGCCCCGGGTCCTCGAGTGGACCAGGCTGAACCTCGCCGGGAACTGACCCAACTGACATCTCTATCAGACGCCGCTTGAGGCGGATGGGAAACGGCGGCGTATCGGCGCTGCCGCAATTAAGACAAAAGGAGGTGATACGTACATGATGGTTCAAAACGCAGCATTCATTCCAGACGCCATCCCGGCCCCAGCGGCGCAGAGCGGGATGGCGACGGCAGCGGCGGCCCCCGGCGCAGGGGTGTTCCAGCAGCTGCTGCAGGGGAGACAAACCCCGGCGGAGAACACGGCACGGCCGGCGCCGGAGAAGACCCCGAAGACCTCCCCACGCCCCGCCAGGGCGGAGGAGAAAAACCAGGCAACGGAAACCCGTGGCGCGCGAGACGGCCTCCCGGCCCAGGCCACGCATACACCGGCGGCTGAAAAGGCGGCGGTGGAAAACGGCAAGCTCCAGGCCCGCAAGGCGGATCCCGAAAAGGAGACATCCGAACCGGCGCGGGACGCCGGGGCGGAGGCCACTTCGGGGAACGTTGCGCAGGCGGGGACGGAGCAGGCGGCACCGGCGATGCCGGAAGCTTCGGCTACCGGTCAGGCGGGCGATGCGGCGACCGGGACGGTCCCGGAGACGCAGCCCGATCCCAACCCGGGCCTTGTCGTGGCCATGGCGGCTCTAGAGTCGAACATGGCGGCAAGGAGCGAGGATGCCAACGCGGAAGCAGGCTCGACCGCGCTGGAAAGGCTCCAGGCCCTGCAGCAGGGCGCGCGCCGGGAACCCGCAGCGACGGGGGACGGCGTGGAGAGCGGTGCACAACCGGAGCTGCCGCAGCAGGCAGCGCCACAGCGGAACCAGCAGCAACAGACCACCACCGGCACGGCCGGTATCGCTCTCGGCCAGAAGGCGGAGCCGGCGGAGCTTTCACAGGTGGTTTACTCTACGTGCGCGACAGAAGGAGCGCAGGTCGAGAAGCCCCAGGCGCCGGCGGCGCAGGGGGGGGCGGAGCGGCAGCAAGGCCCGGGGCAACTCCCCGATGCCGCGAAAACCGCCGTCGCCCCCGGTCAGACGGTGGCAACCGCACATCTCGCGGCGAAGGAGACCGGTGCGGGGCGCTTCGTAGCCATGCCGGTCAGGAAGCAGGCGGAGCCCGCGACGGCGACCGGTCCTGCCACAACCCCGGCAACGGCCGGGGAGGAGAGTGCGCCGGCACAGCAGGAAGCGGCACTACCGCAGGACGCAACGGAGCAGGTGCAGGCGCCGACACCGGAAGCGTCAGCCGCGACAGCAGCGACAGCAGCGAAGAGCAGCGGCGCGACGGTCGCCCCGGCCAAGGCGGAGGCGGCAGCGTCGGAGCTGAAGACACAACCGGAAAAGCAGGGTGCACCGGAACAGCAGGGCGCACCGGAACAGCAGGGCGCACCGGGGCAGGCGGCGGAGCAGGCTCCACAGGCGCCGCGCAAGGACGCGCACGGTGAGGCCGTTACCGGTAAGCAGGTCCGGGAGGCGGCGCAGGCCCAGCAGGGGAACGTCTCCACTGCACCGGGAGAGGAGCTTTCCGGCACCAAGAATGCAACGACGGCAACTGCCAAGCCGGTCCCCGAAGCAGGGGCGGTGCGGGAGATGTCGGGCGGCCAAAGCGAGCAGGGACAATCGCACCAGAAGGGTGAGCAGAGCCAGAACGGCCAGATGCTCGGCGCGGGATTGACGGCGCAGGCAGCCCCTGCCGAAGTGGCGCAGGCGGAAACCAGGCAGGCGGGCGGCAAGAGCTTCCTGCACGAAAGCATCCTTTCCCAGGTGAGGGAAGGGGTGGTGACGCACGACGGCAAGGGGAACGGCCAGATGAGCATCAGGCTGAACCCGGGCGAGCTGGGAGAGCTGAAGATCCAGCTCCGCATGGAGAACAACCGGCTCAACGTGGAGGTACAGGCGGACAACCGCATGGTCAAGGACCTCCTGATGAGCAACCTCGACTCGCTGCGCGAATCCCTTTCCGGCAAGAACCTCACCATGGAAGGGTTCAACGTCTCTACCGGCGGTGGCGGGTTCAACGCCCCCCTCAACGAGGAGCGGGGCAACCAGCAGCAGCACCAGCCCCAAAGGTTCGCCAGGGGCGCAGGGTACGACGGGCAGGATGCACCCCGGGTCAATTATCTGACGGCCGAGGTCAACAACCTGCTGGACGTGAGATTCTAGAAAGGAGGTAAGGATGATAACCGACGCAACATCAGCAGCAACAACGACGTCAGCCGCGGCCGCGATGAAGAAGGCGACGGGAATGAACAAGGACGATTTTCTGAAGCTGTTCGTGACCCAGCTGCAGAACCAGGACCCCCTGAACCCTCAGGACGGCACCCAGTTCATCTCGCAGCTCGCCCAGTTGACCCAGGTCGAACAGGCCTACAACACCAACACCAACCTGCAGAGCCTGCTGAGCCAGGGAAGCAACGCCGGCACCCTCGCGGCGGTTTCGCTGATCGGCAAGCAGGTTGAGGCTCCCGGTTCCCAGGTGGAGCTCACACCGGGGAGCGGCGCCGCCATCAACTACAACCTGGGGAGGAACGCGGAAACCGTGACCGTCTCCGTCCTCGATGCCAACGGCAAGGTGGTGAAGACCATCACCGGCGGCACCCAGAGCTCGGGCAACAACAGCGTCACCTGGGACGGCACCGACAACTCCGGTGCGCCCCTCACCCCCGGCGCCTACAGCTTCAGCGTCTCCGCCAAGGACGCCTCGGGGACCGCCATTTCCACCACGGGTCTCGTGCGCGGGAAGGTGAACGGCGTCGACATGTCCGGCAGCACCCCGGTACTTTCCGTAGGGGCGCTGAAACTCAACCTGACCGATGTCACCTCGGTGACCGAGGGAGTCTAAGATGATCGACAACAGCATCTTGTTTCCCCAACCGATCCAGGCGCCGGTCAAGCCGAACCAGACCGCCAACAAGCCGGCCGCGAAAGGCACGGGGAGCGGCACCCCCTTCGCCCAGGTCCTGGACCAGAAACTCCCGGGGCAGCCGGTCAAGCTCTCGCAGCACGCGCAGGAGCGGCTTAAATCCCGCGGCATCACCCTCTCCGACGCCGACATGAAGCAGCTGGAAGGGGCGGTGGACAGCGTGGCGCAAAAGGGAGGCCGGGAATCGCTGATCCTGATGGGGGACGCGGCCCTTGTGGTGAGCGTCAAAAACCGGACAGTGGTGACCGCCATGGATCGCCAGGGGATGAAAGGAAACGTTTTCACCAACATCGACTCGGCAGTATTTTTCTAAAACGCAAAGACGACAACCGAAACGGGCTGGCCCTCCAGAAGGAAAGCCCGCGGGACACCGACCGACTGAGGAGTCCCACAACCAAGCCTGAGGAGGCAAAAAAATGAGTGTTACTTCCGCATTGTTTACCGGCGTTACCGGCCTGATCCAAAACGGCGAAGCGATGAACGTCATCGGCAACAACATCTCCAACGTCAACACGGTAGGTTTCAAGGGGGCCAGAACCCTCTTTTCTGACATGCTGTCCCAGAACATCGGCGGCGGTTCCCAGATCGGCAAGGGCGTGCAGATGCAGGCGGTGCAGAACGTGTTCAGCCAGGGCTCGACCCAGAGCTCGGAGAACGTGACCGACCTCGCCATACAAGGGACCAGCTTCTTCGCCCTTAAGCCGCCGACCGCGGCCTCCCCGGTGGCGACCCAGAATTCCGCCTTCCTCTCCCGCGCCGGCGCCTTCCAGGTAGACAACAACCTGACCCTGGTGAACCCGGACGGCTACCAGGTGCTGGACACCCAGGGTAACCCGATCAAGTTCGTGAACAGCGGCGCGGCGCCGACCACCGACTTCGGCAAGATCATCAGCATCGACAACTCCGGCCTGATCACCTACCTCGCCACCGACGGCATCACCCAGAACTACTACAACACCTCCGGCGCCGTGGGCGTAGCGGCCACCCCCGCCAACTCCGCTACCGTGCAGCGCCTCGCCGTGATCACCGCATCCGACCCTACCGCGCTCAGCAAGATGGGGGGCTCCCTGTACCAGGCGACGGCGGATGCCGGCGTTTCCGGGGCCGCCTTCTCCCTGGCCGCCAACAAGCCCAACGGCGTGAGCGAGAAGATCCTCTCCAACACCCTCGAACAGAGCAACGTCGACATGGCGAGCGAGTTCGTCAAGATGATCATCACCCAGCGGGCCTACTCGGCCAACTCCAAGACCATCACCACCACGGACCAGATGACGCAGGAAGTTCTGCAGCTGATCCGCTAGCACAAGCAGGGGGCGCGGCTCGCGCCGCGCCCCTCATCCTCGCCGTGTCAAAGGCGCCCCCGGCGTCGGAGGTCTGACACCGCCCCCTGCGGCGCGGTGCCGCGCCTGCGGCGGCAAAAGAAGCGCCCCTTTCGGGCGTCATGGCACCGGTGCGCCCGGTTGCCCCCTCTTTTGCCGTCCCGGGCCCCCTTGCGCCCCGCGCCCGGCTCCCGGCGACCCGCACGCCGCCCCCGGCACGCTGGTCAAAATCTTGACCCGTGCTCTTTTCCGCCTCCCTCACCCATTCCCCGGCAATATCTTCTTTTCCCGCGCAAGATTCCGTAACATAACGATTTACCCGCCCCTTTGCGCAGCCGGCCCGATGCTGTCGCAGGCATATCTGGCGCGGCGCTACGGTTCTGGCACTTGGGTTGCAAGGTGTTCAAAACGAATACACCAGCTTAAGCTGTTTCCAAAAGGAGAACCCAGCATGGCCGAACCGGCGAAGCCGCAAGAGACCCCGGAAAAGAACAACAAGAAGCTCTTCATCATCATCGGCGCCGTGGTAGCGGTCCTTGCCATCGGGGGGGCGGCAGCCTTCTTCATGGGGGGGAGCAAGAAGGAGAAGGCGCCGGAAGGCGCCAAGGTCGAGGCCAAGGCGGAAGGTGGCGGCGAACACGGCGCGCCCGCCAAGGGAGGTGAGGGCGCGGCTGCCGGCGGCGGCACCGTCTATCCCCTGGAGCCTTTCATCGTCAACATCTACGACGGCCAGGAACTCCGTTACCTGAAGATCAAGGTAGAGTTCGAGATGGCCAACCCGCAGGCGAAGGCGGAGCTCGACGCGAAGCTCGCCCCGCTGCGGGACGCGATCCTGATCCTTTTGACCACCAAGACCATGCAGGAGATCCAGGACCTGCAGGGGAAAAACCAGCTGCGCGAGCAGATCCTCGCCGCGGTCTCCAAGGTGGTCCCCCCCAGCAAGGTAACCAAGGTGTATTTCACCGACTTCGTGGTGCAGTAAAAGGTGCCATCGATGGAAAAATTCCTTACCAAGGAAGAGATCGACGCCCTGGTGGCGGCCGTTTTCGACGGGAGCCTGATCCCGGATAACGAGCTGGCCAAGGAAGGGCCTCAGGCGGAGCAGTTCGACCTGCTCGACATCGAGGCCCACCGCGCCATCCCGAACCTGGACATCGTCTACGACGGCTTCATCCGCTACAACCGGGTCACCATGTCGAACCGGCTCGGGCGGATGGTGGACATCAAGAAGGAGGAGGCGGTCCCCTACAAGTTCGGGGATTTCCTGAGCGTGCTTCCCTCGCCGGTCTGTATGGCCATCTACAAGATGGACCCGTTGAAGGGGGCGGCGCTGATCGCCTTCGACAGCACCCTGGTGTTCACCATCGTGGACAGCATCCTGGGTGGATCGGGGGTGCCGTCGGGGCAGGGGATGAACCGGCTCTTCACCTCCATCGAGCTCCGCCTGGTGGAGAAGATCGTCAAGGACGCGCTGGCCGACCTGGAGCGCGCCTGGGCGCCGCTTTGCCCGGCCAGCATGAACCTTTTGCGCCTGGAGATGAACCCGCGCCTGGTCAACATCGTCCCCCCCGAGTACCAGGTGGTCACCATGAGCATGAAGATCCAGATCGAGGAGACCGTGGGGAGCATGATCCTCGCCATCCCGTTTTTGACCATCGAGCCGATCCGCGACAAGTTGAAGCGCGGCGTGCAGATGGACATGATGGTGGTGGATCCCCTCTGGTCCTATCGCCTCTCCGAGGAGCTCATGGGGGCGCCCATGGACATGTCGGTGGAGATGGGGGGCGCGACCATATCGCTGGCGGACCTGTTGGGGCTCACCCCCGGGGACGTGATCATGCTCGACTCCAGCGGCAAGGACGAACTGGTGGTCAAGGTGGGGGGAACGAAGAAGTTTATGGGAATTGCCGGGGTAAGCGGCGGAAACAAGGCGGTACAGATCACCCGCACCCTGACAGGAGGTGAAGATTGAGCGAAAAACTCGCTTTAGACGAACAGAAGGACGTTCCGCAGCCGAAGAACCTGGACTTCATCATGGACATCCCGCTGCAGCTCACGGTCGAGCTGGGGCGGACCAAGCTCCTGGTGCGGGACGTCTTGCAGCTGAACCAGGGCTCGGTGGTGGAGCTGACCAAGCTCGCGGGCGAGCCGCTGGATGTCTTCGTGAACTCCAAACTGGTGGCGCGCGGCGAGGCGGTGGTGGTGAACGACAAGTTCGGCATCAGGCTTTTGGACATCGTGAGCCCCAATGAAAGGGTGGACAAGGTGCTATGAGAAAGCTCGCGGCGGTGACAACGGCGACGCTGCTCATCCCGGCGGCGGCACACGCCGATAGCGGCGGACCGGACCTGCTGGGGAGCCTGGCGCAGATGGTGGGATCGCTGATCCTGGTGATCGGGATCATCCTGATCCTCTACTACCTGGCCGGCCGGCTCATGAAGATGCCGCAGGGGAAGTCCGCGGGGTACATCCGGGTGGTGGAGACCAGGCACCTGGCCCCCAAGAAGTCGCTGATGCTGGTCGAGGTGGGGGGCGAATACCTGCTTCTGTCCAACAGCGGCGAGGGGGTGAGCCTGATCAAGCAGGTGGAGATGCTGGAAGAGATCGAGCTGGTCGAGGAAAGAAGCGCCGCGGCGCTGATCCCGGGGCGGCTCAGGAAGAAGCTGGAGACCCTGGCCGGCGGGCTCCCCCGTAAGGAGGCGCCGCTTGGGCAGCTCGGCAAAAGCGGTGGGTTTGCGTGAGACATAAAAAGATCCTGGGAGCGCTGCTCCTGGTGGCTCTATCCCTGATACTGGCGGCGACCGCGGGCGCGGAGCCGCTTTCCCTTCCCACGGTGAGCGTGGGGGTCGGCAAGGTCAGCAAGCCCGCCGACGTCTCCGTGGTGCTGCAGATCTTCTTCGTGATGACCATCATCTCGCTGGCGCCGAGCCTCCTGATGATGACCACCTCCTTCACCCGCATCGTCGTGGTGCTCTCCTTCCTCCGGTCGGCGCTGGGAACCCAGCAGGCCCCCTCCAACCAGATCGTGGTGGGGCTGTCGCTGTTTCTCACCTTCTTCATCATGGCCCCGGTCTGGCAGCAGGTGAACACCCAGGCGCTGCAGCCCTACAAGGCGCAGACCATCACGCAGGAGGAGGCCTTGAAGCGCGGCGTGGCCCCCTTGCGCAAGTTCATGCTATCGCAGGTGCGCGAGAAGGACCTGGCCCTCTTCATCAACCTCTCCAAGCTACCCAGGCCGCGCAACGCCGACGACATCCCCACCATGACGCTGATCCCGGCCTACATGGTGAGCGAACTGAAGACCGCCTTCCAGATCGGCTTCTTGATCTTCATCCCGTTTCTGGTGCTGGACATGGTGGTCGCCTCGGTGCTCATGTCGATGGGTATGATGATGCTGCCGCCGGTGATGATCTCGCTTCCCTTCAAGATACTGCTGTTCGTCCTCGTGGACGGCTGGGGGCTGGTCATCGGGTCGCTGGTGAAGAGTTTCGGATAAGACAAGGAGTTTTCAGATATGACCCCCGAAATGGTAGTCCAACTCGGCAGAAGGAGCTTCGAGGCGGTGATCCTCCTCTCGGCGCCCTTGCTCATCTGCGCCCTGGTGGTCGGCCTTCTGGTCAGCATCTTCCAGGCCGTCACCTCGATCAACGAGGCGACGCTCGCTTTCGCCCCCAAGATCATCGCGGTGATGGTGGCCATGGTCATCTTCTTCCCCTGGATGATGATGTACATGAGCGACTTCACCCGCGAGATCTACGGCATGATCGCCAACATGAGGCATTAGGTGCTTGGCTCCCTCCCGCTCAAGGCCCTGGCCGACCTGATCCCCTTCGCCCTGGTCCTGGCCCGGGTCGCGGCGCTGTTCATGGCCATCCCGATGTTCGGCGCCCGTCTGGTCCCCAACCGCGTCAAGGCGGTGCTCATCTTCGCGATGGCGCTGGTCATCTTCCCCATCATCCGCCTGCAGGCCGTCCCCGCCGATACCGACTCCCTCTCCCTGATGACCCTGGTGCTGCGCGAAACGCTGGTCGGACTGACGCTCGGGGCGATTTCGCAGTTCGTCTTCGCGGCGGTCGAGTTCGGCGGTCAGCTGGTGGGGACCCAGATGGGGATCTCCATCGCCGCCCAGTTCGACCCGACCACCCAGAACAACGTCCCCACCATGGCCATCTTCGAGGGGGTGCTGGCGACCCTGATCTTCCTCGCTCTCGACGTGCACCATTTCTTCATCAAGGGGATCGTGGAGAGCTACCAGCTCATCCCGCTGGGGGCCTGGCACGTGAGCGGCGGCCTGCTGAAGTTCCTGGTGCAGACCAGCACCGGCATCTTCGTCATCGCGCTTAAGCTCGCGGCTCCGGTCTCCGTGGCGCTTCTGGCCACCACCGTGGCGCTGGGCATCGTGGCGCGGAGCTTCCCCGCCATGAACGTGTTCATGGTCAGCATGCCGCTCAACATCGGCATCGGCTTTCTCATCCTCGGCATCACGCTGCCGGTGTTCCTGCGTGTTCTCAACGGGAGCTTCGCCGGGTTCGTGCAGCAGATGCACACCCTGTTCAGGCTGCTCGCCTAGGCCCGCGCCATGTCAGACGACAAACACTCCAAAACAGAGAAACCTACCAGTAAGAAGGTCTCCGATGCCAAGAGCAAGGGGAACGTAGCGCGCAGCCGCGAGATGACCTCGGCGGTCACCCTGATCGCGGCGATGGTGGCCCTCTACGCAAGTTCCGGCATGATGCTGAAGACCCTGCAGGGGACCATGAGGGACATTTTCGGCGGGCTCGCCACCATCGAGATCACCCCGGCCGGCGTGCACCACCTGATGATCCGGGAATTCGCCAACCTGGGCATCATGCTGACTCCGTTCATGCTGGTCTGCCTGGTCGCGGGGCTCGGCGTGGAGATCAGCCAGGGGGGGATCAACCTCAGCTCCGAGAAGCTCAAGTTCGACCTGGGGCGGCTCAACCCGGTGCAGGGGGTGGGAAGACTCTTCAACAAGGACTCGCTGTTCGAGGTCGCCAAGTCCTTCATGAAGATGGCGATCGTGGGGTACATGGCGTACAAGGTCCTGACCGAGGAGATGGAAGGGATCATCTTCCTGGTGGACCAGGACCTGCAGGGGATCCTGCAGTTCATCGGGCACATCGCCTTCAAGATCGTGCTGCACACCTGCGGGGTGCTGATCATCCTGGCGGTGCTCGACCTGGCCTTCGTCAAGTGGCGCTTCATGGACAACCTGAAGATGACCAAGCAGGAGGTGAAGGACGAGCACAAGAACACCGAGGGTGACCCGGCCATCAAGGGGAAGCAGCGCCAGAAGGCGTTCCAGATGGCGCGCCGGCGCATGCGGCAGATCATCCCGACCGCCGACGTCGTGGTCACCAACCCGACCCACTACGCCGTGGCGCTCAAGTACGACCGCTTCAAGATGTCCGCTCCGGTGGTGCTCTTCAAGGGGGTGGACCAGATGGCGCTGCAGATGAAGATCGTGGCGCGGGAGAACAACGTGACCCTGGTGGAGAACCGTTTCCTGGCCCGCGAGCTCTACGCCCAGGTGGAGGAGGGATACGAGATCCCGGAGGGGCTTTTCGCGGCCGTCGCCGAGATCCTCGCCTACGTGTACAGCCTGAAGCGGAGGTGAGGCGGGCGCCTCACCTCCGCTGAGTCAACCCGGAAAGATTCATCCCCACAGTATCAGCCCCGGGTCGTACACGGTGCCAAGCTCCGGGTGCCGCGGCATGACCCGCAATAGGAAGCCGTGCCTCCCGCAGAAGCGGCATTCCAGCTCGCCTCCGAAGTGGCCGACCTTGTCCGGCTCGGTGGCGGGGTCAAGCGGCACCACCTCCCCCCCCATGATGGCCCCGCGGGAATCCAGCACCCCGAAGTAGACCTCCACGGCGATCTCGGTGAGGGGCACCTCTCCCGGCGTGATCTGCACCGAGATGGGGACCTTCTGCCCCACGGTCACCTCCCGGTCGCATTCGGCCTGGACCGCGACGATGGAAAGCCCCCCCCAGACGCCGTGCAGCCGTTCCTTCCAGCGCGCCAGTTCCACCGCGAGCCTCAGGTCGTCCCGGTTCAGCCGCTCCCAGTTCTCGAAGGCGGGGAGGTAGCAGCGCCGGGCGTACTCCTGCACCATGCGGTCGGTGGAAAAGACGGGGCAGAGGGTCTGCATCGACGCCTTCATGAACGCGGTCCAGCCGCGCGGCACCCCATCGCTGCCGCGGTTGTAGAAAAGCGGCACGATCTCCTTCTCCAAGAGGTCGTAGATGGCCCTGCTCTCCACCTCGTTCTGGTAGGCGAGGTCGTCGTAGACCTCCCCCCTGCCGATGGCCCAGCCGTTGTTGCCGCGGTACCCCTCGCACCACCACCCGTCCAGGATACTCATGTTCAGCCCGCCGTTGAAGGCGGCCTTCATGCCGCTGGTGCCGCTGGCCTCCTGCGGCCTGAGCGGCGTGTTCAGCCAGATGTCCACCCCCTGCACCAGGCGTCGCGCCACTGAGATGTCGTAGTCCTCGAGGAAGATGATGCGACGCCGGAACCCTTCCTGCTGCGCGAGCTGCACGATCTGCCTGATCAGTTCCTTCCCCTGGTGATCGGCGGGGTGGGCCTTGCCGGCGAAGACGATCTGCACCGGCCGCTCCGGGTGGTTGAGGATCCGCTCCAGCCGCTCCTTGTCGTGCAACAGGAGCGTCCCCCGCTTGTAGGTGGCGAAGCGGCGCGCGAAGCCTATGGTGAGGATCTCCGGGTCGAGCACGTCGGAGGCGCGGTCGATCTCCTTGGCTCCGGCGTCCAGCTTCTGCAACTGGGCCTTAAGGCTCAGGCGGGCGTAGTCCACCAGGCGCTCGGTGCCGCGGCGGTGGGTGCGCCACAGCTCGGCGTCGGGGATGCGCGACACCTTGCGCCAGAGGGAGTCGTCGCTCTGCTCCAGCCAGCGGGTGCCAAGGTAGCGGGTCAAAAGTCCGCTCATCTCCTCGGAGAGCCAGCTCTTCTGGTGCACGCCGTTGGTGACGTAGGTGAGGGGGAGTTGTTCTTCCGGAAGGTCGGGCCAGACGTCGGCCCACATGCGGCGCGACACCATGCCGTGCAGTTCGCTCACGCCGTTTGAGTGCAGCGAGAGCTTCATGGCCAGCACCGCCATGCAGAAGTTCTCGTTGCTGCGGCCGTGGTTCTGCATCCCCAGGGTGAGGAACTGTTCGCGGGTGAGCCCCAGGTGGCGGTAGTAGCACCCGAGGTAGCGCTCGAGGAGCTCGGGGGGGAAATGGTCGATGCCCGCCTCGACGGGGGTGTGGGTGGTGAAGACGTTGCCGCCGCGGACCGCCTCCATCGCCTCCTGGAAATTGAGCGAGCGCTCCTCCATGAGGATCCGGACCCGTTCCAGGGCGAGGAATGCGGCGTGCCCCTCGTTCATGTGGCAGACGTTGGGCTCGACCCCGAGAAGGCGCAGCGCCCTGATGCCGCCGATTCCCAGCAGGATCTCCTGCCGGATGCGCATCTCCTGGTCGCCGCCGTAGAGCCTCGTGGTGATCTCGCGGTCCGCCGGGGTGTTTTCCTCGAGGTTGCTGTCCAGAAGGTAGAGCCGCAGCCGCCCGACCTGGACCCGCCAGACCTGCACCCGGACGTTCCTGCCGGGATACTCCAGCTCCAGGGTGAGCGGCTCGCCGGCGCCGTCCCGTTCCAGGTGCAGCGGCAGGTTGTAGAAGTCGTTCTCGGGGTAGATCTCCTGCTGCCACCCTTCCAGGTTCAGGTGCTGCCGGAAGTACCCCTGGCGGTACAAAAGACCCACCCCCACCAGCGGCAGCCCGAGGTCGCTGGCGGACTTCAGGTGGTCGCCGGCCAGGATCCCGAGCCCGCCGGAGTAGATGGGGAGCGACTCGTGCAGGCCGAACTCCATGGAGAAGTAGGCGATACGCGCCCGCGGGGTGCCGTGCCGCTCGTACCAGGTGTGCGAGGCCAAGTACTCGTCGAGCCTCTCCTCAACCTGGGCCAGGTGCGACATGAACCCCTCGTCCAGCATCAGGCTGTCGTAGGTGGCCTGTTGCAGGCACCCCAGCATCTCCAGGGGGTTGTGGCGCGTCGCCCGCCACAGTTCCGGGTCGAGGCGCTTGAAGAGTCGGATGGCCTC
This sequence comes from Geomonas subterranea, assembly GCF_019063845.1. Taxonomy (NCBI): domain Bacteria; kingdom Pseudomonadati; phylum Thermodesulfobacteriota; class Desulfuromonadia; order Geobacterales; family Geobacteraceae; genus Geomonas; species Geomonas subterranea. The sequence goes on from NZ_CP077683.1 coordinate 4,104,331, forward strand.
CGGTTCCCAGGTCCACCAGAGGTTGTATGCGATCCGTTGCAGCCCGGAGAGCTCCTTGGGGAGCGAGGGGACAACGGTGAAGCGGTGCAGCGTCGAGAAGAGGTTCATACCGCCTCCTCGCTACTTACTCCGGCCTCCCGATACCGAACTTCTCCAGCCGGTATTGTAGCGTCTTGTAGCTCATGCCCAGAAGTGGTGCCGCTTTGGCGATGACCCAGTCCGCCCGTTCCATCGCCTTGGTGATCAGGTCCCGTTCGAGGTTGTCGATCGATATCCCCTCGGCCGGGAAGTCGAAGGGGAGTGAACCGGCCGGGGAGGCGTCGTGGTGCACCTCGGCGGGGAGGTCCTCGGGTTGAATGTAGTCGCTTTCCGCCATCAGCACGCCGCGCTCGATCACCGATTCGAGCTGGCGCACGTTGCCGGGCCAGTTGTAGTCTAGCAGGATCTTGAGCGCCGGCTTGCCGATTCCCTTGACCGACATGCCCGAGGCCCGGCTGTACTTATTCAGGAAGAAGTTGGCCAGTGTCACGATGTCGTTGCCACGCTCGCGCAGCGGGGGGAGCGTGATGCGGATCACGTTGAGCCGGTAGAAGAGATCCTCGCGGAAGTTGCCGCGCTTGGTCTCCTGCTCCAGGTCCTTGTTGGTGGCGGAAATGATCCGGACGTCGACGGGGATGTTCACCTTCCCCCCCACCCGGCGGATCTCCTTCTCCTGGATGGCGCGCAAGAGCTTCGCCTGCATCGAGACGTTCATCTCGCCGATCTCGTCCAGAAAGACCGTCCCCCCCTCCGCGGCCTCGAAGATGCCGATTTCCCTGCTCCCCGCGCCGGTGAAGGAGCCCTTCTCGTGGCCAAAGAGCTCGCTCTCGATGAGGGCGTCGGGGATGGCGGCGCAGTTGATGGCGAAGAATGCCTTGTCCTTGCGCGGGCTGCCGTCGTGGATGGCGCGGGCAACGAGCTCCTTGCCGGTGCCGGATTCCCCGTAGATGAGCACCGTGGTGGAGGTAGGGGCGATCTTGTGGATGATGCGCGCCACCTCCATCATCTTGGGGTGTTCGCCGATCATGTTCGGCAGGGTCCTCGTTTCCGCCAGCTTCTTGTGCAGCACCCTGTTTTCCTTGAGGAGCATGATCCGCTCGAAGGCGCGCTGCACGGTGAGGATCAGGTCCTCCCGCTCCAGCGGCTTCTCAAGGTAGTCGAAGGCCCCTTTCTTCATCGCCTCGACCGCCGAGTCGATGGTGCCGTGGGCGGTCATCATCACCACGCACTGGGACGGGTTGTCGGAAAGCACGCGCTCCATCAGCTCCATCCCCGAGATCCCCTGCATCTTCAGGTCGGTGAGCATGAGGTCGTACTCGGCCTGCTCCAGTTCCTGCAGCGCTTCCTCGCCGCTGGGGACGGAGGTGATCCGGTACCCCTTCTTGGACAGGATGGCGCTCAGGATGTCGCGCTGCCCTTTCTCGTCGTCTACTATCAGGATGCTGCCGCTCATTGCCACTCCCAGGTATCTCCTAATTTCCCGCTGCTTCATTGGGTCCGGCGGGCACCAGCGCCGCCTCCCTTCCATCCCCCTTGCCGGAGGGGGCCGGGGCGACCAGCGCCCCCGCCGGGAGGATCACCGTGAAGGTGGTCCCTTCACCCTTGCGGCTTGCCACGCAGATGCGCCCGCCGTGCTCCTTCACGATGCGCTCGGTGATGGCGAGCCCCAGCCCGATACCCGCCTCGCGGGTGGTGAAGTAGGGCTGGAACACCTTCTCGATGTCCTGCTCCTCGATGCCCACGCCGCAGTCGCTGAAGCTCAGCCGGCACTCCCCGCTTTCCGGTTCCACCGCGGCCCCCAGGGTGATGGTGCCGCCGTCGGACATGGCCTGCATGCTGTTGCTTATGAAGTTGCACAGGCAGTTGCGCATCAGTTCCGGGTCGATCAGCATGGCCGGCAGGTCCGCGGGGATCTCGCGCACCACCTGCATGTTCCTTTCGGTGAGCCGGTCCTGCATGAGGTGGATCGCCTTGTCGACCAGGTCGGGATAACTCACCTGCTGGCGCTTCAGCTTGAGCGGCCGGCCGTAGTTCATGAAGTTGAGCACCATGTAGTTGGCCTTGCGGACCTCTTCCTTGATGTTGTCCGCGATGGCCTCGAGTTCGCCACCCTTCTCCGGGCAGGAGGGGAGCAGCTCGCTTTTCAGGTGGTCGATCGCGAGGCTTATGTAGTTGAGCGGGTTCCTGATCTCGTGGGCGATCCCCGCGGCCAGCTGTCCCACCTTCGAGAGGTGCTCCGCCTCGTAGAGCCGCTTCTCCAACTGCTCCTTCTCCTTGAGCTTCTTCACCATCTCGTTGAGGTTCTCGGCGAGTTCGCCGATCTCGTCGCCGCTCTCCGCCTCGAAGGTGACGCTCAGATCGCCGGCCGATACGTTGGTGACCCCCGCCGCCAGGCGGTGGATCGGGTTGGTGTAGCGGCGCGCCAGGAAGATGATGAGGATCATGCCCCCCATGAACACCAGCACCGTCGCGGAAAGGCGCCGGACGAAGTTGGCGTGCTGGATGTCGCGGATGTTGTCCAAGAGGAGGTTGATCTGCACGTAACCCAGTTGCTCGTCACCGACGATGACCGGTACCACCAGGTCGTAGGGCTTCAGGGAACTCCCCCCCCCGCCCCCACGGCGCTTGAGCCCCTTCTCAAGCTTCTTTATCTCGCGCTTCTTGCCGACCTGCGCGGGGTCGGAGGAGTTGATGATCTCCCCTTCGTTGTTGATGATGTTGATCTCGTTGACGCCCTTGTTCTTGGCCTGGCTGAGATATTCCGAAAGCCGCGTCGATTCCTCTTCCGAGGTCAGGTCCTCGACGCTTAGCTGAATCGCCTTGGAAACGACGGTGGAGCTTTCCTGGATCTCCTGCACCAGGTCGTTCTGGCTGAATTGGTTCAGGATGAAGAGAATCAGCGTGGCGACTACCAGCATGGTGAGCATGATCATCACCAGCTTCGTGTTCAGTTTCATGACATTTTTTCCGATATATGAGTTTTCACTAAGCTCGCAAGTATACAGCAGCGCCCCTGGCTAGACAAGGCCAATGTCAGTTGCGGCGGGGATGAATTAATTGACTTCCATTAGCGTGGACTTGCTGCTAAGATGCCGGTCGTTGAAATGCGCCAGAACCAGGGGGCGATGGGAGGAGGCATGGGCTACAGCGTCGACAGGATTTCGGGGGGGCTCAGGATCGACCCGGATGCCGGGGGGCAGGAGCATCAGCGCAGGCGGGGCAAGCCGGCCCACAAGCCGGAGCCGGCTGACAGCGTCAGCATCTCCGATGAGGCGAAGAAACTGCTCGAAAAAGCCGAAGCCGGGGACATCTCCGAGTGACCCCTAGCTGGTGAACAGGGCCTTGTCTTCGGCGAAGGCCTTGTCGAACACCTCCAGCATCTCGGCCGCGTTCTCTTCCGTGATATTGAGCAGCTGACCCGCCTTGGACGCCGCCGGTTCGATCTCTTCCTGCGGCTCCCGGATCCCGATGCCAAGCTTGAGACAGAACTGGTCCGCCAGGGAGGTCACCGCGGTCAGGTTGATCAGTGCCGGGTCGTCCAGTTCCGTGAAGTCCAGTTGGTGGTGCTGCAGGATCGCCGTGGTCAGGATCTCCGGGAAGTTCCATTTCTTGATCACGTACGCTCCAACCTCGTCATGGGTGAAGGGGTAAACCCCCTTCTCCGCCTGCCCGAAGGAAATCCCCTCGTTATAACAGTGCTGCATCACCTCCTGGAACTTGTCGCGGTCCAGGGTGTTCATGATGATCTTGCCGATGTCGTGGAACAGTCCGGCGAGGAAGGCCTCTTCCTCGTTGGCGAGGCGGGTGCGGCGGGCGATGATCCTGGCGGCGAGCCCGGCGGCGAAGGAGTGCTCCCAGAGCATCTTCTCGGTCAGACCGTAGGGCTTGTAGACCTGCTTCACGGACGCGGCGACCACGAGGCTTCTCAGGGTGCTGAAGCCAAGGACGACGATGGCGCTGGAGAGGGTCTGGATCTGCCTGCGGCAGCCGTAAAAGGAGGAGTTGGAAATCTTGAGGACCCGCGCTGCAACGGCGGGATCCGATGACACGATCTTGGCGAGTTCTTCGGCCGTCGCGCTGTCGCTCTCGATAAGCTCCATCACCTTGATGGCAACGATGGGAATGGTGGGCAGGTCCGCTGCGGTCATGATCGCAGTCTCGAGTTCTTTATTCATGCCTTGGATCCTTCCGTTTGCTGGGGCCGGTTCTGGTCAGGTTCAAAAATATACCAAAATGTTAGCTTTAGGCAAGCTCGGATTTAATGATTGAAAGGGGGCGCTCCCCGGTCTATACTGCCCTGAAAAAAAAGGGAAAAGGTTTCACCTTGATTGTAAAGAACACGCAGTTCATTAAAAGTGCGACCCGTCCGGCGCACTACCCGGAGGGGAACCTGCCGGAGATCGCCTTCGCCGGACGCTCCAACGTCGGCAAGTCTTCCCTGGTCAACGTGCTGGTGAACCGGAAGAACCTGGTGCGCACCAGCTCCACCCCCGGCCGCACCCAACTGATCAACTTCTTCCAGGTAAACGACGACTTCATGCTGGTCGACCTCCCCGGCTACGGCTACGCGAAGGTGCCGCTGGCGGTCAAGAAGGACTGGCGCCCCATGATGGAGACCTACCTTGCCAAGCGGGAGAACCTGCGCGGCGTGGTGCTGATCCTGGACATCCGCCGGGTTCCCAGCGACGACGACCTGCAGATGCTCGCCTGGCTGCGCGCGTACTCGGTCGCCCCCATCATCGTGGTCACCAAGTGCGACAAGCTCTCCAAGAACGAGCGTGCGCGCCAGACCGCCGTCATCTGCGCGACGCTTGGCGTCGAGAAGCAGGAACTCACTTTTTTCTCCGCCCTGAACAAGGAAGGCAAAGACGCCGTCTGGCGCCGGATCGACGCCCTTTTGGACGCGGGGGAGGGGGAAAGCGGCGAATTTGCGGAGGAAGCGGCGCCGGTTAGTGATTGACTTTCACCGTTGCGTCTGTTACTAAACAGGTCGCTGAAAAAAAGACATAGACGTTCGTCCTGGTGCCCCGAGAGGGGTTAAAAGGGAAGAGGGTGTGAATCCCTCGCTGTCCCGCAACTGTGAACGGAGATGAAAGCCGCAACAACGCCACTGATCGAATCGGGAAGGCGCGGCGAGTAAGACGACCCGTGAGTCAGGAAACCTGCCTGGATGCAAGCTTGTTGGAACCTCCGTGGCAGAGGGGCTAAAGCCGGAATCGCGCCTGTAGTGCGAATTTTGACCCGCCTTCCGTCATGGGAAGGGGGGTTTTTTTATGTCCAAAGTGGTCCTGGTCACCGGCGGCGCCCGCAGCGGCAAGAGCCGCTACGCCGAAGGTCTGGCCGAGAAGTACGCGCCGCTACGGGGGTACCTCGCCACCGGCGAGCCGGGGGACGCCGAGATGGCCCAGCGCATCGCGCGGCACCAGGGGCGGCGCGGGGCGGAGTGGCAGACCGTGGAGGAACCGGTCCGGGTGGCGGAGGCGATCCGCAGCCACGAGGGGCGCTTCAACGTGATGCTGCTGGACTGCGTCACCCTCTGGATCTCCAATCTCCTCTTCCGCTGCCCGGGCGGGGCCGCCGAGGCCCTCGCCGAGGTGGAGAGCTTCGCCGGGAGCTTCGCCTCCCTTACCACCCCGCTCATCATCGTCACCAACGAGGTGGGGATGGGGATCGTCCCCGAGCACCCGCTCTCCCGCGCGTTCCGGGACCTTGCCGGCGAGGCCAACGAAATCATCGCCGCGGCGGCGGACGAGGTGTACGTCACTATCTCTGGACTGCCGCTCAGGCTGAAGTGATATGCCATGACCAGTGAAATGCCATGAAACCCAAGGAGGAACCGATGCAACTTCTGGAAACGACACTCGCCAAGATCCAGCCGGTGGACGAGGCGCTGCTCGCCAAGGCCCAGGCCAAACTCGATAACAAGACCAAGCCGCTTGGCTCACTGGGACGCCTGGAGGAGGTAGGGCGCCGCTTTGCCGCCATCACCGGCGACCTCGCCCCCGACACCGCCAAGAAGGTCATCTTCACCTTCGCCGGCGACCACGGCATCGTGGAGGAAGGGGTCTCCCTGTTTCCCAAGGAAGTCACCCCGCAGATGGTGCTCAACTTCCTGCGCGGCGGCGCCGGTGTCAACGTGCTCGCCCGCCACAGCGGCGCTGAGGTGCGCGTGGTGGACGTGGGGGTGGACTACGACTTCGAGCCGGCCCCGGGCCTGATCATCCGCAAGGTGGCCAAGGGGACGCGCAACTTCGCCAAGGGTAGCGCCATGACCCGCGAGGAGGCGGTCGCCGCCATCGAGGTCGGCATCGCGCTCGCCGACGAGGCCAAAAAGGAAGGGGTCGCCATGGTCGGCACCGGCGAGATGGGGATCGGCAACACCAGCCCCTCCTCCGCCATCATCGCCGCCATCGCCGGCTGCACCGTCCGCGAGGTGACCCACCGCGGCACCGGCATCGGCGACGAGGCCCTGGAGAACAAGGTCAAGGTGATCCAGGCCGGTCTCGACCTGAACCGCCCCGAGCCGCAGGACCCGCTGGACGTTCTCACCAAGGTCGGGGGACTGGAGATCGCCGGCATCGCCGGCCTTGTGCTCGGCGCGGCGGCCAACCGGATGCCGGTGGTCGTCGACGGCTTCATCTCCACCGCCGGCGCACTGATCGCCTCCGAGATGCATCCCGCCGTGCGTGACTACATCTTCACCGCCCACACCTCGGTCGAAATAGGGCACCAGATGATGCTGGAGCGCATCGGCGTGAAGCCGCTGCTCGACCTGCAGCTGCGCCTCGGCGAGGGGACCGGCGCCGCGCTGGCCATGGGACTCATCGAGGCCGGGGTCAAGATCCTGAAGGAGATGGCGACCTTCGAAGAGGCCGGGGTGGCCTCCTCCTGAGTGAGGCGGCCCGGGGTGAACTCATGAGGCTCTTCATCATCGCATTCCAGTTCCTGACCATCGTGCCGCTGCCGGTTTCGGTGCGCTGCGAGGAAAAGGATCTGGGGCGTTCCATGGCGCTGTTCCCGCTGGTGGGGCTGGCCCTCGGGGCGCTTCTTGCCGGTACGGACTTCCTGCTGGCACCGCTTTTGCCCCGCTCCGTGGCCGACCTGGTGCTGGTCGCGCTACTGAGCGTCGTCACCGGTGCGCTGCACCTGGACGGACTCTCCGACGTCTGCGACGGGTTGGCCGCGCGCGGTTCCCGCGAGCGTTTCCTGGAGATCATGAAGGATTCCCGGGTCGGCGCGGTGGGGGCGGTCGGCCTGGTGCTGGGGCTGACGCTCAAGTACCAGGCGCTGCTCGCGCTCCCTCTGGAACACAAGCGCGAAGCGCTCCTCTTCTTCCCGATGGCCGCCCGTTTTGCCCAGGTGCAGATGACGGTCGGCTCGCAGCGCGCCCGGAAGGACGGGCTCGGGCACGCCTTCGTGGGAGGGGCGGGGATGCTGCAGCTGGTCCTCGCCGGCGTCTGCGCGGTCGCTGTCGGGGCCGCTCTGCTCCGGTTGCCCGGCCTCATCACCCTGCTGCTCCTGTTCCTCCTGACCTGGGGGATCAAAGGGTGGTCGCATAGAAAGCTTGGTGGCGTCACCGGCGACGTGATCGGCTGTGCCAGCGAACTGAACGAGATCTTTTGCCTTATCTTCCTGCTGGCGCTGTTGGGCCGGCTGGGGTAGGGGTAAGGGGACTGGCTCCGCCAGGTGCCTGTCCCCGTGGCGCATCCCCCTGCCGCAGGTTGATATAGAGGAGAACCCATGACCCAAAGAACCAGGATCCACCTGATCCGTCACGGCGAGGTGGAACGCCCCTACTGCTACAACGGCCACTTCGACGTCCGCCTCACGCCTCGCGGCGAGGAGATGTACCACCAGCTGAAACCGCGCCTGGAGCCGGACCGGATCAGCGCCCTCTACACTAGCGACCTGCAGCGCACCGTGCGCGGCGGGGAGATCCTGGGCCCGTACCTCGGGGTCGAGCCGGTCAAGGTCCCCGCCCTGCGCGAGCTGAGCTGCGGGGTCTGGGAAGGGCTCTCCGTGGCCCAGATCCAGGAACAGCGCCCGGACGAGTGGGCGGCGCGCCTGGCGGACCTGGAGAACTTCTGTGCGCCCGGCGGCGAGAGCCTCGGTGAACTGGCGGGGCGCGTGTTACCCGCCTTGAAGGAGATCGTGGAGCGGCACCGGGGCGAGGAGGTCCTGGTGGTGGCGCACGGCGGGGTGAACCGCATCATCCTCCTGGACGCGGTCAAGGCGCCGCTGGGTTCCTTCTTCAGTATCGACCAGCAGTACTGCGCCGTGAACATCATCGACTACTGGGCCGACGGCAACACCGTTGTCCAACTGGTCAACGGCTGACGGAGACTCCCCGGGCATGAAGCGCATCGTCATCGCAGCGCCGCACAGCGGCTCCGGCAAAACCACCGTGACCCTCGGCATCATGGCGGCGCTCAGGCGTCGCGGGCTCAAAGTGGCGCCGTTCAAGGTCGGGCCGGATTTCATCGATCCCGGCTACCACGCCCTGGTGACCGGCGCCCCGTCCATCAACCTGGACGGCTGGATGTGCCCGCGGGAATTCGTGAGCGACAGCTTCGCCCGCAGCACGGCGGACAGCGACATCGCGGTGATCGAAGGGGTGATGGGGCTCTTCGACGGTATCGACGGCAGTTCCGACGCCGGGAGTACGGCCCAGGTCGCCAAGGAACTCGCCGCGCCGGTCATCCTGGTTGTGGACGCCAGGAGCCAGGCCCGCAGCGCCGCCGCGCTGGTCAGCGGCTTCGCCGGTTTCGATCCCGGTGTTCGTGTGGCCGGCGTAATCTTCAACAACGTGGCGAGCGCGAACCATGAGCGGATTCTGCGCGAGGCACTGGCGGCGCATCTTCCCGGCGTCGCGGTGCTGGGGTGCATGCCGAGGGACGCGGCGCTGGCCATCCCGTCGCGACACCTGGGGCTCACCACGGCCGAGGACAACCCGCTCTCCGCAGAGTTTCTGGACCACCTGGTCGAGGTCGTTGAGCGGCACCTCGACCTGGAGGCTCTTTTAAACCTGAAACAGCAGAAACTTCCGGCGTTGCCGCAGCCGGAAGCGGAAGGCGGGAGGGGAGGCGCGCCGGTGCGGATCGCCGTCGCCCGCGATGCCGCCTTTTGCTTCGCCTACCCGGACAACCTGCGGCTTCTTGCCGAGGAGGGGGCCGAGATCTGCTGCTTCTCCCCGATGGAGGATGCCGCATTGCCCGATGGGATCGGCGGCATCTACCTTCCCGGCGGCTACCCAGAACTCTTCGCCGCAAAGCTGGCCGGCAACGAGCCGATGCTGCAGGCGGTCCGCCAGGCGGTCGAGGCGGGCGTCCCCGTCTACGCCGAGTGCGGCGGATTCATCTACCTCACTCAAGGGGTGGCGGGCGAAGGGGAAACGATCCCGTTTGTCGGTGTCTTCCCGGTGCGGACCCGTATGCTGCCGCGCCGCAAGGCACTCGGGTACCGGGAGATAGAGCTGATCGCCGACACCGTGGTCGGCACCAAGGGGACCAAAGCACGAGGGCACGAATTTCATTATTCCGAGATGGGGGAGATGCCGGAGAGGATCGAACGCCTCTACCGGGTCAGCAGGAAGGGCGCCGACCTGGGGCTGGAAGGGTTTCGCTACAAGAACTGCCTGGCCTCCTACATCCATTTACACTTCGGCAGCTCACCGGGTATCGCACGTGACTTCGTGGGACACTGCAGGGCATACCGGACCAGGAGTCTCACATGAAAACGCAGATTGAAGCGGCGCGCGCGGGGATCATAACCCCGCAGATGGCGCAGGTGGCATTCGACGAAGAGGTAACACCGGAATACGTCCGGGACAAGGTGGCCGCGGGGCAGATCGTCATCCCGTGGAACCACGTGAGGAAGCCGAAGGTGGCCGGCATCGGCACCGGACTGCGCACAAAGGTGAACGCATCCATCGGCACCTCGTCGGACATCATCGATTACGAGGCCGAAGTGCGCAAGGCACAGGTGGCGCAGCAGGCGGGGGCGGACACGCTGATGGAGCTCTCGGTCGGCGGGGACCTGGACCGGGTGCGTCGCGAGGTGATCGCCGCCGTCGACCTGCCGGTGGGTAACGTGCCGCTCTACCAGGCGTTCTGCGAGGCAGCCAGGAAGTACGGCGATCCCAACAAGCTGGACGAGGAGATGCTCTTCGACATCATCGAGCGCCAGTGCGCCGACGGCATGGCCTTCATGGCGGTGCACTGCGGCATCAACCTCTACACCCTGGAGCGCCTGAGGAAACAGGGATACCGCTACGGCGGCCTGGTCTCCAAGGGGGGCGTCAGCATGGCCGCGTGGATGATCGCCAACAACCGCGAGAACCCGCTCTACGAGAAGTTCGACCGTGTGGTGGAGATCCTGAAGCGCTACGACACCGTGCTCTCGCTGGGTAACGGCCTCAGGGCCGGCGCCATCCACGACTCCAGCGACCGCGCCCAGATCCAGGAGCTGCTGATCAACTGCGAGCTGGCCGAACTCGGCCGCGACATGGGGTGCCAGATGCTGGTGGAAGGGCCGGGGCACGTGCCGCTGGACGAGGTCGAGGGGAACATCAAGCTGCAAAAGCGAATGAGCGGCGGAGCCCCCTATTACATGCTGGGCCCGATTTCCACAGACGTGGCGCCGGGCTTCGATCACATCACCGCCGCCATTGGCGCGGCCCAGTCCTCGCGTTACGGCGCCGACCTGATCTGCTATATCACGCCGGCCGAGCATCTGGCGCTCCCGAACGAGGAAGACGTCAAGATGGGTGTCAAGGCGGCCAAGATAGCCGCCTACATCGGTGACATGAACAAGTACCCCGAGCGGGGGAGGGAGCGCGACAAGGAGATGAGCAAGGCGCGCCGGGATCTGAACTGGCAGCGTCAGTTCGAGCTGGCCCTCTTCCCTGAGGACGCCGCAGCCATCAGGAAGAGCCGCGTCCCCGAGGACGAGCAGACCTGTACCATGTGCGGCGACTTCTGCGCCTCCCGCGGCGCCGGAAAGATCTTCGCGGAACATCTGCGCGGGGACAAGATTTGATACGGATTCACCATCGAACTACCGATTTACGGGGGCAGTTCCTGGCAGACATTGCATCAGTGTCCAGACCCGCTCCGGACAGGAAATCCCCTCTCCCTTCGGGAGAGGGTGGCCGAAGGCCGGGTGAGGGAGATGTCACGGAGAAAGAACCCTGCCATGGCGGAGCCCTCACCCCGACCCTCTCCCGGAGGGAGAGGGGGACTGTCCGGTCGTCGGTCGCTCGTGACAGCTTCTCTCACAGCTGGGGAGGATTTAGGGCCGGTTCGTTGTTCGCGCTGGTGCTGGCCTTCTCCATGTTGGTCGCCACCCCGGCCCATGCCATGCACATCTCCGAGGGAATCCTTCCCTTCCCGTGGGCGGTCGCCTGGTTCCTGGTGCTGGTACCGTTTCTGGCCCTGGGGATCAGGCAGTTGAACGCCCTGGCGCGGGAGGATCTCTCCATGAAGCCGCTGGTCGGGCTGCTCACCGCCGTGGTCTTCATCATCTCCTGCATGCCGATCCCGGTGCCGACCGCCGGGACCTGCTCGCACCCCTGCGGCACCGGGGTGTCCGCCATACTGGTGGGGCCGCTGGTGAGCGTGATCATCGCGGCGGTGTCGCTCCTGATCCAGGCGCTGTTTCTCGCCCACGGCGGTCTCTCGACCCTGGGCGCCAACACCCTCTCCATGGGGGTGGTCGGCTCCTTTGCCGGGTGGTCCGCCTTCCGGGTTCTGCGCCGGGTCGGCGGGAGTTTAGCTCTGGCTGGATTTATCGCCGGGCTTGTGGCAGACTGGGCCACCTACGCCACCACATCGCTCCTCCTTGCCCTCGGCATCCGGGGTGAGTCGCCGCTGTGGCCGCTGTTCGTGAAAATAGTGTTCGCGTTCCTCCCCACCCAGTTGCCGCTGGGCATCCTGGAAGGGGTCATTACCGCGGGGATGGTCACGCTTTTGTACCGCAAGCGCCCGGACCTGCTCGTTAAGATGAGGGTCATCACGGAAAAGGAGGTTGCCGGCAATGCCTGACAGAAAACGCAGGTGGAAAGTCCTGCTGCTGCACACCGTGATGCTGCCGACGCTGTTGTTCGCGTTCTACTTCTTCTCCCTGGCCCCCAAGTCCTACCAGGGGGTGGACGAGGCCGTGGTGGAGAAGATCGCCAAGGAGCACGGGCGGGAGGCCAAGGCGCCCCTCATCGATCCGGGCTCCGGCGACCTGCTTCTGTTCGCCTTCCTGGGGGCCGGGGTCGTGGGCGGTTTCGCCGCCGGATATTATTGGCGGCAGCTGACGGGCAAGGACAAGAAGGAAGGTTGATGCACCATCACTTCAACGCATACCGCCACCACGCGGCCCATCCTCTCGCTTCGGTGGACGCGCGGGTGAAACTGGTCAGCGCCCTCGCCCTCCTGGTCATGGTGCTGAGTTCGCAGGGAGTGGCCTTTCCCCTGGCGGTGGCCGTGCTCGGGTTCCTCCTCTGCCTGCACCTGGGCACGCCGGTGCGTATCCTCGTGCTGCGCTTCTCCGAGCCGCTCTTCATCGCGGTCATGGTGCTGGCGCTGAAGACCTTCTTTTCCGGGACCATCCCCCTTTTCAGCGTCGGTGTGGCCGGCTGGGAACTGGTCGGGCACCGCGACGGCCTGGCGGCGGGGCTCCTCATCGCCGGGCGGATCCTGGGGGGCGTCTCCCTGCTCGCCGCGGTCGGCTTTGCCACCCCCTTCACCGAACTGATGGCCGCGCTCTCCTGGCTCAGGGTGCCGCAGGTGCTGGTGGATGTCGCGCTCTTTGCCTGGCGCTACCTGTTCCTGCTCCTCGAGGATGCCCAGGTGGTCTATAACGCCCAGAAGAACCGCCTCGGCTACGTGGGGTGCCGGCGCGCCCTCTCCTCCTTGGGGACCCTCGCTGGCGTGCTGGTAATCAAGGCCTTCGACAACAGCCAGAGCATCACTACCGCGATGGTGCAGCGCGGCTACGACGGCGCCATGCCCACGTCCGTGCATCGGCCGCTGCGCGGGGTCGAGGTTGGCTCGGCGATCCTCTTCGTCAGCGCCGCGGCCCTGTTCAGATTGATGCAATAGAGTAAAGGCCCTGAAAGGCATCATCTCCCGTTACAGCTGTCCACATCCCCTCTCCCTCAGGGAGAGGGCCAGGGTGAGGGCGTTGCCAAGGGAAAATAACCGCAACCGGCAGAGCCCTCACCCGCCCTCCGGGCACCCTCTCCCAGAGGGAGAGGGACTCGCGGAAGAAGATCTTCGCTAAAGGTAAAGGAACGCCTGTGGACCCGATCAGAATATCCGTCAACCTCGAAAGCTATAAGTATCCTGACGGAACCGTTGCCCTCTCGGACATGCAGCTCCGGATCGCCCGGGGGGAGTTCGCCGGCATCCTCGGCTCCAACGGCTCGGGGAAAACGACGCTGCTGAAGATCATGGACGGCCTGATCAAGGGGTACCGTGGCGAGGTGCTCCTGGATGGCGACAACGTGCTCCGACTGCACCCGCGCGACATCTACCGCAAGGTCGGACTCGTGTTCCAAAACCCGGACGATCAGCTCTTCGCCGGCAACGTCTTCGAGGACGCCGCCTTCGGTCCGCGCAACATGGGATGTGCCGAGGCCGAGGTGAAAAGCCGCGTGGACGCCGCACTGGCGAGCGTCGACATGTCGGAGTTCGCCGGGAAGGGTATCCACAACCTGAGCTACGGCCAGAAGAAGCGGGTCTGCATCGCCGGGCTTCTCGCCATGGGGCACGAGATCCTGCTCCTGGACGAGCCGACCGCCGGGCTGGATCCCATGGGCGAGTACCGGATGATGGAGCTCTTGACCCGGTTGAACCGGGACCAGGGCGTCACCATCGTTATGGCGACCCACAGCGTCGACCTGGTGCCCATCTTCCTGCACCAGCTCCATATCCTGAGCAAAGGGCGCCTGGTCCGGGGCGGCACCCCAGAAGAGGTGTTCACCGCACCGGAAGAACTGGCCAACGTCAAGCTGCGCCTCCCCCACATCGCCGAACTTATCTACCAGCTGAAACACGAGGAGGGGCTTCCCTTCAGCCGCCTCCCCCTCACCATCGGCGAGGCGCGCCGGGAGATGGTGGAGGCGATGTCCCGAAAACGATGATTGCTGCAGCGCGCTCCCTTCCAGGGCGACCTCACGGTCGCCCTTTTTCGTGTCACCGTGGCGGCGGCGTTAGCTATTGAGACAGTTCGGCGTCCCGCTTTCGCACAGTTCTCGGCCGGACAACCCGCTCCGGTGCCGTAACCGCGCGTTTTTCCATGCTCCGGCACTCCGGAGTCGAAGCGGCATGCATCGTGCTCATTAGAAAGTGCGCCCGCGGTCGAGGACGTACCTCTTCCGCGGCGAATCCACTATATATATGGGAGTGACAGATGGGTGGTTTCTTTATCGCGGTGGGGGTGGTGTACGCAGTGGCAATCCTGGTACAGATCGCCTGCTACCGGAGCGGCTTGAAGAAGGGGACGAGAGAGAGCGGAGCAGGTGTGGTGGCGGCCCAGGGGTGTCACTAGACGCGCGACCGGCGGTACGAAAAAAGCGGGGCGGATCTGTCGATCCGCCCCGCTCTTGTTTTCAGCGAGCAGGCGTAGGGGCTATCGCTTCTCGAGGACCTTGGCCCGCGCCCGGCCGATCATGCCGGCGATGCTCCCCATCTCGTCCAGCGATTCCCCCTCGATCAGCTTGATGTGCGTGACGTCGGCGGGGACCTGGTTGAAGGTCGGATCGACCGGGACCCATTTCCCTTCCAGGTAACTCTCGGCCCAGCTGTGGTACAAGAACCCGTCGCCTTGGTACACGAGGCCGGACACGAAGCGGGTAGGGATGCCGGCGGCCCGCGCCAGGGAGACGTAGAGCCGCGCGTGGCTTTGACAGTTGCCGCGGCCCTTCTGCAAGGTCTCCAAAGGCGACTGGGAATCGATCACGTCGGCTTTGATCTGGGCGGCCACCCACGCCGCCAGGCGGGCGATCTTCTTGGCCGGATCCTTCTCGTCCCCGACGACCGCCCTCATGCGCGAGACGATCTCTGGGTTGTCGCTGGGCGTCCGCTCGCCGGGGTTGAGGTCGGCCTGGGTGGGAATTTCTTCTGCGGCAGGGCCGGGGTTCGGGAGGACGAAGATGACGCTGCCGTCCGGCTGGCGCTCGGCCCTTTGCCACGTTCCCTGCAGCAGGCGCTGCTCCGCCGGTATCCCCGTTATCTGCAGCAACAGTTTCTGCAGCCGCTCGGGATGCTCCAGGGGAGGCGTGACGCGGATCAGGCTGAAGTCGTAGACGAGGTCCTTTTTGCCCATGGCCGCTTCCGCGAGTTCGGCCTTCGCGGTCGCCTCGTCGCGGGCAAGCGTGACTACCAACCCGTCCCGCACCGATTCCTTCAGAACGTTACCCGCCAGGTCTACCCAGATGTCGTTGTCCACCATGGTGTAGAGGTCGTTTTTAAGGTGTACCACCTGCTTCCCGTCCAGCGTTTCCGGGCCGATTACCTCGACCTTCGCCTCCTTCACCTTCACCGCTTCCGGGTCGAGGTACTTGATTTTATAGGTTTTTCCCGGCACGGTGCCCTTCATGAGCGGGTACAGGTTCAAGGCGTGCGGAGGGTACACCGGCCCCTTCACCTTCAGGGTCCGCTCCTTGTTGCCGTTGGCCGAGCGCGTGTGCACCGTGATCCCTTTGGGGGTCACAGCCCCGTCGATGTCGACCGGGCTTCCATCGATACGGTTTTGAACCTGGAACGAGCGCAGGGTCAGGTCGGGTGCCACCTGATAGGATTCGGTGGAGCTAGCCTCGCGGGAGAACCCCATGACCTTCATCTTCACGCTGCTGCGGGAGGAGATCTGGTAGCCGCTGGCGGTGCGTGTCACGGTGGTCTGGCCGAAGCCGACCTGCTCGTCTCCCATGATGATGCTGTACCAGCGCTCCCCTTCGGGGGGGGCAGCCAGTTTGGGGAGTGGGGCGGCCGCGAGGAGCTGGAGCGGCAAGAGGACCATGGCCAGTACCGCCATGAACCGTAGTGTGAATGGGAAACGTGCCGTGGTTGTCATACATCCTCCTTGGCTGAATTCGGGGTAATTTATACCACACGACTTGCGCCGGGCGCAATGCGCCAACCCGCCATTTTTCTTATGAAACCCGGTCACGCGTGAGCTCATGAGATGGATCGTGAAAAGAGTTCTTTGATTAATTATAGTTAAGCTCTTGCAGTCTTCAGAGCGTCTCAGTATAATGTGTTCATAGATAAGAGTTGCGGAGGATCGTAGGATCCTCCTTCCCCTAGCCGACTTGCCCTCCTAGTCGCTAGGGTTTTTTTTGCCTCGAATTCGCTCGAAGTGTGCCAACTGTTGCACACTTTCCCCGATTCCTATACAATCCAACCTGATTCTGCGATTTTATCCGGCTGTGCCTGCGAGGACCGATGTATCCCATTGTAACCATTACCGATCAGTGCCGAAAATGCTACTCGTGCGTGCGCAGTTGCCCCGTCAAGGCGATCAAGGTGGAGAAGAGCTACACCGAGATCATCTTCGAGCGCTGCATCGGCTGCGGCAACTGCCTGAGCAACTGCCCGCAGCATGCCAAGGTCATCGCTGACAACGTGGTGGTGACGGAGGCGCTTCTTACTTCCGGCGACCCCGTCGTCGCCGTCCTTGGCTGCTCTTTTCCTGCCTTCTTCCACAACTGCTCTCCCGGCCAGCTCTCGGCCGGCCTGCGCCAGCTCGGTTTCGCCGAGGTGCACGAGGGGGCAAGCGGCGTGGAACTTATCGCCGGAGAGTACAGAAACGCCATCGAAAAGGCGGAGTTGCCGCTCATCTCCTCCCATTGCCCCGCCGTCGTCGATCTCGTGGAGCGGCACTACCCGCAACTGATCGAAAACATGGTCGGGGTGGTGACCCACATGGTGGCCATGGGGCGCTACCTGAAGCACGTGCTGGGAGAGCAGGTCAAGGTTATCTATATAAGCTCCTGCATCGCCGGAAAGTTCGAGGTGCAGGCCGAGCAGACCAAGGGGGCGGTGGACGTGCTGCTTACCTACCGGGAGCTGGAGTCGATCTTCAAGGAGCGGGGCATCGATCTGGCCGCACTCGAGGAAGAGCCCTTCGACGGCAGGGAGCCGCACATGGGGCGTATATTCTCCCTGTCCCAGGGCTCTTTCCAGGCCTTCGGCATCAACCCCGACCCGCTCGATACCGATATCGTCACGGCCGAGGGTGAGGTCAACGTAATGGGGATCATAAAGGACCTGGCCGCCGGGCGCATCAGCCCCAAGCTGGTCGATCTCCGTTTCTGTTACGACGGCTGCATCGGCGGCCCCGGGCGCAACAAGGAACTCACCGAATTTTCCAGGCGCAACATGGTCATTTCCCATTTCAGAAGCGAGATCCCGTACCGGGTGGCGCCGCACTACCAGAAGCAATGGGACATCGACCTCTCCCGCACTTTCTCGGACAAGTACGCGAAGCTTCCCACTCCAAAGGGGGGGGACGTAAAAAGATCCTGCACGCGACCAACAAGTTCACCCAGAAGGACGAACTCAACTGCCGCACCTGCGGCTACCGCACCTGCCGGGAGTATGCCGTGGCGGTATTCCAGGGGCTGGCGGACCTCGAGATGTGCCTGCCGCACAACCTTCAGCAGCTGGAGGAGGAGAGAGGGCGCCTGATCCAAAAGTACGAACTGGCCAAGAGGGAGTTGGACCGGGAATACGGCGACGAGTTCATCGTGGGGAGCGACGGCAATACGCTTGAGGCCCTGGACCAGATCAAGCAGGTCGGGCCGACGCCGACCACGGTGCTGATCCGAGGCGAGTCCGGCACCGGCAAGGAGCTCGCCGCGCGCGCCATCCACCGCTACAGCAAGAGAAACGACAAGCCGCTGGTAACCGTCAACTGCACCACCATCACCGACTCCCTGCTGGAAAGCGAACTGTTCGGCCACAAGAAGGGATCCTTCACCGGTGCCATCACCGAGAAGAAGGGCCTTTTCGAGGCGGCCGACGGCGGCACCATCTTCCTGGACGAGATCGGAGACATCACCCCGAAACTGCAGGCGGAACTGCTGCGCGTGCTCGACCTGGGGGAAGTGCGCCCGGTGGGGGGCACGATGGCGCGCCGCGTCGACGTCAGGCTCATCGCCGCCACCAACAAGTCCCTGGAGGACGGGGTGCGCGAGGGGTGGTTCCGTGAAGATCTCTATTACCGGCTCAACGTATTCTCCATCACCATGCCCCCGTTGCGTGAGCGGGTGGAATCCATCCCGCAGCTCGCCCACTACTTCCTGGAGAAGGCGCGCAACAAGCTGAACAAGCACATCGTGGGCATCGAGGAGCGCGCTATCAACGCCATGGTGAAGTACCCCTGGCCGGGGAACATCAGGGAGATGCAGAACGTCATCGAGCGCGCCGCGGTCCTCACCCACGACGACATCATAAAGCTGGGCAACCTGCCTCTGGCGTTCGCGGAAAGCTACGCCGACGAGGGGGAGGACGTCATCGACCTGCGCTCGTTCAAAAAGGAGCGCGAACCGCACGTACTGAGGGTCGAGAAGAAGCTGATCCAGCGCTATCTGGCAGACGCCGGAGGCAATGTGTCAAAAGCGGCACAACTTGCCAACATACCAAGAAGGACCTTTTACCGTCTTTTGGCCAAACATGGGTTGAAAGGGCGCACAATCCGTGCGCGGGAGGAAGAAGATGAGTGATTTGCCACATGGCGGGGAGTGCCACCCCGGCCAAAATGATACAAATGGGCACAATTACGCACTCTGTGCCAAAAGTGGCGCACTTTGTATACACTGTTGGGTTATAGGGCTTTAACGTGAATTAAACGGTATACGTGAAAACAGCAGGTTACGCCGCAGGACTGTTCTTTTTTGGGGTTGGCACGCATATAGCAATATTGTAGACATCGTGTCACCAATCTTGAGCAGTACAAGGAGAAGAAGCAGATGGGCAGAATGAGAGAGAACCCCAGGTACAATGTCATTTCCATGAGGATCAGCGACGCAGAGCGTGAGACCCTCGAAGCAATCATGGACTCCACCAAGAAAAGCGTTTCCGACATCATGAGGGAAGCGATGGAACTCGTGAAGGCGAGAAGCGCTGAGCTGAACCAGAAGGCGGCCTAGGCCGCCTCGCATCACCCGCCGAAGCATAAAAAACGGCCGCGTTAAGCGGCCTTTTTTTATTCCTGCGCTACCGGTCGTGCCGGCAGCTTCCTACTTCACCGACCAGGTGGTCCCTTCCTTGCCGTCCAAAAGGACGATGTTCTTAGCGAGCAGCAGGTCCCTGATCTCGTCGCTGCGCTTAAAGTCCTTCGCCTTCCGGGCCTCGGCGCGCTCGGCTATCAAAGCCTCTATTTCCTCAACCGGAATTTCCATATCCGAGGTCTTGCGGTCCTTCATACGCTGCATGAACTCCACGGGCACCGAGTCGCACACCCCGAGGGTCGTCGCGATGTTGGCGACTTCCCGCTTCACGCGCGCGAGCAGTTCCAGCGGCGAGACCGGCAGGGCGCGGTTGATGCTGCGCACAAGGTCGAAGACGTGCCCGAGCGCCATGGCGGTGTTGAAGTCATCATCCATCGCCTCGGTGAAGCGGGCTCCGATGCTGCCGCACTTCTCCTCCAGTTCTGCGCTCTCCTCGGTGGCGGCGTGGTCGGTCCCGGCCGCCAGGCGCTCGTCGATCCCCGCCAGTGCCTTGTAGATCCTTTCCAGGCCTAGCTCCGCTTCCTTGAGGTTCTGGTCCGAGAAGTCGATCGGGGAGCGGTAGTGCGCCGAAAGCAGGAAGAAGCGGAGCACCTCGGCGTCGTAACGCTCCAGCACGTCCTTGATGGTGAAGAAGTTGCCGAGCGACTTGGACATCTTTTCGGAGTTGATGTTCACGAAGCCGTTGTGCAGCCAGTACTTGACGAAAGGCTTGCCGGACGCAGCCTCGGACTGGGCTATTTCATTCTCGTGGTGCGGGAAGATGAGGTCTTTCCCCCCGCCGTGGATGTCGAGGGTATCGCCCAGGAACTTGGTGCTCATGGCGGAGCACTCGATGTGCCAGCCGGGCCTGCCGTGGCCCCAGGGGGATTCCCAGTACGGCTCGCCCGGCTTGGCGCCCTTCCAGAGCGCGAAGTCCATCGGGTGCTCTTTCTTCTCGTCCACCTCGATGCGGGCCCCTGCCTGCATGTCCTCGAGGTTCCTCTTGGAGAGTTTCAGGTACCCCTCGAAGCGGTCCACCCGGAAGAAGACGTCGGAGCCGGACGCGTAGGCGTACCCTTTGTCGATCAGCCTCTGCACCAGCGCGATGATCTCCGGGATATGCTCGGTCGCCTTGGGCTGGAAGGTGGGGAGCTGCAGCATGAGCCGCGCCATGTCCTTGTCGAACTCCTCGATGAAGCGCTCGGAGATCTCGTTGTAGGGGACGCCGTCGCGGTTGGCGCGGTTGATGATCTTGTCGTCGATGTCGGTGTAGTTGCGGACGTAGGTGACGTCGAGCCCCTTGGCCTGCAGGTAGCGGTAGATCATGTCGAAGACGACGTTCGCGCGGGCGTGCCCGATGTGGCAGTGGTCGTAAACCGTTACGCCGCAGACGTACATGCCGACCTTGCCGGGGTTGATCGGTACGAATTCTTCCTTGCTGCCCGTAAGGGTGTTGTAGACGCGTAAAGCCATATGTCAGATCCTCTTTCTAAAAAGTGTTAACCCTGTTCAGGGCCGGATTCGTATCACCAACGTGCAAGCCCCTCTCCCTTTGGGAGAGGGTGGCCGGAGGCCGGGTGAGGGCATTGCCATTCAAGTGCGACCTTGCCTATTGAGGCGCCCTCACCCCTGCCCCTCTCCCGGAGGGCGAGGGGGAATATGCCGTTACCGCTTGCCGTCGTTCCAGGAGTCGCGCAGCGTGGCGGTCCGGTTGAAAACCAGCGCGCCGGGACGGGAGTCCTTGAGGTCGGGGCAGAAGTATCCCAGTCGCTCGAACTGGAAGCGGTCCTCCTGGGTGGCCGCGGCCAGCGACGGCTCCAGCTTGCAACCGTTGAGCACCTCGATGGAGTTCGGGTTCAGCGAGGTGCGGTAGTCCGGCTCGTTCTTCCCGCCGGGGTTGGGTGTGCTGAACAGCCGGTCGTAGAGGCGCACCTCGGCGTTGACGGCATGCTCGGCGCTGACCCAGTGGATGGTTCCCTTGATCTTGCGGCCGTCCGGGGCGCTGCCGCCGCGGGAGCCCGGGTCGTAGCTGCAGTGCACCTCGACCACCTCGCCATTCTCGTCCTTCACCACCGACTCGCATTTCACGATGTAGGCGTAACGCAGCCGCACTTCCTTGCCCGGCGCCATCCTGAAGAACCCCTTGGCCGGTTCCTCCTGGAAATCGTCGCGCTCGATGTACACGGTCTTTCCGAAGGGAACCATGCGGCTCCCCATTTCGGGGTTGTTGGGGTGGTTGGCCGCCTCGAACTCCTCGGTCTCCCCTTCCGGGTACCCCTCGATGACGACCTTGAGGGGGCGCAGCACCGCCATGGCGCGCGGGGCACGCAGGTTCAGGTCCTCGCGCACCGCGTCCTCGAGGATGCTCATGTCGATCAGGCTGTCGCTCTTGCCCACGCCGATGGTCTCGCAGAAGGCGCGGATGGATTCGGGGGTGAAGCCGCGGCGCCTGATCCCCACGAGGGTCGGCATGCGCGGGTCGTCCCACCCGTCGACGAGTTTCTCCTGGACCAGTTCGAGGAGTTTTCTCTTGCTCATCACCGTGTAGTTCAGGTTCAGGCGTGCGAACTCGATCTGCCGCGGGTGGCAGGGGACCGGGAGCTGGTCCAGCACCCAGTCGTAGAGCGGGCGGTGATCCTCGAACTCCAGGGTGCAGATGGAGTGGGTGATCCCCTCGATGGCGTCGGAGATGCAGTGCGCGTAGTCGTACATCGGGTAGATGCACCAGGCGTCGCCGGTCCTGTGGTGGTCGACCTTCTTGATGCGGTAGATGACAGGGTCGCGCAGGTTGATGTTGGGGGATGCCATGTCGATCTTCAGGCGCAGCACCTGGGTGCCGTCCTCGAATTCGCCGGCGCGCATGCGGGCGAAGAGGTCGAGGTTCTCTGCGACTTCGCGGTTGCGGTACGGGCTCTCCTTCCCCGGCTCGCTCAGGGTACCGCGCATGGCGCGGATCTCATCGGCGCTGCTGCTGTCGACGTAGGCGAGCCCCTTCTCGATGAGGATCTGCGCGTACTGGTAGAACTTTTCGAAGTAGTCGGACGCGTAGTACATGTGCTGGCCCCAGTCGAAGCCGAGCCACTTCACGTTCTCCTTGATGGAGTCCTCGTACTCGATGTCCTCCTTGGTGGGGTTGGTGTCGTCGAAGCGCAGGTGGCAGCGGCCGCCGAAGTCGCGGGCCAGGCCGAAGTTGAGGCAGATCGACTTGGCGTGCCCGATGTGCAGGTACCCGTTGGGTTCGGGCGGAAAGCGGGTGACGATGCTCTGGTGCTTGCCGTTTTTCAGATCGTCGGTGACGATGTTCCGGATGAAGTTGGCCGCCTTTTCGACGACCGGGGTTTCTTCTGTAGTCATATAGATGTCCTGTCCGCAGCCGTCTGATAACCGGTGTGCGTAGAGTTAATTAGTGAATGGCACCCGCCTCGTGGGGCGGATGTGGGGGGCGAATGATTATTCGCCCCTACAGGGAAACGGTGCTTTTTACCCTTACCCTTTTTTAGCCAAAAGCGCCACCGAGTAGGCTGCGATCCCCTCGCCCCGGCCGGCGAAACCGAGCTCCTCGGTGGTGGTCGCCTTCACGTTGACCCGGTCCTCCCCGGTGCCCAGCGTCTCCGCGATGTTCCGTCTCATCTGCTGGATGAAGGGGGCGAGCTTGGGGCGCTGCGCCACGATGGTGGCGTCGACGTTGCCGATTATGTACTCCTTGCGCTCGGCCAGGTCCATGACGTGGCGCAGGAGTTTCCGGCTGTCGGCCCCCTTGTAAGCGGGATCGGTGTCCGGGAAGTGCTTGCCGATGTCCCCCTCGCCGATGGCGCCCAGGATGGCGTCGGAGATGGCGTGCAGCAGCACGTCGGCGTCGGAGTGCCCGAGAAGCCCCTTCACGTACGGGACATCTACCCCTCCCAGGACCAGTTTGCGCCCCTCTACCAGTCTGTGTACGTCGTAGCCGTGTCCGATGCGCATCATGTCAGTTCTTCTCCTTCAAAAACGCCTCGGCGAGGATCATGTCCTCGGGCGTGGTGATCTTTATGTTGCGGTAGTCGCCCTGCACCACCCGGACCGGCTCCCCCTGCCATTCCAGGAGCGAGGCGTCGTCGGTTCCTAAAAAACCGGCTGCGGCAGCCTGGTCGTGCGCAGCGCGGATCATGCCGTAGCGGAAAGCCTGCGGCGTCTGTGCGAGCCAGAGCGTTTCGCGCGGCGGCGTAGCGGTGATGATCCCGTCGCGGACCACCTTGACCGTGTCCTTCACCGGGACGGCGACCACCGAGGCTCCGGCATCCCTAGCGACGGCGGCGGCGTCCTCGATCATCTGCACGGAGACGAAGGGGCGCACCCCGTCGTGGATCAGCACCACGTCGTCGGGGTTGATATCCCCGATGGCGCGCAGCCCGTTGTACACCGAGTGCTGACGCTCGCTCCCCCCGGGGACGATGGCCCGGACCTTGGTGAAGCCGTAGCGTTCGACCACCTCGCTGCGGCAAAAGGGGATCTCTTGTTCCGGGGAGACCAGGTAGATCGCGTCGATGCAGCCGGCTTCCTGGAATGTCCGGACGGTGCGGGCGAGGATGGGCATTCCGTCCAGCATGAGGTACTGCTTGTTGGAGCCTGCTCCCATCCTCTTTCCCATGCCGGCGGCGGGGATCAGCGCGAACGTTCTTGCCAAAATCACCTCGGGATCAGCGAAGGCCCCCTGTACGGGGAAAATCGCCGAATTATACAGTTTGGCTGTGAAAAAACCAGTTAAATATGACCAAAGTACCGATCCTCCCCTCGCCCTGCGGGAGAGGGCTTGGGGGTGAGGGCACCAGCCGCCAGCGGCACAGACGGCAGCTGCACCCACCTCCCGCCCCCCTCCGCGGATCGAAGCGTTTCGGCGCGCAGGCCGTCAAGGGAGGAGGAGCGAGTCGCTCGGTTCATGCCGGAGGCCGATGCTCAGCCGGCGAGTGCGCCCAGCGCCGCTGCCAAATCGTCCAGGTCGGCGTCCTGCAGGGTTCTCGGGTCGAGCAGGAAGGCGTTCTTGTTGATGCGCCCGATCACGGGGATCTCCATCCCGCGCAGCCTTGCCTCGATGTCGTTGGGAGTGAGCCCCTCGACCGCAACCTCGATCAGCATGGTGGGGAGGTTCAACAGCGGCAGCGTCCCTCCCCCCGCCTGGGAGAACCCCTCGCTGAGCTTGAAGCTGACGGCGTCCGGAGTGCGGCGGCGCAGCCGGCCGGTGATCTTCCTGGCCCGGGCGGTCAGCTCGGGGAGGGTTGCGGTCAGCATGCGCAAGGTCGGCACTTCCTTCAGCGCCACCATCTCGTCGCGATAGAGGGCGAGCGTCGCCTCGAGGCTTGCCAGGGTCAGCTTGTCCATCCTGAGCGCGCGCAGCAGCTGGTGCTTCTTCATGGCCTCGATGAACGGCTTCTTCCCGACTATGATGCCGGCCTGGGGACCGCCCAAAAGTTTGTCCCCGCTGAAGGTGATCACGTCGACCCCGGCGCGGACGAAGTCCTGGACCGTCGGTTCGGGGCAGGGGAGCCGGTTGGAAAGGTCGACCAGGTTGCCGCTTCCCATGTCGGCCAGAACCGGCACTCCAGCCTGTTTCCCCAGCTCGACCATCTCCTCCGCGGTGACCTCCTTCGTGAAGCCGAGCACGGCGAAGTTGCTGCAGTGCACCTTGAGGAAGACGGCGGTGTTCTCGTTCACCGCGCCGAGGTAATCCTTGGGATGGGTCCGGTTGGTGGTGCCGACCTCCTTCAGGGTCACGCCGGACAGCTTCATGACCTCGGGGATCCGGAAGGACCCGCCGATTTCCACCAGCTCCCCGCGCGACACCACGGCCTCGCGCCCGGCCGCCATGGCACTCAGCGTGAGGAGGACGGCCGCGGCGTTGTTGTTCACCACGATGGCCGCCTCGGCGCCGGTCAGCTCGCACAAAAGCGCCTCCACGTGGCTGTAGCGGCTGCCGCGGACACCCTCGTCGAGGTTGAATTCGAGATTGGAATAGGAAAAGGCGATCGTGTTCAGCGCGTCGCGCGCCGCCTCGGGGAGAATGGAGCGCCCGAGGTTGGTGTGGATCACGATGCCGGAGCCGTTGATGACCCGCTTCAGGCTCGGCTGGGTCAGCAGCCGCAGCTCACGCGCAACCTCGGCGCAGACGGCGGCTTCGCCAAAGGCGTCGTCGTTGAGTCCGCCGGCGCGGGCACCGCCGCGCAGCCGGTCCAGCACGATCCTTACCGCCTTCAGGACCAGCTCCCGCGGCTGCCCGGAAAGAAGCGTGCGCACCGCCTCCCATTCGAGCACGCGGTCAACCTTGGGGATCATTTTGAGCTGCTGCACGACGCCTCCCTTCTCATTGAAATGGCAACGGGCTAATTTAGCGCAAAGTGCGCCGTGAGGCAAAGGAAAACCACAAGGGGAACGGGCAATTGCCCACTAAAGAAGGGGGAAGGGATGACGCAATCGGCAACGGACCAGTGACGATGGGCACCTGAGGCATTGCAGTGAATCCAAAGCGGAGCGAAGCGGACGGGTGACGAAGGCGCGGGGTAGCGGGTGAGAGGGGCGGGGGGGATGACAGGCCGCCTCCGGAACCATGAAAGAGAAAGGCCCCGCGTCTCCTTGGAAACGGGGGCCTTATGGGAAATATTACAGATCGAGCCCTTTGCAGGTCCATGCTTCAGCGGCGGCGGCGTCTTCCTCGATCAGCACCTTGCCGCCATACTCGGCATTTTTCTGCACCAGCATCTCGGCCATGACCGGATCACGCTTGCGGAAAGCCTCGATGATCTTCTCGTGTTCCTCCACCGAGAGCTGCATCCGGCCCGGCTTCATGAGCGACGCCAGGCGCAGCCGCTGGAACTTCTTCAGCAACTGGGCGATCATGTCGTGCAGCTTGTCGTTGCCGGCTCCCTTGATGAAGAGGTCGTGGAAGCTGTTGTGTACCTTGAAGAAATGACGTACGTCGCCTTCCTCCGCGATCTCGCGCAACTTCTCGTTGATCGCTTCCAGCTTGTTTATCTCCCTGGTGCTGAGCAGGCTGCAGGCCTTGCGGGCGGCGTAGCCTTCAAGAATGCTCTTTATGGCGTAGAACTCTTCGACGTCTTTCGCGGAGAAACTGGCGACCAGCGCCCCTTTGCGCGGTATGACGGAAAGGTACCCTTCGGATTCCAACTGGCGGAACGCTTCGCGGATGGGGGTGCGGCTGATGCCGAAACGGGCTGCGAGTTCGGGTTCAGCTACCTTTTCTCCCGGCTTGAGGGCTCCTGACATGATGGCATCGCGGATCGTCTCAAGTATCCGTTCTCTAAGGGTAAGGTGCTTCTCGACATTCTTCTTCATGCGGCCCCCTTCAATGATCGCCGTATTGTATACAGTATCCAAAGATTGTCAAGAACTTCCCTCTTTGAAATTGTGGTGTTGCACATGAAAAAGCTTGAAATCTCGCTGCACGCTCTGTATGTTGCGACGCTGAGGGAGTTTAGCCATGGACCCGGTACGACATTTCAAGATATCCATCGGTGTGCTGTTGCTGTTGCTTACCGTTGGCACCTGCGGCTACATGACGCTGGAAGGGTGGAGCCTGCTCGACGCCCTGTACATGACGGTGATCACCCTGGGAACCGTCGGCTTCCGCGAGGTCCACGACCTGAGCCACGTCGGCAAGGTTTTCACCATGATGCTGATCTTCTTCGGCGTCGGCGTCATCGGTTACATCGTGGGGAGCCTGGCCCAGATCATGTTCGAGGGGCAGTTCCAGCGGATCATCGGGAGGAAAAAGGTGGAAAAGGCCATTGCCGCCCTGGACGGGCACTACATCATCTGCGGTTTCGGGCGCATAGGCTCGCTGATCTGCAAGGAGTTCGCCGCCAAGCCGCTTCCTTTCGTGGTGGTGGAGAAGGACATCGAGATGATCGCCCAGATGGAGCAGGACGGCCACGGCTACCTGTTCCTGCCCGGCGACGCGACCATCGACGACGTGCTCCTGAGGGCGGGAATCAAGAAGGCCAAGGGGCTCATCTCCGTGGTCACCTCGGATACCGAGAACGTCTACATCACGCTGACGGCGCGGGGGCTCAACCCCGACCTCTTCATCCTGGCACGCGCCGGCGAAGAGGGGAGCGAGCTGAAGCTGAAGCGGGCCGGCGCCAACAAGGTCGTTTCCCCCTACCTCATCGGTGGTTCCAGGATGGCCCAGGCGATCCTGCGCCCCACCGTGGTGGATTTCATCGAAATCGCAACCGGACGGGAGCACATGGAGCTGCAGATGGAGGAGATCCTGATCCCTGCGCACACCGGCTTCATCGGCGAGACGCTGGCCAGTTCAGGCTTTCGCAAGGAGACCGGCGTCATCATCGTCGGGGTCAAGAAACAGACCGGAAAGATGGTGTTCAACCCGGAATCCCACACCAAGATAGAGGCGCACGACACGCTGATCGTGCTGGGGGAACCGGCGGCGATACAGAAGCTGGACCAGCTGGTCCGCTGCGACAGCTGCGCCGAGGAACTGATCAAAAAACACAGGAAAAAAGATGACTAAAAGAGTCTTCGTCCACGTCCCGCACACCCAGATCGAGGAGCATCTCCCCTTCATCCTGGAGCGCCGGCTGAGCCCGGAGATCTACTTCTCCGCCGACGCGCTCGACGCCGCCACCCCGGCGCGACTCGCCGAGACGGCGCAGGCGCTCAAGGGAGAGGGGCTCACCTGCACCATCCACGCGCCGTTCATGGACCTGAACCCCGGCTCGCTGGAGCGGATGCTGCGGGACGCGACCCTGCACCGCTTCGGGCAGGTGCTGGACGCAGCCGAAATACTGCGCCCCGAGGTGATGGTGTTTCACCCCGGTTTCGACCGCTGGCGCTACGGCGAGGCGCAGGGGCAGTGGCTCGAGTTGAGCGTCGCCGCCTGGCGCGGCGTTTTGCAGAGGACCAAAGCGATCGGCACGGTGGTGGCGGTGGAGAACATCTTCGAGGAGGAGCCGTCGACCCTGAAGGCGCTCTTCGAGGCGGTGCAGGAACCATCATTCGGGCACTGTTTCGACGTGGGGCACTGGAATCTGTTCAAGCGGGTGGGGATGGCGCAGTGGTTCGAGGCGCTGGGGACGTGGATCAGGGAGGTGCACATCCATGACAACAGTGGCACCAGGGACGATCACGCGCCCCCGGGGGAAGGCGCCATCGACTTCGAACTCTTCTTCCGGTTGATGGGGCGCTACGCGCCGGATGCCGCCTATACCATCGAGTCACACAGCAGGCCACACCTGGAGAGCTCGCTGCGGGTCTTGGCCCCGCACCTGGGCTAGCGGCGGGACTTCGAGGAGCGCTTGAGGGCCCAGGCGAGGTAACCGACCACGCCGACGTTGACCAGGAAAACCGTGACGCGGGCCCAGTCCGGTTTGCGGAAGATCTCGATGACTTCGACGGGGAGGTAGATCGCTCCGGAGAGGAAGCCGAACCATTCCGCCCATCGTTTCTCATGCCACAGCCCGTATGCTTCCGCCAGCCGGACCGCCGCGAAGGTGAGCGCGGAAGCCGCAAGCATCCAGAGCTGCAGGTCGGTAACGCGGTTGGCGGCGTCGATAAAGATGCCCGGATAGTGGCGCGCCGGGTTCATGTGCAGGACCAGCACCAGCCGCACCGCGATGTGGTGCAGGTCCTTGTGCACCAGCGCCAGCACGCCGCAGCCGGCCAGAAGGACCACGGCCCCCTTCAACGCCTCGAAGACCGCCACCACGCGCAGCCCGCCCCGCTTTGCCTTCCCCCTCACCGCCATCCGCAGTTGCCCCCGTTTTATCCGCGAAAGATGAAAAAGACGGCCCCCGCCATGCAGAGCCCCGCCCAGAGATAGTCGAGCTTGAGCGGTTGCCCCATGTAGAACACGGCGAACGGGACGAAGACCGAAAGGGTGATCACTTCCTGCATGATCTTTAATTGTCCCAGGTTAAATGTTCCGAAGCCGGCGCGGTTCGCCGGCACCTGGAGCATGTACTCGAACAGGGCGATGCCCCAGCTGGCGAGGACTGCCACGTAGAGCGGCGCACTGCGCAGGTCTTTGAGGTGCGCATACCAGGCGAAGGTCATGAAGACGTTGGAAAGGATCAAAAGTACGATAGTTCTCATAGCGGTTCCGATAAAGATTTAGCTCCGTTACGCCGGGGGCGCGCGGCCGCCGCTGGCCGGGTCCGGAGCGGGTGGCACACCGGAGGGGGCTGCGGCGACTGGCAAGGATAGCACGAGAGGTGCGTCCCGCGCAAAGGTTGCAACAGGATAAAACGCCGGTGGGCAAAGTGACGGATAAATATTGGTCTCCAGTAATTAACAAAAACATTACTTGCTGATCTTTCAGAAGTTTCAATTGTTTACATCACAAAAATACTGTAGTATGCGGGCGTTTTGGCCGTTCCTGTTGCTGTCGTTCTGTCAACCGCGAAATGATTCGGTGTACTTAGGCGATGCCTTGGTGGCAGTTGACAGTGGCTCGTCGGCCGTTATGTACGCTGAGTTTTGCGTCGAGGCGCGTGGTCGTGTCCGGCGTTATTTTCTGCGAGGGGACGGAACTATGAAGATTGAGAAACAGGAAGCTTATCTGAAGGAATGGCAGGGGCATGAGGAACTTGCCGAGCGCATGCTCCCGATCATCGGCCATCTTTACCGCGACAACAACATCGTCACCACGGTGTACGGCCGCTCGCTGGTAAACAGCCCGACCATCGAGATCCTCAAGGCGCATCGTTTCGCTCGTCTGATCCTCGACGGCGAGCTGACCGTCCAGGAGACGTTCCCGGTCCTGGAAGCCCTCGCCAAGCTGGACCTGGCACCGGCACGCATCGACCTGGGGAGGCTCGCGGTCCGCTATGAGGCCGTCAAGGACAAGGTCTCCATCGACGACTTCGTCGCCAGCGAGCTCGCCTCGGTCAACACCGGCCGCACGCCGCTGCTCGACGAGCCGCAGGACATCGTGCTTTACGGTTTCGGCCGCATCGGCCGCCTGCTCGCCCGCATCCTGGTCGAGAAGTCCGGCAGCGGCGAGAAGCTCCGTCTGCGCGCCGCCGTGGTGCGCAAGGCCGGCCCGGACGACCTGGTCAAGAGGGCGAGCCTCCTGCGCCGTGACTCCGTGCACGGTCCCTTCAACGGCATCATCACCATCGACGAGGAAGAAAACGCGATCATCGCCAACGGCAACATGATCCGCATCATCTACTCCGACGCCCCCGAAAACGTCGACTACACCGAGTACGGCATCCATAACGCCATCGTCATCGACAACACCGGCAAGTGGCGCGACCGCGAAGGGCTCGGCCGTCACCTGAAGGCGCCGGGCGTCTCCCAGGTGCTCCTCACTGCACCGGGCAAGGGGGACATCCCCAACGTCGTCGCCGGCATCAACAACGAGCTGATCGTGGCGCAGGAGACCATCTTCTCCGCGGCGAGCTGCACCACCAATGCCATCGTTCCGGTGCTGAAGGCGGTCAGCGACAAGTTCGGCATCGTGAGCGGCCACGTCGA
Organism: Geomonas subterranea; assembly: GCF_019063845.1. Taxonomy (NCBI): domain Bacteria; kingdom Pseudomonadati; phylum Thermodesulfobacteriota; class Desulfuromonadia; order Geobacterales; family Geobacteraceae; genus Geomonas; species Geomonas subterranea. The sequence goes on from NZ_CP077683.1 coordinate 4,135,058, forward strand.
GACCTGCCACTCCTACACCAACGATCAGAACCTGATCGACAACTACCACAAGGCCGACCGCCGCGGGCGGAGCGCCCCGCTCAACATGGTCATCACCGAGACCGGCGCCGCCAAGGCCGTGGCCAAGGTGCTTCCGGAGCTGACGGGCAAGCTGACCGGCAACGCCATCCGCGTGCCGACCCCGAACGTCTCGCTGGCGATCCTCAACCTGCAGCTCAACACCGAGACCGACGTGGAGACGCTGAACAGCTACCTGCGCGCCATCTCGCTCGATTCGCCGCTGCAGAACCAGATCGACTACACCAACTCCCCGGATGTCGTCTCCAGCGACTTCGTCGGCTCGCGCCATGCCGGCGTGGTCGATTCCCTGGCCACCATCGTCCAGGGGAACCGCTGCGTGCTCTACGTCTGGTACGACAACGAGTTCGGCTACAGCTGCCAGGTGGTGCGCATGGTCCAGAAGATGGCGGGCCTGGAACTTCCGGCGCTGCCGGTCTAGCTTCGTCACAGGCAAAAGCGGACAGACAAGGAAAAGGGGCATCCGGAGCGGGTGCCCCTTTTTGCGTCAAGGGCAGGCCGGTAACGCCGTGGTGGCCGCCGGATGCTTCTCTTGCCCACGGCGGCGAAGCAGGGTAAAGTTCACGCTGCACGGCGAGGGGACACATGAAAGTCGACAGTGGCACAACTTTAATCCCGCAAGGCCCGGTCCGGATCCTGGCGTATATCGCCGCCGGGGTGTTCTGCGTCTGCCTGCTCGCGTTCGTCCTCCTGCACGCCTATCTCGCCACACCGCTCCCCGCCCGACAGATCTCCCGCCTGGTCAGCTCGTCCTTGCAGCAGGAATTCACCGTGCGGCGTGTTTCCTTGTCGGGGCGCACGGTGGTGCTGGACGGGGTCAGGCTGCGCAACCCCAAAGGTTTCGCGGGACCCGATGTGGCCGCCGCGGAGACCGTGGTCATCAAGCCGCAGTGGCTGGCGTTATTGCGGGGGAAGCGGCGCTTCGACCTCATCGCCATCGACGGCGGCAACATCAACCTTCTAAAAAATGACGCGGGCGCCTGGAATTTCAGCGACCTGCAGCGCAGGCTCGCAGCCAGGAAACCGGTGCAGCCTCCCCCGGAGACGGTGATCGGCAAACTCCTGGTGCGCAAAGGGGCGCTGACGGTGCAGGGTGAGGGGGTGCGCGGCGTCGACCTCAAGCTTTACAACCTTACCAGCGGAGGGTCGCGCAACGCCCAGGTGGAGCTCGCCTTCGAGGACGCGGCGGCCAACCGTTACCAGTTACAAGGGACCGCACGGCCCGGCGCCGAGGCCGCGGTGGACCTCACCCTGAGTGCCCCGGTCCTGTCGCTGCGGAGGGTCGCCACCCTGCTGAAGCTGAAGAACCCGGCGGCGCTGGAAAAGGCGCGGGGCTCTCTCACCGTCAACGGGGTGCTGGCCAGGGGGGAACTGCGCAGCTCAGGCTCCTTCCGGTTCACAGACGTATCGTTGCCGGCCGCCGGGGGAACCTATCCCGTCGCCGGGACGCTGCAGTTCAACGGCTTTTACAGCCTTACCGAGGACCGGGCGGACCTGAACGAGGCGACGCTCGACATCGAAAAGGTGGCTCAGCTGCATGCGGAAGGGAGCCTGAGCGGGATCAGGAAGGAGCGGCGCTTCGCCCTCCTGTTCGGGGTGGACCAGGTAGACCTTGCCCTTCTGAACGTCCTGCTGCCGGAGGAGGCGCGCAGGGGGGTGCTGCTGGGGGGAAGCTTCGTTGCGAATCGCTGCGGCTGGAGGGTACCGCAGCGGGAGGCGTGGAGAGCGCCGCCGGCATCCTGCTGCTAAGGGAGGGGTGGCTGGCGAGGAAGGGGGAACGGCTGGTCACGGGGCTCTCGGGGAAGGCGACGCTCTCCCGGAAGGGAAACGGGGTGTCCGCCATCGGGGCGCTTTCAGAGGCGCCTGGGGAGGGGGGGGCGGTCGTCGGCTCCCTCCGCCTGCCCTTCGACGTCACCCTTTCCTCGCACCTGAAGCCGGTGGCGATGCACAGCTCCGGCTTCAGCGCCCGGGTCTACGGTGTTCCCGTGGACGGCCACATCTCGTATGAAGCGCAGCGGCCTGAACCGCTGTCGGCTGCACTGAGAGTGGCGCAGGCGAAGCTCACCTCCCTGAACCCTTTCCTGCAACGCCATGACCTGCAGGCGACCGCGGGCACCGCATCGGGAACCGCCGTGTTGGCCGGAAAGAACGCGCAGGAGCTGAAGCTCTCGGGAAGAATCGCGCTTGCCGGCATCACGGGGAAGCGGGGCAAAGACCCGGTTGCGGTCAAGGAGGGGGTGGTCACGGTCGCACTGCGGCAGCAGGGGGGACACCGGCAGGCCTCCGGTGAGGCGAACCTGGCAGGGATCGCCTTTGGTTCCCGGAGCGGGGATGCACGTTTCCGCTACCGGCTGGAGGACGAGCAGGTGAGCCTGGAGGGGGTACAGGCGCGGCTGGGAGCGGCGAGAGTGGCGGCCACCCGTATCGCCGGCCGGTTACCGCCTCGAGTTGCCTCCGCCGGGCGCGTTCCGCTGGTCGTGGAGCTCGAAGGGGGGACGTGGCACCAGGGTGACCTTGAACTTTCCGGCCTCTCGGGGCGGACCCGGGGGGACATGGTCACGTCAGGAGCGGAAAAATGGCTGGAGGGGACTGCCACCCTCTTTTCCCGCGCCGTCACCATGAAAGGGTACGCCGCGGGGGGCGCTCAGCTGCAGGCGAGGTTCGACAGAGCGGGGGGGCATGCCGGGCTGAGCGGGAAGTTTCTGGGGGGGGAGCTTGATGCAGAGGCGGTTTTCCGTCCCTTTGCTCCGGAGGGGGGCGTCACCTTCAAGGCCACCCTGCAGGATGGGGGTGCGGCCCAGGCGGCGTCCTTTTTACCTAAGACGGCAATCATCCGCCCGACCGCGGGGCACCTGGAGGTCAGGAGTTCCGGTACCTACTCGGGCAAAAGGGGGGTGGAGTGCCGATTCGAGACCAGGGGACGCGGGCTCGCCTTCTCCAAAAGCGGCAAGAGCGCATTGTCAGGAGCCTCCCTCTTCCTGTCGGGGAGCTACTCGACTGGGAAGCTTTCCATCGGAGAGGGGCTGTTTTCGCCGGGAAAAGGGGTGGCGCTGCGGGCGCGGGGGCAGGTGGCGGAGCTCTTCTCCTCCAAGCGCAGTGGGATCATCACCTTTTCCCTTCCCGGCACCCCGGTGGAAGCCCTGGTTGACGCCACCGTGAACCTCATCCCCCCGGCACTCCAGGAGGCGACGCTCAAAGGGGCGCTCTCGGCGGATGCAACGCTGGAATTCCGGGAGGGGCGGCAACTTCTGGAAGGGGTCGTCGATGTGCGCGACGCACGTATCGAATCGGCACCCCAGAAGCTGGCCATGAGCGATATCAACGGCAGGATTCCTGTCTCCTTGGATCTTTCAGGGAAGAGCGCCTCGCAGCCCAAAGACACCAGGGAGTTCAGCAGGGGGAACTACCAGCGCCTGCTGGGGCAATTGGGGGGGCTCCCCGCAGGAGGCGAGCAGTTCACGGTGGGACGGACGGTATTCGGCACCCTGGAACTGGGCAAACTGACCCTCCAGTTGCGCGCCTCGCAGGGGCTCATGGAAATCGCTCCCCTCCGCACCACCCTCTATGACGGCGCCATCCTGGGCTCCGGCTACCTTGCCGTCAGGGATAAACCGACCTACCGCGTGGACCTGCTGGTCAACGGGCTCAGCCTGAAGAAACTCTGCCGCAGCCTCCCCAGCCTCCAAGGGTACATCTCAGGGCGGGTGGACGGCGTGATCAGCGTCAGGGGCGTGGGAGGGGGCATCCTGGGGATGACCGGGTTCGTCGACCTCTGGGCACGCGAGGGGGGGGGCGAGAAGATGCTGGTCAGCAAGGAGTTCCTGCAGCGCCTGGCAAAGCAGAAGCTGAGCGGATTTTTCCTGACCCGCGACCGCGCCTATGACGAGGCGGAGATCAAGGCGAACCTGCAGGAGGGGGACCTGAGTTTCAACACCCTGAAGATCGTCAACACCAATTTTTTCGGGGTGAAGGATCTGAACGTGAACATCGCGCCGACGCAGAACCGGATCGCCCTGGAGCACCTGCTTGAGTCGATCAAGGAGGCCGCGGTGCGCGGAAAGCCCGCAACCGGTGAGCCGCCGGCGGAGAAGGCGCCGGCGAAACAGGAACTGGTGCCGGAGTTCAAGTGGGAAGAGTGATCCTACTGTGTTATATTTCGTGATGTCCACATCCGGAGCAGACCAACGTATAGATGGGGGTATTCCATGAACAGAAAATTGATCAAGTTGCTGCTGGCCCTTGCCTGTTTCTCCCTTGCCGCCTGCGCGGTGATCACGGTCAACGTCTACTTCCCCGAGAAGGCCGCCAAGGAAGCCTACAAGTCGCTGGACGACATGCTCCTAAAGAGCGGGGAGAAGCCGGCCACCCCGGCCCCTGCGCCGGGACTGCCGCCGGCCGCACCCCTCGACAAACCGCAGAGTCGGCTTTTTGACAGTCTGCCGGAGTTCTCGTTGGTGGCCCAGGCTTTTGCCGCGGATGCCGATGCCGACGCGGAAGCGCTGGCAGTCGAGCTTTCCAGCATGCCGGAGGTTCTGAAGGCCTACGACGAGATGAGCAAGCGTCTCCCGAGGCTGAACGCCCTCTTCGCCAGCGGGGCCGTCGGGATCTCGAAACAGGGGCTGGTGGTGGTTCCCCCCTCTGCCAAGGGGAAACTCGGGCCGCAGGATGAGGCCTTGCTGGCCGCTGAAAACCAGAGCCGCAAGACGGTGGTGCTCAGCATGGCCAAGGCGATTCTGAAGCTGCAGAAGCAAAAAGAAAGCAAGGAGGCGCTCAACCTGGTCATGGCGAAAGCGGCGGTTACCTATGCCGACACCAAGCGGGAAGCAGCCCAGCCGGGGTGGTGGATGCAGCTGCAGAACGACCGGTGGGTGCAGAAGTAGTTTCCGGCGACATCACGGGAAAGAAACGGCCGCGGCGCTTGGTGCCCGCGGCCGTTTCTTGTAGCAGGCTGGGGCAATGGGGGCGACCTCCCTCTCCCTCCGGGAGATGGCCGGGGTGAGGGTGCGGCCACCATTTCCCAGGAGGAGAGTGGGACGCCGGTCAGGAGCGACGACACGGGGATGGCGGAATTTTGACACCTGTGCAAAGTTTGAACTGCTGCTCAAAATGTGAAAGTCCTTGATTCTATGCTGTTTTCAGCGCAATCGGCGGGCGGGGAGCGGCTTCGCTGTTCAACCGCTGAGTCGGCAGGACGGGACGGTCATCGCCAGGATCTCTCTCAAAACCGTGTAAAATCGGTACGTTGAAAAAAATTTGAGCTGCCGGTGGGTTTGGCACCGCTCTTGTATTAATGAAAGACAAAGCGGCACTGCAGATGCCGCTTGCCAGAAAACCCAACTTTTGCGCCGATGATGGATCCTCCTTTTCCTCTCGGCGCTTTTTTTTGTTCATCCGGGAGTCGCGGGAAAAGGGCCATTTACCCCGCGTCCCTTGCGGCAATCATTTCCGTGCCTTGCGGCTTCACCCACCCCCCGGCCCTCTCCCGTCAAGTGCGGGGGTGGCGTGAAAAGGGGGGGCTCCGCAGAGTTCCCGGATGAACCAATCTGGCCCGCCGGGGGGCTCAGGCCAAAAGCAGCCGCCCCAGCGACGCCTTCGCGGACGACCCTGACACGTCCGGCATTATCTCGAGTTCGAGCGTGGTCACTCCGGCCAGGTCCACCTGGTACTCCTCCTGCTCGGTCGTGGTGCCGGGAGGGGCAAAGGTGAACTGCTGGCGCACGATCTCCCGGAAGCTTCGGGCGTGGTTCTGCGCGTAGCGCAGCACGAACTCCTGGGTCCGCGTCACTTCCTCCTCGTTGATCAGCAGGTAGATCCGCTTCAGGTTTTGCGGAGCGTCAAACAGCAGGCGGATCATCTGGGGACCCGGGTCCGCCGCACGCCATCCCGGTGCCCCCACCGGTTGCAGCGCCGATTCGATGGGTTGCGAAGGATCTTCCGACGTTATTTCCACTTGGGCGATGCTGTCGAGGTCCAACCACTCCGCTCCCGTCACCGGGCGCTCCTGAGCCTGTCTCTTAACAACAGTTTTGCGCATCTGGTTCTCCTGTTCCGCCGTGGCGGTGCCCTCGCCGGCTGATCCGTGCGGGGGGTAAAGGTACGTTTAAAGGTGTAACGCGACAGCCCACCAAGCGATCAAGGCCGCTTCCGCTACCGCGTCCAGCAGGTAAATTGGTGCGATGATCTTCCTGGAGACGTAAATGACATCAACGGCGGCGAGGGCCGCAGCGCTCCCGACCGCGAGCAGTCTCACCGCCTCACCCAGCTCCGCATTGAAGCCGGCAACGAGGAGCGCCGCCCCGATTACCGCCAGGACAGCACCGACCGTCTTTACCAGCCACAGGTCGGTCTTGGGACCGGTGACCATCATGAAGGTGGTGATGCTGAAGATGGGCCACAGGCCCGTGATCAAAAAATAGGCCCCCTGCACGAGGGCGACGGCCTGTTCCATGGCTCCCCCGGGTGCGGCTAGAGCTGACCGTGGTCGGCGAAACTGTAGAACTCGTTCTCGCCGATGATGATGTGGTCGAGCACCCTGATCCCCATGAGGTGCCCGGCGTCGCACAGCCGCCGTGTCACCTCGAGGTCTTCGAGACTGGGGGCAGGGTCACCGGTTGGATGGTTGTGCAAAAGGATCATGGCGGCTGCGGACTGGCGCACGGCGGCGTTGAAGACCTCGCGCGGGTGCACGATGCTCTGGTTCAGCGACCCCTCTGAGATGAGGGCGCGGGTGATGATCCGGTTTTTACCGTCCAGAAGCAGCGCCATGAACTGCTCGGTGTGGCGGTCCCTGAATTCATGGTTCAAGTGCTCGAAGACCTGGGACGCAGAGGTGAAGCGCTCGAACGATTCGATGGGGCGCCGCTCCTTCTCGCGGATGCGCCGGGAAAGGTCGAGCGCGGCGAGGATGCAGGTCGCTTTGGCCGGGCCGATTCCCTTCACCTGCTGGATTTCCAGGTAGGAGGCGTCGGCGAGGGCGCGCAGCGACTTGAACTGGAGCATCAGCTCGCGCCCCAGGTCGAGAGCGCTGCGGCGGCTGGCGGCATTGCCGCTGCCCAGGATCAGCGCCAGCAGCTCCGCCTCGGACAGAGCCGAGGCGCCTCGTTGCATCAGCTTCTCGCGTGGACGCTCCGCTTCGGGCCAGCACTTGATTCCGCCGCTCATGAAGTGCTCCTGTCCGGGTGGTGGGTGCTAAAAAATTAAAGTGCAATCATACCCGAAGGGCGCTAAGTTTGCCAGGCGGCGCGGGGGGCAAGTGTAAACGGTGGACGCCGGGTTGGTTAGGTTAATTTACTTATTTCATTGTTTTATATTTGCCGGGAATGTGGTATATCTCGCCAGTTTGTAACTAGATGCCGGCCGTCAAGACCGGGACTTTGGAGGGACTAATGTTTGGGTTGATGCCAAAAGAAGAAAAGTTTTTCGCCATGTTCAGGGAAATGTCCCACAACATCATCGAAGGGGCCCAGCTCCTGAAGGACATGCTCGACAACTTTGACGATCCGGTGGCCAGCCAGCGCAAGATAAAGGACGTTGAGCACAAGGGCGACACCATCACCCACGACATCATCAAGAAGCTCAACAAGAGCTTCATCACCCCCTTCGACCGTGAAGATATCTATGCCCTCTCCGCGGCCCTCGACGACATCCTCGACCTGATCGACGCCTCGGCCCAGCGCTTCGTCATGTACAACGTAGAGAAGCCGACGCCCGAGTCGAAGGAGCTTGCGTTCCTGATCCTCAAGGCCTGCCAGACCATCGACAAGACCGTCGCGGTCCTGGGCGGGAAGCTGGAGCCGATCAGCGCCTACTGCATCGAGGTGAACGCCCTCGAGAACGAGGCGGACCGCGTCTGCCGCGAAGCGATCAGCCGTCTCTTCGCCGAGGAGAAGGATCCGATCCAGCTCATCAAGTGGAAGGAGATCTACGAGACGCTGGAGACCGCAACGGACAAGTGCGAGGATGCCGCGAACATCCTGGAAAGCGTGGTGGTAAAAAATGCCTGAGGTCACACTGGTCCTGCTGGTGGCCGTCATCGGCGCGGCCCTGCTGTTCGACTACATAAACGGCTTCCACGACACAGCCAATGCCATCGCTACCTGCGTCTCCACCCGCGCGCTCACCGTCAGGACGGCGATCTTCATGGCCGCCGGACTCAACTTCCTGGGTGCCATGATCTCCACCAAGGTCGCTGCTACCATCGGCAAGGGGATCGTCGACGCCAGCAGCATCACCCAGATGGTCGTGCTTGCCGGCATTCTCGGCGCCATCATCTGGAATCTGATCACCTGGTACTACGGGCTCCCCTCTTCCTCCTCCCACGCCATCATCGGCGGACTGGTCGGCTCGGTGGTCGCCCATGCCGGCAGCGGTGCGCTGCACTGGGCCGGTCTCAAGAAGATCGTGACCGTGCTCGTCATCTCGCCCATCGTGGGTGCCTTCTTCGGCTTCATGTTCATGGTCGGCATGATGTGGGCCTTCAGGAACAAGGCGCCCTACAACCTGAACAAGGTGTTCCGCAAGCTGCAGATCCTTTCCGCCGCGGTCATGGCCTTCTCCCACGGCACGGCCGACGCACAGAAGTCGATGGGGGTCATCACGATGGCACTGCTGAGCTACGGTTCCATCACCACCTTCGATGTCCCCAACTGGGTGAAGATGTCGTGCGCCATCGCCATGGGGCTTGGCACCGCCGCCGGCGGCTGGAGGATTATTAAGACCGTCGGACATGACTTCGTGAAATTGCAGCCGGTGCACGGTTTCTGCGTGGAGACCGCTTCGGCGGCGGTCATCCTGGGCGCATCGGCCATGGGGCTTCCCACCAGCACCACGCACGTGATCACTTCCTCCATCCTCGGCGTCGGGCTCACCAAGAGGATTTCGGCGGTCAACTGGGGCGTCGCCTACCGCATCGTCACGGCATGGGTGATCACCATTCCGGCTTCGGGCTTCGTGGGTTTTGTAAGCTACATCGTGTTGTCACCATTTCTGGGCAAGTGACAGGGGGGAGACATCGGGAAGAGAGGTCGGGGGCGGTCTGCGGACTGCTCCCGATTTTTTTTGCGGCTATTCCAGTTCTTCGCCCACCTCGGTCATCTCCTTGGCGAGTTCCGCCTGGGCGGCGTCCTTGGCGCGGAACCGTATGACGAGGTAATAGCAAAGGAAGTAGGCGATGATGGCGGCGAAGAAGCCGAGGATGGAGGAACCGAGGATCAGGGACTTGGCGTAGCGCTCCAGGTTATGCCACTCGAGCCCCCCCGCGAGCGGGAGGTCCTTGATGGGTCGGCCGCGCAGGAAGGCGCCCAGCTTGTAGCTCACCCCCAGGATGGGGACCACCGTGATGGGGGTGTTGACCCAGGCCCCGGTGATGCAGGTGAGCTTGTTGAGTCTGAGGAGAAAGGCTGCCGCGATGGCGAGAGGGGTGTGGAGGCCGAAGAACGGGGTGAAGCTGATGAACACGCCGACCGCGAATCCGGCGGCTATGTGCCCCGGATGGCTGTCGAGCGAGAGGATGCCGTAGATCCTTTTTTTCCAGCGTTCTTTGTTCAGCAACAGTCACCTCGAAATGGGGCCCAGTCTAAAGTTCGCACCACTCTTTGTCAATGAGTTTGAGTCCGCGCGCTCCTTAAGAAAATTGCCATGGGTGGGGAAACGTGTTAGTATCCTTGCCTTTACTAAACAAATAGACGGAATTCGGTATGCGTAAGGAACTGCTCAAGAAGGTAAAGAGAATCGTGGTGAAGATCGGCTCCGGCGTCCTGACCTGCGAGGATAACGGCATAGACCCGGCGTTCCTGGACGGGCTCGCCTCGCAGATAGCGGGGCTGCGCGCCCGGGGGATCGAGGTGGTCGTGGTCTCCTCCGGCGCCGTGGCCGCCGGGCGCCAGGCGCTCGGCCTTCCGGACCGGCCGCGGACCCTGCCGCAGAAGCAGGCGGCCGCCGCCATCGGCCAATCGCGCCTCATGCGCGCCTACGAGGAGGCGTTCTCCGCCTATGAGCTGAAAGTCGCCCAGATCCTGCTGACCCGCGACGACCTCGCCAACCGGCGCCGTTTCCAGAACGCCCGCGGCACCCTGGATACCCTCCTCTCCTGCGGCATCGTCCCGGTCATCAACGAGAACGACACCGTCGTGGTCGACGAGCTGAAGTTCGGGGACAACGACAACCTTTCCGCCCTGGTGACCAACCTGGTCGAGGCGCAGCTCCTTTTGATCATGACCGACATCGACGGTCTCTACACCGCCGACCCGCGCACCGATCCGGGCGCCACGCTGATCCACCAGGTGGGCGCGGTGACCCGCGAGATGGAGCGCGGGGCGGGGGGAAGCGGCACCAGTGTCGGCACCGGAGGCATGGCGACCAAGCTCGCCGCCGCCAAGAAGGTGGTGAAATCCGGCGTCGCCGCCATCATCTTCGCCGGCAAGGGTGAGGGGAACCTGGCGCGGGTCATGGGGGGGGAGCTGCTCGGGACCCTGTTCCTGCCCGCGGGAGAGTCGCTGAACCGGCGCAAGCACTGGATCGCCTTCACCATCAAGCCGGCGGGGAGCCTCGTCGTCGATGCCGGCGCCCGCGGCGCCCTCGCCACCCACGGCAAGAGCCTGCTCCCCTCGGGGATAGCGAGGGTCGAGGGGCGTTTCGACCGCGGCGCCTGTGTCAGGGTCGTCGACCCGGAGGGGGTCGAGTTCGCGCGCGGCATCGTGGACTACTCAAGCCAGGAGATCGAGAAGATCAGCCGTCACAAGAGCAACGAGATCGAGCAGATCCTCGGTTTCCGCTACGGCGACGACGTCATCCACCGGGACAATCTCGTTTTGTTGTAAACCGCATTTAACAGGGATGAAGGGGATGCAGGGGATAAAACCGGAAACGGTTCAAGAGGTTTTCTCCCATGCGTTGCCTCCTTATCCCTTTCATCCCCTTCATCCCTGTCGGAGGTACACATGTCAGTTGCCGAACAGATCCGCAGCATAGCAGCCGAGGCCCGGCAGGCCTCCTTCGCCATGGCGAAACTCTCTTCCGCCGTGAAGAACGAGCTTCTTCTGGACATGGCGCAGGGGCTTGTGGGCAACGCCGAGGAGATCATCGCGGAGAACCAGAAGGACCTCGAGGCCGGCAAGGAGCGGGGGCTTTCTTCCGCGATGCTGGACCGCCTCATGCTGAACGAGGCCCGCATCAAAGGCATGGCCGACGCCATCCGCGAGGTAGCCGCGCTTCCCGACCCGGTGGGCGAGGTGACCGGCATGTGGAAGCGCCCCAACGACCTGATGGTCGGCAAGATGCGCATCCCGCTTGGCGTCATCGGCATCATCTACGAGTCCCGCCCGAACGTCACCTCCGACGCGGCCGCCCTCTGCCTGAAGAGCGGCAACGCCGTGGTGCTGCGCGGCGGCTCCGAGGCGATCCACTCGAACCTCGCCATCGCCACCGTCCTCAAGAACGAGCTGGCCAAGCGCAATATCCCTGCTGCTGCACTCTCCCTGATCCCGTTCACGGAGCGCGAGGGGGTCACCGAGATGCTAAAGCAGGAGGAGTTCATCGATGTGATCATCCCGAGAGGGGGCGAGAGCCTGATCCGCTTCGTGGTGGAGAACTCGAAGATCCCGGTCATCAAGCACTACAAGGGGGTCTGCCACGTCTTCGTGGACGCCTCCGCCGACTTCGAGATGGCGCGCGAGATCATCATCAACGCCAAGGTGCAGCGCCCCGGCGTCTGCAACGCCCTGGAGACGCTGTTGATCCACAAGGACATCGCGGAGAGCTTCGTCCCCTTCATCTACCAGGCGCTCGACGCGCAGAAGGTGGAGCTGCGCGGCGACGAGACCTTCCGCCGCTTCGCTCCGCAGGCCGTGCCGGCCACCGAGGATGACTGGTACGCCGAGTACCTGGAGCTGATCCTGGCCGCGCGCGTGGTGGACGGGCTGGACGCCGCCATCGACCACATCAACCGCTACTGCTCGCTGCACACCGAGTCGATCATCACCGGCGACTACGCCAACGCCCAGCGCTTCATCCGTGAGGTCAACTCCGGCGTGGTGATGGTGAACGCCTCGACCCGCTTCTCCGACGGCAACCAGCTGGGTCTGGGGGCCGAAATCGGCATCTCTACGACCAAGCTGCACTCCTTCGGCCCGATGGGGCTCACCGACCTGACCACGACCAAGTTCATCGTGTACGGCTCGGGGCAGGTGCGGCCTTAAAAGCCTCAACGCAAAGACGCAGAGCCGCGAAGGCGCAAAGAGAACCAAAAGAAGTCCGGTTTACGTCCTTGCGCCCCTGCGCCGCGGCGGCTTTGCGTTACGGCCTTTGGTCTTCGTCAACAACCGGAGCCTCGACACCATGAAAACGGGGATACTGGGGGGTACTTTCAACCCCATCCATAATGCGCACCTGCGTATCGCCGAGGAGGCGCGCGACCTGTTCCAGCTGGACCGGGTCGTCTTCATCCCGGCTGCCGCACCGCCGCACAAGCCGCAGGTGGGGGAACTCTCCTTCGCCTGCCGCCTCGAGATGGTCCGCCTCGCGGTCGCCGGCAACCCCTGCTTCGAACTCTCCGACATGGAGGCGGTGCGCGGCGGACGCTCCTATTCGGTGGACACGCTGCGCCAGTTGCGCGCCGAACATCCCGGGGACGAGCTTTTCTTCATAGTCGGGGCGGACTCCTTCAACGACATCTCCACCTGGCACCAGTACGAGGCGATCTTCAGCATGTGCAACATCATCAGCGTGCAGCGCCCCGGCTCCACCATCGCCAGTCTCACCCAGGCCCTCCCTGTTGCCATAAGTGGGGAGTTCTGCTATGATTCGGCGGCTAAACGCCTGAACCACAGTTCGGGCCACTGTGTCTACGCGCTGGACGGTGTGCTGCTCGACATCTCATCCAGCCATATCCGGCAGCTTGTCAAAGCCGGCCGCTCGATCAGGTATCTCCTTCCGGAGGCCGTCGAGCACTACATAAAGGAACAAGGGTTATACGTTGATGCAAGATAAGGAAGTAGTAGTACCGGCAGTGGAACGCGCCGTGAAATGTGCGGCTTTCGCGCTCGACAAGAAGGCGCTCGACGTCAAGGTGCTCGAGATCAAGAACATCTCCAGCATCGCGGACTACCTGGTGCTCGCCACCGGGCGCTCGGACCGTCAGGTTCAGGCCATGGCCGACTCGGTCAAGCAGGGGCTCAAGCCCATCGACAGGGCGATCGACACCGAGGGGTACGACGAGGGGCGCTGGGTGGTGGTCGACTTCGGCGACGTGATCGTGCACCTTTTCCAGGAAGAGGTGCGCAAGATATACAACCTGGACGATCTCTGGAACAGGGCGCCGCAGATCGAGATTCCCGAGGAATACCTCTGGGAGCATAAAGAGAAATGAGGCTGAAGCTCCTTTGGGTCGGCAAGACCCAGGAGAGCTGGGTCCGCACCGGCATCGACGAGTACGCGGGGAGGGTGAGGCGCTACGCACCGCTGGAGATCCTGGAGGCCCGCGAGGAAAAGGGGGCGCAGGCGGCCACCATGCGGGAGCGCGAATGCGAGCGCCTCGCGAAGCTGATCCCCAAGGGGGGAAAACTGGTACTCCTGGATGAGAGGGGGGAGCAGATGAGTTCCCCGGAACTGGCCTCCTTCCTGTCCAGAAACAGGGACCAGGGGACCCAGGACCTGGTCTTCGCCATAGGCGGGGCCTACGGCTTCACCGACGGTTTCCGGGCCCAGGCTTTCAAGACCATTTCGCTCTCGCGGATGACCCTCACCCACCAGATGGTGAGAGTCTTCCTGCTGGAGCAGATATACCGCGGCTTCACCATCATTAACGGTGAGCCGTACCATCATGAGTAGGGTAAGTGATTGATTGTTTAAAGGTGAAGTCGTTCTGCTTCACCTTTTTTAATTGGATCTAATACTTCTAATGAGGGAGAAAATGCCATGCCGAAAAAGCCTCTGCTCTTGATGATCCTCGATGGCTGGGGGATCAACCCCGAACAGGAAGCCAACGCTGTCGCCCAAGCGAAGACACCCAACATGACCCGGCTCACCGCCGAATACCCTTCCGGCCAGATCGACGGCTCCGGCCTCGCGGTGGGGCTCCCCTCCGGCCAGATGGGGAACTCCGAGGTCGGGCACACCAACATCGGCGCTGGTCGCGTGGTTTACCAGGATCTCACCAGGATCAGCAAATCGATCAATGACGGCGATTTCTTCACCAATGCGGCCCTGGTCGACTGCATGACCAAGGTGAAGGGGGGAAGCGGCAGGCTGCATCTGGCGGGGCTCCTCTCCGACGGCGGCGTGCATTCTCATGATACCCACCTCTACGCGCTCCTCGAGATGGCCAAGAGGGAGGGGGTTTCGCAGGTGTTCGTGCACTGCCTCATGGACGGTCGCGACACCCCGCCGCAGAGCGGGGGCGACTACATCGGGCGCCTGGAAAGGGAGATCGCCCGGCTCGGCTTCGGCCAGATTGCCACAGTGATCGGGCGCTATTACGCCATGGACCGCGACAACCGCTGGGACCGCGTGGAGAAAGCATACCGCGCCATAGTTTTGGGCGAGGGGAACCCCTTCGCGAGCGCGGAAGCCGCCATGAAGCAGAGCTACGCCGACGGGGTCACCGACGAGTTCGTCCTCCCCAGCGTGATCATGTCCGGAGGTGCCCCGGTGGGTAGACTTTCCGACGGCGACGGCTTCATCTTCTTCAACTTCCGCTCCGACCGTGCCCGCGAGATCACCCGCGCCTTCACCGATCCGCAGTTCAGCGGATTTCAGAGGGAGGCGTGGCCCAAGCTCTCCTCGTACGTCTGCATGACCTCCTACGACGAGACCTTCGGCCTCCCGGTCGCCTTCGGTCCGGAGGATCTGGTCAACATCTTCCCGGAAGTGATCAGTGACGCCGGGCTGACCCAGTTGAGGATCGCGGAGACCGAGAAGTACGCCCATGTCACCTTCTTCTTCAACGGCGGCAGGGAGGAGGCCTTCCCGGGTGAAGACCGCGCCCTGATCCCGTCCCCGAAGGAGGTCGCCACCTACGACCAGAAGCCGGAGATGAGTGCGTACCTCGTCACCGAGGAACTCATGAAGCGGCTCGACGAGGACAAGTACGACGTCATCATCCTCAACTTCGCCAATGCCGACATGGTCGGGCACACCGGCATCTTCTCCGCCGCGGTTCAGGCGGTCGAGGCGGTGGACGAATGCGTGGGCAAGCTGGTGGAGAAGGTGCGGGCGAAGGGAGGCATCACCATCATCACCGCCGACCACGGCAACGCCGAGATGATGCAGGACGAGCAGGGGGGACCGCACACGGCCCACACCTGCGACATGGCGCCGGTGGTGCTGGTGGATGACACCAGGAAGGGTGTGAAATTGAGGACCGGTGTCCTCGCCGACCTGGCCCCCACCATGCTTGAGCTGCTCGGTCTGCCGCAGCCGCCGGAGATGACCGGGAAGAGCCTGCTGGCAGGTTAGCTCGGTCGCACTTGTTTCCCGTCCGACTGGTCCGACTGGTCCGACTGAAAAGAAAGGGAGAGACCCCCATGAAGATTCTGGCAATCAACGGCAGCCCCCGCGGCATGAACGGCACCACTGGGCGGCTTTTGGAAGAGGTGCTGGCCGGAGCGGTGCAGGCGGGGGCCGACATCGAGATCGTCTCGCTTTCCGAGACCCCGATCAAGCCGTGCGTCGCCTGCGACGCCTGCCACAAGGTGGGCATCTGCCCGGTGAAGGACGAGTACGAAACCCTCAAGGACAAGCTTCTTGCGGCGGATGCCTTCATCCTGGCGACGCCCAACTACCTCCTGAGCATCACCGCCCAGTTGAAGGCGTTCCTGGATCGCTGCAACGGGTTGATCCATCTCACCGCTTTGGAAGGGAAGTACTCGGCCCTGGTCGAAACCTCCGGCGGTGGCGGGGACGAGGAACCGCTTGAGTACATGCAGCGCATCGTCAATGCCATGGGCGCCCAGAACGTCGGCAGCATCGGGTCGCCCGGCGCCGGGCCGCGCATGTTCCCGGACCAGGAGGCGCTGTTCCAGAAGGCCCGCGCCTTGGGCAAGGAACTCTGCGACAGTGTGCGGGAGAAGCGCAGCTTCCCGGAACAGGATTGCTTCCGCCTCGGCTTCAAGGAGCGGATGAGCCACCTGATCGGCTTCATGGGCGAGTGCTGGCCGTATGAGAAGGAATACCTGGCACAGAGGTAGCCCCGGGGCCTCACCCTCACTTTTTCCCTCACCCCGCCCCTCCCCCAGGGGGCGAGGGGTGGATGATGCCTTCTCCCTCCGGGAGAAGGTGCCCCGCAGGGGCGGATGAGGGATGCGCCGTTGCAGTGTAGGAATGGCGGGGCTGGAGCGTTTAGCTGGACGTAGTCAACTGTCACACGGAGGCGGTAATGAGCAACACTGAAGAGTTGAACGACTGGGCCTATGCCCACAAATGCCAAAAAGCGGTGGAAAACCTGAAGAAGAACGGCTTCGACGCGTTCTACTGCCATGACGGCGAAGAGGTCTTCCACTACATCGTGAACGAGGCGGCGGGGGCGCAGAGCGTCGGCTTCGGCGGTTCGCTTTCCATCGCGGACCTGAAACTTTCCGACAAGCTGAAGGGGATGGGGAAGGAGATCCTGAACCACGGCCTGCCCGGCCTTTCTCCGGAGGAGAAGCTCGCCATCACCAGGCGGCAGCTCACCTGCGACCTCTTCCTGACCGGCAGCAACGCGGTCACCCTCTCCGGTATCCTGGTCAACATCGACGGCAACGGCAACCGCGCCGCCGCCATGTTCTTCGGACCGCAGAAGGTGATCGTGGTGGTGGGGCGGAACAAGCTGGTGGATGGCAGCATCGAGGACGCGGTGCAGCGCATCAGGACCTACGCCGCGCCGCCCAACGCCAAGCGGCTGAACCTCGCCACGCCCTGCACCACCACCGGCTTCTGCTCCGACTGCAACTCTCCGCAGCGCATCTGCCGCGTGACCACCATCATCGAGAAGAAGCCCAGGAACACCGACATCAAGGTGCTGGTGGTAAACGAGGACATGGGACTTTAGAGAAGCGGAACCCGTTCCACGTTTTACGTTAGAACCGGAAAGCCGGGGCTCACCCCCCAACGTGGAACGCCGCATTCAGGACGCAGAACTTTCTTTTTTGGGGTGACAATGCTCTTTCGCCCTCTGATCGATCTGCTGTTTCCCCCTTTATGCCATGCCTGCAAAGGGGCCATACCTGTAACCGGGGCGGAGGGAACTCCGCCCCAGCCCTTCATATGCGCCGGTTGCCTCGGCAAGATTTCCTTCCTCGAATCCCCGTTGTGCACCCTCTGCGGGGCCCCCTTTGCCACCGACGCTGGCAGCGACCACGTCTGCGGCGCCTGCCTTTCTCATTCTCCTTTTCACACCTGCCGCTCGGCGGCCGTCCTGGGAGGACCGCTCCAGGACCTGATCCATCGTTTCAAGTACGGCGGCAAGATGCACCTGGGTGACCCCCTGGGGCTGCTGGCTTGGCAAAGGCTGGAGCGATTTATTGCCCAAGCCAGGCCGGATTGCGTGGTTCCGGTGCCGCTGCATCGCAGAAGGCTCAGGCAGCGAGGTTACAATCAGTCGCAGTTGATAGGAGAAGTGCTCGGGAAGAAGCTGGGGGTGCCGCAAGTGGTGGGGAATCTGAGCCGGTTACGCTGGACGGAGCCCCAGACGGGACTGGATGCAGGAGACAGGGTGACCAACGTGAAAGGCGCCTTCGGGGTGCGGGAGCCGGAAGCTCTGGCGGGAAAGCGGTTGCTGCTGGTGGATGACGTCTTCACCACGGGAAGCACGCTGGGGGCCTGCGTCGATGCGCTACGCGAAGTGGAGGTCGCCGCGGTGGTGGCGGTAACGGTGGCGCGGGGGCTCCAGCAGTAGTGTGGCGCCCGGGTCTGGGCTCTTGGCGAACTCGCGGTGGCCGCGCCGACCGGATAGCCGGCCCAAATCCCCCGAGTCCCCCCTTCGCAAAAGGGAACTTGAGGCCTAGTTCAACAGGGGGAAAAGGGAAAAGGGGACAGGCTACTTTATAGGGTGTGGCAGCGGGAAATGGAAAAGTAGCCTGTCCCCTTTTTTTCTTTTTTTCTCCCGAAGGAGCCTCTAGGGGGGCGTTGCAAAGAAGGCCTCTAGTCTGCGGCAGATCTCTTCCTCAGGCGCTTTCTGAACGCTGACACCGTGCAGCGCAGTCAGGAAGATCTTGCCGTAGTTCTTGGTGAGCACCCGCGAGTCCAGGATCAGCACGGCGCCGCGGTCCTCCTTGCTCCGGATCAGCCTTCCGAACCCCTGCTTGAACTTGATCACCGCCTGCGGCACGGTGTAGCTCATGAAGGGATCGCCCCCCTTGGCGGTGATGTGCTCGCTCCTCGCCTCCAGGATCGGTTCGGTGGGAACTCTGAACGGTAGCCGGGTGATCACCACCAGTTCCAGCCCCCGCCCCTGCACGTCCACCCCCTCCCAAAAGGAATCGGTACCGAAGAGCACCGGGTTGACCGAGTTGCGGAACTTGGAAAGGAGCATGTGCCGGTTGGTCTCCCCCTGGCGCATCGGGGTGAGGCCGGCGCCCTTCAGTGGCTCGGCGAGGCGGTTGAAGACCCGGATCAGGAGATCGTACGAGGTGAAGAGGACGAAGGCGCGCCCCTGCGAAATTTTGAGCGCGTCCAAGAGGTGGCTGCAGAGCCGGGCCTCGAACATGGGGGAGGTCGGCTCGGGCATGTCGGATGGAACCGCCACCAGGGCCTGGTGCGCGTAGTCGAAGGGGGAGGGGAGCAACAGCTCGCTCGTCCGTTCCTTGGGGAGCAGTTCGATCCCGGTGCGGTGCTTTAAAAAGTCGAACTTCTCCCCGATGGCGAGGGTCGCGGAGGTGAGCACGACGGTCTTGAAGCGGTCCAGGATCGCCTTCTTGATGGACTCGGCCACCTCCAGCGGAGAACAGCAGAGTTTCACCAGCGGCCCCTTCCTCAGCTCGAACCAGCGGCAGAACTCGTCTTCCCGCGCCATGAAGAAACGCAGGGCATCCACGGCGCACTCGATCCTCCCCTTCACACCGCGAAGATCGGTGAGCGGCCCCGCCAGCTTTTCCAGCACCTTGTCGGAAAGCTTCTCGCACCCTTTCAGAAAGGCCTGCATGGCGAGGGCGTAGTCCGAGAGCTCCTTGGCCATGTTCTCGATGTGCGGGGTCACCTCCTGCCAGAGCGGCGTACTGTAAATCGCCGGCGTCACCCGCAGCTTCTGCTCGGCCCCGTCCTTCTTCAGCTTCCTGAACAGCGCTTCGCCGATCTGGTCCATGCCGCGCGTCACCGCGTCCAGCACCGCGACCCTTCTCGGGATCAGGCGCCCCTCCAGGACCTCGGCGATCTCCAGGTAGAGGTCGTCTTGCGATTCGGGGACGGCGGCGGAAAGCTGGGTCGAGAGCTGCGGCAGCACGCCGCGGTGTGCCTTCCTGGGGTGCTGCAGCTTGCCCAAAAGTTTCACCAGCCCCAGGCGAGACACCTGGCTGGAGAGGAAGCTGGTGGCAACGTCCTCGAGGTGGTGACCTTCGTCGAAAACGAGCCGGGTGAAAGGAGGGAGGATGGCGGTGGCGTCGTAACCGGTTTCCTGGCGCACCGAGAGGTCCGCGAGGAGCAGGGCGTGGTTGACCACGAGGAGATCGGCGCCGGCGGCCTCGCGTCGTGCCTTGTAGAAGAAGCAGCGCGGGTACTCCGGGCACTTCACCCGGCCGCACTGGTCCGACTCGCAGCAAAGCTCCTCCCAGACCTCGTCCTTGGGGATGAAGGCCAGGTCGCCGCGGCAGCCGTCCTCGGTCTTCTTGCTCCAGGTCACGATGGCATCTAGTTCCTGAGCGGTCTCGTCCTTGAACAGCGACGCGTCGGCGGCGTTTACCCGCAATTTCCTGAGGCAAAGGTAGTTGCCGCGTCCCTTGACCAGCACCGCCCGGAACTGCACCCCGGCGTGCTGCTGCAAAAACGGGATGTCCTTCTGGATCAGCTGCTCCTGCAGGTTGATGGTGTTGGTGGAAACCACCACCCGCTCCTTGTTGCGCACGGACCAGAGGGCGGCGGGAAGGAGGTAGGCCAGGGATTTCCCAGTCCCGGTACCCGCCTCGACGATGGCCACCTTCTCCTCGTTGAAGGCTTCGGAGAGGTTGAGCGCCATCCGGCTCTGCTCGGGGCGGTGCTCGTACCCCGGCAGGGCCTGCGCCAGAACGCCGTCGGGCGCGTAGAAGTGCTCCACCTCGGGATAGGAGAGGCGCTCCACCACCTTGCGGGCGAAGGGCGCGACCACCTGGTTCGCGCGCGAGGCGTCGTTGTTGACGATGTAGAAGCCGACCCCCTGGTTGCCCAGGAGCGACGCGATCTCTATGTCAGGTTGCGAAGGGGTGAGGTTGCCGGACGGGTGGTTGTGAATGACCACGTCGCCAAAGGAGCAGGCGATCATGATGGCGGGGACGGCGTCCTTGTTGCCGCGGGCCAGGGGCTCCACGGTTACGACGATGCGCGCCTCGTCGGTGCGACCCAAAAAGAAGACTTCGTTGCCGTTTGCTTCTGCGATGGCGCTGCGGAGATGCTCGATGGCGAGAGCTGAAAAGTATTTTTGCATGGCCCGGTTGAAGATACAGGGTTTACCTGGGGGAGGCAACTGAAAAGCAGGGGCCCTTGGCTCCCCTCTTTTGACGGGAGGGGCCGGGGGGGGACGCCGCCATCATCGTGGAAGGTGGCGCCCTCCCCACCCCCTGCCCCTTCCGCAAGGGGAGTGGGAAGCATCAGCGTGCTGTTGAGCACGAATAAAGCGTTGCGGGCCAAACAGAGGCGGGCGAATGATTATTCGCCCCTACAGGGCAGGCCCTGCGAGACGGTTTTCAACACCCATCCCGCCGTGTTCCGCAGTGCGCTGGTGGATACGGCAGCAACAGGTGCATGGGCGTGGCAGCGTGATTGATCCGACGGGGCGCTATATGTTAGAAGAGAAGCCGAGGAGATTTCATGCAACGCTACAACGCATTTTCTGAAGAGCTGAAGCGGGTGTTCGGCTGCAAGGTGCAGCGGCTCTCGGTGGACGCGGGATTCACCTGCCCCAACCGCGACGGCAGCGTCGGGACGCAAGGGTGCATCTTCTGCGGCGGCAAGGGGTCGGGTTCCTACGGCATCCTGCAGGGGGTGGGGGTGGCCGACCAGCTGGAGCACGCCAAGGAGGTGATGGTCAGAAAGTACAAGGCCTCCCGCTTCATCGCCTACTTCCAGTCCTACTCCAACACCTACGCCCCGGTGGAACACCTGCGCCGGCTCTACGACGAGGCGCTTTCCGTGCCGGAGGTGGTGGGGCTGATCGTCGGCACCCGCCCGGACTGCCTACCGCCCGAAACTCTCGACCTCCTCGCCGAGTACGCCCGGCGCTGCTATTTCTGGCTCGAACTCGGCCTGCAGTCGCCGCTGGACCGCACCCTTTGCGCCATCAACCGCGGGCACGACCTCGCCTCTTTCAGCGCGGCTGTCAGCGAGTGTCAAAAACGCGGCATCAGGGTCTGCGCACATATAATCCTGGGGCTGCCAGGGGAAAGCCGCGAGGAGATGCTCTCCGGCGCGGAGTTTTTGAACCGGGCCGGTGTGGACGGCGTCAAGGTCCACCTCCTGCACGTGATGCGCGGCACCCGCCTGGCTGAGCTGTACCAGGCCGGAGAGGTGTCGCTTCTGGACCGCGACAGCTATGTCGGGCTCGTCAGTGACTTTCTGGAGCGGCTCGACCCGCGCATCGTGGTGCAGCGGCTGACCGGAGACGGCAACAGGAAGGACCTGATCGCGCCGCTCTGGTCGCTCGCCAAGTTCGAGGTGCTGAACTGCATAGACCACGAACTGGAGCGGAGAAAGAGCAGGCAGGGCTCGCGCTTTTGCCAGGCTCGAAGCACTCCGGAAGAAAGCGGACCTCACGCCACCCCGCCGGGGGGTGGGTGAAGCCGCAAAGATTGGGAGGTGATGGCACCTTCCCCCACCCCCTAACCCCCTCCCGCAAGGGGAGGGGGGATGGCGGCGGCAATGATGGCACCTTCCACCCCCTAACCCAGGTCTATAAACCCGCAAGGGGAGGGGGATGGCGAACATCCCACCGGAAGTTGTTGAAACTTTTGCAGGCGGCTCCGGGGCAGTGCCCCGGCTGATCCCGTTTCTAGTTCCAGGCGCGCGGCCTGGTGCTCAGGGGGCGGCTCCCTTCCGCGCGGGCCAGCATCTTCGGAGTTTCAATCCTCTTCGCCAGCGCCGGGCGCCAGAAATACGAGTCCTTCCCTTCCCCGCCGTCATCCCTCTTGATCCTCAGCAGCACGCCGGTTTCAGCGGCAGGTTCATAGCTGAACCTGGTCAGCAGCCGCGCCGGTCTCTTGACCTCGAGGCTGTAGCTGCCGTCTCCTTCCTCCGTCAGGCGGTCCTTGGTCCCCAGCGCGACCACCCCACGGTTACGCTCGACGCCCTGCCCCTCGCGGCGCTTCTCCAGATAGCTCAGCCAGATCTTGTTAGGTTGGCCCACCACCGTTCTCAGACCGACCTCGTCCTCATAACCCATCCTGCCGAAGGAAACCGCCGCGATGTCGTCCCGTGTCAGTCCGGTGACCCCCTTGCCGTTGCCGTCCCTCACGGTGAAGTCGACGTGCAGGGAGCCGTCGTTGGCGACCGTTACCCAGCCTATTTTCAATTCCATGCGTTCTGTCTGTTCGGTTGCAGCGGCTTTATAGGCAGACTTCCCGGCTGTGCCGGACCGTTCTCCGGCCGTGGCGGTCAGGGGAGACGCTGCCAGGAGCGCGGTAGCGATAATGGTGATGAGTGTGACGAGATGTGCGTGTGCCAGTTTCATAAGGTCCTCCTGGGGTGGGTGAAGTATTTACACCGCTTGCGATCTGGTGTAAGGATAGGACTCAAACAGTATCCCTGTGAAGGGCCACATTTCATAAATTTTATGGATACACTTCGTTTACAGTTTTTTTCTCAACTGGCGTAGCTGAGAGAGTGAGTCCCATGATCTACCTGAACCCTGAAAGCAAAAAGCCTTTGTATCAGCAGCTTTATGAGCAGTTAAAGCAGAACATCATCACCGGCGAATACGAGAAGGGGAGCCGGCTGACATCGACCAGGGATCTGGCGAAAAATTTATCCATCGCGCGCAACACGGTGGAGGCGGCCTACGACCAGCTCTGCATCGAAGGGTACGTGGAGGGGCGGCATGGCTCCGGCTACGTGGTGCAGGATCTCCAGGAAGATCTGCTCTATTTTCCTGACATGACAGGGGATGTGGAAGACGTGCAGCTCCTGTCCTCGGGCGGCAAAACTCACGAGCCTGAAGCGCCGCCCCCCGCGCAGGCCAGGGCGGTAAAGTACAACTTTTCCTATGGCGACTTCGATCCGCACTCCTTTCCCCACGCGCTGTGGCGGCGACTTAACAACGAGGTGCTGACCTCCATGAAGGTCGACTCCATCGCCTACTACGGGGACAAACAGGGGGAGCTCCAGCTACGGCGGGAACTGACGAAGTACCTGCGCCAGTCAAGGGGTGTCAAATGTTCGCCGGACCAGATCGTGGTCGGCGCGGGGCTCCAGGACCTGGCGATGATGATCTGCCTTTTATTTCCGCAAGAGGAGCGGATCCTGGGTATGGAGGAGCCCGGTTACGACTTCACCAGGGTCATCTTCGCGAACCACGGATACCGGGTGCTCCCGGTCCCGGTGGGCGAATCGGGCATCGACCCGGCGGAGCTCAAGAAAAGCGGGGCGCGGCTCGCCTACGTCACCCCGTCACATCAGCTTCCCACGGGGGTGGTGATGCCGATCCAGCACCGCATGAGGCTGCTGCAATGGGCGGAGCAAAGCGGCGGGGTCATCATCGAGGACGACTACGACAGCGAGTTCCGCTACCGTACCCGCCCCATCCCGGCCCTGCAGTCGATCGATCGCCAGGAGCGCGTGATCTACCTGGGAACGTTCTCCAAGGCGTTCGCGCCGGGGCTGCGCATGGGATACATGGTGCTGCCGCGATGGCTTTTGTCCAGGTACCACACCGTCTTCGAGCGCTATAAATGCACCGTCCCCAGGCTGCAGCAGTACGTCGCGGCGAGCCTCTTGTCGGGGGGGCACTGGGACCGGCACCTGCGCAAGGTCTGCCTCGTCAACAAGAAGAAGCACGAGGTACTGGTGCAGTCGATTCAAAGGGAGATGGGGGACCGGGTGCGGATCTACGGCTCCAACGCGGGGCTGCACGTCCTTTTGGAGCATTTCACCGGGGAGACCCAGGAAGCGATGGTGGAGCGGGCGGCGGCGTACCAGGTGAAGGTGTCGCCGACCCGGCAGTTCTGGCACAACCCGGACTCCGCGCCGGAAAACCTGATCATGATCGGCTTCGGCGGCCTCTCCGCGGAGGAGATCGCCGAGGGGATAAAGCTGTTGCGGCAGGCATGGTTCGGGTGAATCATTTCGGCGCGAGCGCCGGCTTCCGGGATGTGACGATGCCGGCCCAGTCGGGGGTGGGACTCATTTCAAGCCATGCCAGACTGATTCCGGCTGTGGGCGACGTTTGCCAGTAGTTCGAACGGTAGCCAAGGGACGCGAAGGCGGCATCGAAATTATCGTGAGTATCGTAGCCACCTGGAACGGTGGGGCTTCCGCTGTCGCCTCCACCCGAGGCGAGGCTCACCGTCCTGGCAGCGATGCGTCGAATGGCGGCGCGATTGGTCTCGTCTTTCATCGCTCCGAGGTTGCAAAGTCCCCTGCATCTGGTCGTTGCGTAGAACTGTTCCTGGAACAGGGTCGCGGTGGGAACCCAGCCTGCTTCTCCGAAATCAGCGAGTGCCGCGGCAAGTTCCTTGTAGCTGGCATAGGTCCCGGCGGCCCGGCGGGACTCCTGGGGATCCCCCGCGAGGGAAAGGGCCTTTCGTGCAATGCGTACGATCGCGGCCCCGGTGGCAGTGTCTTTCATTGCGCCGATGGAGCAGTAGGAAGGGAACCTGCAGGAGGGGGCGGCGGTGTAGAACTGCTCCTGGAACAGAACACGGTCTGCCGGGTCGGCCGCACACCAGTCGATACCGGCGAAAACGGCGGTGAACCGGTAGTCCGACCAGACCAGGTGTCTTTGGATCTTCACGAAAATCCGGATCTCCTCACCAGCCGCCGCATGCCTTTTGGTCACGGCAGCCAGGGTGCCGCGCAAGGAGGCGCTGAAATTATCCTGATCCCTGGAGTCGAACTGGGCGTGCGGTACGAGCGCCATGTTGATGACCTTCATGGAGCCCTGGTCGCGGGATACCAGGGCGACGCGGACTGGGCGCAGCGTCGTGGAGGGGGGAGGCTGTTTCAGTGGGATGATGGACAGGGTGGTGGCGCCGGTAATTCCGCAGGCGGCGAGGAGAGGGAGCAGTAACGTCAGGGCCAGGTACAGACAACGGATAGCGTGCGTCATCGTCGCACCTCCAATGAGCTGAAGTAACCGGCCCTTTTAATGTAACACCGATTGGGACTACCGCAGCCGGACGAGGCGACGCAGGGGTGCCTGGAAGATTATTTGTGGTTAACTCTTGTGGTGCTGCCGGTGGACGTTAGGGCGGTCAGGGAGGGCGCTATGGATTTTTCCGGGGAGATCACGTCGTTTGATGACTTCCGCAGGCTGATCATAAAAACGGCCCCGGGGTCGTGGAACTTCTTCCGGGGCGAGAGCCGCGATTTCTACACCCTGATCCCGAAGATCGGGCGGCTTACCCCGGACCCGGGGGGCGCGGGGCGGCGTCCCGCCGGCGAGGTGATGCCGGCCGACATCTACGGCGAGTACCAGGCGTTGCAGGAGTTCAAGAAGTCGGGGCGCCACCTGGTAGAGGTGCAGCCCGCGACGGAATGGGAGTGGCTGGCCCTGGCGCAGCATCACGGTTTGCCGACGCGGCTGCTGGACTGGTCGGTGAACCCGCTGATCGCCCTGTACTTCGCCGTCGCGGAGCCGTACTGCGACCTGGACCTGCGGCGGGACCGGCTCAACAACCCGGACTACTGCGGCGGCGCCGCGCTCTACATCGCCCACACCATGTACGGGCTCTCCGAGATCGACGAGAGGGCCAACCCCTTCGAGGCCGACACCTGTTTCTTCATGGCGCCGGTGATCGCCTCCCGCATCAAGGCGCAAAGCGGGGTGTTCTCGCTGTTAAGGAACCCGTGGCGGCCGCTGGAGCAACAGCTTTCCCCGAGGGAGCACATCCGCAAGTACCGCATTCCCTTCGAGTTCCGTGGTTTCTTGGCCCAGGAGCTGAAGCTTTTGGGGATCAACCACGCCTTCGTCTTCGCCGATCTGGACGGGCTGGCCCGCTACATCCAGGAGAAGGTTTCCGACAAGATCGATCCCCAGCAGTCCCTGGCCCACAGGCACACCTAGCGTCGCCCCCCCTCCCTTGACGGGAGGGGGCTGGGGGTGGGTGAAGCCGCAAGGAGTTGGAGGTGATGGCAGCTTCCCCCACCCCCTCCCGCAAGGGGAGGGGGGATCGTTGGCAAAGTGGCCGAATGCAGAGGGGGACAGGCACCTGCGGAGCCAAATGGAAAGGGGACAGGCACCTGCGGAGCCAGTCCCCTTTGATTTGAAACGTAGAACGTAGAACCTGGAACGTCCGTTAGAAGGGATACCCGAGTCCCACGAACACGGCGGCGCCGTCCTTGCCGAAGCCGACGTCGATGCGTCCCAGGATGTTGGGGCGCACCACGGCGCGGAAGCCGATGCCCGGATTCACCTCGATGTTCCCCGCCCGCAGGTCTCCCATCGTGTCGGCGACCCCGCCGATGTCCACGAAAGGCGCCAGCTCCCAGTCCGCCTTGACGTCGAAAACCTCCCACCGGAACAGCCTGATCCGCTCCTCGAGGTTGCACACCACGTAGCTGCTGTCTATGAAGCGGTTCCTGCCGTACCCCCTGAGGGTGTTCTCGCCGCCCAGGATGCTCTGCTCCAGGAAGGGGATGGAACTCCCGCGCGCCTGTCCCACCGCAAACCTGCCGGCGCTGATGAAACGGCTGTCCGGAACGGGGAAGAACCCTTTTACCTCCCCCTCGTAACGAACGAAGCGCGCGCTGCTCCCGAGCCCGGCCAGGCTCCCCTCGATGGTGGCCCGCGCGCGGATGCCGGAACTGGACATGGCGGCGGCGTCGAGGGTGCTGTAGACCAGTGACACGGATTGCGCGTGCGTGCTGAAGCCGTCGATGCCGGGTACCTCGGCCGCGCTGAACTGCTGCTGCAGGTTCGGGAGCTTTTTGACGGCCCCCTCGTCGATCTCCACCCTTCTCAGGCGATCCCCCAGGTACAGGGTGGTCTTGTCTGAGAGCGGGTACCCCGCCGACACGGTGTAGCCGAATTCGCGGTCGGCGAAGTTGGACTCGTCGGCGGCGCTGCTGCCGGACCCGAAGCCGAAAAAGCGGGCCGAGCCGTCGGTGAAGTTGTAGAGGAAGGCGTTGAGCTCGAGCTTCCGCTCCATGAGACTCTGGTCCCGTAGCCGCACCTCGTAGTCGGAATTCACCTTGCTGGATTTGGAGAGGTTGAACTCGATGCTGCGCAAGGGGGAGGGGTACATGGCGCCGTAGAGGGTCCCGGTCGTGCCGAAGTTCTCGTTGCGGTTCACCTGCGGGGCGAACAGGGCGGAAACCTCGTCCTTGTCGTTGTGCAAAAGGAACGCGGTGAGCGCTCCCCAGGTCACCCCTTCGTTGGGGCTCGAGGCGATGACGGGAAGCGGGATGGTAACCAGCTTCACGTACGGCTGTGCAGGCGAGGGGGCCGGGAGCACCGTCGACGGGATGTAGCTGGTGCAGCCGGTCAGAAGTGAAAAGAGGATCAGCGATAAGAGCGATAGCGCGCGCATTGTGGTCCGTTTCTGGGGAGACTCCTGGGAGAGCTGCGGGGAGCCTCCGTCGGGCGGGGAAAACATAGCGGCTCCCGCTCTTTTTGACAAGAAAAAAAGAATGCTTTAACCGTGAGGGTGCTGCGCCGGTCAAAAAAATGACTGGCGTGACTCTCCAAAACTGACGTCGGCGGCCCCGTCCCCTCCGGCCGCGCCGGATCCCCCCGGATCGCGCTCCCCGCTGTATTCACTCCGGTTTTCGCCCGGCACGCTGCCGCTGAACGGGGCTCCGGAAAATGGCACAGCGGTTGCACAAGGTCCCTCTGCAGAGAAAACCCCCAGGCAAGGCAAAGGAAACTGACGCATGGCAAACCCCTCGACGGACGCCCTGGCGCTCCCGGGACCCAAAAGCAATTCGGACATCTACATGGCCATCGCCCTGATCGGGGTGCTGGCCCTGATGGTGGTCCCCCTGCCTGCGTTCATGCTCGACATCTTCCTGGCGACCAACATCACCGTGGCGCTCGTGATCCTGCTGGTCTGCCTCTACACGGTGCAGCCGCTCGATTTCTCGGTGTTCCCCTCGATACTCCTCGTCACGACGCTGTTCCGGCTGGCCCTCAACATCGCTTCGACCCGGCTCATCCTGATGCATGGCAGCGAGGGTGTGGAGGCGGCCGGCGGCGTCATCAAGGCCTTCGGCCAGTTCGTGGTCGGCGGCAACTACGTGGTCGGCGCCGTCATCTTCCTGATCCTGGTCATCATCAACTTCGTGGTCATCACCAAGGGCGCCGGGCGCGTGGCCGAGGTGGCCGCCCGCTTCACCCTGGACGCCATGCCGGGCAAGCAGATGGCCATCGACGCCGACCTCTCCAACGGCATCCTGACCGACAAGGAAGCGAAGCTCCGCCGCAAGAAAATCGCCCGCGAGGCGGACTTCTACGGTTCCATGGACGGTGCCTCCAAGTTCGTGCGCGGGGACGCCGTCGCCGGGATCATGATCGTTCTCGTGAACATCATCGGCGGCTTCGTGATCGGCGTCTGGCAGAAGGGGATGCCGCTGGACCAGGCGCTGCAGAACTACACCCTGCTCACCATCGGCGAAGGGCTGGTGGCCCAGATCCCGGCCCTGATCATCTCCACCGCGGCAGGTATCATCGTGACCCGCTCCGCCGACGAGAACAACTTCGGGCACGAGATCGCCGGGCAGCTCTTGAACTACCCGAAGGCCTTCCAGGTCGCCTCGGGGGTCCTGTTCCTGTTCGCCATGATCCCCGGCCTGCCGCACTTCGCCTTCTTCCTCCTCTCAGGGGTTTCCTACATGGTGAGCAAGATGGCGGTGGAGAAGAAGGCCGAGATCGAGGACGTGGTGGAAACGACCGCCGGCGGCGCCGAGGAGAGCGACCAGATCAGTTCCATCCGTCCGCTGGACATGCTGGAGCTGGAAGTCGGCTACGGCCTGGTCCCCATGGTGGACGCGAGCCAGCAGGGGGAACTCCTGGACCGGATCCGCTCCATCAGGAAGCAGGTGGCGGACCGCATGGGCTTCATCGTCCCGCCGATCCACATTCACGACAACCTGCAGTTGAAACCCTACGAGTACAACATCCTCATCAATGGCGCCAAGGTCGGCGGCGGCGAGCTCTCGGGGCAGTACCTGGCCATGGACTCCGGCGGCGCGGTCGGGCAGCTGGAAGGGATCAAGACCACGGAGCCGGTCTTCGGCCTCCCGGCGGTCTGGATCAAGGGGAAGGAGCGGGAGAAGGCGCAGGTCTCCGGCTACACCGTGGTGGACAACACCACCATCCTCGCCACCCACATCAGCGAAACCATCAAGAAGCACGCCCACGAGCTGGTGGGGCGGCAGGAGCTGCAGCAGCTTCTGGACAGCATCGCGGCGACCCTGCCCAAGGTGGTCGAGGAGCTGGTTCCGTCGCTCCTCTCCCTGGGGAGCGTGCTGCGCGTGGTGAAGAACCTTCTGAAAGAAAACGTCTCCATCCGCGACCTGCGCTCCATCCTGGAGACCCTGGCCGACTACGGCGGGGTGACCAAGGACCCGGAGATGCTCACCGAGTTCGTGCGGCAGAGCCTCGGGCGCTACATCGTGGAGCAGTACAAGCGCGAGGATGACACCCTCTGCGTGCTCACCCTGGACCACGACATCGAGGAGACCATCATCGACTCGGTCCAGCTTTCGGAGCAGGGGAGCTACCTGGCCATCGACCCGCACGTGGCGCAGCGCGTCCTGGCCGCCATCCGCAGGAACGCCGAGCAGTTCGACGCCATCGGCGCGCTCCCGGTCCTGATGGCTTCCCCCTCCATCCGCCGTCACGTGAAGAAACTCACCGAACGGTTCATGCCCAACCTGGCGGTCATCTCGCACAACGAGATCCCGCCCAACATAAAAATCCAATCCTTAGGCGTGGTGGTGATCAATGCTAGTTAAAACATTCCAAGCAGGCGAGATGTCGGAAGCTCTCAGGATGGTCAAGGCCGAGATGGGTCTGGACGCCATGATCCTCTCCTCCAAGAAGGAGCGCAAGAAGGGTATCCTCGGCTTCTTCTCCAAGCCCTACTACGAGGTGACCGCGGCCCTGGAGCCCAGGCCGCAGCAGCGCCCCAACCCGTACCGGGAGGAGCCGGCGCCGGCGCCCGAGCGCGAACTTTCCACCCGCGAGGAGTTCCAGAACTCGATGCTCGGCCCCCTGGCGCGCGAGGTGCGCGAGCTGAAGCAGCGCATCGAGGCGCTCACCAAGAAGGAGGCGCAGCAGGCGGCACAGCAGGCAGCGCCCCAGGCACAGGAACCCCAGCCGGAAGCCGCCGCCAGGACCTTCGGAAAGGAGGAGCTCGAGGAGATCAAGCAGCTCCTCTACAACGCCGTCTCCGGCAACAAGGAGAAGGGGCAGCCCAAGCCGGTGACCTTCCAACTGGCCGGGCAGGCGCTCGAGCAGACCGTGTCCAAGGGCGCGCTCCAGCCCGACCCCCCGGCAGTCTCCTTCCCGGTCGAGCAGCCCCACGCCCCGGCGCCGGCGCTCAAGCTGGTCAAGGCGGCGGGGAAGGCGAGCGAGGAGGAGCTTCTTTTGGAACAGCTCGCCGACGAGCTCAGGAGCGAGGAGGTCGGACCGGAGGCGGTGGAGGCCCTCACCACGTCGGTGCGCGCCGCAGCCGAGGAGGGGGCGTCCCTGGAGGAGCTCCGCTCGCTGATGGCCGACAACCTGGCCGGCATGGTGAAATGCTCCGGCTCGCTGCGCATCAAGAAGACCGGCCCGCGCATCGTGGCCGTGGTGGGGCCGACCGGCGTCGGCAAGACCACCACCATCGCGAAGATCGCGGCCATGTACGCCTTGAACCGCCGCGTCTCCGTCGCCATGGTCACCATGGACAACTTCAGGGTCGGCGCGGTCGAGCAGCTGAAGACCTACGCCAAGATCATGGACCTCCCGCTGGAGGTGGCCGGCAACTCCCAGGAGCTCTCCGGCGCGCTGGCCCGTCATTCCGACAAGGACCTGATCCTCATCGACACCGCCGGCCGCAGCCCCAAGGATGCCGACCGTCTCGACGAGCTCAAGGGGTACCTGGAGAGCCAGAGCGGCATCGACGTCTACCTCTGCCTGTCGGCCACCACGAGGAGCCGCGAGATCGACGAGATCATCGCCACCTTCGGCACGCTGCCGGTGACCAAGCTCCTCTTCACCAAGCTCGACGAGAGCCGGACCTTCGGCTGCATCGTCGACACCTGTTTGAAGCACAAGATCCCCCTTTCCTATTTCAGCACCGGGCAGAAGGTGCCCGAGGACATCGAGGTGGCGACCTCCAGAAAGCTCGCCGCCATGGTAGTGCAGGAGTCTAACTGATGACAATGTCTTGCCTAGCAACAGACCAGGCCGAATCGCTCAGGAGACTGGCGGGGCGCGCCAACAAGACCGAAGTGCCGGACCAGCTCCAGGTGCGCGAAGGGCTCAGGGTGATCTCGGTCACCAGCGGCAAGGGGGGGGTCGGCAAGACCTCGGTGGTGGTGAACCTGGCCGCCTCCCTCGCCGCCTGCGGCCAGCGGGTGCTGATCGTGGACTCGAATCCCGGGGTAGGCGACATCTGCCTGCGCCTCGGGAAGGACGCCCCCTTCCGCCTGGGGCAGGTGCTCTCCGGGGACATCGCCCTCAACGACACGGTGGTGGACCTGGGTGGCGGCGTGAGCGTCCTTCCCGCGGGAATGGAGATGCAGCAGTACAGCGCCCTCTCCCCCTGGGAGCGGAGCGCCCTCCTGCAGTCGATGCTCCGGCTGCAAAACGATTACGACTGCTTCCTGATCGACACCGGCTCCGGCATGGCCGCCAACCTGACCAGCTTCGCCGCCATCGCCCGCGAGATCATGCTGGTGGTGACCCCCGAGCCCACCTCCATCACCGACGCCTACGCGCTCATCAAGATGCTTTCCGGCCGCGACAGCTCCTTCCGTTTCCGGCTCCTGATCAACATGTGCCGCGACAACCAGGAGGGGGAAACACTCTTTTCAAAATTGGCCGCAATTACGGGCCGCTTTTTGCAGGTACAGTTTGACCACGCAGGAACGATCCTGCACGACGAGCTCCTGGTGGAGTCCGTGAGGCGCCGCGGGGCTTTATGCCGGCTCTTCCCGGATGCCAAGGCGTCGACTGGGTTCAAAAATTTGGCACAGAAAATCAATGCGGAGCGGCCGGGGGGCGCAGCGACCATGCCGGTGGCTTCGGTGGCATCTAGCACCATGTGGAGGAACCATGAACTGTCTTCTTAAGGCGTATGAGCATGAGGCGCAACGCGGGGTCCCGATGAGCAGGGATGAACTGGTGGTCACCCACCTCCCGCTGGTTAAGTTCATTGTCGACCGGATCGCCTCGTCACTCCCCCCGCACCTCGACCGGGACGACCTGAGAAGCGCCGCGGTGATCGGCCTGATCTCCGCCGCCGAGCGCTTCGATCCCAGCCGCGGGGTACAGTTCAAGACCTTCGCGGAGCAGCGCATCCGGGGCACCATCATGGATGAGCTGAGGGCCCAGGACTGGCTCACCAGGAGTCTCCGGGACAAGTTCAAGAAGCTGGAGAAGGAGTTCTCCCAGCTCGAGCAGCGCCTGGGGCGCAACCCCTCCAGCGACGAGGTGGCCACCGCCATGGGGCTCGAGCTGAAGGACTACTTCAGGCTCCTGGAGGAGATCCATCTCCTCTCCTTCGTCTCACTTGACGACGCCTGGCACGACGAGGACGGCGCCCCCTTCGGCCTTCTCGACGTCCTGGAGGACAAGGGGACCGAGAGCCCGCAGAGCCAGCTCATCGCGCGCCAGACCGTGGAGCGGCTCGCCGAGGCGATCGACTCCCTCCCCGAGAAGGAGCGCATCGTCATCACGCTCTACTACTACGAGGAACTGAACCTGAAGGAGATCGGCGCCGTGCTCGATCTCACCGAGTCGCGCATCTCGCAGCTGCACAGCCAGGCCATCGTCAGGCTGCGCGGCAAGATGAAGCGCGTGGCCTAGGGGGAGAGCATGAACGCAGGGATGTACGCAGCCCTAACCGGCAACCTTTCCGCGCAGCGCAGGCTGGACGTGATCTCCAACAACCTGGCCAACGCCAGCACCACCGGTTTCAAGGCGGACCAGATCCAGTTCGAAAGCGTGCTGGCCAATGTCAAAAATTCGACACAGGGGCCGGTGTTCAGCAACGACCGCTACTCGACCGACTTTTCCGCCGGCAGCCTGCAGCGCACCGACAACGCGCTCGACGTGGCGCTGGAGGGTGACGGGTTCTTCGCGGTGAGCACGCCGCAGGGGACGGCCTATACCCGCCAGGGGAACTTCCACCTGGCCTCGAACGGCAGGCTCGTGACCGCGGACGGCTACGAGCTGCAGGGGGGAGGCGGCCCGATCACGGTCCCCGCCAACGGCAAGGTCGAGATCGGCCCCACCGGGCAGGTGAGCGTGAACGGCAACACGGTAGGGACCATCAGCGCGGTCGATTTCGCCAAGCCCTACGCCTTCAACAAGCTTGGCAACGGCCTGTTCCAGCCGGCCGACCCCAACGCCGCGACCACCGCCTCCACGGCCGGGATCAAGCAGGGGTACCTGGAGACCTCCAACGTGAAGGCCGTGGTGGAGATGTCGCGCCTGATCGAGACGAGCCGCTACTTCGAGATCTGCGCCAAGGCCGTCAAGACCTACGACGACCTCACCTCCCGCGCCGCCAACGACCTCGGGAAGGTCTAAACCCCTTAGAACGTAGAACGGCCGTCAAGCCGTTAAGGAGATTTCGATGATCAGAGCACTTTGGACCGCCGCATCCGGGATGCAGGCTCAGCAGCTCAACATAGACGTGGTGGCCAACAACCTGGCCAACTCCAGCACCACCGGCTTCAAGAAAAGCCGCGCGGACTTCCAGGACCTCATGTACCAGACCGAGAAGACCACGGGCGCTCCGGCCACCAACACCACCACCATCCCGACCGGCATCCAGGTCGGCCTCGGCGTCCGCCCCGGCGCGGTGAGCAAGATCTTCACCACCGGGACCATGGTCCACACGGGGAACGAGCTGGACATGGCCATAGAGGGGGACGGCTTCCTCCAGGTGCAGCAGTCCGACGGCACCACCGCCTACACCCGCGCCGGCTCGCTCAAGAAGGACGGGCAGGGGAGGGTGGTCACCTCCGACGGCCAACCGGTAATCCCGGAGATCGTCATCCCCAGCAATGCCACCAGCATCAACATCGGTTCCGACGGCACCGTGTCGGTGCAGCAGGCCGGACAGACCGCCTCCACCACGGTGGGGACCATCCAGCTCGCCTCCTTCACCAACCCCGCCGGGCTCAACGCCATCGGCAAGAACCTCTTCCTCCCCACCGATTCCTCGGGCAACGCCACCACCGGCACCGCCGGGCAGAACGGGCTGGGGACCCTCGAGCAGGGGTACATCGAGCAGAGCAACGTGAGCGTCATGGAGGAGATGGTGAGCATGATCGTCTCCCAGCGCGCCTACGAGATCAACTCCAAGGCGATCCAGGCCTCGGACGACATGCTGCAGCAGGCCGCTGCGCTCAAGAGGTAGCTCCTGATGCGCGGGTTTGTGCTGGCTCTCGCGATGCTCGCCCTGCCGCTCGCAGGCTTCGCCCGCGCCGCGGCCCCGGCCCCGGTCAACGTGGTGAGCGAGGCAACCGTCAAGGCGGCCATCAACGACTACCTGGTGCGGAAGGCGGCCCCCCTGAACGCCGACATCACCGTGAAGAAGATCAACTACCAGGGGGACCTGAAGCTCCCCGCCGGGAAGGTGACCTTCGACGTGGTGGCCCCGGAGCGCTGGGAGGGGTACGGCCCGGCCTCGGTGGCCCTCATGGTGCGGGTCGACGACCAGGTGAAGAAGAACCAGACCGTGCTGGTCGAGGTCGAGGCCCTGGCCGAGATGGTGGTGGCCGCGCGCACCCTGGAGCGGGGCGAGGTGCTCTCGGCCTCCGACCTCGCCATCGTGAAGCGGGACCTGGCCCAGGTGCAGGGGCGTTATTTCAACAACATCGACGAGGCTGTGGGGCTCCGCGTGAAGAGCACGCTCAGGGCCAACGCCCCGGTCAGAAAGGACAATCTCGAGAAGGTGCCCATCGTCAAGAGCGGCCAGGTGGTGACCATCGTGGCAGAGAACGACGTGGTGCGCATCACCGCGACGGGAAGGGCCAAGGGGGCCGGCGCCTCGGGCGACCTGATCACGGTGCAGAACCTCTCCTCGCAGAAGGAGATCGCGGCGCGCGTGATCGACGCGACCACGGTAAAGGTGGATTTTTGATGGACCGCAAGAAAAACGACAGCTTGACCATAGTGAAGGCGGCGGCCCTGTGCCTGCCGCTGTTCTGGCTTTCGGCCTGCGCGCACCAGACCGCGGAGGTGGCCACCCCCACCTTCGATGAACAGATCCCGGCGCCGCAGGTGAGCTACGCCACCGGCTCATTGTGGCAGGCCTCCTCCACGGGGCTCGCCGAGGACATGAAGGCGAGAAGGCGCGGCGACATCATCACCGTGGTGATCTCCGAGAACGCCAGCGCCAGCAAGAAGGCCGCCACCGGGACCTCGCGCGACTCCTCGATCAGCGGTGGCATCCCGAAGCTCCTCGGCCTGGAGAAGACCCCGATCAAGAGCTGGGCCGACCTCGCCAACATGCTGAGCGCAAGCTACGGCTCCAAGTTCGACGGCGCCGGTTCCACCTCGCGCCAGGAAACCCTGCAGGCGACCATCTCCGCCAAGGTGGTGGAGGTGATCCCCAACGGCAACATGCTCATCGAGGGAAGGCGCAACGTCAAGGTGAACAACGAGGACCAGATAATCGTCCTCACCGGCACCGTGCGCGGGCGCGACGTCAGCACGGACAACACCATCAACTCGGCGCTCATCGCCGACGCCAGGATCTCCTATTCCGGCAAGGGGATCATCTCGGACCGCCAGAAACCGGGGTGGCTCTTGAACGCGCTGGACAAGATCTGGCCGTTCTAGGCGGGCCGCCTGTTTGGGAATTGACGCTTCTCTGTCAAGATTCCGACGCGGCGGCCGAAAAGGGTTAGGTGAAACGCTTGAAAATTAACGTTATTTCAAAAAGCTCGCTGGCACTGCTCATCCTTTTGCTGCTCCCCCAGTTCGCCCTGGGGGCGCGCATCAAGGACATCGCCGCCTTCGACGGCGTGCGCGACAACCAGCTCATCGGCTACGGCCTCGTGGTCGGCCTGAATGGCAGCGGCGACTCGGACCAGACCAAGTTCCCGGTGCAGTCCCTGGTGGGCGCCCTGGAGCGGCTGGGGCTTACCGTGAACCGCGCCGACATCACGGTGAAGAACGTGGCCGCCGTCATGGTGACCGCCCAGCTTCCCCCCTTCGCCAAGCAGGGGAACAAGCTCGACGTGCTGGTCTCGTCGATGGGCGACGCCAAGAGCCTCGCCGGCGGCACCCTGATGTTGGCTCCCTTGAAGGGCGCGGACGGCCAGGTCTACGCGGTGGCGCAGGGGCCGGTCTTGACCAACTCCTTCTCCTACGGGGGGCAGGCCACCACCGCGGTGAAGAACCATCCCACCGCGGGCACCGTCCCCGAAGGGGCGCTCGTGGAGCGTGAGATCCCCAACGTGCTGGCCAACCGCCCGGTCTTGAAGCTCAACCTGCACCAGTCCGACTTCACCACCGCCGCCCGGGTCGCCGCCGCCATCAACGGCCGCTTCCAGGGCTCGGCGTCCTTGAACGACCCCGGGAGCGTGCAGATCAGCATCCCGGGCGAGTACAAGAACCGCGTGGTGGAGTTCGTGGCCGACCTGGAGCGGCTCGAGGTGAACCCGGACGTGCTGGCCAAGGTGGTCATGAACGAGCGAACCGGCACCATCGTCATGGGCGAAAACGTGCGCATCTCGACCGTGGCCGTCTCCCACGGCAACCTGACCGTGGTGGTCAAGGAGAGCCCGAGGGTCTCCCAGCCCGCTCCCTTCTCGAAGACCGGCACCACCACCGTGGTCCCGAGGACCGACCTGAAGATCGCCGAGGAGAAGGTGAACCTCTCCCTGGTGCGCGAAGGGGCCAACCTGGGCGAGGTGGTGCGGGGGCTCAACACCCTCGGGGTGACCCCCAGGGACCTCCTCGGCATCATGCAGGCCATCAAGGCCGCCGGTGCGCTCAACGCCGAGCTGAACGTGATGTAGGGAGGGCGCGGCCATGGATGTGAAGCCGATACCGGATAACGCGCTCCCCGTCACCGACCTGAAGGTGCAGAAGCGGAGCCAGGAGCAGAACCCGGAGCAGATCAAGAAGGTGGCGCGCGAGTTCGAGTCGATGTTCGTCGCCATGATGCTGAAGTCGATGCGGGACACGGTGGGAAAGGACACCCTGACCGGCGGGGGGAAAGGCGAAGAGACCTTCCGTTCCCTGCTGGACCAGGAATACGCCAACGCCGCGGTGCAGGGAGGCGGCATAGGACTGGCGCAAACCATAGAGAGGGAGCTGTCGCGCGCCTACGG
This sequence comes from Geomonas subterranea, assembly GCF_019063845.1. NCBI lineage: Bacteria > Pseudomonadati > Thermodesulfobacteriota > Desulfuromonadia > Geobacterales > Geobacteraceae > Geomonas > Geomonas subterranea. The sequence continues at coordinate 4,172,945 of NZ_CP077683.1, forward strand.
CACGCCGGCTCCGGCTAAGGGGGTGCGGGATGCGGATTGAAGGTTCAGCTTACGTAGTCGACCTGAACCGATCGCAGCAGGTCCGGAACGACGCGCAACAGACGCAGGCGGTGCAGGGGAGCCGTCCGGCGGGGCGGGTGATCCCGTTCGACCGGGTGGAGATCTCGCCGCAGGCGAAGGAGCTGCAAAAGCTCAAGTCCGAGGTGGCGGCGATGCCCGACGTGAGGACGGACCGGGTGGCGCTCGCCAAGCAGAACCTGCAAAACGGCTCCTACCGCGTGGAGGCGTCGGCGCTGGCGCAAAAGATGATGGACGCGTACAAGACGCGTTAAGGGGGAATCGATGGATCGTAACGTAGTCGAACTGATAGCGGCCCTGTGCGAGAAGGGGGTGCTCCTCGACCAGATGCAGGCGCTGTTGCAGGAGGAGCAGGAGTGCATGGCTTCCCTGGACATGGCCAGGATGGAGGAGAACCAGCAGGAGATCACCGCCGGGATGGAACGGCTCGCCAGGCTCTCCGGGCAGTGCCAGGGGATGATCGCCGCCATAGGCGCCGACCTCGGCATGCCGGGGGAGAGCACGCTGTCGCCCATCATCGAGCGGCTCGGCGCGCCGGAAAAACAGGCGCTCAAGGAGGCGCAGGATTCGGTGACCGGCAACGCCCGCGCGCTGCATGGGGCGCTCGCGCTGCACCGGAGGCTGATAGAGGATTCCCTTAACGTGGTAGGGCGCTCGGTCAACTTCTTCAACCGTCTTTTCAACCCCGGGCAGACCTACGGCGGGGCGGGTGCCTTCGTGAACGCCGGGCGCGGCGCCAGCGGCTTCGTCAGCAAGGAGATCTAGCATGGGCATCAACACCCTCTTCGACATAGCCTCCTCGGGGATCACGGCCAACCGCCTGGCCATCGAGGTCACCGGCGAGAACATCTCCAACGTCAACACCGAGGGGTATTCGCGCCAGCGGGTGATCATGGAGAACAAGCCGGTGGGAACGGCCAACGGCTTTCCGCTTGGGACCGGGGTGCAGATCTCGGCGGTGCAGCGCAGCTACGACAACATGCTGCAACTGCAGCTGGTGAACGCCAACAGCAGCTACCAGGAGGGGCTCGCGCAGCAGTCGGCGCTGGAGCAGATCGAGCCGAGCTTCAACTCGCTCACCTCCGACGGCGTGGGGACCGCGGTCGCCAACTACTTCGGCGCCTTCCAGGACCTCTCCGTCAACCCCTCCGGCGCGGCCGAGCGGCAGGCGGTGCTGACCCGCGCCCAGATCATGGTGGACAGCTTCCACCAGGCCGACTACGGGCTCACCTCGGTCGCCTCGACGGCGGACAGCAACCTGGTCGGCATCACCGCCGAGGTGACCGACAACGCCCGGAACCTCGCCCTGGTGAACCAGCAGATCCTCGCCACGAGCGCCGTGGGGGGGAACCCCAACGAACTTTTGGACCAGCGGGACCTCCTGCTTAGAAAGCTATCCGAACAGACCGGCATGAGCTACAGCATCGCCAACGACAACACCGCCTCGGTCACCCTGGCCGGCGGGGGAACCCTGGTCTCCAGCACCAGGTACGCGACGCTCTACACCAACGCTACCGGTTCGCCCGCGACCAACGACATCATGCTCTCGGGGCTGGGCAACCCGCCCCCGGCCAACGCCCCCGGCACCGACACCCTGGTGGGCACCGTAGGCGACGGCGCAGCGATCGGAGGGAAGCTCGGCGGCACCATGGAGGTGCGTGACAGCATCGTCCCCAAGTACCGCTCCCTTTTGGACGAGATGGCCAACCAGGTCGCCACCCAGGTGAACACGCTGCACAGGGCGGGGTACGCGCTGGACGGCACTACCGGCAACAACTTCTTCGACCCGGCCGGCGTCACCGCCGGGAGCATCGCGCTCGACTCCGGTATCTCCGCCATCAAGATCGCGGCGGCCTTGCCAACCGGAAGTGATCCGATACCGACCAGCAGCGGCAACAACGTGAACGCGGTGAAGCTCGCCAACCTCGGCAGCACCACCTTCGCCTTCAGCACCGGGAGCGCCACCTTCGGCAACTTCTACAACTCGATGGTTTCCCAGGTGGGCGTCGATACCGAGGGGAAGCAGAACGTCACCGCCCAAAACGCCGCCTTCTTGAAGCAGCTGAACGCGCTTCGCTCTTCCAACTCCGAGGTGTCCCTGGACGAGGAACTTCTGAACCTGACCAAGTACCAGCGCGCCTTCCAGGGCTCCGCCAAGATGGTCAACGCGGGGAGCGACATGCTGGACACCATCCTGAACATGGTGCGATAGGAGAAACGATCATGAGAATCACGCCGGGCATGAGCGCCGACAACGCTATTTACAACCTGCAGCAGGGGCGAACCGCCATCGACCAGCTCCAGGAGCAGATCGCCTCGGGCAACAACATCAACCGCCCCAGCGACGATCCCCTTTCCACCAGGCAGCTCCTGGACCTGCAGGAGCAGATCGCCTCGGGGGACCAGTACAGCTCCAACATCACCAAGTCGGAGACGCTCCTGAACGTGACCAACACCGCTCTCTCCGGGATGGCGGACCTCATGCAGCAGGTGAAAAAGATCGCCGGCGACATGGTGGCCGGCACCCTGGACGCCGCCGGCAGCGCGAGCGCGGTGACCAACCTGACCCAGTTGAAGAGCCAGCTGATCGACATGGGTAACACCCGCCTGGGGGACCAGTACGTCTTCGGCGGCTTCTCCACCAGCCAGCCCTTCAGCTCCACCGGCGTCTTCAGCGGCACCACCGATATTCCGCAGGTCGAGATCGCCCCGAACAGCTCAGTGGGGACCACGGTGTCGGGAGGGACCTCCTAAACGGCGGCAAACCGCCGGCGGCGGTGGGGAGCGGGGCCACCGCGGGGCAGGGACCGGTCAACATCCTCGGTTCCATCGACGCGCTGATCCTCGCCATCAACAACAAGGACAGCGCCGGGATCCTGGACGGCGTCAAGAACGTGAAGGCGGGCGCCGACCAGATCACCGTGGCGCAGAGCGACGTCGGGGGGCGCCTGGTGCGCCTGGACAACATGAAGAGCATGATCGCCAACAACCAGAACACGCTGAAGACGGTTTTCGGGGACATCCAGAATGTGGATTACGCCAAGGCCGGCGTGCTGCTCTCCCAGCAGACCACCGCCTTCAACGCGGCGCTGTCGGCCACCTCCAAGCTGAGCCAGCTCTCGCTTTTGGACTACTTGAAGTAGGGTCGCCGCGTACCCCCGCGCCACCAAGGGCCGTGTGAGCTGGCCAGGCTCGCACGGCCTTTTCAGTTTCTTTTTTGACAAGGGCGGTGATAGCGCTAAAGCTTTCGGGGATGCATCCGAAAAACAAACTATCTGCCGCATTCCGCAGGGGGAGCACATGGTCAAGGTGACAACACGAGACGGTACCGAGATGTACCTGAACCCGGACCTGATAGAGGTCATCACGGAGACCCCGGATACGCACATCACCCTTTCCAACGGCAACCGGTACCTGGTGCTGGAGCCGGCGCGGGTGGTGATCGGCCGGATCGTCAACTTCAAGGCGCACCTGTTCCGGCACGCCTCGTCGGGCGTGCCCCGGCGCTACCTGCGCAAACGGGATGCGGAATGCTACCATCCCAACTGCAGGATCTAACCCGCTCGCAGGTGAGCGTTGACACGATCCAGGAAAAGATATGGATTTATCGACCATAATCGGAATCGTCCTGGGGCTTTTCGCCGTTTTCGGCGGCGCGGCCCTGGAAGGGCTGCACATGTCGGCGCTGATACAGCCGACGGCAGCCATCATCGTGCTCGGCGGCACCGCTGCGGCGACCATCGTCAGTTTCCCGCTGCCGATCCTGATGACCGCGGTCAAGGACCTGAAGAAGGTCTTCATGCCCCCCAAGGAAGACCCCGAGGCGGTGATCAAGAACATCATCAACTATGCAGCCAAGGCCCGTAGAAACGGCCTGATCTCCCTGGAGCAGGAAGCCCAGACGGTCAAGGATTCCTTCACCAAGAAGGGGATATCGCTGGTGGTGGACGGCATCGACCCGCAAAAGCTCAGGGAGACCATGGAGATCGAACTCAGCTCCTTCGAGGCGCACGGCAAGCACAGCGCCGAGGTCTTCGAGTCCGCCGGCGGCTTCGCCCCCACCATCGGCATCATCGGCGCGGTGCTCGGCCTGATCCACGTCATGAGTAACCTCTCCGACCCGTCCAAGCTCGGCGGCGGCATCGCCGTCGCCTTCGTCGCCACCATCTACGGCCTGATGACAGCCAACATCTTCTGCATCCCCTTCGGCACCAAGCTGAAGATCCGCCTGAAGGAGGAACTCCTGCAGAAGGAGATGGTGATCGAGGGGCTCATCGCCATCCAGAACGGCGAGAACCCCCACTTCATCGAGCAGAAGCTCAGGGCTTACCTGCATGACGGCGGCGAGAAGAAGGGGAAGTAAATGGCTAGGAAAAAGGAGCACGAAAAAGAACCCAACCACGAGCGCTGGCTGGTATCCTACGCCGACTTCATCACGCTTTTGTTCGCCGTGTTCGTGACGCTCTATGCCATGAGCCAGACCGACAAGAAGAAGGCCGAGGAGGTGCTCGCCTCCATGCGCGAGTCCTTCGGTTACAGCACGACCTCCGCAGGCGCCAAGCCCACCGTCATCGACGCCGGTTCCATGAGCGTCATCCCCTCCATTCACAAGGTGACGCAGGCTCCCAAACGGATGAGCAGCACCAGGACCCGCGGCAGCGAGCAGGATTTCCGTGCCACCAAGGCCTCCATCGAGGCGTACCTGATGAAGGCGGGGGCGCAGAACAAGGTCTCCGTTTCGGTGACCCAGCGCGGCCTGGTGGTGAGCCTGAAGGAGGCGGGATTCTTCGACAGCGGGAGCGCCACGCTCAAGCAGAGTTCGCTGACCCTCCTGAAGGACGTCATCGCCTCCCTGGCCAGCTATTCCAACGCGGTCCGCGTCGAGGGGCACACCGACAACATTCCCATCAGTACCGCCTCCTTCCCGTCCAACTGGGAGCTCTCCACCACGCGTGCCACCAACGTGCTGCAGTATCTCACCAAACAGGAAGATTTCGACCCCGCCAGGATCTCCGCGGCCGGCTACGGCGAGTACCGCCCGGTAGCCGACAACAGCGACGAAGAAGGGCGCGCCAAAAACCGCCGCGTCGACATCGTCCTTCTCTCCGAGCAGAGCGAGCGCAACGAGCCGTAGTCTCGGCGCGCGTCCGAGGGTCCGCCTATTAAAAGGGGACTGGCTCCGCCAGGTGCCTGTCCCCTTTTAATGGGCGGACGCCCTGTCAAACAAATGACCCCATCATCACCGCCCTACCATAAACCCTATTCTTTTCAATGTATTAGCCACCTGGCTACTCCGCTGGTACGGTAGTTGCTCACGTGTAGTGGTCGACCCATCACCACTGAGAGGTTTCTATCATGAAAGTTTCCATGCCCAGCGGCTCCATGCATGGCTGGGGCATTGCCGGCACCTACCTCGAGCGCGAGATCGCCCAGCTCCCCCCGGTACCGGGGGTGACGCTGCATTGCATGTCGCAGAACCTCGCGCCGCTGAACCCCGAGGCCTGGGACAGCATCAACATCGGCTACTGCTTCTTCGAGAACAGCATCGAGATCCTCAACTTCACCCGTCAGGCCGCGCGCCAGTGGGACTTCATCGTGGCCGGCTCCAAGTGGTGCGAGTACCTGCTCCGAATCGGCGGGGTGAAAAACTGCTGCACCATCCTCCAGGGGGTCGACCCCGAACGCTTCTACCCGCTGCCGCTCCCGCCGGATGACCGCTTCGTGGTCTTCTCCGGCGGCAAGTTCGAACTCAGGAAAGGGCAGGACCTGGTCATCGTCGCCATGAAGGTGCTGATGCAGCGCCACAGTGACGTCTACCTCTCCTGCAGCTGGACCAACCAGTGGCCCTTTTCACTTCTCACCATGGAAAACTCCCCTTTCATCACCTACCGCCACGACGACGAGGACTTCCTGAGCGTCCCGGGACGCTGCGCACTCGATAACGGGCTCGACCCGGCGCGCACCTTCGTGCACCCGCTGGTGCACAACGACGCCATCAGGGAAATCTTCGCCGGTACCCACGTGGGCCTGTTCCCGAACCGCTGCGAAGGGGGGAACAACATGGTGATGTGCGAGTACATGGCCTGCGGCAGGTCGGTGATCGCCTCCGACACGAGCGGCCACGCCGACGTGATCAACTCCACCATCGCCTACCCGCTCACCCGCTACCGCCCCATGGTGATCAACAGCGGCGGCGTGCAGACCGGCGTCTGGGAGGAACCGGACCTGGAGGAGATCATCGAAACGCTGGAACAGGTCTACCGCAACCGGCACGAACTCCCGGGTAAGGGGGCGCTGGCCGCCGAGGAGATGAAGAGGCTCACCTGGGGGGGCGCCGCGCGCCAGTTCCACTACCTGGCTACCAAGCTCGCCAACCAGGCGGAGCTCGCCCGGATGCGGGATGCCTAGCCTCATGATGCACAAGGACGACATGGCGCAGGAGTTCTCCCGCGCCCTGCAACTGCAGCGCGCCGGGCGCCTGGCCGAGGCGGAGCCGCTCTACCGCGGATTGGCCTCGGCGGGAGGGGCGCTGGCCGCCGACGCCCATATCAACCTCGGGGCGCTCCTCGATGAGACGGGGCGCCACGAGGAGGCGCTCGAGGAGTACCGCACGGCGCTCTCCCTACGGGAAGGCGACCCGCTCGCCCTGAACAACATGGGCTCTTCACTCTTTAAACTGGGACGCTTCGCCGAGGCCGCCGGGTTGTTCCGCCTCGCGCTTGTCAAGGCGCCCGACGCACTGGAGCCGGCCATCGCACTGGGAGGTGCGCTGCAGCGCAGCGGTGACGTTGACGGCGCCATCGCCTGCTTCAGGGACCTGGTGCGGCGCCGCCCCGACTGCGCCGACGCGCACTGGAACCTGGCCCTGGCCCTCCTCATGGCCGGCGAATTCCGGGAGGGGTGGGCGGAGTACCAGTGGCGCTGGCAACGGGACGACTTCACCTCGCCCAGGCGCGGCTTCCACGCGCCCGCCTGGGACGGCGCTCCGCTCGACGGCCGGCGCATCCTCGTGCACGGGGAGCAGGGGTTCGGGGATACCATCCAGTTCGCCCGCTACCTACCCATGGTGGCGCAGCGCGGCGGCATCGTCATCGCCGAGTGCCAGTCGGCCGCGCTGGCCCCCATCCTGCGCGGCATGCCGGGGGTGGCCGAGGTCTGCGTCATGGGGGAGCCGCTCCCCCCCTTCGACGTCGAGGTCCCACTGCTTTCGCTGCCGCACCTCTTCGATACGACCCTCGCCACCGTTCCCAACCACGTCCCCTACCTCTCCCCGCCGCCGCAGAGGCTCGGGCTCTGGCGGGCGAAGCTCTCCGCGGACGCGGGCTTCAAGGTGGGGGTGGTGTGGGCCGGCAAGCCGGTTCCCGACCCGTTCCGCTCCTGCCCGCTCGCGGCCCTGGCGCCGCTTGGCGGCATCCCGGGGGCGACGCTGTACTCGCTGCAGGTGGGCGAGGCGGCGGCCGCGCCGGGGGAGTACCCGGGGCTCATCGACTTCACCTCCGCCATCCGCGATTTCGGCGACACCGCCGCCTTCATCGCCCAGCTCGACCTGGTTATTTCCATCGATACCTCCGTGGCGCACCTGGCCGGGGCGCTGGGGAAGCCCGTCTGGCTGATGCTTCCCATGGCGGGCGACTACAGGTGGCTGTGCGGACGGGAGGATTCACCCTGGTACCCAACCATGCGCCTGTTCCGGCAGCAGACCCAGGGGGAGTGGGGCGAGGTGGTCGAGCGCCTGGCCGCGGCCCTCGCCGCTGCCGTGCAGGAGTTCCTGGAGCGGCGGCTCGCGGCGCACCCCTTCGACGGCGGTAGCCACTATCTCCTGGGCGCCTTCCTGGCCGCGGCGGGAAAGCCGCGCGAGGCGACGGTCCGCTTCACCAAGGCCGCCCAGCTTCTGCCCCGGCAGTGGCAGCCGCACTATGCCCTGGCGCAGGCACTGCAGCAGCAGGGGCGGTTCGCCGAGGCGGCGGTGAGCCTGGAAGAGGCGCTCGCCCTGGAACGGGAGGTGCCCGAACTGCACGAGGGGGTGGGGATCGTGAAGCAGGTGCTGGGGGAGCTGGAGGGTGCGCTGCAAAGCTACCGCGAGGCCCTGCGGCTTGACCCCGCCCTGGTCAAGGCACGCTACAACCTGGCAACGACTCTGAAGGAGCTGGGGCGCTTCGAGGAGGCGCTTGGCGAGTTCAGGGAAGTGGTGCGGCGCTCCCCGGGGTACGCGGATGCGCACTGGAACCTGGCGGTCTTCCTGCTCATGAACGGGGAGCTTCCCGAGGGGTGGCGCGAGTTCTCCTGGCGTTTCCAGAAAAGCAGCCAGGCGCCGCTGCGCAGGTGGGAGGAGTACCCCGCCTGGGACGGCGCGCCGCTCTCGGGGAGGACCATCCTCCTCTACGGCGAGCAGGGGGCGGGGGACACGCTCCAGTTCGTGCGCTACGCACCGCTGGTGGCCGGGCGCGGGGGGCGGGTGCTGATCGAGGTGCAGTCGCCCGGGCTCGTGCCGCTGGTGGAGACGGTGGCCGGCGTCGAGGCGGTCTTCGCCTGCGGCGACACCATCCCGCGGTTTGAGCTGCAGGCGTCGCTCATGGACCTGCCGGGGATCTTCGGGACCGACCTTGCCGGCATACCGGCAGAGGTCCCCTACCTGCACGTCGATCCCGCCCGGCTGGCGGCGTGCGGCTCCCTCTTCCCCGACGACGGCAGCCTCAAGGTGGGGCTCGCCTGGCGGGGGAACCCCGGACACCCCAACGACCTGAACCGTTCGCTTGCGGCGGAAAAGCTCTCCGCGCTCTCCGCGCTTTCCGGTGTGGGGTTCTACTCCCTGCAGTTCGGCGCCGGGGGCGAGCTCGCCGGGATCCTCCCCGTGACCGATCTCACCCCGGCCATCCGCGACTACGCGGACACCGCCGCGCTCGCCGCCCGGCTCGACCTGGTGCTTTCGGTGGACACCTCGGTGGCGCACCTCTGCGGGGCGCTGGGGCTCCCGGTATGGCTCCTGGTCCCCTTCGTGCCGGACTGGCGCTGGCTGACCCGCCGCGACGACTCGCCATGGTACCCGACCATGCGGCTGTTCCGGCAATCCGCCCCGGGGGATTGGGATGGCGTGCTGCAGCGGGTGGTGCGCGCCCTGGGCGAGCTCATTGCGACAAAACGGGGGGCACGGCAGGCACCGGCGGCGGATTCGATGCGGCAGGCCGAGCGCTACAACGACGAGGGGTGCACCCTCGACGGCGCGGGCAGACATGCCGAGGCCATCGCGCGCTACCGGCAGGCCGTCGCGCTCTGTCCCGGCTTCGCGGCACCGCACTACAACATGGGCAACAGTCTCTACATCTTGGGGCGGTTCGCCGAGGCTGCCGGCTGCTACCGGCACGCCCTGGCCGCCGATCCGTCCCTGGCGCAGGCATGGCACAACCTGGCCCTGACCCTCAAGGAGCAGGGTGAGTTCGAGGGGGCGCTGCAGGCGCTGCAGCGGGCGGTCGCGGTCGCGCCGGACTACCTGGAGGCCCGGCACAACCTGGGCGAGCTGCAGCACGCCATGGGGGACCTCGACACGGCCGCCGCCACCTTCCGCGCCATCCTGGCCGACGACCCCGGCTACCTCCCCTCCTGGAACGCGTTCGGTATCACGCTGCAGGTGCAGGGACGGCTGGAAGAGGCGGTGGCGTGCTACCGCCATGCGCTGCGCATAAAGCCCGACTACCTGCACGCGCTCAACAACCTCGGTGCCGCAAGCCGCGCCCTGTGCGACGTCGACACGGCCGTCGACTGCTACCGGAAGGTGCTCGCCCTCGATCCCGGCTATGCCGACGCGCGCTGGAACCTGGCCCTGGTGCAACTGCAGCTGGGGAGTACCGGGACGGCTGGCAGGGGTACCGAGCGGCGCTTCGACAAGGTGGATCCCTCCCGCGCCTGAACCTGCCGCAACCGCTTTGGGACGGCTCTCCCCTCCAGGGAAAGACCATCCTGCTCCACGCCGAACAGGGGTTTGGCGACACCTTCCAGTTCGTGCGCTACGCGCCTCTCCTGGCGGCGCAGGGGGCGACCGTACTGGTGCAGTGCCAGGCCAGGCCGATAGCGCCGGTGCTGGCCACGGTGCCGGGCGTGGCGCGGGTGCTGGTGCGGGGCGAACCACTCCCCGCGTTCGACTGTCACGCGCCCCTCATGAGTCTGCCGCACCTGTGCGGCACGCTCCTGGAGACGATCCCGGCGCCCATCCCGTACCTTGCTGCCGATGCTACCCTGGTGGAGCGCTGGCGCGCCGCCATGCCGCAGGGCGCTTTCCGCGTCGGGCTCGTGTGGGCGGGTAGGAAAACGTACAAGGACGATCTGAAACGCTCGCTTACCCTCTCGCTCTTCGCGCCGCTGGCGCAGGTTGCCGGGGCCCGCTTCTGCGCCCTGCAGGTCGGGGACGGGGCGGAACAGGCCGCGACCCCGCCGCCGGGGATGGAACTGACCGACCTCGGCGCCGGGATCAAGAGCTTCGCGGACACCGCCGCCATCCTGACCCAGCTCGACCTGGTCATCTCGGCCGACACCGCCGTGGCCCACCTGGCCGGGGGGCTCGGGGTGCCGGTCTGGGTGCTCCTCCCCATGGCCTGCGACTGGCGCTGGCTCATGGAGCGGGAGGATTCCCCCTGGTACCCGACCGCCCGGCTGTTCCGCCAGAAGCGCCGGGGCGAGTGGGGCGAAGTGCTGGAGCGGGTGGCGCGGCAGCTGGAACTGCTGGTCCGGGCCAAAGGAGATCGATAGTAGATGCAAAGCCGCGACGAATTGAAACAGGCCCTGGCGGAAAACCGCGTCGAGCGGGCGGACGAGCTGTGCCGGGAGCAGTTGCGGGAGACGCCCGAGGACGTCGACCTGCTTACCCTCTCGGGCGTGCTCGCGCGTCTCCTGGACCGCCCGGACCAGGCGCTGGAGGCCTTCTCCCGCGCCGCGACCCTCGACCCGGCGCAGGCCGAGCTGCACAACAACCTCGGCGTGATCCTCGAGGACCTGGGACGGTTCGAGGAGGCGCAGCAGCGCTACCGTGCCGCTCTGGAGCTGAAGCCCGATTACCCGGAAGCGATGGGAAACCTCGGCAACGCGCTTCTCAAGCTGGGGCGCCTGGACGAGGCCGTGGCGCGCTTTTGCGACGCCATAGCGCTCGACCCCGGCTACGGCAACGCCTACTACCACCTGGGGCACGCCCTGCGCGCGCAGGGAGAGTGGCAGGGGGCGGCGCGATGCTACAGGAAGGTGGTCGACCTGCAGCCGGACCACCTGAAGGGGTGGGTGAACCTGGGAGGTTCGCTGCTCGCCCTCAACGATTTCGAAGAGGCACTGGCCGCCCTGCGCATGGCGCTGTCGCTCGATCACGACAGCGTCGACGCCCACTGGAACCTCGCCCTCGTCCTCCTCGCCCTCGGGGAGTACCGTGAGGGGTGGCGCGAATACCAGTGGCGCCTGAAGGACCCGGCCGGGGGCTTTTCCGCCGGGGTCCCGGGAAGGCAGATGTGGGACGGGTCGCCGCTTGCGGGGCGGACCCTGCTCGTGCGGGCCGAGCAGGGGTTCGGCGACGCCATCCAGTTCTTCCGCTACGCCCGCCTGCTGGCGCGCCGCGGTGAAAAGGTGGTGCTCGAGTGCCGCCGCGAACTGCTGCCGCTTTTCGCCGCGCAGGGAGACCCGATGCTGCTCTGCGCCGCCGGTGACGCTCCCCCCCCCTTCGACACCTTCACGTATCTCATGAGCCTGCCGCACCTTCTGGGGACCACCCTCGAATCCATCCCGCCGCAGGGGGCGCCGCTCCGGGCCGATGCAGCGCTCAGAGAGCTGTGGCGCGAGCAGGCGGCCAAGGGCCCGGGGCTCAAGGTAGGGGTGGTCTGGGCGGGTAGCGCCGGTTACAAGAGGGACCGCTACCGCTCGCTCCCGGCGCGGGCCTTGGCCCCCCTGGCGTCGCTGCCGGGGGTGACCCTGTTCAACCTGCAGCTGGGCGCGGCTGCCGAGGACCTGGCCATCCTGTCCGCTGCCGGTACCGTTATCGACCTCACTCCCGCCCTCAAGGACTTCGCGCACACCGCCGCCTTGATCGACAACCTCGACCTGGTGGTCTCGGTCGACACCGCCGTGGCCCACCTCGCGGCGGCCATGGGGAAGCCGGTGCACCTCCTGCTCCCCTTCTCCTGCGACTGGCGCTGGCTGCACGGCCGCTCCGACTCCCCCTGGTACCCGAGCGTGACCCTGCACCGCCAGCCGGCTCCGGGGGAGTGGCAGCCGGTGGTCGACTCCGTCAGGGGCCGGATCGCCGCTCTTTGCGGCGGGGGAGGGCAGGACCCGAACCTGTTGTTTCGCGAGGCGAACCGGCTCAGGATGCAGGGGGATACCGACGGCGCCGTCACCCTCTACCGCGCCCTCCTGGCCCGGCTCCCGGAGTGCGCCGAGGTCTACAACAACCTGGGGCTCGCCCTGCAGGACCAGGGGCTTTGGGCCGAGGCGGAGGCGAGCTACCGGCGCGCCATGGAGCTGAAGCCGCAGTTGGCCGACGCCTACAACAACCTGGGGACGCTCCTGGTCGGCCGCGCGGAGCACGACGACGCCGAGCCCCTCTTTCGGCGCGCCGTCGCACTCGACCCGGCCTACCTCCCCGCCTATGTGAACCTGGGTTCCTGCCTGCAGGTGCTGGAAGAGCCGGCCCAGGCGGTCGATCTGTACCGCCATGCCATCGCGCTCGACCCCGGCTACCTGGAGGCGCGCATCAACCTCGGCACCGCCTGGCAGGATCTCATGCAGCCGCAGCAGGCCATAGAAACCTACCGGGAACTGTTGCGCCTGGCGCCCGAACACCCGGAGGCCCACTGGAACCTCGCCCTGAGCCTGCTGTCGGTGGGGGATTTTCAAGAGGGGTGGCGCGAGTACGAGTGGCGCCTGGCGGGATGCCAACCGGAGCTCGCCGTCCCGCTCTGGCGCGGCGAGGAGCTTTCCGGGCGCACCATCCTGTTGCAGTGCGAGCAGGGGCTGGGCGACACGCTGCAGTTCATCCGGTACGCGCCGCTGGTGGCGCAGCGGGGAGGGCGGGTGGTGGTGCGCTGCCAGATCCCGGCGCTCAAGCCCCTCCTGGCGCGGGTTCCCGGAGTGGCGGCGGTCTACGCGCCGGCAGACGAGCTCCCGCCCTGCGACTGGCAGGTCCAGCTCCTTAGCCTGCCGCACCTGTTCGGGACCACGCTCGAAAAGATGCCTCCCTGGCGCCCCTACCTCTTCCCCGAGGAGCGGCGCGCCGCGCTCTGGAGCCTCATGCTGGAGGAGGGGGCGACGCTCAAGGTCGGGCTGGTCTGGCGCGGGGGGCCGCTTCCCAGAAACCGCGCCTGCCCGTTCAAGGAGTTCGCCCCTCTTGCCGATATGCCGGGTGTGATATTTTATTCCCTGCAGCTGGGCGAGGCCCCGGATCCGGACCTCCTCCCCGCCGTCGACCTCGCGCCGCAGATCAAGGACTTCGGCGACACCGCCGCCATCCTGGCCGGGCTCGACCTGCTCGTCACGGTGGACACGGCGGCGGCGCACCTGGCCGGCGGCATGGGGATGCCGGTCTGGCTCCTCCTCCCTTACTCATGCGACTGGCGCTGGTTCGCCGAGCGCGAGGACTCCCCCTGGTACCCCGCCATGCGCATCTTCCGGCAGGGGCGCCCCGGCGACTGGCCCGGCGTGATGGGGCGGATCCGTGCCGCCCTGCAAGAGAGGTTGAGCTGCCAATAATTTGACAAAAATAATCGTAAGGTGGCGCTTTTCCGTTAAAGTTCTGGGGCCGCCGTGTCGATATTCTTTACAAACGCGCAGGACGCGCCGGCGATGAGGGGGTGAAATTCATCAGTTACTCGCCGTAGGGCAGGATGCCCGATAGTGAAGAAGACAGCATCGGCACGGTTTTCAACCCGGCAAGAATGCCGGCAAACACCCAGAAAAGGAGAAGTACCATGGCAACTAGCGACATCTCTCTCACCGCAGGCATGAGGACCAACCTTCTCAACCTCCAATCGACCAGCAAGCTCCTGAACAGGACCCAGGAAAGGCTCTCTTCCGGCAAGCAGGTCAACAGCGCTCTGGACAACCCGACCAACTACTTCGCAGCACAGAACGCCAACCAGCGCGCCAGCGACCTCGCCGACCGTAAGGACGGCATGGCCGAGGCGGTTCAGACGGTTTCGGCTACCAATGCAGGTATCACCGCCATCACCGGCCTGATCAACGCAGCAAAAGGTATCGCGCAATCCGCCCTTTCCACCAGCGACACCGGCACCAGGTCGAAACTGGCCACCCAGTACGACACCATTCGTAGCCAGATCGACAACATCTCCTCTGACTCCGGTTACCGTGGTCTGAACCTGCTGAGCTCCACCAACACCCTGACCGTAAACTTCAACGAAGATGCGAGCTCCAGCCTCAACGTCGTCGGCTTCCTCGGCAACGCAAGCGGCCTGAGCCTCAGCGGCGCCAGCGGCAGCTGGGCTACCAACTCCGACATCACCACCGACACGGCGAAGATGGATACGGCGATCTCGACCCTCAGGTCGAACACCCAGACCCTGGCGGCGAACCTGAACATCATCACCACCCGTCAGAACTTCACCGACTCCATGATCAACACGCTGCAGACCGGTGCTGACAACCTGACCCTGGCCGACATGAACCAGGAAGGTGCCAACATGCTGATGCTGCAGACCCGTCAGAGCTTGGGTACCACCTCGCTCTCGATGTCTTCGCAGGCAGCCCAGGCAGTACTCAGACTGTTCTAACCCTAGCTTTGCGGAGCGGGGTAACCCGCTCCGCAAGCCCTCTTCAGAGGGGGTAGCATATGTTAATAGATCGACTGCAACCCGAGAGCGTTTCAGTCAGCAGTTCCTCTCCCCAACTCACCTCCCTCTCCAGCTCTGTCCAAAATCCCCAACCAGAAAAGCAGAAAGCCGAAGACCCCGCAATCACAGACCAGGTGCTCTTTTCCGGGCAGGGAGACCGCAGGCTGGCGGGTATCCGCCTGCAAAACGAGCGGCAAAACAGCGCCGCAGCCGCCATCAGGGAGACGGACAAGGCGGCCCAGGATCTGGGTCAAAAGATTGACAAGCTGAAGGAACCTCTGGAAACGATAGTTAAAAATTTTCCTCCCTTCGCACCGCAAGACAAGGAAAGGGTCAGGCTCCTGAGAAGCTACACGGCGCTTCGCAAGGAGATCGACCAGCTCACTCTTCCTCCCCCTCCTTCCATCGTCGAGGCCCGCAAGCAGGTGGCGCTTCCCGAGCCGCTCGGTATGAATGCGGACGACAGTCAAATTGCTGACCACGTGGACAAACTTGACGCGGCGGCGCAGTCGCTGACGGCGCTGCGCGGCGACATTGCCGCCGGGACCACCTCGTTTGTGGCCGACGGGCGTTTCGCCAGCATCTTCTCCGCGCCCAAGGGCCCGGAAACACAGGTTTCGGAGCCCATCGCCAGCGAATCGCGCGCGGCAGAAAAAAGTGCCGAGATTGGCCAGCAATTTGCAGAATCGGTAACTCAGGGGGTGGCGCAACAGCACCCTCAATTCCTGAAAGGGTTGAGTTAACCGACATGTCCCTGAAAATTACCTTGAAGAGCAACGAGCGGCTGATCGTAGGCGGCGCCGTGGTCAGAAACGGCGGCAAGGGGACGGTTCTCTTCATCGAGAACACGGTCCCCATACTGCGCGAAAAGGACATCCTGGGCGAAAAGGACACCACCACGCCCTGCAAGAGGGTCTACTTCACCATCCAGCTCATGTATATCGACGAGCCGAACGTCCCGAACTACGTCAAGGCGTACTCGGAACTGGCGGCCGAGATACTGAAGGCGGCCCCGAGCACCAGGAGCTACATCGAGCAGTTGAACGAACGGATAGAGGCCGGGAACTACTACCAGGCACTCAAACTTGCGAAGAATCTCATCGAGTACGAAGAGGAGCTACTGAAAAATGCAAACTAACAACGCGATCAAGGAGTACGTCGGTATCCAGAAGGAGAGCATGTCGGGACGCGAGCTCGAAGCCTCCGTGCTGACCAAGGCGGGGCTGATGCTCAAGGCCGTCCAGGAAAACTGGGATGCCCCGGACCGCGAAGCCAAGATGCTGGAGGCGATAAAGTACAACCAGAAGGTCTGGAGCTTCTTCCAGGCCGAGCTGACCGAGCCCAACCACCCGATGCCCAAGAAGCTGCGCGAGGACCTCTTGAACCTGAGCCTGTTCGTGGACAAGAGGTTCTTCGAGGTGATGGCTTTCCCGACCGCGGAAAAGCTCTCCATCGTCATCGACATCAACTTCAACATCGCCGCGGGCTTGCGGACCAACCCCGAGAACGCGGGTTAGTCGCCGAAGCAGCTGATCTTCGAGGGGGATTGCCACAGGGTGGTCCCCCTCGCTCACGTTCTCACGCGTCGCTATCCCCGCGCGCCCGCATCATCCCGCCCAAGCAGAACATCAAAACCTCGAAACCAAAACCATCAGCCACGGAGAAAATCTGAGGAAATCCGAGAAAGCCTAAAAACACAAGCACGACACTTTGGGGTAAACCCAAAGACGTTAGGTTCCCTCAGAAGTTCTCAGATTTCCTCCGTGGCTAGCTTTTCGCGCGACGTCGCCCAAAGCTCCGCCAGCACCCCCTCCAGTTCCCGCGTGACGCCGGCCGCGTCCAGAAGCGGCGAGCGCCGCATCCTTTCCCGGGCACCCGCCCGGAACTCCCGTAGCGTCTCCCGGTCGCGCGCCACCTGCCGCGCCATGTCGACGTAGGCCGCCTCGCTGGTCGTCACCAGGTCGGCCAGCCCGCAGTTGGTGAGCAGGCTCGCGCCGGTGCGCGAACAGTGGCGGTCGCCGGCGAGGGAGATCACCGGTACCCCCATCCAGAGCGCCTCGCAGGTCGTGGTGGTGCCGTTGTAGGGGAAGGTGTCGAGCCCGATGTCCACGCGCTGGTACTGCTCCAGGTGCTCCCGGGTGCCGGGTTGTCCCTGGTCCAGCTCGATGCGCTCGGCCGCCACCCCCTGCTCCAGGAACTGCTCCAGGATGCGCTGGCGCACCCCCCGGTCCGCCAGCGGCTTCGCCTTCAGGAGCAGGCGCGAGTCGCCGACGGCGCGCAGCACGCGGCTCCAGAGCGCGATCACCTCCGGGGTCACCTTGGAGAGGTTGTTGAACGAGCCGAAGGTGATGTAGCCGTTGGCGCCGCAGGGGGGAGGGGCGATCTCCGGGGCCTCGGCAGGGGGGGCGTAGCAGCAGAAGGAGCGGGGAGCCTGAGCAGCACCTCGCTGTGCAGGCGGTCTTCGATCCCGGGGGGGTCGGCGAGCGCATCGGTGATGCGGTAGTCCATCTCCTTCAGCCCGGTAGTGTCGGGGTAGCCGATCCAGGTGACCTGGATGGGGGCGGGACGATGACAGAAGACGGGGAGCCGGCTGCCGGAGGTGTGCCCGGCCAGGTCGACGAGGATGTCGATGCCGTCGCCGGCGATGAGGGCCGCGGCGTTGTGGTCGGCCATGCCGTGGATGTCGCGCCACTGATCGCAAAGTTCCCTGAGGCGCCCGGTGGTCGCATCGGGAGCGGGGACGTTGGCGTAGCAGAAGATCTCGAAGCGGTCGCGGTCGTGCTGCTTGAGCACCGGCTCGATGAAGCTCGCCACCGCGTGTCCCCGGAAGTCCGGGGAGAGGTAGCCGACCCTGATGCGGCCGCCGCGATGGGGACGGTCCACTGTCTGGCGGTTGGGGCGGAAGGGACGGCTGCGCGCAGCCTTCAGATGCTCGGCGTAGATCCCGCGCCTGGTGAACTGCGGCGCGTAGTGCAGGGCGAAGAGGAGGTTCTGCCGGGCGTCCAGGTGGTCCGGGTCGAGGCGCAGCGTCTCCCGGTAGGCCGCCACCGCTTCCAGGCTCCTCCCCTGCGCGTGCAGCACGTTGGCGAGGTTGTAGGCGAGGCGCACCGAGCCGGGTGCCAGCTCGACCCCTGCGCGCAGCAGCGCCTCGGCCTCGGTCAAGCGCAGCGCCTCCTTCAAAAGGAGGGCGAGGTTGATGCGTGCCTCGCCGAAGCCCGGTTCGATGCGCAGCGCCTGTGCGAAGGCGGCCGCCGCCCGCTCCAGCTGCCCCAGTTGCCGCAGCGCGCCCCCCAGGGCGTTGAGGGCCTTGGTGTTCTCCGGCTCCAGGCTCAGGGTCCGGGCCAGCAAGCCGGCCGCCTCCCGCGCCTGGCCGTCCTCCCCCTTGAGCACCGCGAGTAGGTAGCAGGCCGCGGCGGAAGGAGGCTCCTGCCGCACCAGCTCCTCGAGCCGGGCGCGCGCCTCCTCCTGCATCCCCTTGCGCAGGAGAAGCTCCACGTATTTGAGCTGTGCCTGCCCCGAGTGCTCCTGGTTCATGTCAGCTCCGGTACAGGGTGAGCTGGCGCAGGTAGTCGAGCCGGGTGCCGAAGAGCCGGCAGGTCCCGGGCGTCCAGCGCCTCATCTGCGCCACGGCCAGCGACACGTTGGAGAGGCCGTTGCCCAGGAAGCGGTCGCAGCGCGCGGCGAGGAGGGTGTCGATGAGCACCTCTTCCCCCAGTGCCCGCCGGCTCGCCTGCTTCTGGTAGTGCACCCCCTGCACGTTCGCGGTGCGGGTTGAGACGGTGTAGACGAGCCGGCTGCCGAAGCGTTCCCGGTAGCGGGCCAGGATCCGGTCGTCGTCGGTGCTCAGGAAGATGCGGGCTTGCGGCGTCTCGCGCAAAAGCCGCTCCAACTCCGGGAGGTAGAGGGCGTTCAGCCTGGCGAGCCCCGGGTCCTCCCCCACCTTGTCCCCCCCCCGCACGTGCAGCCCGACGACCGGCGCGCCCGCCAGCTGCTGGCGGTAAAACGCCTCCACCCGCTCCAGGATGCGGGGCTGCACCTTCAGGTAGCGGTCGAACAGGTAGAGGTAGATCTCCTCCGTGGAGCGTCCGTGCAGCGGGTGACCGGCGGGGATCCAGGGGGCGAGGTCGTTGACCGCGTAATGGAAGTCGCTCACCACGACCTCCTCGTTGCGTTCCAGGTTCCAGAGCGCGGAGCAGCGGGACCAGGGACCGTCGAACTTGGCCAGGTTCTCGTGGCGCACGTTGTCGCGCTGCCACTTGGGGGGGTAGAAGCTGCGCCGGCGCGAGATCACGTCGTTGATGGTGACCTGCGAGACCGGCTCGAAGAAGTTGTTGAAGGCGTTCTCCAGCGGATCGTCGCTGAAAAGGGAATTGGTGCCCCAATGCACCACCGGCGAGCGCCCGGTCATCTCGGCCGCGAGGAGCTGCCCCAGCACGTGGTTCACGTCGCTCCAGAAGCCGTAGCCCCAGGCCTTGATGAGCAGCAGACGCTCACCCTGTGGCCGCTGCGGTGGAAGCTCGGCCGCCTGTTGTGCCTTCACCAGGAGGATGCGGGTGGCGCGCGAGTCGTCCCCCTGTTCCAGGGCGCGGGAGAGCGCGGCCGCCGCGGCGCCCGGCTGTCCGATGGCCAGGGCCACCGCGCCGAGGGTACGGCTCACGCGGGGACTCTGGTAGCCGCGGTCCCCGAGGTAGCGGCAGATCAGGTCGGCGGGGGTGACGAACCCCGCGCTGCCGAGAAGCTCGGCGCACTCGGCCAGGGTTTCGCTGGCGATCCCCTCGGCGGGGGATTCCTCTTCCCGTCCCTCCTCGCGCGTCAGGGCGCGCGCCTGGTCGGTGGCGGTCTGGGCGTTCAGGGTGTCCTGGATCTCGGTGAGGGTCGACTTGTCGCCCGCGCGCAGCGGCTCGAGGAAGCGCCGCAGAGCGGCGTCGAGCCTCCCCTCGCGCAACAGGTCGAGCCCCTCCTGTTTCGGGTCCGCTGCGGGAGGGACGTGGCGGCGGCACCATCTCCCCCAGGCGGCCAGCAGTTCCTGTTCCAGTCCCCTGGTGAAGCCGGCGCCGTCGGTGAGCGAGGCGGCGGCCATGGTGGCGCGCAGCGTCTCCCTGAGTCCACGCAGCCGGTGCCGGTCCAGCGCCAGGGCGTGGGCGATCTGCACGAAGCTGCGACCGTCGTGGGCGACGAGGGCGTCCAGCCCGACGCTGTGCAGAAGGGTCGCGCCGACGCGGGAGCGATGCGTGGAGCCGGCGAGCGTCACCACCGGGACCCCCATCCAGAGCGCCTCGCAGGTGGTGGTGGTGCCGTTGTAGGGGAAGGTGTCCAGGGCGATATCGACCCTGCCGTAGAGCGCGAGGTGATCCCGGTAGGACGGGGTGTTGCCGATGAGTTCCAGCCGTTCGCTGTCGATCCCGGCCGCGGTGAAGGCGTCGAGGAAGCGCTGCCGCCCCTGCGGGCAGGCGAGCGAGTATCCCTTGAGCAGGAGCCGTGAGCCGGGGACCGCGCGCAGCACGTCGCCCCACATGGCCAGGGTCTCGCCGGTGATCTTCGCCGGGTTGTTGAACGAGCCGAAGGTGATCCCCCCGGAGGCGAGGCAGGGGAGCGGTGCGACGGCCGGGGCATCCCCGGGGGGCGCGAAGCAGGAGAAGGTGCCCGGGAGCCTGATCAGCTCCTCGCTGTGGTAGCGCTCGGTCTCGCCGGGAGGATCGCAGATGGCGTCGCTGATGCGGTAGTCGATGCCGGTGAGCCCGGTGCTGAAGGGATAGCCGATCCAGGTGACCTGCACCGGCGCCGGCTTGCGGGCGAAGAGCGGCAGGCGGTTCCCCGCGGAGTGGCCGGAAAGGTCGACCAGGATGTCGATGCCGTCCTCGCGCAGCAGCTCTTCCGCCTGGTCGTCGGGGAGCCCGGCGATGTTGACGAAACGGTCGCACCGCTCGGCGAGCTCCGAGCTCTTCCCGTCCGGGACCGCGACGTTGGAATAGCACAGGACCCGGAAGCGGCTCCGGTCGTGGTGGGAGAGGACCGGGGCGATGAAGCGGGCGACGGCGTGCTCCCGGAAGTCGGCGGAAACGTAGCCGATGGTGAGGACCCGGTCCGGGTCGGGGACGTTGGCGTGGGGCTTCACCGCGCGGCGCTGCGAGGCGCCGAAGGCGGCGTGCTCGGCGAAGACGGTCTCTTCCGCGACGTGGGTGCCGTAGAGGAGGGCGAAGAGGAGCGAGCTCTGCGCCTCCAGGTAATCGGGCTTGAGCCGGAGCGCCTCGCGGTAATGGGCGATGGCCTCCTCGTGGCGCCCCTGCGACTTGAGCGCGTTGGCCAGGTTGTGGTGCGCCTCGGGGTAGTCGGGGCGGAGCCTCAGCGCCTGGCGCAGCGACTCGATGGCGGCGGCGCCGTTGCCGAAGCGCTCGTAGAGGATGGCGAGGTTGCTGTGCGGTTCCGGGTAGCGGGGATCGAGGCGGATCGCCTCCTGGAAACTCGCCTGCGCCTCTTCGCCGCGCCCGAGCGCGCTCAGGGCGAGCCCCAGGTTGTTGCGGTATCCGGCGTGGTCGGGCGCCAGGCGGCAGGCCTCTTGGAGTTCGCCCGCCGCCTCCTCCATGCGCCCCACCCGCGCCAGCGCGAAACCGAGGTTGCCGTGCGCCTCGCTCCACTGCGGGACGAGCTGCGCCGCCCGCTCGAAGTGGGGGAGCGCCTCGCCGGGACCGCAGAGCCGCTCCAGGGTGCAGCCCAGGTTGAAGCTGGCCTGGGCGAAATAGGGATCGAGCTGCAGCACGCGCCGGTAGCGCTCGGCGGCGCGGGAAAGGTCGCCGGAGGCGAACAGGGCGTTGGCCGCCGCGAAGAGCTCCTTCAGACTCTGTGACTCGGTCATGGCCGTCCCCCCGCCTGGAGCCGCGCCGCCAGGTCGGCAAGAGGGGCGGCCAAATGCTGCAAGCCGCCTCGCTGCAATCCGCCCGCGTATTCGTTCAGGAAATCGCCGCAGTCAAAGCCCTGTGCCGCCAGGCGCGCCACCTCGGCCTCCCCCCCGGCGCGGTCCCCTTGGAGCAGCAGGCAGACCGCGCAGAGCGAGCGGGCCGCCGGGTAGTCGGGCCACTTCTGCAGCATGGCCCGGCAGCGCGCGAGCGCCGCCGAGGTCTGCCCCAGGTAGAGCTCGCACTTGGCCAGGTTGAAGGTGGCCTCCTTGAGTTCCGGGGCGAGCTCGACCCCCCTCGCGGCGTGGGCCTGCGCCTGCGGGTAATCCCCCGAGCACAAGTACAGGTAGCCCAGGTTGAAGTAGGCCTCGGCATGGTCGGGCTTGACCCGGAGCAGCCGCTGCCAGAGTTGTTCCGCCTCCCCGGTGAGCCCGAGTTCCGTGGCCTGGCGCGCGAGTTCCGCCAGCGCCTCGTGGCTGGTGCCGGTCTCCTCGAGCTTCTGCAGCCCCAGCCGATAGTACAGCTCCTGCTTGGCGCGGTTTCCCGCCTGGTCCAGCTTGCCGTAGTGGTGCACCGGCACGTCGCAGGCGTGGATCGGGATCTCCTCACGGAGCAGGGAGAGCTCCAAAAGCTCGTGCACCGCCCCCTCGAAGCGCAGCGCCGGGAGGTTCGGGAACAGGCGCACCTTGTCGCTGCCGGTCCAGCCGCGCCCCCGCTCCTGTTCCGGGTACTCGCCGCCGTTGGCGACCCAGCCGCGCCGGGCCAGTTCTTCGGTGTAGTTCCTGGTGGTGAAGGAGTAGGCGATGCGCCCACCCTTGCGGGCCAGGTCGGCGAGCGGGCCGAGGTCGGTGGGGGCCAGCACCTCGTCGGCGTCCAGCACCAGGATCCAGTCCCCTGCCGCCTGGGCCAGCGAGAAGTTCCTGGCATCCGCGAAGCTCCCGGTCCAGGGGAACTCGAACAGCCGGGCCCCGAAGATGCGGGCGATGTCGCGGGTCCGATCAGTGGAGCCGGTGTCCACCACGACCAGCTCGTCGGCCAGGCCGCGCAGCGAATCGAGCGCGGCGGCAAGGTCGTGCGCCTCGTCCTTGACGATCATGCAGAGCGAGACGCTCCCGGTGCCTTTCACGGCGGGGGACGGGGCGCCGGCGAGCCCCCGGATCTGCAGGGCGGCGTCGATGCCGGAGTCGTCGAGCCCGAAGCGGGCGGCGGCGCGCTCGATCTCCCGGATCGCCTCGCCGTAGCGGGCGCTCCTGATCAGGAGTTCGATGAGGCCGTAGCAGAGTCCCTTGTGCTCCGGGTAGAGGGCGATGGCGTCGCGCAGGCGCTCCTCTTCGCGCGGCAGGAGGTCGAGCGCGGTGGCGAATTCGTGGTAGCGGCCGAGCGAGGCGATCTGCAGCGGGTCGAGGAGGAAGGCCCGCTCGGCGAGTTGCAGCCCCTGTTTTCTTTCGCCCCGCTCCCAGACCATAGCCGCCAGGGCACAGTAGGCCCGGGCGCAGCCGGGATCGGCCACCAGGACGCGGCGCAGGAGATCCTCGGCCCGGTCCCGCTCGCCCGCCTGCAGCGCCAGCACCCCTTGCTGCTCGAGGAGTTCGGGCGCCTGGTCATCAAGTGCGGCGGCCCGCTCCAGCTCGGAGAGCGCCAGGTCGCGCTCCCCGGCGGCCTCGTGGCAGCGCGCCCGCAACAGGTGCGTCGCCTGCGCCTCTCCCGGCGGGACGTGGGTGAGCACCTCCAGCGCCTCGCGGGTCTGCCCCGCCTCGGAAAGCACCCGGGCCAGGGCGAGGTAGGGGGCGGGGTCACCGTCGGCCAGGTGCACCCCCTGTTCAATCATGAGGTCCACCGCCTGCTTGAGCCTCCCGGCGCGGGCCAGCCGGGTCCCCTCGACCGCCGCCCGGTGCCTGAACAGACGCGCGGCCAGCTCCGGCGCCAGGGCCCCCGGCTCCCACTTCCGCTCCAGGAGCGGTCGCTCCCGGCGCAGTAGGAAATCGTCGTCGGGGCTGCCGTAGCGGTGCACGAAGACGTCACCGGCGACGATGCAGCCGTACCCCTTGAGCGCCGCGCGCAGCGAATAATCCTCGCCCCAGGCGTCCGAGGCGAAGCTGCCGTCCGGCTCGCCGACCTCGTCCAAAAGCTCGCGCGAGAACAGCAGGCAAAAGCCCGCCAGGCGCGGCACGGCGATGCGGCGGCCGTAGTGGTCCCCGGCGAAGGTCTCGGCGCGGCTCTCCAGCCCGGCGAGGTTCCGGTAGTCGCAGGCCACCTTCCCCTGGAGCCCGGGCGCCCGGTTGGTCATGGGGCCGCACAGGCCGGCCTTTTGCTCCCGGGCGAGTGTGTCCAGCATCCGCGCCAGCCACCCCCGGGTCACCACCACGTCCCCCTGCATGAGGACCAGCTCCCTCCCGACCGCCTCGCGCAGGCCGGCGCCGAAGCCGGCCGCGGGGGAGCGCCCGCCGCAGTCGATGAGGAGGTGGCCGCTGTGCCCGGTGCAGAACTCCTGCAGTTCAGCGAGCGCGGCGTCGTCGCCGCCTCGGAACACCAGGATCACCTCGTGCGGCTCCGGGGTATGGCGCTCGATGCTCTCCAGGGACTCGCGGGTGCAGGCGGCGTTGTCGCCGGCCGCCACCACGATCGAGGTGAGCGGGTGCACCTTGGGGCGGAGCTCCCGCTCCAGGAAGGCGATGTTCTCGCGGGCGGGCGCGCTGTCCGGGTTGATCTCCAGGGCGCGGCGGTAGTGCGGCAGGGCCGCCTGGTAGCGCTCCATGAGTATGAGGATCATCCCCGCGCAGAGGTGGGCCTCCAGGTCGTCCGGGTTCGCCGCCACGAACGCGGTCTGGTGCTGCAGCGCCTGGTAGAGCTCGCTTTTCAGGAAGGAAAGGAGGGCGTCCCGGTAGGTCTCGTTGCCGGGGTCGATGATGGCGGCCTTTTCGAAGTACTTCTTGGCGTAGCCGATCTCCCCCTTCTTGTAGAAGATGCGGGCCAGTTCCAGGTGGAAGCGGGGCGCGCGCGGGTGCAACTCGCTGAAGCGCTCCAACTCCGGGAGTATGGCTCCCTCCCCGGCCTCCAGCAGCGCCGAGAGGGTCTGGAACTGCTGCCACTCGTGGGGCTCCAGTTCCATCGGCGGGGGGGCGAGCGGTGCGAAGCGGGGGCGGTATTCCTTCTGCACCTCCAGGTACTCCAAGGTGGGGAGATCCCCCTTGCGGGACACGGTCTCCTCGGAAAGCCAGTAGAGCCCGAGGAACTGCGGGACGTGGACGAAGTCGCGCCTGAGCGCCGCGCGCAGCCACAGTTCGTAATCGGCGGCGCTCTTGAAACGCTCGTCGAAGTAGCCGATGTCGTCGTGCAGCGCTTTTCTCCAGAGCGGGAAGGGGCCGACGCAGCAGAGCTCCAGGAGGTTCAGCCGGTTGAATTCGGGCCAGTCGCGAAAGCCGAAGGACTCGTGCCGCTCGAAGGTGGCGTTCTCCTGTTTGGTGATGCGCATGTCCGGGTAGGCGAGCACGCACTCCGGGCGCTCCCGCAAGGCGCGCACCAGGATCTCGTAGGCGTCGTGCCTCAACCGGTCGTCCGTGTTGGCGTTGGTGACGAACTCGCCGGTCGCCATGCGGATGCCGCGGTTCCAGGCCTGGTAGACGGTCTCGCGCTTCCCGGTCCGCAGGTACCGGATGTTGTCGTAGCGGGCCTGGAACTCCGCCACGATGGCGCCCTCGTTTCCCGGCGAGGCGGAGTCGATGACGATGATCTCCAGCTCGGGGGCGATGGTCTGCGCCTCCAGGTCCTCGAGCTTGCCGCGCAAAAAGCGCTCGGAGTCGTAGGTGGAGACGATGGCGGAAACCAGGTATTTCTTCGACATGGAGAGAGTCACAGGATCACCCGGTCGCCCTGGATCAGTATGGGGAGCGGCGCCGGCGGGTTGAAGGGCGTCTTCTCGGCGGCGAAAAGCTCGCGCTCGCGGGCGAGCACCCGGTCCGCCTCGGCGGTGTAGCCCGCCTTGTCCTTGGATTTCTGCAGCGGGTGGTCGCGGAAGCCGGCGAGCATCATGTCGACGGAGAAGAGGCGCGCGCTCCTGAAGAAGCGGGCCCACAGTTCCAGGTCGGCGGCCAGCGGCAGGGTCTTGTCGATGCAGGCCCCGCTTCTCTCCCACAGGCCGCGGCGCCAGAACACCCCTTCCTGCTGGATGAACTCCTGGTCTGCCAGGTACTTGGCCCGGGAGTTGAGGGGGAGGTAGGAGAGGATGTGCTTTTGTCTCCCCTGCTCGTCGAAGCTGTTGGGGCGCCCCATGAGCCACTCCACCTCGGCGCATTCGGCGAAGATGCGGCCGGCCGCGTCGAAGGCGCCGGGGTGGAACATGTCGTCGGCGTTCAGCCAGGTCATGATCTCGCCGGTGGCGCGGTTCAGCCCCTCCTCGATGGCGGCGTACTGGCCGGCGTCCTTATGGCTGCGCCAGTAGGCGATGTGCTTCTCGTAGCGCCGGATCACCTCGACCGTGTCGTCGCTGGAGCCTCCGTCCAGGATGATCAGCTCCAGGTTCGGGTACCCCTGGGACAGGATCGACTCCAGGCAGTCCTTGAGGAAGTGGCCGTAGTTGTAGGAGGGGATCACCACGGAGAGGCGCGGCCGGGTGGGTGCGGCGGGGCGCGGCGCCGGGCTCTGCGTCATTTCCTGGAGCTGCTCCCAGCGCTCCCGGTAGTAGCGCACGTGCTCGCCGCGCACCGGGTAGACCAGGTCGCTCCTGCTGCCGTGCTTCAGGAGTTCCAGCGCCGTCGCGTAGTTGCGGTTCTGGGCGGCGAAGAAGGAGAGCCAGAAGTAGATGATGCCGTAGTTGCAGTTGAAGCTGTAGGAGACCACCTCGAAGTGCCGGATGAACTCCTGGACCCTGGCCTGCGGCAGCGCCGCGATGCGGCTGTCGGCGGCGAGGATCGCCTCGCGCCGGGCGGGATCGGCGAGGTCGCCGCGCATGGAGGTGATGAAGTCCTCGAAGGTCGGCCCTTCCGGCTCCGGCCCCCCCTGCGCCTGCTCCTCCAGGAAGCGGCAGATCTTCCCCACCGTGTCCAGGGTGCGCAGGTCCACGTCGTAGACGATCTCCATGCCGATGCTGTTCACCGCGAAGGTGTAGGTCTCCACCAGGTTCAGCGAGTCGAGGAGCCCCGAGTCGACCAGCTCCGTTTCCGCGTCGATGTCGAGCTCGAGCCCCTTGCCGCGCAACAACTCCGCCACGAAGTCGAGGAGCCTGTCTTCCAGCCCGGCGAGCCCCCCTTGCCGTTGGTGCGGCATGTCCAGCGCGTTCAACAACAGCGAAACGAAGGACTCCGGCTCGTCCGCCGGCTCGAATGGGGGTGTATCGCTTTGGAATTCGAGCGAGATGCCGGTGAGCTGGGCGATGTCGTCCAGGTAGCAGCGCGCCGCCTGCACGTTCAGGTGGATGCCGTCCTTTTGCAACAGGTGCGGCAGGGGGGTGCCGTCCTCCCCGAGGATGCGGTCCGCCGGGTCGATGACCGCGACCCCGGCCTGGGCGCACCACTGTTTCATGTGCGAGTTGAAGGTGCGCGCGATCTGAAGTACCTCGTCCGGGGAGACGCCTGGGAAGGTGAGTTCGTGCGCCGGCTGCGGAAAGACCAGCCAGCCGAACCTGCCCAAGCGGGAGAGTTCGGTGAAGAGCTGCTCGTAGAGCTGCTGCAGCGCCCTGAGCGCGTTGTTCAGCTGGAATTGCGAGGCGGCGCCGCAGAGGTCGTAGATGTCGTGGATGCCGAGGCTCAGGAACTTCCACTCATCGCGGTGTTCGGCGAAGAGCTCGCGCACCTTGTGCCCGGCGGGGTGCCCGTTGTAGAAGTCCGGGGCGGTGAGCGCACCGACCCATATGACGCTGACCTGCTCGGCGCCGGCCAGGGTCACCAGTCCCTGCTGCTTGAAGGTGTTCACGTTGCTGTTGCCGACTACTATCATAAAAGGCTGAATCCTTTGTTCAGGTAGAGTTCCTTGTTGCGGGCCCGGGAGATCTTGCCGCTGGAGGTCTTCACCAGCGTCATGTGCTCGACCACCTCGACCCTCTTGGGGACGGTCCCCACCTCCTCCATGACCGCCTTCTGCACCGCGATCTTGATCGGCGTCGGGGTGGCATTCGGGACCCGTTCCACCACCACGTACAGTTCCTCGGTCCCCAGCTCGTCGTCCCAGACGCCGAAGCAGACGGTGCGCCCGGAGTAGACCCCCGGCACCTCGGAGGCGACGTATTCCACGTCCTGGGGATAGATGTTCTTGCCGTGCACGATGAGGATGTCCTTCTTGCGGCCGGTGATGTAGACCTCGCCATCCTCGTCCAGGAAACCGAGGTCGCCGGTCAGGCAGAATCCGTCGCGCAAGGGGCGCGTCCCGTCCAGGAAACGGTGGAACAAAAACGGGGAGCGGATGCCCACCTCGCCGTCGCCGCTTTCCATCGGGTCGAAGATGCGCACCTCGACCCCGGGGATCGGTTTGCCGCAGGAGAGGACGTTGCGGGCCGGGTGCACCCTGGTCGAGTTGCCGCTCCAGGGGAGGGTCTGGGAGACCGCGAAGGTGTTCTCGGCCAGTGCGTAGCAGACGGTGAGCGACTCCGGCTTGACGGTGGGGAAGCGCTCCGCGAACATGGCGTGGCTCTTGGCGCGCGCCGGCTCGGAGCAGTTGATCCAGAGCCGGACGCTGGAGAGGTCGCGCACTTTCCCCTTCTGGGCCAGCACCTGGTAGGTGAAGTTGGGGAGGAAGCAGATGGTCGGGCGGCGCTCCTCGACGAGCTGCAGCAACAGGTCGGGCTGCATGATCCAGTCGAAGGGGTCGATCTGGTAGAAGGGGATCCCGGTCATGAGCGGCATCAGGTAGCAGGCGATCAGTCCCATGTCGTGGTACAGCGGCAGCCAGGTGGCGATGGCGTCCCCTTCGGTGAGGCGCAGGGTGGCGGCGTAGCTCTTCATGTGCTCAACCACCCCCTCGTGGGTCAGCACCACACCTTTCTGCATCCCGGTGGAGCCGGAGGAGAACTGCACCAGGGCGTTTTCGTTGGCGCGCGAAAAGTCCTCGTCCGACGGCTCCGCAGCGGAGCCGGGGGTGAAGATGGGGAGCGACCCGAACTGCTCGAACAGGTGCTCCCCTTCCTGGTCGGTGAAGACCGCGCCGAAACGGGTGATCTCGTGGATGTGCCCGAGCTTCTTGCCGTATTCCGCCGGGTTCACCTTGGAGGAGGGGTAGCTGATCTGTGCCGGGAGGTGCCCGGCTTTCATGGCGCCGATGTAGGCGGCCAGAAGGTGTATGTCGAGCTGCTTCACGAACAGCACGATGCTCTGGTGCGGCAGCGGGGCGAACAGGCCGGCGTAGTGGCAGACCCGGTCCCAGAACTCCCGGCGCGAGAACTCCTGCCAGGTTCCCTTGACCCGGACGGAGCAGCAGTGCGCGGCGGGGTTGTCCCGGACCAGCTCTTCGATGCAGCCGGGGACGTCAGGGGCGGCGGGGAATTTCATGGTGCGTCTCCTTTATCTTTCCAAATCCCCTCTCCCCCAGGAGAGGGTCAGGGTGCGGGCGTTGTTGTCAGATGATCTGATGCTTGCGTGGCGACTCCCTCACCCCCCCTCCGGGCACCCTCTCCCAGGGGAGAGGGGAATGGGGGAGAGAATCGCTAATTCTGGTTCTTTCTTACGCCAGCAGCGCTTCCAGGCGGTTGATGAGCGGCAGCGCGTGGTCGCGGTTGCCCGGGTTGCAGTGGTAGTCCTGACGCGCCCAGATGAGCGCCTCGCGCGGCTGCCCGAGACAGGTGAGGCAGTGCGCCTTCAACAGCGACAGCCCGTCGATCCTCTGGCTCTGGTTGATGTTGCGCCGCAGCGCCTCGTCGATGATGGCGAGCGCGGCGGCCGCGTTGCCCGAATCGATGAGCGCCATGGCCCCCTCTAAAAGGGCGCGCTGCTCCAGTCCGGGCCCCTTCGCGGCGCCCTTCGCCGGGGCGGGGACGAACAGTGACTCGAACTCCACGCGCGGGAAGTATTCCAGGCAGCCCCCCTTGGTGGCGTTGAAGACGTTGTGCCCCCAGCGCCTGGCGTAGTGGGCGAGCCTCTGGTACTGGTCGCGCAGCCGGTTCATGCACGCCTCGAACTCGAGCCACTCGAACTCCAGGTCGTAGCGCGCCGGCTGGGACTCCGAGTAGAAGTGCTCCTCCTTGTGGTTGGCGTAGCTCTCCTTGGTGATGGCCAGGAAATCGTGGTCGCAGCCGATGAAGTAAACCGGGTCGCACCCCATGTAGAAGGCGAGCATCAGGCTCGAGAGCACCACGTTCTGGGAGTAGGGGGGGACCGGCTGGGTGAAGTCGATCACGTCGTGGTCCAGCCTGGTGTAGTCGAAGTGGTAGAAGTGGGTCTCGATGAGCGGCCCGTTGTTCAGGTTGCTGTAGTACTGGTAGCCGGCGCTCGGCACGAAGAGCCGGGTATGGATGTTGAGCGATTTCACGTGGTTGATTGCCGGCAGGAAGGGCTGGTCCGGGCGGTCCCAGCCGGCCGGGTCGGCGAGCACCCAGTAGCCAGGGCGGATCAGGGTGGCCAGCGGGTGGTTGTGGAACCAGCTCGCCACGATGGTGACCTCGCCCGCCAGGTGGGAGAGATCCTGGCTCGCCAGCGACGGGCCGTTGCCGATCACGAAGGCGCGTCGCCCGGCGTGGCAGTTTTTCAGTGGTGCGTTCTTGCTCAGGAGTTCCTGGATGGTCATTCCTTTACCTCGGTGCGGCGGCTCTCAGTGCCATCCGGTTATGATGCGTGCTGACGGCGGACATCATCATGCGCCGCCCCGCCTCGCCGTCGAAGAGGAGGCGGGCGTCGTACTTGTCGGGGTCGAAAGGGTGCGGCGTCACCCCGGGGGCGAGCCGGTACAGCACGAAGTTGTCGGAGAGGTCGACGATGTCGTAGCTAACCCCGCAGGCCACTTCCAGGTAGAACAGGTTCAGGATCGGGTACTCGTGCGGCGACTGCACCACGTAGGTCGGGGGGCTGGTGCAGAAGGCGGCCACGATGTCGGCCCCCTCCTGGTACAGGTTGGGGGGCATCAGGTCGAGGTTGATCTTGCCCGGCCCGTAGGCCCCCATGAGCACGTGGCAGAAAAAGCCGGTGAAGCCGCGTCCGGCCATCAGGTAGACGTTGGAGTAGCCGTTGTTGACGTTGAAGAGCCAGGACTCTTCCGGTTTCAACAGGCGCGCCATGAAGGCGGCGATGTCGGTGAGCGGCGAGGCGTTGGAGCCCGAAGGGAGAAAGAGCCGCTTGAAGTACGGGTAGCGCACGATGGCGGCGCCGCAGAGCGGTACCGTCGCGGTGAACAGGATGAGCGCCAGCCCCGACCCCGCGCTGACCACGATGCCCATGCCGTAGGCCGCCGCGATGCAGAGAAAGACCGTGAGCGACTGGGTGTACCAGAGCGTCATCCGGAGCGGGAAGATCAGGCAGAGAAAGAGCATGGCGCAGCCGATGAGGAGCGCCGCGCGGGGGTCGCCGAAAAAGAAGAAGAGCGCCGCCAGGAAGATGAGCGGCAGGTGCTGCAGCGAGTAGTCCCGGGCCCGGTCGGAGAACATCGACTTCAGGTACGCCTTGGGGTCGAGCCGATAGCGGTAGTAGTAGTAGCCGAAGATGCGCGCGAAGAAGTTCCCTTCCGCGGCCACCTTCTGCATCGGCCGTTTGGGCAAAAGGAGCTTCACGACCACGAAGAGCAGCGCCGGGGCCGCGTAGCAGCCGGCGACGATCATCATGTCGTCCCTCCCCGGGAGGAGGCCATAGCAGAGGTAGGCCAAGGTCCAGACCGACAACAGCCCCGGGAACTTGCAGAGCTGTGAGAGCCCCAAGAGCACGCCCCCCGCCGCGACGACCGGCAGCGCGCCCGTCGAGGCGCCGTAGAACGCGACGCTCCCCCCAAAAAGCGTGAAGAAGAGCTCGTAGTGCTCCGGTTCCACGAACCAGTTCAGGTTGATGGGGAAACTGAAGCTCAGGCCGTAGAGACAGGCGGCGGCGAGGGCGACGGAGTCCGAGCCGGTCAGACCCAAGGCGAACAGGTACACGAGCGGAGTGAGCGTCGCGATGAACAGGACGTGGCAGCGCTGGAACTTCTCCAGCTTGTTGCCGAACAGGTCCCACTGCAGCGACAGGGAGAGCATCGGGATGGGAAAGCCGGTCTCCGCGAAGAACACCCGCGTCAGCGAGAGCCCCGCCACGCGGTACCCCGCCATGTTGCCGATGTGGTAGGCGTCGTAACCCGGCAACTGGCGCCAGAGCGGCACCAGGGCGACCAGGTAGAGGGTGAGGCATTTCAGGAGCAAGACAAGGATCGCCACCGGTTACCTCACATGAACTCGTTGGTGCGCTTGAAGGAGGAGATCCTGATGATGTCGCCGAGCGCCCCCATCCCCACCATGAGCGAAACGGCGACGCCGAAGATCATGTAGTAGAGCGACAGGGTGGGCATGCGCAGCATCGCGATCACCATGGCCGGGATGCAGACGAAGGCCACCATGGCCAGGGCCAGGATGATGAAGAACTTGATCGGGTTGAAGAAGACGATCCCCTGCACGATGAACTGCATGGTCCGGATCGAGTCGCGCAGGTGCTTCACCTTGGTCTTGCCGTCCCGCTTGGAGTACTGGATCGGGATGAACTTGACGAAGTAGAAGAGCCCCGAGGTCAGGATACTGATGCTGGTGGTGAAGGAGAAGGTGCCGCACAGAAAGGGCATCAGGTTGATGACGATCTCGCGCTTGAAGAGCCGGAAGCCGCTGTTGGGGTCCTCGATGCGGCTGTCGTTCAAAAACGACACGATCTTCTTGTAGATGCGGCGGAAGATCCGCTTGGCGAAGCAGTCGATGTCGTCGATGTTGGCCCGGTGCCCCACCACCATGTCGAACCCCTTCTCCATCTCGGCCACGAAACGGGGCAGGTCCTCGATGGGGTAGGAGCCGTCGGCGTCGACGATGCCGATCCACTGGTAGTGGGCCCGGTTCACGCCCGACTTGATGGAGTTGCCGTAGCCGATGTTGAGCGGGTGGTGCACGACGTGGATCCCCGGGATCTCTTCCAGCAGTTCCCCGGTGCCGTCGGTGGAGCCGTCGTTGACCACGATAAGTTCGCTGGCGATATGCAGCGCCGCCAGTGCCTTCTGGATGCGCTGCACCGTCTCTGCGATGCTCCCCACCTCGTTGTAGGCCGGAACCACCATGGTGAGTCCCGGCAGGGAGCTGGTCTCCCTCTCCCGTCTGTCTCTGTGTGGTGTCACTTGTTCTTCCCTTTCCCGGTGATGAACATGACCGCGTCGTTCTTTAGTGCCGCGAAGCCGAGCCTCAGGTAGTCGGAGGCGGAGTAGCGTATCGGCACGATGTATTTGCTGAACTGGTAGTTCTTGACGAGAAAATAGATCAGGAAAAACAGCTTGTTGTTGGGGAGGTAGATGAGCCTTTTGGTGATCAGGTTCTTAAGCCACGGGAAGGTCACCGCCACGGTCCCCAGAAGCGAGATGTTCTTCTGCACCTCCTTCTCCTTGGCGCTGAAGCTGTCCAGCATGGAGTAGTCGCCGGAGGTCCGGTTGATCTCCTCGTGGGTCAGGTCGGCGCGCACCAGGCCGTTCTTGACGCAGTAGCTGAAGAGCTCGGTGCCGGGGTAGGGGACGCAGATGGTGAACAGCCCGCACTTGGGCTTCGCCTTCAGGTAGAGCTCGATGGTGTCCAGCTCGTCCTGGATGGTCGAGTGCGGCAGCCCGATCATGGAATTGGTGTAGATGTTGATGCCCGCCTCGTTGAACAGATCGAAGGAGCGGAGCATCTGCTCGTTGTTCTGCCCCTTGCGGCTCAGGACCTGGCTTCTCAGCTCCTCGTTGGCGGTCTCGATGCTCATGCAGACCGAGGCGCACCCCGCCTTCTTCAGCACCGCGACCAGCTCGGGGGTGATGATGTCCGACTTGATCAGGCAGTAGAACGGGATGCCCACCCGCTTGCTGTACTTGTCGGCGAATTCCTCGATCCACTCGTCGTGGCGCACGATGAAGACGTCGTCGGAGAAGCGGATGTACTCGGTCGGGTACTTCGCCGTCACCTCGAGGATCTCGGCGATGACGTTGTCGACGCTCCTTTTGCGGTAGGTGGGGCCCAGGCCGTGGTAGACCCTGCGGTAGCCGTGGTTGAAGCAGTAGGCGCAGCTGTACGGGCAGCCGCGCGAGGTGTAGAAGGAGCGGAGCTTGAAGTGCTTCCAGTCCGAGTTCTGGTAGACGAGGTCGCGGTCGATGAAGGGGAGGGCGTCGAGGTCGGTGATGAGCGGCCGGATGGCCGTCCTCTGCTCTTTGGTCTGGATGTTGAGGATGCCGGAGAAGTTGCGAATCCCCTGCTCCAGGCGCTCCAGCACCTCGGCGAAGGCTTCTTCCCCCTCGCCGATGCAGACCCCGTCCGCCTCGACGTCGTCGACGGCGTCCGGAACGAAAGTGGTGTGCGGCCCGCCGAGGAGTATGGGGAGTTCCGGGTGGCTGCGGCGCAGCTGCGCGATGGTTTCCTTGAGGTCGGAGTAGTCACCGGACATGCAGGAGACCGCCACCAGCTCAGGGGCCTCGTCGGCCACCGCTTTCAGGGCCTCGGGCGAGACGGCGACCCGGCTCTCCCAGCCGCGCTTGCGGGCGATGGCGGAGAGTTGCATGATCCCCATCGGTTCCCCCGCTATGGTGATCCGTCTTACGACGAACAGTACTTTCATCGGTGCTCCGTTGGTCAGCGGCGCCGCGCCGCCACCAGGAGCTGATACCCCCCAAAGGGGAGGGAGAGCCGGAAGGAGACGTACACGAGCGAAGCGAGAAGCTTCTGTGCCGCGGAGTAGCTGCCGGACTCGAGGAAGGCCGCGCAGGCCCGGTCCGGGTTGAGGTTGATCAGGTGCTTGTACAGGTTGAAGAACGGGAAGCCCCAGGCCTGGCAGCGGACCACCGTGAGCCCGGCCGCCTCCAGCGCCTCCCGGATCTCGCCGGGGGAGAAGTGGCGGGTGTGGCCGACGCGCCGGTCGATCTCGAAGAGCGGGCCGCAGGGGACGGTGACGAAGAGCCACTGTCCGGTCATCGCCGCGAGCCTCGCGATCGCCTCGCGGTGATCGGCGCAGTGTTCGACCACCTCCATGCAGGTGACCACGTCGTAGCGCCCGGGCAGCTCCTCCCGGTTCAGGTCCAGCGTGGCGAAGTTCATGCCGGGGAGCTGGGCCCGGTTCGCCTCGATGACGGCGGGGGACACGTCTGCTCCAGCAAATTCCGTGCCCTGCAGCTCCCGGCTTGCCTGGAGCAGGAATTCGCCGTTGCCGCACCCCACGTCGAGGAGGGTGCGGGGGGCGGCCAGCTCCCTGACCCAGGAGAGGATCCGGGTGCGCCGGAAGCGGGGGGCCGGGGAGTAGCGGATCATGTCGTTCCACTTGTCCCAGGCGGCGTCGTAGAAGGCGGTCAGGTTCTCAGGCTGCGACATGCGAGACTCCAGTTGATGAATTGCAGGATGCCCAGAAGGGGAAAGCCGGCGCGGATGGAACCCTTCTTGTGCTCGTCCCAGAGGCGCTGCACCTGGTTCCAGTCCAGTTCGGCAATGTTTTCGCGTCCTTGCGCCAGGTAGTCGCGGAAGACCCCGGCCATCGGTCCCTCCTGGGCGAACCAGCGGTCCACCGGCGGCAGGAACCCGGCCTTGCGGCGGGTGAGGGCGGCGGCGGGGATGTCGTCGGCGAGCGCCTGCCGGAGGATCAGCTTCCCCTTGCGGCCGCGCCGCTTGGCCTCGTCGGGGAGGTCCAGGCAGAAGCCGACCAGGTCGTCGGCGAGGATGGGGACCCGCACCTCCAGCCCGTGCGCCATGCTGGTGCGGTCCACCTTGGCCAGCACCGAGGGGAGGTGGAACTGGATGTCGGCTTGTTGACGTGCCCCCAAAGATGAACGCGTTTTTGACGCCTCTCCAATGAGAGCGGCGTATTCCGCCACCGGGTCCGAGCCGGAGAGGGCCGACTGCAACCCGGGTGAGAAAATCCTGTTTTTCAGTGCGTTGCCGCAGATCCTGCGGAAGGTGGCGTGGTCCCGGTCAGGCCCCTCGGCCGCCGCGTCAAGAATCCGTTCCACCAGGATGCGCGCGCCATAGCGCTGACTGTCGGAGGGGAGGAAGCGGGCAAGGGAGCGGACGGCGTCGCGCAGCGGCGCGGGTAGGCGCCGGATGAGCGGGGTAAGCTCGCCGGCGAGGTAGGTGTCGTAGCCGGCCAGGAGCTCGTCGCCGCCGTCCCCGGCCAGGATCACGGTCGCTTCCTTGCGTGCGAAGGCGCAGAGCTGGTGCATGGGGAAGAGCGAGGCGTCGGCCAGAAGCTCCCGCATGCTGGCGAGCGTATCCCGGATGGTCTCCTCGTTCCATTGAAAGCGCACCACCCGGTGCTCGATCCCCAGGTGCCGGGCGTAGTCGGCCGCGGCGGGGCTTTCGTCGAAGCCCGCCTCGTCGAAGGCGAGGGTGAAGGCGGTAGGGCGCAGGCCGGCGCGGGTAGCCGAGCGGGCCACGGCGTAGGAGTCCAGCCCCCCGGAGAGGAAGAGCCCGAGCGGCGCGTCGGAGACGGTCTGGGCGGCCACGGCGCGGTCGAGCCGGGCGCGGAACTCCGCCACGCGCTCTTCCTGCGCGGCCGTCTTACCGGCTTCGCAAGGGGACTGGCCCCTGGCGGAGCCAGTCCCCGCCGGGCGCCAGAAGCGCTTCAGCTCGGTGCGTGCGGGGGTGGCCTTCAAAAGGGTGCCGGGGGGGAGCTGGCGCACCCCGGCGAGCCCGGTGCGGGGCGCGGGGAGGTAGTTGAAGGTGAAGTAGCTGTCGAGATCGCAGGGATCGTGGGGCGGCACCGGGTTCAGGGGGCCGAACAGGGCGAGCAGTTCCGAGGCGAAGAAAATCTCGCCCCCTTTGTCCTGGTAGAAGAGCGGCTTGATGCCGAGCGGGTCGCGCGCGAGCCACAGCGTCCGCTCGTAGCGGTCGGCCACGGCGAAGGCGAAGATGCCGTCCAGGCGTGACAGTGCAGCCTCACCCCACTGTACCCAGGCCGCCAGGAGCACCTCGGTGTCGGTACGGGTCGTGAAGCTGTGTCCCAGCGCCTGGAGCTCGGCGCGCAGCTCGCGGAAGTTGTAGATCTCGCCGTTGTAGGTGATGAGGTACCTGCCGTCGGGGGAGGGCATCGGCTGGCGCCCGGCCTCCGACAGGTCGAGGACGGCCAGGCGGGCGTGCCCGAAGAAGAGCCCCGGCTCCAGGTGCATCCCCTCGCCGTCCGGGCCGCGGTGGCGCACCCGCCCCAGCATGGCGGCGAGCCCGGCGCGGTCCCACTCCCCCTTGCCGGGGGCGTATATGCCGACAATGCCGCACATCGCTCAGCCCCGTTTCGGTCCGCGCAGGGACCGGGGCCGGGGCGCTAACGGTGGCGCGGCGATGTTGCAGGGGTGCAGGTTCATGTGGTTTCCTTTCCCGGACTAGCGGAACCTGGAGGTGAAAAAGTTGAAGGCGGCGGATTCGAGCAGCAGGGCGGAAATGCCGTGGCGAACGCGCAGCCGCGCGAAAGGCGCGTAGAAGAGCGCCAACAGGCGGGTGATCCTGAACTTCAACGTGTTGCCGGTGTCGACCTTGTTGATCTTGCCGTCGATGAAGTAGGAGCAGATCTGGATCATCCTGATCTCACGTTCCTGCTGTTCACTGTACCAGGGGGGAGTGTAATCCCCTTCGGCCTCGATTTCCACCCAGTCCTCCAGCCGCTGCGGCTTGCGGTAGCCGCTTTGCACGGCGAGCGCGTAAAGCTCGGTGCCCGGCAGGGGGCGGTACTTGTTGGGAATGAAGATGAGGGCGCTCGCGTTGTCGTCGATGAGACGCATCATCAGTTCCCTGGTGAGCCTCAGGTCCTCCATGGTTTCCCCGGGGATCCCCACCAGCCAGTTGTAGGCCGCCTTGATCTCGGGGTGCCGGGCCAGCTTCCGGTTCACCTCGACGATCTGCTCCACGGTGCAGTCCTTGTGCATAAGGTCGAGCATCCGCTGGGAGCCGGACTCGGCGCCGATGTGGAGGATGTTGGTGCCGGCCTGGGCCAGCTTGGTCAGGTAGGCGTCGCTCATGCGCACGATCTCGTTGATGCGCGCCCCGCGGAAACCGAGCCCCACCTTGATGCCGCGGCGCTGGATCTCGTCGATCACCTGCTCCACGTGTTCGAGGTTCACAAAGGAGTCGTCGTCGATGAAGTAGATGTAGGTGGCGCCGTACTTCTGGTGCACGAACTGGACGTGGTCGGCGACGTGCGCGGCGGGGAGGTGGCGGTACTTCTGCGCCATGTCCCGGTACTGGGCCGGCGAGGAGCAGAAGGCGCAGCGGTAGGGGCAGCCGAGCGCGCTGTACATGGGGAAGATCCGCTCGCTGCTGTCCAGTTGCCCGTAGTGGCCGAGGTCCTGCTCGACCAGGTGGTAGGGGATGTCGCGGTAGTCCACCATCTCGAAGCTCGCCTCGGGGGGGACCTCGCGCACCCCGCTTCCCGTGCGATACATGAGCCCGGGGATGGCGTCGAAGGGGGGGGCGTCCGCGTCGCCCCGCAGGCGCCTGGCCAGCCGGGAGAGCGGCAGCGAGCCGTACCCCTTGATGACGAAGTCGATGCTCGGCTCGTCGAAGACCTCCAGGGCGTTGAAGGTGGTATGCGGGCCGCCCCACGCGACCGGGAGGTCCGGGTGCTCGGCTTTGAGCCAGCGCGAGATCTCCAGCGCGTTCTTGATGGGGGGGCCGGTCATGACGCTCAGGCCGACCAGGAGGGTCTCCTCGGTGACCAGGCGGGCGATGTCCTCGTGCCAGGTGGCGGGGGAGAGGCGGACATCGACGATGTCGACCCGTATCCCGCTCTTGATGGTGTCAACCGCCGCGTACAGCACGCTCAGGGGCAGGTGGCGCACCAGGACGCTCCCCGCCATCCCCATCTTCGGGTATACCAGGACGACGTTCTTCATTGTTCTCCCTTCACTCCCACGAAGAAGAATTCGGTGGACTGCAAAACTCCCAGCTCGACCAGGCGCGCGTCCATGTCGCGCAGGTAGCGGGCCAGGGCGCGGTTCTTTTCCTCGTCGAACCTGAGCCCGCCGATGAACTCGTGGAAGAAGGCGTAGCGCTCCTTAAGGACCAGTTCCTTGAACGTGCCCGACAGCGCCTTATGCATCTCGCGGAAGCCTGCCTCGTTGTCGTTGGGGGACTGGAGCTTCTCTGCATCCTCGGTCTCGTAGCGCATGTTGGCGAAGAGCTTGCCGATCTCACCCTCGACCGCCTCGGGCGCCGGGACCGGGAAATCGGCGTGGAAGCCGTTGCCGGCGGACAACAGGGTCCTGAGCAGGTGGCAGAAGGCGGCGTTGCCCCGGGTGACCCGGTCGCGGGTCGGCTCGTGGGCGATCACGATGCCCCCGACGCGCAAGAGCTCTCTGACCCGCGCCATGACGCTTGCCTGGTCCGGGAAGTGGTGCAGCGCGCCGAGGAAGACTACCGCATCGAAGCTCCCGACGGCAAGCCCGGGATGTGCGAACAGGTCGCCGGAGAGGTAGGCGAGGCCGCCGCGCTCCCCCCGCCAGGGGTCCTCGTCGGCCATGCGGCGCGCCACCTCGATGCAGGCGGGGGAAAGGTCGATCCCGGTGACGTGGTGGCCGGCGCGGGAGAGCTCCAGGCTGAGGTAGCCCGGGCCGCAGCCGATTTCCAGGACGCGGGCCGCGCGCTCACCGAGCTGGTCGCGCAGGGTCTTCTCGATCAGCTCGAACTGTTCGTAGAAGTCGAGCTTCACGTAGGCCGGGTCGCGCCAGGGGTTGTTGATGAACCACTCGCAGCGCGGCGCCCGGCGCAGGTCCGGGATGTGGCCGTGGGCCATCCTCTCGTGGATCTGGTGGTTGAAGGCCCGGGCCTCCTCCTCCAGCACCGCCGCTTCACCGCGCTCAGTAGACATGGTGGCGCAGCCTCCATTCCCCGTTCACCTGCTCCCACAGGTGCGGCGAGCGCGCCTTGTCGATCACCTCCCAGAAGCGCTCCTCGGTGATCCCCATGTACTCCAGGATCTCGTGGAAGTACTTGGCCGGGAACTCGGCGTCGTAGCGCTTCACCAGGGCGACCGCCTCCTCGCGGGTGATCTTCTGGTTGCGCACCTCCTGGGCCGCGTCGTAGGTGGCCCGGCCGATACCGAACTTGATGAAGGTGGTGTAGTAGTGCAGGGGATCGATGCGGTCGTCGATGGAGCTGTACTTGGAGTACGACCCCTCGGTGCGCTCCACGTTGACCTGGAAGCCGGTGTGCTCGGAGGCGTAGTAGTAGCACTCCTGCGGGTCCCACTTCAGGTAATACCCGAGATAATGCACCTCGGTCCCCACCTCGCGCAGCACGTTGCCGTCGATGGGGAGGTACGGGTTCAGGTCGCGCGGGTCGACCTGGTACTGCGAGATCAGGTCGCGGGCCGAGACGCCCCCCAGGAACAGCGAGTCGAGGTCGCGGGTGGTCTCGAAGAAGGAGGGGGCCATGGTGGGGCGGTCGTTCTCCTTGATGTTGTTGCCATACTCGGCCTGGTTCTCGCCGTAGAAGACCAGCGGGATCCGGTACAGACCCGAGAAGCGGGGACCGATCAGGCGCTGCCCGATGATGAAGGGCTGGAAGGGGTGCACCAGGTTTTCGAAGGCGAGCCGGGTCAGCAGCCGGTGCAGCTTGCCGTTGGGGGTGTAGAGGATGTTGTCCAGGCCGGAGTGGATCCAGTTCTGGAAGTTGTGCCAGCCGATCTCGGTGTACTTGTGCGGCGCCCAGGTCACGGTGAGCGGGTTCATGCCGTACTTGTACTTGAGGATGTGGGCGGTGAAGGCGCTGTCCTTGCCGCCGCTCCCCGGCACGATGCAGTCGTAGCCGCCGTCCTTGCTCCGGTGCCGGTTGCAGAGCTCGATCAGCTCCTCCTCGCGCGTCTTCCAGTCGATGACCTTTTCTTTCATGTCGGCGAAGGTGCAGGCGCTGCAGACACCCTCCTCGTCGAACTCGATGGTCGGCTTCTTCTCGGTGCCGCGGTTCTTGAACTCCACCACGGAACTCGGGCGCTGGTTGGAGATCACGCAGCGCTTGCAGAACTTCACTTCTTCGGGCAGGCCGTAGTAGGCCTCGAGATGCTCGCTCATCTATATTTCCCCTTTGCAGTCAGCGTGGTCAGTTTTAGAAGTCCCCCCTTCCCCCGCGGGAGGGGGTTAGGGGGTGGGGGTAGGTGCCACGTTGGTGCTAATGGCAGGTTCACCCACCCCCCAGCCCCCTCCCGTCAAGGGAGGGGGAGAGTTGGAAACGGCTAGCGGCAGCTCTCCACCCAGGCGGAGAGGATGCCGAGGCCCGCGCCGCCGCTCTTCTCCGGGTGGAACTGGCAGCCGGTGATGTTGCCGCGCTGCACGGCTGAGACGAAGTTGTACCCGCCGAAGTCGGTGATTGACAGGATGTCGCTCTCTTCGGCCGGCACCGCGGCGTAGCTGTGCACGAAGTACATGTCCTCGCCCGGCCGCACCCCGGCGAAGGGGGTCCCGTCCCAGCGCCCGGGCTGCGGCGGCAGGATGCCGTTCCACGCCATGTGCGGGAGCTTCGCCACCGCCGGCAGGAGCTTCACCTCGCCGGACAGCAGGGCAAGGCCGGCGGTGACGCCGAACTCCTCGCCCCGGTCGAAGAGGAGCTGCATGCCGAGGCAGATGCCGATCATCGGCTTGCCCCCGGCCGCGTACTCCCTGATGCAGTCGATGAGCCCGCACCCGGTGAGGCGCTCCATGCCGGAAATGAAGGAACCGACTCCCGGGAGCACCAGCCCGTCCGCGGCCAGGAGTTCGGACGGCTCGCGGGTCAGCATCGGCTCGCCGCCGACCTTCTCCACACCGTTCACGATGCTCCTCACGTTTCCCAGCCCGTAATCTACTATGGCTATGCCCGGTTTTTTCATGGACGTACCTGGACCCCTCCGGCGAGAAGGGCCTCCTTGATCTGGCCCACACCCGCCAGGTTGTAGTGCAGGATGGACGCGACGGCGACGGCGTCGCAGGCGGTCTTTTGGAACAGGTCGAGGACGTGGCCGCAGCTGCCGATGCCGCCGCAGCCGATCACCGGGATGCCGGCGTCCTTGGCCGCCGCCTGCAGCAGCTGCAGGTCGCACCCCTTCTTGGTCCCCTCGGTGTCCACCGAGGTCACCAGGAGCTCGCCCGCCCCCAGCTCCTCCAGCTCGCGGCACCAGGAAAGGGCGTCCTTGCCGGTATGCTCGCGGCCGTTGTCGCAGTAGGACTCCCAGGCGGTGCCGTGGCGCTTGGCCTCCACCGAGGCCACGATGCACTGCGAGCCGAAGGTGCGCACCGCCTCCGCGATGAACTGCGGCGTCTTGACCGCCTGGGTGTTGATGGCCACCTTGTCGGCCCCCGCCTTCAGCGAGCGCTCGATGTCCTGCATGGTGCGGATGCCCCCTCCGACGGTGATGGGGACGAAGACGTCCCGGCAGGAGCGCTCGATGATGTCGAACAGGTTGTTGCGCCCGTAGAGGCTCGCCACCGCGTCCATGAAGAGGATCTCGTCGATGCGCTCTTCGTAGTACTTCACGGCCAGGTCGTGCGGGTCGCCGATCTTGCGCACCCCTTCCAGGTGGATCCCCTTGATCACGAACTCGTTCTTGATGTCGATCCTGGCGATCAATCGCTTCTTGATCATGCCGCCTCCGGGTGGTCGGCGAAGCGCTTCTGCACGCTCACTTCCCAAAGGCGCGGGTCCTTCAGAAGGTTCACGAACTGTTCGGTGCTGTTGCCGTTGCCGAAGTGGGTGGAGCGTTCGCCGCGCTGGGTGGCGCACTGCCCGATGGCCTCCAGCACCTCGACGCGCGACTCATGCACGTTGAGGATGCAGCCGCTGTGGCACCTG
The DNA here is from genome assembly GCF_019063845.1 of Geomonas subterranea. Lineage (NCBI taxonomy): Bacteria > Pseudomonadati > Thermodesulfobacteriota > Desulfuromonadia > Geobacterales > Geobacteraceae > Geomonas > Geomonas subterranea. Next base: position 4,215,613 of record NZ_CP077683.1, read on the forward strand.
CCGTCCTGCCTGGTGCCGATGTTGATGGAACAGACCCCGTAGAAGGGCGCCTCGCGCACCGCGGCGCTCGAGTTGCCGATCATGAAGTCGGCGTGCTTCAAAAGGACCAGGAAGGCCTCGAAGCGCACCGAGGGGAAGATGCGGAAGTGCGGGTTCCCCCTGAGCGCCTCCAGCTCCTCGATGATGATCTCGGAGCCGGGGTCGTTGTTCGGGTAGATCACCACGTAGTCGCGTTCCGATTCCAGGAGCGCCGCCTTCACTTCCTTCACCTTGGCCAAGAGGTTGTGGAGGCTCGTGGTGACCGGGTGGTAGGTGAAGATGCCGTAGTGCTCGAAGGGGATCTCGTAGCGCTCCTTCACCTCGGCGAGGGAGGGGAGCGCGTCCGACATCATGAGGTCGAGGTCCGGGGATCCGATGCTGAAGATGTTGCCCCCGGGCTCTCCCATCCGCATCAGGCGCGCCTTGGCCTCGTCGTTGGCCACGAAGTGGAGATGGGCCAGCTTCGAGATGGAGTGGCGGATCGATTCGTCGATGGTGCCGGAGACCTCGCCCCCTTCGATGTGGGCCACCAGGATGTTGTTGAAGGCCCCCACGATGGCGCCGGCCAGTGCCTCGGCTCGGTCCCCGTGGATCACCATGAGGTCGGGCTTGGTCAGGTCGACGTAGTTGGAGAGCCCTTGGATGGTGTTGGCCAGGATGTTGTCCATGGAGTCGTTGGACTTCTGGTTGATGAACTTGAAGATGCGCTGGAAGCCGGCCTTCTCCACCTCGTCGCCGGTGTTGCCGTACTTGGGGAGGACGTGCATGCCGGTGACGAAGACGTGCACCTCGAAGCCCTCCTCGCGGTCCAGGGCGTGCATCAGGGACTTCAGTTTGCCGAAGTCGGCGCGGGTCCCGGTGAGAAAGAGTACCTTCCTAGCCATTGTCGATCTGCTCCCATGCCAGTTGGCGGTCCGCCTTGAGCGCGACCTTGGCCTTTTTGCCGAGCACCGTCTCGAAGTGCTCCGCCTTGATTTCACCGGTCCCCGGGCGTTTCACCCAGATGTTGTCGTAGCTGAAGGTCTCCCCCGCCGCGATGTCCCGGATGGTGACGATGCAGGCGTAGGCGAAGTCGATGGTGGGCTGCTCCTCGGGGAGCACCCCCTTCCGCCCGCCGCGCGCAAGGAAGATGGCGCGGCTCCCCTCGATGAGCTCTTTCAGCTCGACGGGGTCCATGGAGATCTCGATATCCGGCCCGGGCCACCCCTTGTCGGAGGTGAAGTGCCGCTCCAACAGCGAAGCCCCGAGCGCAACCGCGCCCAGGCAGGGGTAGTTGCTGAGCGAATGGTCGGAAAGGCCGACCGGGACCCCGGGGAAGGCCTCCTGCAGTTCGGCCAGCGCGCCCAGGCGCACCTTGTCGTAGGGGGTGGGGTAGATGCTGGTGCAGTGCATGAGCGCGAAGGGGACCCGGTGCTTCTCGAGGATGGCGACCGAGCGGGCGATGTTCTCCATGGGGTTCATCCCGGTGGAGAGGATCACGGGCTTGCCGTAGCGGGCGATGTGCTCGACCAGCGGGTAGTTGTTGCACTCCCCCGAACCGATCTTGTAGGCGGGAACATTGAGCTTTTCCAGCTGCACCGCGGCCGCGCGCGAGAAGGGGGTGCTCAGGAAGATGATCCCCTTCCCCTCGACGTAGCGTTTCAGCTCCGCTTCCTCGGCCGCGGTGAGGGCGCAGCGCTTCATGATGTCCCAGATCGACTCCTTGGCGTTCCCCGGGATGACGTCATTCGGGATCATCTCGTCCTCGATGACGTGGGTCTGGAACTTCACGCATTCGCAGCCGGCCGCGGCGGCGTCGTCCACCATACGGATCGCCTTCTCCAGGCTCCCCTCGTGGTTGATGCCGATCTCCGCCAACACCAGCGGGGGATGGTTCGCGCCGACCTTGCGTCCGGCGATGTCGAATTCTCTCATGCTTATCCTCTTTTCTCCTGCATCCGGTGGGTCATGAGCAGGTCGGCGATCAGGAAGTCCAGTTCGCTGTCAATGTCCAGCGAGCGCTCCGCGGGCATCAGGTAGGGCACCATGTTCTTGGGGTAGAAGGTGCGCTCCTCCAGGAAGACCCCGATTTTGATGACGTAGATGGCGCCATTGAAGCGGTACAGCTTCTCGCTCTCCTGGCGCCTGGTGATGTAGGGAGTGGAGCCGATCTCCTTCAGCAAACCATCCTCGCCGATGCGCCTCAGCCACTGCGGCGGGCGCTCGTTGTCGGTGACGCTGACCACGGAGTCGGCGTCCTTCTCGCGCTGCAGGGCGAGCGCCCGGTCGATATCACCGGCGGTACGAAACGGGGAGGTGGGTTGCAGCAGGAGGATGAGGCGCGGGCGGTACCCTTCGTGCTCCGCGAGCCAGTCCAGGGTGTGCCGTACCGCCGCCTCCGAGGTCGCCGTGTCGCCGGCGAGCTCGGCCGGGCGCAGGAAGGGAACCTCGGCGCCGCTGGCCTTGCCGGCCGCGGCTATCTCGGGGTCATCCGTGGAGAGAACCAGCTTGAGAGGGGTCTGCGCGTTGAGGGCCGCCGCCGCGCTCCAAGCCAGCAGCGGCTTCCCCGCCAGGGGGCGTACGTTCTTGCGCGGGACTCCCTTGGAGCCGCCGCGGGCGGTGATCAGGGCCAGGATTTCGCTGACTGCCAAGTGGCTCTCCTTCCTGTCGTTAATTTGACTCCGGGGGGAGGTAAGCACTCCTCTCCGGCCGTTGGATGATGTCGCTGCGTGCTCTTTTGGTGCGGCAATCCAAATTTGCAACGGACGTGCCAGAGAGGAGGTGGTGTGCTAACGGGTGGGAAACGCGGGGCTTTTTCGAAAGGCGGGTTGGCGGTCAAAAAGTTGACCGCAGCAGTGCGCTAGGGGACAGGCTCTGCAGGTGCCTGTCCCCTTCGATCAGGGCCGGCGCTCCAGGTTCAGGCGGAGGCGGGTCGGTCGCAGCGGTGGCGGCGGCGTCTCCCGCGGGCGGATGCGCCGGTCGGCCGGGTCCTTGCGGCACAGGATGTTGTAGGCGAACTCCCGCTCCGGTTCCGCGCCGGTCCCTTGCCGCAACACCGCGAAGGTGAAGGGGTCGATGGGGACCTGCTCCAAGGGGGCGGGACGGTTGAGCGGAGCCCCTTCCCGGCGCAGATGGTCCATGAGGAGGGAAGCGGTGCAGCGGTCGCCCCGGGCCACCACCCTGAAGGAGTGCAGCGCCATGGCGCCCGGCTTAAGCATCCGCTCCACGTCGCGCACGATGCTGCGGCACCCTTCCTCGGAATGCTGCAGTTCTCCGCACTCTCCGACGCTGAAAACGAAGTCGAAATAGTTCCCCGGGAGCAATTCGCTGAAGCCCCCGATCTCCCCGTCCACCAGCCTGATCCCGTACACGGGGCGCTGCAGCAGGTCCGCGCTTTCGGTGCGCAGCCGGTCCAGGTTCCACATCTCGTACTCCTGCTCCAAGGCGCGCACGATTCCCGAGGTACGGCTTCCGAAACTGAGGATCCTTGCCCCCTTCGGGATGTTGTCCCTGATGAAGGAGCAGATCAGGAGTTCCTGGTATCCCTTCAGGTCGCAGTCGGAGGGGCGGCTGCTCCCGGAGAGGCCCGCCGCATTCCTCTCGAACCAGGGGAAGTGGAGGCGCCTGGAATAGGTGAAGAAGCCGAAGTTTTCCGGCGTGATGCGGCTGCCGGCGCGACGCACCACCTCGGCCACCTGCAGGGGCGGGGGAGGAGGCTCCAGCGTCTGCGCCCCTTGCGCCCCAAAGAGATGCCGCTCCCGGATCACGACCCGCTCGGCCTCCTGGTTGTAGCGCTCCAGGTGGGCCTCCGAGCGCTGTCCCTCGCCGGGCCGGCTCCGGAACCCGCCCAGTGGCGCATGCAGCGTGTACAGCCGTGCGTGGCGGAAAAAGCGGGCCCACAGTTCCAGGTCCCCGGCGAGGGCAAAGTCGGGATCGAGCCCCCCCGCCTTGTCCCAGAGGCTGCGGCGCCAGAAGGTCGACTCCTGCTGGATGAATGGTGCGTTGACCTCGCCGCGCAGGTATTTCTCGCGGCTCCAGGCCGGCGGCTCCGAGGAAAACCCGGCCGCCTTGCCGTCGCTGTCCCAGAGCGTGGGGCTGCCGGTGAGCCACTCCACCTCGGGACAGCCGAGGAAAGCATCGCCGACCAGGTGCAGCGCGCCGGGGTGGTACTTGTCGTCGGAGTTGATCCAGGCGAGCACCTCGCCGGTGGCGCGCCGGAAACCCTCGTTGATCGCGGCGTAGTGCCCCCCGTCCGGGCGGCTCTGCCAGTAGGAGAGATGCTTTTCGTACTTCTTGATGATCTCGATCGAACCGTCGCTGCTGCCCCCGTCCATGACGATGTACTCGAGATTCGGGTACCCCTGGCTCAGCACCGAGTCGAGGCATTCCGCCAGGTATTCGCCCTGGTTGTAGGAGGGAGTGACGATGGAGAGCCGCGGCAACTGGCGTGGCACGATGACGCTTGGGGGCGAGAAGTCCCGGATCGGGTAGCGGATCAGCGGCGGCGCGCTGGAGCGGTGCGGCTCGGCGGGGAGTTGCAGGGCAAGTTCCCGGTCGATCACCTTCTTGCACTCGTCCATGTACTGGTCGCGGTGCTTGTTGCAGCGCTGCTCCGAGCTGTACATCCTGAACCCGCCGGTGAGCGCGTCCACAGAGTACAGAGGGGAGAGACGGCTCATGCGCATCCAGAGGTCGAAGTCGGCGGCGAGCTTGTACTCGATGTTGAGGGCGCCCCCGGCGCGGTCCCAGAGGCTCCTGCGCCAGTAGGTCCCTTCCTGCATCACCATGAGGCAGTAGCCGTACAGGAGTTCCTCGCTCAGCATCTGGTCGTGGCACCAGGTCTGGGTCATGTACTCGAAGGGGTGCAGCTTCCCGTCGCCGTCGAAGCCGACCCTCCTGCCGGTCAGAAACTCGACGTGCGGCAGCTTGTCGAACACCTCCCCCACCACGGTAAGACCCCCCTTGTGCAGCATGTCGTCCGCGTTCAGCCATCCCATGACCGGCCTGGTCGAGCGCTTGAAGCCGGCGTTCAAGGCCTGGTAGTGGCCGCCGTCCGGCGCGCTCTGCCAGTAGGCAAGGTACTTCTCGTACTTCCTGATGATCTCCACGGAGCCGTCGGTGCTGCCGCCGTCCATGATGATGTATTCCAGGTCGGGATAGTTCTGGCTCAGGATGGAATCGATGCACTGCTCCAGGTACGTGGCCTGGTTCAGGGAGGGGGTGACTATGGTGATACCTTGCATGTATCGTCCTTATCCCGTGGGTGGCGCTCGTGCTGCAGAGGGACGGCTGTGTCGCCGTGGCCGGTCCTGGGAAGTTTGCAGTTAACATGCCACGAGCCCGGGGAGCGCTGTCAGAATAGGCGTGCGACGCCTCCCCCTCCCTTGACGGGAGGGGGCAACGGCAGCTTCCAGCACCCGGCCGCGCCGCCGGTACCTGCTACTTCGTGCCTGGCGCCCTCGTTAAAAAAGGGTCACCGCCTGTGGCAGTAACCCTTCTTCACTTATTACAGCAACAAACCCGCTACATCTTAATCGTTTACGGAACCCGCAACAAGATCGTTCGCCTGTCGAAAGTCGTGCCAAAGTGGTTGGTTGCCGCAATCTCTATCACATTCTCTCCGCCTCCCAACGAAAAGACTCCGCTGAAGTTGCCGGAGGGGACGGCGAATTGAACGGGGACGGAAGTTGTAGTGCCGTTGTTGGCTATGCTGATGATGAGCGTGTCTTTTTTATGGAGGCCGTCGACATTGCCTGTGATGCTGAGAGAGGCGTCGCTCGTGACAGTACCATCGGCAGGTGCGTTGATAGTGAGCGCCGGTTTTTTCGAGGGGCGCCCGGTGACCTTCAGGGGCTGTGTTTGTGAGGCGGGATTGTAGTTAGCGTCCCCGGCTTGCCAAGCAGTTATAGTAGCGGTGCCTCCACCGATGATATGGATCATTCCTCCGGAGATGCTTGCCACTCTGCTGTCGCTGCTGGTGTAGCTGACCGCAAGCCCTGAACTAGCGGTAGCGCCCGGATCGAAGTCGGGATCACCTACGGATCTGGTAGCTATTGCTGGGAAAACCATGGTCTGGTCGGCCTTGAGTACCGTCAGCCCGACAGTGGCAGCTGCAATCGTATAGTTGGCGGTATCTGCAGGCGTGAAGATAACGGTCAGCGTATTGGGCCCCGCGTTCAGCACGGTGCCCGCCGCAGGTGAGTAGAAAAATGCACCGGCAACGTCGGCCGTGGCGTTGAGTTGTGTTGTTGAAAGAGCTGCACCGTACACGAGGTCCACCGGGTCCGCCCAAGTGATGGCGGGGGTCGCCTTGACGACGTTGATGGTCACTGTCTTCGTTGAGGTTTTGTAACGTGCAGTATCGGAAGGTGTAAACGTTACACTCAGTGTGTGGGTTCCCGCATCGAGCACCGTGCCTGCAACTGGCGTGTAGACGAACGTTCCTTCAACATCAGTCGTAGCGTTCAGTTGAACCGCAGCAATAGGCGTCCCGTAAACGATATCGTAAGGTTTGGTCCAGTTGATGACTGGTGTCCTCAGACCGGGTCCCCCGCCCCGAACTGGCAAGACGTACTGCAACGAGGTTTTAGCAACCCAACTGGTATAAAAGCTGCCAGAAGCCTTAACCCAGGCGCCGATGGTGTTTTTCGCGTAGGTACTGGATGACCAGTAATATCCGAGCTGGTAATTGAGGAAGACATGATATTTGAAATAGTCGGAATACTGGGCGTGGGAAAGCGTTTGCAGTTCGTTAAGATTTGGCAGACGCCAGTCATTATACCCAAGGTAGTTGGTGCTGTTCAGGGTCTCGATGAAGTCAAGCGCTTGCTGCCACGTCATCTTGCCGGCCAGTCCGGCATTTTTAGGCCATACCAGCCCGGTCAGGTTGTCTAAGAGGGTCAGGTCCGCTGGATTCGCGAGGCTGTTATCGGTAAAACGGGGATCCGGCCATTCGATTCCCATTCGCAAGTTGGCATCTTCAGTGCCGCTGCATGCCCGCCAGGAACCGTCACTCCCGGAACAGGTCTGTCTACCCGTTTCAGGCAGCGCCACAACACCGGGTCCCGCACCGCGCACAAACCAGGCATAGCTGTATAGGTTAGTGGCGACGCCGCCGTCAGCCATGTTTACCATCATAGAAGGGGAGGTTGACGTCCGGTAATGCTGGCTAAGAACGTTTGCGAACCCTTGCGACATCAACCATTGGGACTGGTCCGGCGCTCCGATGTTGACAAGGCTCTTGAGCTCGTTGATGTTTGGCAGACGCCAGTCGCTGTGCCCTAAGTAGCTGATGCTATTGTAGTATGCCGCGGTATCCAACGCTGTTTGCCAGGTGGATGTCCCCACTATGACCCCATTGGCAGCTTTATCATAGTTCCCTTTATAGGCGTTTTTTTCCCACATCAGTCCTGTCAGTTTATCGGTGATGGTCTGATCGCCGTTATCGGTAAAACGAGGAATAGGCCACGCCACGCCTGTTTGTAGAGCCCCGTCATCCCCTGCAGCATAGCTTGCGGCCTGCCCTGTCCGAGGGATCTCAACAGTGCCCGCGTATACGTGGAGTGGACGCAACAACGTCAACGTCAGTAGCAAAAACAGGGAAAGTTTCTGGATCACGGTCAGGCGCCTCCTTATCTCATGATGACTGCTGTTGCTGTGACTAAGGTAGTGACTGGACAAGGAACGGCTGAACAAGGCGCCAAATAGAAGTTGACGCATCTTTGTCGGCAATTCGCATGCCACCAGGGGTAACCCTTAAAAAACAGCAGGTTGTGTTCTCGGGGATGGTGGTTCAACGGCAAAACACCGCAGAATTGTGCAAATATTGCACAGCGGAATTGTTCAGGTGATGCGCAGTGGGAAGCGGCGATTGCCGCCAGTAATGGGTGAAATGCGGGAGTGAATGGAAGGATTCGGCCTCCCCCGCCTCGGACCCGCAAAGTCTCTGGGAGGATTGAAGGTTCTTGCTCATACTAGAAGTCGGGGGGGATGGGGGCGCCCCGGAACCCGGCAGAGCGAACGCGCCGGGGACTGCTGCATGGCGGGACAGGGTTGATCGGCAGTTAATGCACCAGTGATGGTACTCCTTTTGAGGGCAGGGGAGGCAAGGGGGAGCGGGAAAATGAAAAGGCGCCCGTCAGGGACGGGCGCCTCGTGGGTGGCTGTACTGAATCACACTTAGAATGTGGTGGAGGCGGCGTAATCCCACTCGTCAGCAGTTGGGTCGATCATCTTTCCCGTTATGTCCTTTCCTGAAAATTTGAAGACCATGTGTGCAGAGTCGATGGTGGCGTTGTTCGTGTCGTTCTGGCTCAGCATGAAGGTGACAGTCGCGCTCTGTGCATCAGAATCATAGCTCACGGTCATGGGGTTTTGCGGGATATAGGCTTCGGTGGGGAGAACCGGCTGCAGGTTGTTGTAATACCCCGCCGCCCCGCCGCTTGCCTTGGTGATGGTCCAGTTGGTCACGTCCTGTACCGATTGGGGGTCCATCTTCGAATCGAAGTAGAAGGTCAGGCTGAAGGCCTTGGACGAATTTGGGGTGGAGAGGTTGGTGACGTCCAGCAACATGAGCTGGTACGGGTCGTAACCCACCTCCGGGAGGTCTTGCGGTTTCTGCAAGATCGGGAAAAAGGTGTCGAGTTCGCCGCCGCCTCCAGCGACCATCTTGGGCTTCGCTATGGTCCTTTTCAGCAGTTCTCCCTGTGCCGCGTCAAGCCTGCTGAGCGTGTCGACTTCGGACTGCGCGCTGGTTGTATCCCCGAGCGCGGCATACGCTACGCCGAGCTCGAAGTGGGCCGCTGCCATCTTCGGCCTTAGTTTGATGGCCTGGGTGAGTTGCTTCACGGCGTCCTGGAATTTCCCTTCCTTGTTGTAGGTCACCCCAAGGCTGTAGTAGGGGTTGGGATCGGTGGGAGCCATCTTGGAGACCTTCTTGAACTGAGCCTCCGCCTCCGGTAGCCGGTTGGTCTGCAGGTAGAGCTGTCCCAGGGTATAGGGCGCCACCATGTCGCTCGGATTGATGCGCGCCGCGTCCTTGAACTCCTTTTCGGCCAGGTTGTACTTCTTCTGCTGCAGGTAGATGTTGCCGAGGTTGGTGTGCACCGAGTCCTGGGTCGGGTCGATGGTGAGGGATGTCTTGTAGGTCTTGATTGCCTCGTCGTACTTCTTTTGCGCCAGGTAGGCGTTGGCCAGGTAGTTGTACGACTGCGCGTTGGTCGGATCGAGGGAGATGGCGCGCTTGAACTCGCTGGCTGCCCGGGCGTAGTCCTTCTTCTGGAAATAGCCCGCACCGTTGGCCATGGCGTTGGTCGCCGCCTGGGCCTTCATGCTGTCCTGCGAGGTCAGCGTGTCGAACATGTCGCCCAGGTAGTCCCAGGCTGTCTTCTGGGTTGCCATAACATCCTCCGTGCTAGATACTCATTAGCCACCTGTCGTATCGGCATCCGGCGCTCGAAACTTTAATCGAAATTGCAGTGATGAATGAAAACGCCCGGTTGCGCTTCCAGGCCGACCGGGCGTTTTTGTCGTTTCGTTGGCGCGCCTGCCTCTCTAGGAGTTGGCGGCCTGCTTCAGGGTGTCGAGGCACTCGCGGGCGTCGCGGTTCCAGGGCTCCAGGTGGATCACCTTGCCGTAGAAGGTCTCGGCCTCCTCGGGGCGGTCCAGGATGGCGCAGATCTTACCGAGACTCATCAGTGTCTCGATGTTGAGGGGCTCCTTCCTGAGCTGGTCCAGGTAGATGTTGATGGCGCCATCCACGTCGTACCCTTCGACGAAATAGAAATCGGCGAGGTTCTTCTGGAAGGTGTTGTTGCCCGGAGCCAGCGCGGCCGCCTTTTCGTAGTTGCGGCGGGCGGTGTCCTTGTCCCCTTTTTGATAGGCGAGCACGGCGAGATCGTTGTAGGCCGGCGCGAACTCGGGATAGAGCGCCACGATGCCTTGCAACTTCTGCTCGGCCCCGGCCAGATCCCCACGGTTCACAAGTTCCTGGGATTTCAGGTAGTGGTCTTCAGCTGTCAAATCGTCCTCCTCCTCGGCGGCTGCCGCCGGTGTTGTGGCTGTCGCCGCTGTAGCCGGTGCCGCCGGCGCGGAGGCATTTTGCCTCAGTTCGGAGAGCCGCTCGCGCACCGCCATGTTGGCGGGTTCGATTTCGAGCGCCCTTTGCAGGAACGACTCGGCGGCCTCGGGCTGCCCGACCCCTTCGCAGATGATGCCGAGGTTCAGCAGTGTCTCCACGTCGCGCGGCGATCTCTCGAGCAGTTTCAAGTAGATGTTGATCGCCTCGTCGGTTTGCCCCATGTCGACGTAGAGGAGGTCGGCCAGGTTCTTCAGGTAGACGTCCTCGTCCGGCTCCAGGGCCACCGCCTCGCGGTAATGCAGCAGGGCCTGGTCGGTATACCCCAGTTGATAGCTCACGGCGGCGAGATCGTTATGGGCCACGGCGTGCCCGGGGTAGCTGGCAAGGTGCTGCCGCAGCGCTGCCGCAGCCTGCTCCAGGTCGTCGCCGGAGAGTTGCGGGCGCAGAGCGGCGTAGGCGTCTTCCGCACCCGCTGCGGGGAGTGGCTCCGTCACCGGCATCGGCGCCGGCTCGCTCTGCAAAGGTGCTGTGACCGGCTCGCTCTGCAGTGGTGACGTGGCCGGCTGCGCCGCGGCGGTAGGAGTGCTCCGTACCTCCACCGGCTGCGGCGCCTGTTGGGGGGCCGATTGCGGGACGGCGGCGATCAGTTTCAAGCCGGTGAATTCGGCGATGTGCTGGATGCGGAAGCGCTGCACCACCTTGAGCAGGAACTCGCGCAGCCCGTGGCTCGGGTACCCCTCCGGGAGATAGCCGACGCTGTCGTGCACCTCCCTGCGCCAAAGCGGGTGAGGAGCGACTTCAGAGAGCTGGGAGAGCTGTTGCGGGGTGTAGTCAGGCCAGATCACCTTGCCGTAGCTGGTGTGGTTGGCAAAGCTCTCATGGGCGATAGCTGTGAAACAGGTGTCGCCGTACGCCACCATGGCCGCGGAGTCTTGCTCCAGGGCTGCGGTCAGCTGTTCGTACGCGTCCCGCTTCAGGCGGTCAGTCGCGTCGAGAATAGTCAGGTACTTTCCGGATGCCATCTTGAGCGCCATGTTGATCCCGCGTGCCGCCGCCCCGGAGGGGAGTTTCAGCGCCGCCAGGTTGGCGTAACGCTGTTGCAGGTCCGCCACCACCGCCCATTCGCACTGCGTCGAGCCGGCGTCGACGACGATTACCTCCATCCTGCTAGCCACCGTCTGCTCCATCAGCTCGCCGAGGCATTCCCTCAGGTGCGCTTCCCTGTCCCGGGTCACGACTATGGCGGAAACAAGCGGTCCATTCTCCATAACGGCGATCGCGCCGCTGGGGCGGGTGACTAACTGGCTCATGTAATTCTCCATTTCGGGTTTGATGGACTGCGGGTACCCGTGTCGGGCAGGTGATCGAGGACACGGGGTAAACAGGGGTGAGGGAAGCAACTGCCATGCCAGCGCCGGCATGTCCGCTCAAGCATGGTGGCGGCGGCAGGGGGGAGTCCCCGCTCCGGCTGCGCCCCGTGCTCCGGGGGGCGGGAGATGCAAACGATATCCACGGGTTTTGGCCGCGTCCATGGCGGCGGAGAGATGCCGTGACGTCAGCAATCTGCAGCCTGGTCAAATTTTTGAAACAAGCGCCGCCCCACGAGAGTCAATAACCCGACAACTCCTTTTCCAAGATCATCTCCAGCATCGGCAGGTTCACCTCGATGTCGTAGCCGTGCTGGTACCCCTTGTAATGGCAGGAACTGGTGAGCTGGAAGTAGCGGTGGCGCAACCGGTGGCACGGAAGGATGTTGCACGGGGTTATGTAGGTGGGAGGAAATAGCTCGATTACCATGGAGCGCTCCGGCATGAAGGCGCAATGGGTTATGCCGGCGCCGTGGGGGCCGAGGAGCGTCGCGGCGTTGCAGGTATGGGCAAGCTGGTCTGAGAGGGAGAGCTCCTCCATGCGCAGCGTCAGGAAGTCGAAGCGCTGCAGTAGCGCCAGGAGTGCCTCTTCGTTGACCACCTTTCTCATGGTGTCGGGGTGCGAGTTGCGGGTGATGTAGAGGTGGCGGCGCGGTTCGGTGCGGGCGAAGTGCGCGCGGAGCGCCTCGCGGATCCTCCCCCGTATTTCCATGGTGGCAGGGTCGTGACCGGTGGTCTTGCGCAGCAGGTACATGCACTCGAGATGGTAGTCCAACGCTTCCGCTACCCTGATCCGGTCGGCCCGGATTCCCAGCAGTTGCAGCGACTCCGCGGCAAAGGGGGGCTGGGGCACCAGGTAGGTCCCGCTGAAGCCGGCTTCGTGGGCGGCATAGGCGACGGGAAGCATCTCGGTGCACCAGTGCCAGAAGTTGTAGCTCCAGTCGCCGTAGAGCGGCAGCACGACCCCGTCGAGGGAGACCAGCTTGCGGTTTTGATGCTGCATGAGCCAGATGAGGATCTGGTCGTTGGGGTAGTTGACGAAGCGGTTGATGATGCGGTTTCCCTGCAGCGGGATTCCCTCCTCACCGAAGAGGAAGGCGTCCCTGAACAAGCTGGGGCCACTGGGGCTGCCGGCGCAGCCGTTGAACACCTGGTACATTAATCTGCCTCCGGGGGGGCGATGGGTTGACGGATGCCGGAGCAAAATCCGTTCCGTCCGAACGACGTGAAGAGTCAACGGCCGCGGAGGCAAGTTTTTGGCCGGGGGGGGATGCCCACGAAGCAGAGGTGAGCGCGCCATGGCCAGCAGCGTTTAACCTGGAACGTAGAACGTAGAACCGGCCGTTATCCCCCTGCCACGATGAGAAAGACGCCAACCAGCATGATGATGGTGGAGACGATGCCCCCTTTCTCCTTGAACAGGTAGTGGCCGTAGAGCACGCCGAAGAGGAGGCTTAGCCTTTTTACCGCGATCATGTAGGCGACGTTGGTGAGGTTGACGGCAAAAACGTGGGTGAGGGCCTGGAGTGCGTAGCAGACGGCGGGGAGCACCACGGCTTTGGCCGTGCCGTTCCGCAGCACCGGGCGCAGCTCTCCGCGGGACTTGTAGAGGGCGAACGGGGTGAGGAAGAGTACCAATAGCGGCAGGTAGACGGCCGCGAAAAACAGTGGAGAGGAGGCGGCTATGGCGCGCTTGCCCAAGGTCGAGGTGAGGCTGTAGATGGTGGCAACCCCCAGCATGCACAGCGCCCCCTTCTCCCTGGCCAGCGCCTTCAGCGGCGCCAGCACCCCGGTTTCACCCCTGCCGGAGTTGAGCAGGTAGCCACCCAGTGCAATGAGCAGGATCCCGGCGCCTCCCATAGGGGAGATCCTTTCTCCCAGCAGCAGGTACGGGACCACCAGCAGTAAAAGCGGTGTCAGGGAGAGCAGCGGCAGGGTGAGCGACAGCGGCGAGAGCTTTAGGGCTTTGGTGTAGAGGACGATGGCGACCGCCTCCAGTGGAAGGCCGGTGAAGATGCAGAAATAGAAGTCGTCCCCCAGCTTCGGAATCGGGATAAAGGGAAGCGGGATCAGAAAGAGCGGCAGGGTAGGTACGATGCGCAGCCAGGTGACCAGGTATTCATTCCTGCCGGTCAGGGCGCGCTTGGTGGTTGCATCGCTGGTGGCGAGGAAGAAGGCGGACATAACGGTGAGCGGGAACCATAGCGGCGTCATGGCGCTAATGATAACGGAAAAAACGCAGAGCGCAGCACCACGAGGTGGAGCGTGGATTAAGTTCAAAGACTCCGCTGAGTTGCCGGGGGAAGCCGCCCCCCTTATCACCTCCCCTCCCTTGACGGGAGGGGGCCGGGGGTGGGTGAAGCCGCAAGGAATGGTAATGATGGCACCTTACCCCACCCCTACCCCCTCCCGCAGGGGGAGGGGGGGACTCAGGTTGCCAGCATGGGAATCCCGGGAAAAGCTGCTGCTCGCGGCGCTCACCGGAACGTGTCGTGTTCCCGGTATGTTTCCACGAAGCGTTGCACTTGAACTGGCGTTCCCCCCTTTGCGAAGGGGGGCAGGGGGGATTTGCCTTGGTAAAAATGCGGGAAGGGTACGAAAATTTGCAGTTCTGCTGCGCACAAAAAACAGCAGTGCTGTTGACGCCAGGGAAAACTGCGGCCTAATTAAAGACGTCGGCCTAGACAGTTAACAGTTCAGGAGGGCGTCGTCATGGGCAAGAACGTTTTGATCCCGTCGATTGAACAGAGGTTGCGGGGATTGATGGAGGTAGGGCGGCGGAACCTGCATGAGCACGGTTTTTCCGATGTGGAGCGGGCCAACCCGACGGTGACCTTGACCCGGGAGTTCGGCTGCGAGGGGTACCCCGTCGCCGAAAGGCTGCAGGGTATCCTTGAGAAGCGCAGCGGCAAGCCCTGGGTGGTGATGGACCGGGCCCTGCTCGACGCGGTCGTCAAGGACCACAACCTCGCGGAAGGGATCCTTAACAACTTGGGCACCAAGAACCGGTTCCTTGACGACATGCTCTCCACCTTTTCTTCGCACTGGAAGAGCGACAAGGACTACTACCGGTTGCTCTGTCGCCAGATCGTGGCACTGGCCACCGCAGGGAACGTGATCCTGGTGGGGAGGGGGGCTTCCATCCTGACCCAGAATACCGGCAACTGCTACCACTTCAGGATCATCGCCCCGATGAGCTTCAAGGTGAAGTCGGTCGCCGCCCGGTGCGGGCTCTCCGCCGACCAGGCGCAGGACATGGTGACCGAAAAGCAGCGCCAGCGCGATGCCTTTCTCAAGGATTTCCTGGGGCGCGACATCGCTGACCCGACCCTGTACCACCTCGTCTTCAACAACGCCCGCCTGTCCGCCGGGCGGATCGCGGAGATCATGGCCGACGTGGTCATGCCGCAGACGCGCGACTAGCCCAAGCCTCCCTTTTCGGCTCCCCCGGCCGTTTCCAAAGGAAGCAGGGTCACCAGCGCCACTTCGGGAGGGTTGTTGAAGCGGATCGGGAACCAACTCTCCCCCAGGCCGCCGTTGACGATCATGGTGCTCTTTCCTTGGCGGTACAGGCCGTAATCCCACTTTGGCAGGTAGCCCATGGAGGGAATGTAGGGAGCGCCGATCAAGGGGAAGCGGATCTGGCCACCGTGGGTGTGACCAACCAGCATCAGGTCCACGCCAGCCTGCGCCGCCTGCGGGAAGAGGTGCGGCGCGTGGGCCAGCAACAGGCGCGGTGCACGGGCATCGGCATGGGGCAGCGCCTCTGTCAGGCTGGCCCTCCCGGTCACCGGGTCGTCCACCCCGACCACCCAGAGCCGGTCCTCCCCTCTCTGCAGCATCTCCGCTTCGTTCTTCAGGACCCGGACCCCAGCCTGCTCCAGTTTTGCGTTGACTTGAGGCGCCAGTTGCGCCCTCCACTCGTGGTTGCCACTCACCGAGAACACCGGGCTCTTGGAAAACCGGCCAATCCCCCTGACCAGTTCGAGGGCCGGGTTCAGGCTCGGCGCGGTCCTCAGCACCAGGTCTCCAGTGACGGCCACGAGGTCGAAGGATAACCCACGCAGGATCGCCAGCAGACTCTCGCCGCGCTCGCCGAACTCCTTGCCGTGCAGGTCGGTTATATGCAGGATGGTGAAGCCGTGGAAACCTGTCGGGAGGTTTTGCACCGGCACCCGGTAGCGCCGCACCGCCACCGAAACCCTCTGGTAGTAGAGGTACGGGAAGAAGGCGATCCCGCCGGCCAGGAATGCACGCCTGCTGATAGCTGCCATGAACGCTCCCCCAGAATCAGCCGGAGATTATACCCAAGGTGCCTCCAGGCTGCCATACACCCTGTAGGGGCGAATAATTATTCGCCCGTCTGTTACGCCCCTGACCCTGCTCGCCATCGGCGTCGGCGGGGGACGCTTTGGCTGGGCAAATATTATTTGCCCCTACAGCGGCAGGCTGATCCCGGCGAAGGCCGCGCCGCCCCCCTCCTCTCGCCGACACCTTTTGACTTCCCCATTGCCGGACGTTATCATGGCCTTTCTTGAAGAAGGAGGGGGGTAATGGCTGATTTCGCGGTGAGCGAAGAAAAGAACCGCTGGCTGAAGGGGAAGATGGAGCAGCTCGGGGTCGCGGAAAAGGACCTGGAGGAGCGCTTCGTGCACGCCTCGGGGCGCGGCGGACAGCACGTCAACAAGAGCTCCTCCTGCGTCTACTTGAAACACATCCCCACCGGGCTCGAGGTCAAATGCATGGAATCGCGCAGCCAGTCGCTGAACCGGTTCCTGGCGCGGCGCCTGTTGCTGGAGAAGATCGAGGGAGCCGGTGGCGGCATGACCAGGAAGGAGTTGGCCGCGGAGAAGCTGAAGAGGCAGAAGGCCCGCAGAAAACGGCGCAGCGGTACCAAATATGGCACCGATGCTGCAACGGATGCCGGACAGGGCCCGGAAACGGGGTCTGTAGCGTCAACTACCCGGGACGAGAGCCAATAATTTGACTGTTCCCTGCCGCGGAACCCCTCGTGGTTTCAGGAGCCCGGGCGCCGCCCGGGGCACGAAGGGCGGAAAAATAAAGTTGACAAGGTAACGAGGGGAAGGGTATAAATTCTCAATATCCTCAATAAGACCTTTTGCAGACACCTTTAAATACCCCAATTTTTTCTCATACCGAACCGGTACCGACACCTCAAGAATAAACTCAAGGCTTACTTACTCACAGATCCTTTACACACTAGCGCTCGTTAGGCACGCCTCGCATGTTACCCATGCTGCATCGGTGAAACATTCCCGTATTCCCAGTCAGGCAATTTGCCGCTAGATCTATATTTGCGTCATATCAGGAGAACAGATGAACCTACAGGAACTTAAAGAAAAGAAAATCAACGATCTCACGGCCATTGCCAAGGCGTTGAACATCGAGGGGGCGTCCAGTCTCAGGAAGCAGGACCTGATCTTCGCCATCCTCAACGCTCAGACCGAGAAGAACGGCATGATCTTCGGCGAGGGGGTCCTGGAGACCCTGCCTGACGGGTTCGGCTTCCTGAGGGCGCCGGATTACAACTACCTGCCGGGCCCCGACGACATCTACGTGTCGCCTTCGCAGATCCGCCGCTTCAACCTGCACACCGGCGACACCGTTGCCGGCCAGATCAGGCCCCCCAAGGAAGGGGAGCGCTACTTCGCCCTCCTCAAGGTCGAGACCGTCAACCACGAGTCTCCCGAGGTCGCCCGCGACAAGATCCTCTTTGACAACCTGACCCCGCTCTACCCGGAAGAGAAGCTCATCCTTGAGACCACTCCGGACAACATGTCGAGCCGCGTCATGGAACTGGTCGCGCCGATCGGCAAGGGGCAGAGGGGCCTGATCGTCGCTCCGCCGCGCACCGGCAAGACGATGCTGATCCAGAACATCGCCAACTCCATCGCGCTGAACCACCCCGAGGTGTTCCTGATCGTCCTTCTGATCGACGAGCGCCCGGAAGAGGTTACCGACATGCAGCGCTCGGTGAAGGGGGAGGTGATCTCCTCCACCTTCGACGAGCCCGCCTCCCGCCACATCCAGGTGGCCGAGATGGTCATCGAGAAGGCCAAGCGTCTCGTCGAGCACAAGCGCGACGTCGTCATCCTGCTCGATTCCATCACCCGTCTGGCCCGCGCCTACAACACCGTGATCCCGCCCTCCGGCAAGATCCTCTCCGGTGGTGTCGACTCCAACGCCCTGCACAAGCCCAAGCGCTTCTTCGGCGCCGCGCGTAACATCGAGGAAGGTGGCTCGCTCACCATCATCGCCACCGCCCTGGTCGATACCGGCTCCAAGATGGACGAGGTCATTTTCGAAGAGTTCAAGGGCACCGGCAACATGGAACTCCACCTGGACCGCAAGCTGGTCGAGAAGAGGACCTTCCCCGCCATCGACATCAACAAGTCGGGCACCAGGAAGGAAGAACTGCTCATCCCGCAGGCCTCTTTGAACCGCATCTGGATCCTCAGGAAGGTGCTCCATCCCATGAACGTGGTTGATTCCATGGAGTTCCTGATCTCCAAGCTGCAGGGGACCAAGACCAACCAGGCCTTCCTCGATTCCATGAGCAAGTAAAAAAGTGTTGAAATCTTGCAGTGAAGGTGCTATTTATGGCTACTTTCCGGCAAGAACATCAAAGTTAGATAACGGGGTGCGCCCCGCCAGGAGGAAGATATGAAAGAAGGGATCCACCCCAAGTACGAAGAAATTACCGTAAAGTGCCTGTGCGGTAACCAGTTCCAGACCCGTTCCACCAAAGCGGAGATCTCCACTGAGATCTGCTCGCAGTGCCACCCGTTCTACACCGGCAAGCAGAAGCTGATCGACACCGCAGGCCGCGTCGAGCGCTTCCGCAAGAGATACAACCTGGAGAAGTAGGCTTTCGCGCTTGCGAATCCGTTCGGAGGGGATTTTGTCTATGGCGAAATCCCCTTGTTTCGTTTTCTATGGCCCGATTGCAAAACTACGCAGCATGTGAAGGATCTTCATGAAGGTTGCCCTTCTGCAGCACACCCCCGATCCCGAGTTGACCATCGCCCTCGCCGCACGGCTCTGCTATTCGTCGGCCGATATCGAGGCGCTCAAGGAGAAACTCTCCGGCGCTGACGTCAAAAAATTCCTGGACAAGATCATGTCGCTTGGGCACCAGTCGGTGCTGGAGCACGCTTCGTTCACCTTCGGCGTGGACGGGATCTCGCGCGTCACCAGCCATCAGCTCGTGCGGCACCGGGTCGCCTCCTTTTCCCAGCAGTCCCAGCGCTACGTCTCTCACAAGGAACGCTTCGCGGTCGTGACGCCGCAGTCCATCGCGGCTAACCCCAAGCACCTGGAACTTTTCGAAGCCCAGGTCGCCGCCCTGCATGCGGCCTACGCGGCCCTGGTCGAGGCCGGCGTCCCCGCGGAGGACGCGCGCTACCTGCTCCCCAATGCCACCGAGACCAAGATCATCATCACCATGAACGCCCGGGAGCTGTTGCACTTCTTCGCCGTGCGCTGCTGTGAGCGGGCCCAGTGGGAGATCCGTGCCATGGCCATCGAAATGCTCAGGCTGGTGAAGCCGGTGGCGCCGACCGTTTTCGACAAGGCCGGTCCGGGCTGCCTTGCCGGCCCCTGCCCCGAAGGCGCCATGAGCTGCGGCAAGATGGCCGACGTGCGGGAATTCTTCCGGGAGATGTAGGCCCACTCATTCCGTTTTTTCTCAGATTTTCTCCGTGTCTCCGTGGCTAACGGTTTTACGAGGTAATAAGTGTCAAAGATAAACATAGGCGGACAGGCGGTTCTGGAAGGTGTCATGATGCGGGCTCCGCGCTCGATGGCCATCGCGGTAAGAAGGCCTGACGGCGACATCTCGGTGAAGAGCGAGACGGTGATTCCGCTCTCCGAACGGTTCCCCATCACCAAGCTCCCCATCGTGCGTGGGGCCGTGGCGCTCTTCTCGTCGCTCATCATCGGCATCAAGGCGCTCAACTTCTCCGCCAACGAGGCGCTCGCCGAGGGGGAGGAGAAGGAAGAGATCAACGACTGGGCCATCGCCGGGACCATGGCGGCGGCCTTCGGCTTCGGCATCCTGCTCTTCTTCATCATGCCGCTCTACCTGACCAAGCTGCTCGTCCCGATCATCGGCGACTCCAACATCGTCTTCAACCTGGTGGACGGGGTGATCCGGGTCGTGGTGTTCCTGATCTACATCATCGCCATATCCCGGATGAAGGACATCCAGCGGGTGTTCCAGTACCACGGCGCCGAGCACAAGTCGATCTTCACCTTCGAGGCGGGTGAGGAGCTCACCGTCGACAACGTGAGAAAGTACAGCTGCCTGCATCCCCGTTGCGGCACCAGCTTCCTCTTGATCGTCATGCTGGTGAGCATCGTGGTGTTCTCTCTGATCCCTAAGCTGTGGCCCTTCTACTTCAAGGCCGGCTCCAGGATCATCCTGTTGCCGATGATCGCCGGGCTTTCCTACGAGGTCCTCAAGTGGACCGCGAAGCACGACAACCACGCGCTGGTGAAGATGGTGATCGCCCCGGGCCTCGCCCTGCAGCGGCTCACCACCCGCGAGCCGGACGATTCCCAGATCGAGGTGGCTATAAAGTCCATGCAGGTAGCCCTTGAGCTGAACGACGGCTTCAAGGACGACCGGCTGGTGGTTTAGCCGGGCCGCAGGGTAGGAACGCCCACACCCCAGCCCTCTCCCGGAGGGAGAGTGGGCATACGCGGTTCCCGCATCTGTAGGGACGAATAATCATTCGCCCGCCTTGCGGTGGAGCCAAATCTTTTCGATTGAATCAGGCCCCAGGGCCCTCTGAGGTGTTTTGATGTCCATGTTCGACAAAATTGCAGATCTTGAAGTACGTTTCGGGGAGCTGGAATCGCTCCTTTCCGATCCGGAGGTGCTGGCGAACCAGGTCGAGTTCAGGAAGCTCTCCAAGGAGCACGCCGGCCTCACCGAGCTGATCGCCGCCTACCGCGAGTACAAGAAGGTGCTCTCCGACATCGAGGGGAACAAGGAACTCCTGAAGGAGCCGGACCAGGAGATGCGGGAGATGGCCCAGGCCGAGCTGGAGACCCTCGAGGAGCGCCGCGAGCAGCTGGAAGGTGAGATCCAGGTGCTCTTGCTCCCCAAGGACCCCAATGACGACAAGAGCGTCGTCCTCGAGATCCGTGCCGGTACCGGCGGCGACGAGTCCGCGCTTTTCGCCGGCGACCTCTTCCGCATGTACAGCCGCTTCGCCGAGACCAACCGCTGGAAGGTCGAGGTCATCTCCGCCTCCGAGTCGGAGCGTGGGGGCTTCAAGGAGGTCATCGCGCTGGTCGAGGGTGACGGCGTCTTCGCGAAACTCAAGTACGAGTCCGGCACCCATCGCGTACAGCGCGTCCCCGAGACCGAGGCGCAGGGGCGTATCCACACTTCCGCCTGCACCGTCGCCGTCATGCCCGAAGCTGAGGACATCGACATCGACATCAACCCGGCCGACCTGAAGATCGACGTGTACCGTTCCTCCGGTGCCGGCGGCCAGCACGTCAACACCACCGACTCCGCGGTCAGGATCACCCACATCCCGACCGGGACCGTCGTCGCCTGCCAGGAAGAACGCAGCCAGATAAAGAACCGCGCCAAGGCCATGAAGGTCTTGAAGTCCAGGATCCTGGACAACATCGTGATGGAGCAAAACGCCAAGATGGCCGCCGACAGGAAGAGCCAGGTGGGGAGCGGCGACCGCAGCGAGCGCATCAGGACCTACAACTTCCCGCAGGGGCGCATGACCGACCACCGCATCGGGCTCACCCTGTACCGTCTCGACTCCATCATGGCCGGCGACATCGCCGAGATCGCGGATTCCCTGCGCGCCCACTACCAGATGGAAGCCCTGCAGGCACAAAGCGAAGGCATGTAACTCGATGCCTTCCGGGGGCACGGTTTTCGACGGCCCCACAACGTCCAGGTAATTTGACATGACCACCACCCCCGAAAAATGGGACGTCCTCAAGGTCCTCAATTGGACCAAAGGCTACCTTTCCGAGAAAGGCGTGGAAAACCCGCGTCTTGAGGCGGAGTGGATGCTGTGCGAGGCGCTGTCCATGGACCGGGTGGGGCTCTATCTCAACTTCGACAAGCCCCTTTCCGACGCCGAGCTGGCCGCCTACCGCAGCATGGTGGCGCGGCGCGGCAAGCGCGAGCCGCTGCAGTACATCCTGGGAACGCAGGAGTTCATGGGGCTCGAGTTCCGGGTCACCCCGGCGGTACTGATCCCGCGCCACGATACCGAGGTGCTGGTGACCGAGGCGGCCAAGCGCGGCACCGCCGCGCAGAGCGTTCTCGACATCGGCAGCGGGAGCGGCTGCGTGGCCATCGCGCTGGCCAAGGCGCTGCCGCAGGCCGAGGTTTGCAGCGTTGATGTCTCGGCCGAAGCCCTCGATGTGGCCCGCGGCAACGCCGAACGCAACGAGGCCGCCGTGCAATTTTTCCAGGGCTCCCTGTTCGAACCGTTTGCGGGACGACGCTTCGACATGGTAGTATCCAACCCGCCCTATATTCCCAATTCCGAACTGGCGACATTGCAGGCCGAAGTGCGCGGCTTCGAACCGATGGGCGCGCTCGACGGCGGGGCCGACGGCCTCGACTTCTACCGGCGCATCGTGAGCGACGCGCCCGGTTATTTGAATCCCGGTGGCTGGCTGATCTTCGAGGTCGGCGCCGGACAGGCACCGCAGGTGCTGAGGCTTTTGAAGGCGGGCGGTTTTGCCGGCGAAACCTTCACCCAGACCGATCCCGCAGGCATCGAGCGCGTGGTCGGCGGCAGGCTCGAGGGGACTGACTCCGCCAAGTGCCTGTCCCCTTAGGGCAGCCTTAACCAATTCCATCCGCCCCCTCGGGGCCTTGAACAAAAGAAAAGAACACAGAGGTAACAGTGGAAAAACTGGTAATCAAAGGTGGCAACAAGCTCTCCGGAGAAGTGACCGTTAGCGGGTCGAAGAACGCCGCCCTCCCCATATTCATCTCGACCATACTGGCACCCGGGTGCCACACCATCAGCAATGTTCCCTTTCTGAGGGACATCAACACCACCATCAAGGTGCTCGAGAAGCTGGGCGCCAGGGTCGACGGCCGCGGCAACGTGGTCAAGATCGACACCACCGATCTGAACAGCTGGGAAGCCACCTACGACCTGGTGCGCACCATGCGCGCCTCCGTGCTGGTGCTTGGCCCTCTTTTGGCCCGTTTCGGCCAGGCCCGCGTCTCGCTCCCCGGCGGCTGCGCCATCGGCGCACGTCCCATCAACCTGCACCTGAAGGGTCTTGCCGCGCTGGGCGCCGAGATCACCCTGGAGCACGGTTACGTCGAGGCGAAAGCGAAGAAGCTCAAGGGCGCGCGCATCAACTTCGACATCTCCACCGTCGGCGGTACCGAGCAGCTTCTCATGGCCGCCGCGACCGCGCAGGGGGAGACCATCCTGGAGAACGCCGCCCGCGAACCGGAGATCGTGGACTTGGCCGACATCCTCACTAAGATGGGTGCCAACATCGAAGGGGCCGGCACCGACACCATCAGGATCAAAGGGGTCGAGCAGTTGACGGCCGCCGAGCACGCCGTGATGCCGGACCGCATCGAGGCGGGCACCTTCATGATCGCCTCCGCCATCACCGGCGGCGACGTGAAGATCAAGAACATGCGCCTGGAGCACCTGGACGCGCTGACCTTCAAGTTGCAGGATGCCGGTGTGGAGATCATCAACAAGGACAACGTGGTCCGCGTCAAGGGTCCCAAGAAGATCCGCAACGTCAACATCAAGACCCGTCCCTACCCCGGCTTCCCGACCGACATGCAGGCGCAGTTCATGGCGCTCATGTGCATCGCGGAAGGCGCCAGCGTGATCTCCGAGAACATCTTCGAGAACCGCTTCATGCACGTATCCGAGCTGCTCCGTTTCGGCGCCGACATCATCTGCGAGGGGAACAGCGCCACCGTGAAGGGGGTCAAGAAGCTCTCCGGCGCGCCGGTCATGGCGACCGACCTCAGGGCCTCCGCCTCGCTGATCCTGGCCGCCCTCGCCGCCGACAACACCAGCGAGATCTCCAGGATCTACCACCTCGACCGCGGCTACGAGAACATCGAGAAGAAGCTGGCGGGCCTTGGCGCCGACATCGTCCGCGTCCCGGATGTCGACGGGCCGTAGATTCATCGGGTACTTGCAGTGAGAATGTTGCCCGATTAGTCTCGACGCCCACTATCCCCTCTCCCTCTGGGAGAGGGCTAGGGTGAGGGCGTCCAGCTTGGCAAACCTCCCTCACCTGCCCTTCGGGCACCCTCTCCCATAGGGAGAGGGGACCAGTGGAGAGGGACTAGCGAAAACCGCTGATCAGAAAAAATGCCATACTCCCATGGAGTTTTTAAAATGACCGACTACGTCACCATTGCCATCCCGAAAGGCCGTATCCTGCAGGACTCCGTTGCCCTGTTCAAGAAGATCGGCATCGACTGTGAAGAACTCCTCTCCGATACCCGCAAGCTCGTCTTCGAGAACCACGAGCAGAAGATGCGCTACATGATCGTGCGCGCCACCGACGTCCCGACCTACGTGGAGTACGGCTGCGCCGACCTCGGCATCGTCGGGAAGGACACGCTGATGGAGGCGGAGAAGGACCTCTACGAGCCGCTCGACCTGAAGTTCGGCTACTGCCGCCTGATGGTTGCCGAGCCGGTGGAGCTCTCCAGCAAGGACGATCCTGCCGCCTGGAACAACATCCGCATCGCCACCAAGTACCCCAACGTCACCGAGAAGTATTTCGCGGCGAAAGGCGTGCAGGTCGAGCTGATCAAACTGTACGGCTCCATCGAGCTGGCGCCGCTGGTCGGCCTCTCCGAGCGCATCGTCGACCTCGTTTCCACCGGCGAGACGCTGAAGCAAAACGGCCTGGTCGAGGTCGAGACGATCGCGGAGATCACCTGCCGCCTCATTGTCAACCGCGCGAGCCTCAAGACCAAGCACGAGCGCATCTCCAAGATCATCGAAGGGCTGGAGCAGCATATCTAACGACAAAGTAGCAGAAGGGACTGGCTCCGTTAGGTGCCTGTCCCTCTAGCGCACCTCGATCCAGCCTCCCCCTTTCGCAAAGGGGGATTGAGGGGGATTTGAATTCCTTTGCAGCCCAGGATGCCGTGGCTACCTCGGCTAAATCCCCCCTGGCCCCCCTTTGCAAAAGGGGGGAAACAGCAATCTTTGAATTTTATTGTCATGAATCGCGAGGTTTACAGATGCAGTTCCTCGACATCAGGGAAACAGATTTTCAGGCGAAGTTCGATGCCATCGTTGAGCGCGGCGAGGAGTCCGGTCGCGAGGTCGAAGAGGTGGTGCTCGGCATCATCTCCGACGTGCGCAGGCGCGGCGACGAGGCGCTTTTGGAGTACACCCGCCGTTTCGACCGGGTGGAGTGCGATGCGGCTGGCCTGGAGATAACGGAGGAAGAGTTCGCCAAGGCCTTCGCCCAGGTGGACGAGAAGGACCTCGCGGCACTGAAGCTTGCCGTCGAGCGTGTCGCCCGCTACCACGAGAAGCAGAAGCAGCAGACCTGGCTCTCCACCGAGGAAGCAGAAATCATGCTGGGCCAGAAGGTGACCCCGCTCGCCAAGGTCGGCATCTACGTCCCCGGCGGCAAGGCCTGCTATCCCTCCAGCGTCATCATGAACGCCGTTCCGGCCAAGGTTGCCGGCGTCGGCGAGATCGTCATGGTGGTCCCGACCCCGGGCGGTGAGACCAACGCCCACGTGCTGGTGGCCGCCAAGCTTTCCGGCGTGGATCGCGTCTTCAGGATCGGCGGCGCGCAGGCCGTCGCGGCACTTGCCTACGGCACCGTCACCGTCCCCAGGGTCGACAAGATCACCGGTCCGGGCAACATCTACGTCGCCACTGCCAAGAAACTGGTCTTCGGCCAGGTCGGCATCGACATGATCGCCGGCCCGAGCGAAATTCTCGTCATCAACGACGGCAGCGGCAACCCCACCCACATCGCGGCCGATCTCCTCTCCCAGGCCGAGCACGACGAACTCGCTTCTTCCGTGCTGATCACCACCGACCGCAGCTTCGGCGAGAAAGTGGCAGCCGAGGTGGAGCGTCAGTTGAAGGAGCTTTCGCGCGAGGCCATCGCCCGCAAGTCGTGGGAATCCTTCGGCGTCATCATCGTGGCCGGCAATCTGGAGGAAGCCATCACCTTCTCCAACCGCATCGCGCCTGAGCACCTGGAACTCGCCGTGGAGAACCCTTTCGAGATCATGCCGCTCATCACCAACGCCGGCGCGATCTTCATGGGCCACTACACCCCCGAGGCATCCGGCGACTACCTGGCCGGCCCCAACCACACGCTTCCCACCGGCGGCACCGCCCGTTTCTTCTCGCCGCTCTCGGTGGACGACTTCGTCAAGAAAAGCTCCCTCATCTATTTCACCAAGGGGGGCTTGCAGAGGGTGGGTGCGGATATCGTCCGGATCGCGACCCTCGAGGGGCTCGAAGCCCACGGCAAGTCCGTCAGCTTCAGGCTCGACAACTAGTTTGGAATTTATTGCGGCTTTGATCATCTAATTCAAGGAGGCGGCATGGCCAGGTCGGCAAACATCGAACGCATCACCAAGGAGACGCAGATCAAGCTCTCCCTCGAAATCGACGGCAAAGGCGAGGCGCAGATCTGCACCTCGGTTCCTTTCCTGGACCACATGCTGGACCTTTTTGCCAGGCACGGCCTCTTCAACCTCAAGGTCGAGGCCCACGGCGACATCGACATCGACTTCCACCACACCGTCGAGGACATCGGCATCGTCCTGGGGACCGCTTTCAAGGAAGCCCTTGGCGACAAGTGCGGCATCCGCCGCTACGGCCAGGCCACTGTGCCGATGGACGAGACGCTCGCCAGCGTCGCCACCGATCTCTCCGGTCGTCCCTACCTGGTCTACAACGTCCAGCTCCCCAAGGTGAAGATCGGGGATTTCGACGTCGAGCTGGTGCGCGAATTCTTCCAGGGGTTCGTGAACCATTGCGGCGCGAACCTCCACCTGAACGTGATGTATGGCGACAACGTGCACCATGTAGTGGAAGCCTGCTTCAAGGCCACCGCCCGCGCCCTCGATATGGCGACCCAGATGGATTCCCGCATCGAAGGGGTTATGTCGACCAAGGGGAAGCTGTAAGGCTGCCCTCACCCCGACCCTCTCCCGGAGGGCGAAGGGGCAAGGCACTGCTCTCACCCTGACCCTCTCCCGGAGGGCGAGGGGGAAAGGCCTGCCCTCACCCCGACCCTCTCCCGGAGGGCGAGGGGGGTAAGGCACTGCTCTCACCCTGACCCTCTCCTGGAGGGCGAGGGTCAGTGGATATGGCCCACCCTATGACCTTCCCGTCGAGTGGGGCGCGTCCATCCCCTTCCCCCGCTGGGGGAAGGTGCCCCGAAGGGGCGGATGAGGGCGGTGGCATCGCTCTAACCTTGCCGCGTCCGAAGCATTGCAATGAAGTCACAGGCACCGCACAGAGTGCCGGAAGGATAAAGAGATGATCGCGATCATAGATTATGGCATGGGGAACCTCCGCTCCGTGCAGAAAGGGTTCGAGAAGGTCGGCTGCGACGCCGTCGTGACCTCCGACCCCAAGGTGCTTTTGGACGCCGAGCGCGTCGTGCTCCCGGGCGTCGGGGCCTTCCGCGACTGCATCAGGAACCTCGAAGAGGGGGGCTTCGTCGAGCCGATCCTCAAGGTGATCAAGGAAGGAAAGCCGTTTCTCGGCATCTGCCTCGGTCTGCAGCTCCTCTTTACCGAGAGCGAGGAATTCGGCCTCCACAAGGGGCTCGACGTGATCCCGGGGCGCGTGCTCCGCTTCCCGGAAGGGATGCAGCAGGCGGGGGAAGACCTGAAGGTGCCACACATGGGGTGGAACCAGCTCGACATCAAACGCCCCTCCCCGCTGTTTCAGGGTGTGGAGCAGGGCTCCAACGTCTACTTCGTGCACTCCTACTACGTGAAACCCGATGACGAGAGCGTGGTGGCGGCGACCACCAACTACGGCATCGACTTCTGCGCCGCCATCTGGCGCGACAACGTGGTGGCAGCCCAGTTCCACCCCGAGAAGTCCCAGGACAAGGGGCTTGCCATGCTGAAGAACTTCGCGCAGATGAGATAGTCTCCTGTTCCGCTCAAAGAGCTTGCCTCCCCTCGTCCTCCGGGAGAGGGGCAGGGGTGAGGGCGCTTGAGGCTGCAGCAATTTTGCTCTATGGCAACGCCCTCGCCCGGCCTTCGGCCACCCTCTCCCGGAGGTAAAGGGGTTGCTCAAGGGACGAACTTTTAATTCGTGATGAGGGATTGAAATGATCATTATTCCGGCAATAGATCTGAAGAACGGCTGCTGCGTCCGTCTGGAGCAGGGGCTGATGGAGAAGGACACCGTTTTCAACGACGACCCGGGTGCGCAGGCGGCAGAGTGGCAGCGCCAGGGTGGCGAGATCCTCCATATCGTCGACCTCGACGGCGCCTTCGCCGGCGAGCCGAAGAACCGCTCCGCCATCGAGTCCATCGTCAAATCCGTCACCATCCCGACCCAGTTGGGCGGCGGCATCCGCGACATCGCCACCATCGAGGCATACCTGTCGCTGGGCATCGGCCGCGTCATCATCGGCACCGCCGCGCAGAGGAACCCCGCCTTCGTGAAGGAGGCCTGCGCCAAGTTCCCCGGCAAGATCGTGGTCGGCATCGACGCCAAGAACGGCATGGTCGCGGTCCAGGGGTGGGCCGAGGTCACCGGCATCACGGCGACCGAACTCGCGCGGCAGTTCGAGGGTGACGGAGTCTCCGCCATCATCTACACCGACATCAGCCGTGACGGCATGATGCAGGGGCCGAACATCGAGGCGACCAAGGCGCTGGCCGAAGCCATCAACATCCCGGTGATCGCCTCCGGCGGCCTCTCGTCGCTCAAGGACATCGAGAACCTGATCGCGATCGAGTCCTCCGGTGTCACCGGCGTGATCACCGGCAAGGCCATCTACTCCGGCGCCATCAACCTCGCCG
Source organism: Geomonas subterranea (assembly GCF_019063845.1). Lineage (NCBI taxonomy): Bacteria > Pseudomonadati > Thermodesulfobacteriota > Desulfuromonadia > Geobacterales > Geobacteraceae > Geomonas > Geomonas subterranea. Next base: position 4,244,126 of record NZ_CP077683.1, read on the forward strand.
AAGCCATCGCACTGACCAAGAAGCAGTAGCAGGAGTCTCGGAGGTAGCACCTACCCCCACCCCCTAACCCCCTCCCGCAAGGGGAGGGGGATTATGTTGTCTGGAGTTTTCAGATGCTGACAAAAAGAATCATCCCCTGTCTCGACGTCAAAGGTGGCCGGGTAGTGAAAGGTGTCCAGTTCCTGGGCCTGCGCGATGCGGGCGACCCGGTCGAGATCGCCGAGCTGTACGACCAGCAGGGCGCGGACGAATTAACCTTCCTCGACATCACCGCATCCTCCGACGAGCGCGACATCATCATCGACGTGGTGCGCAGGACCGCCGAGCGCGTCTTCATGCCGCTCACCGTCGGCGGCGGCGTCCGCACCGTCGACGATATCCGGCGGTTGCTGAACGCCGGGGCCGACAAGGTCTCCATCAACACCGCGGCGGTGCATCGCCCCGAGTTCGTTAACGAGGCCGCCGAGCGCTTCGGCTCGCAGTGCACCGTGGTCGCCATCGACGCCCGCTCCCGCGCCACCGGCGGCTGGGAGGTCTACACCCACGGCGGCCGCAACCCGACCGGCATCGACGCTGTCGAGTGGGCGCAGCGCATGGAAGAGCTGGGTGCCGGGGAGATCCTGCTCACCAGCATGGACCGTGACGGCACCAAGGACGGCTACGACCTGCCGCTCACCCGCGCCGTCGTCGACGCGGTCAGCATCCCGGTCATCGCCTCGGGCGGGGTCGGCGGACTTTCGCACCTCTACGACGGCTTCACCCAGGCCGGCGCCAGCGCCTGCCTCGCCGCCTCCATCTTCCACTACCGCGAGTACACCATCGAGGAAGCCAAGACCTATCTCCGCGAGCGCGGCGTGCCGGTAAGGCTGTAACCGCGTAACGAAGCGCCGGCCCTGTAGGGGCGAATAATCATTCGCCCCCCTTTGCCGCCTCACCGTTTCAGTTGGCGGTGGGCGGTGGCCGGGGCCGCTGCGGCTGGGCAAATAGTTATTTGCCCCTACAACGAATGCACGAACCTTCCTCTCCCTGCGGTCGAACCTGTAGGGGCGAATAATCATTCGCCCTTCTCGCTCTCGCCACGAAGAGGATTTCATTCTTCCAGAGGAGTTCACGATGGAAACACCCAAAGACGACATCATCGCCGCTGTCTACCGCGTCATCCAGGAGCGCAAGGCGAACCCGAGCGAAAACTCCTACACCGCGAGCCTCATGGCCAAGGGAATCGACAAGATCCTCAAGAAACTGGGCGAGGAGGCGACCGAGGTCGTCATCGCCGGCAAGGGGGGCAAGCGCGAGGAGATCGTCTACGAGACCGCCGACCTTTTCTTCCACAGCCTGGTCCTGCTCGGCTTCTACGACATCGACCCGGAGGAGGTCTACGCGGAGCTCCGGCGCCGCTTCGGCATGTCCGGCATCGAGGAGAAGAACTCCCGCGTCGGGTAGCTCGTTCCACAATGGCACAAATGCCTTGACAAAAAAGACCGCGATGGTATATTGCTGGTTCCTTGAATAATGTCTGCCGGCCCGTACCCACACAAGTCGTAAATCTAGCTAGAGAAGGGGGGGGAATATGAATGCCGGGAGTAAAGGTAAAAGAAACTGAACCGTTTGAGCTCGCGCTCAAGAAGTTCAAGAAGCAGTGCGAGAAAGCCGGAATCCTTTCTGAGGTCCGCAAAAGAGAGCACTACGAGAAGCCGAGCATCAAGAAGAAGAAGAAGGCCATTGCCGCTCGCAAGCGCGCTCTGAAAAAACAGCGCAAGATGGTCGACTAAGAAAGAGGGTTTCATGCAACTGAGGGAGAGGCTTAACGCGGAACTGAAGGAGGCGATGAGAAGTCGTGATACCTTGCGTTTATCTACCATCCGCATGGTACTCTCCTCGGTGAAAAACCGCGATATCGAGCTCAGGCGTGAACTGAACGATAGCGAGATCACCGAAACCATCGTTACCCTCTGCAAGCAGCGCAGGGAATCCATCCGACTCTTTAAGGAAGCAGGCAGGCAGGAGTTGGTGGATAAGGAGGAAGCGGAGCTCGCGCTCCTCATGGGCTACCTCCCCCAGCAGCTGACACGGGAAGAGCTGGCCGAGCTGGTGACGAAAGTCATAGCGGAAGTCGGCGCTACCGGCGGCAAGTCGATGGGCAAGGTCATGAAGGCCATCCAGCCCCAAGTCGCCGGCCGTGCAGATGGCAAACTGGTGAGCGAAGTTGTGAAGGAAAAACTCGCATGATCAATGCCCCCGGGACTAGTTCCCGGGGGACCTTGCGGGTTTTGGGTGTCATGAGTAGGGGCGAATCGCAGCGATTCCCCCTTCTTTTGCTTTGTGGCTAGTGACCAGGTGTTTGCATGATCCTTCTTGACATCCTTATCTGGGTCGTATTGCTTTTCTTTGTGGCGAAGGGGTTCTCGAAGGGGTTGGTGCGTGAGGCTTGCTCCCTGCTTGGCCTCGTCACGGGCGGCTGGGCCGCTTTCCGATACTATTCCACTCTCAGTCTGGGGATCAGGCACTTCATCAACCTCCCCCCGCAGGTCGCGCAGCCGCTGGCGTTCCTCCTTATCTTCATGCTGCTCGGCATGCTTTTCTATTTCCTCGGTCATCTGCTCACCGTCGTTTTGAAAGTCATGCTCCTGGGCGGGATCAACCGCGCCGGCGGGATCGTCTTCGGTTTCCTCCAGGGGGGCTTTATCCTCTGCGTGCTCCTCTACCTGGCCACCACCAAGCCGATGCCGGAGAAGGTGAAGGTCTGGATCCACGGATCCAAGACCGCGGCCGCGTTCGCCTCGACGGGAGGGGATATAGCGGCCGGCTGGGAAGGCGCCATAGCCCAGCACAGGGAAACCAGGGACGCCGCGGAACCAGGGGAAAAAAAAGAAGTAAAGGCGTCGACTCCGCACGGAGCGCATAAGAAATAAGGATCAACCGCAGTGTCGACGATACCGGACGAGAAGATCAGGGAAGTACGCGAGAGGGCCCCGATCCTGCAGGTTGTCTCCGACTACATGAGCCTCAAGAAGTCCGGGGCCAACTACCAGGGGGTCTGCCCCTTTCACGGCGAGAAGACCGCGTCGTTCAACGTGAACCCGGCGCGCGGCATCTTCCATTGCTTTGGTTGCGGCGTGGGAGGGAACTCCATCGATTTCGTCATGCGCATGGAAGGGCTTGCCTTCCCGCAGGCGGTCAAGTTCCTGGCCAAGAAGGTGGGGGTGGAAATCCCCGAGCGGGAACTGACCCGCGAAGAGAAGCGCAAGGTGGACGAGCAGGAGCAGGCCTACCAGATCAACGAGCTGGCCTGCGAGTTTTACCGGCGTGTGCTGGAATCGGACGAGGCGGGTGCCGCCGGAAGGGCCTACCTCGAGAAACGAGGGGTCGACCGGGACACCGCCGCCACCTACCGCATGGGCTTCGCACCGGCGGGATGGGACAACCTGACCAGTTTTCTGCGGCGCAAGGGGATCCCGCTCGACGCTGCGGAGAAACTTGGCCTTTTGAGAAAACGCGAGGGGAAGGACGGCTACTACGACACCTTCCGGAACCGTCTCCTCTTCACCATCGCGGACCTGCACGGGCGGGCCATCGGTTTCGGCGGGCGGGTCATGGACGACTCGCTCCCCAAGTACATAAATTCCCCGGAGTCCATCGTTTACCGCAAGAGCGAGGTCCTGTTCGGCATCGACCTGGCCAAGAAGGGGATGCGTGAGAAGGGGAGCGCCATCGTGGTCGAGGGGTACTTCGATCACCTGGCACTGTACCGGGCCGGTTTCACCAACGTGGTGGCGACCTGCGGCACGGCGCTGACCCAGCCGCACGTGAAGCTGCTGCGCCGCTACGCCGACCGCGCCTTCATGCTCTTTGACGGCGACGAAGCCGGCCGCAAGGCGACGGTCCGCTCCATGGAGCTGTTCCTCGAAGAGGGGTTTCCGGCGCGGGTGGTCGAAGTCCCGGCGGAGGACGACCCCGACACCTTCATCAACCGGGAAGGGGGCGCGGCCTTCCAGCCGCTTCTGGACAAGGCGCTCCCCATCTTCGAGTCGTTCTACAAGGGACTGCTCAAACGCATGGACGTGAGGGGCGTGGAAGGGAAGGTCGCCTTCGTGAACGAGGTGTCGCCGCGGCTGCAGAAGATCGCCGACCCGGTGGAGCGCGGGCTCTACGAGAAGGAGATCTGCCGGGCTGTGGGCATCGACCGCGCCATGCTGCTCCAGAAAGTGGGCATCCCGGCACGACCCCAGGCGCCGCGCCCGCAGCCCAAGGGGGCGCCGCAGCAGGCCGGCACTGAAGAGGTGCTGTTGACCCTAATGGTGAAGTACCCGGACGTGGTGCTAAGGGTTCGGGATCTCGGTGCCGATAAGCTCTTCAGCGCCAGCCACCTGAAGCTGGCGCAGGCCATCGTGGCACAGTCGGAAACGGGGGATCTCGATCTCCCCCTGGTGTTGGAACAGATCGAATCGCACGAGGAAAGAAGCCGTCTCTATTCGCTGTTCGTGGAGGACGCGCACCTGGAGGACCTTGATCCAGTCAAGGCCTTCGAACAGTGCTGCCAAGCCCTGGAACGACGAGCGCTCAAGGGGGGCGGCAAGACCCTGGCGAGGGAATTGGCCACGGTCGACCCGGATTCTCCGCGCTATCTGGAGATCCTGTCTGAACTTGAGCGGTTGCGTAATAAAAAATCGAAATTACTATAGTAGGATTCAAGCGGTAGCTGTGCTGGATTCAAGCTGTAGCGGAGCGTGGTAAATGGCCAAGAAAAGCATGGACGAAGTGAAGCAGCTTATCGACCTGGGCAAGGAGAAAGGTTTTCTCACCTATGAAGAGGTGAACGACCTGCTCCCCCCTGACATCGTCTCCTCCGACCAGATCGACGATGTGATGAGCATGTTTGGCGATATGGACATCGAGATCGTGGACTCCGCCCAAAAGGTGAAGATCCCCAAGATCAAGATGGACCTCGAGGAAGAGGAAGAGCACGAAGGCGGCGAGGGTGAAGAAGTAGAGTTCGAGCCCGGCACCCTCGGCCGCACCAGCGACCCCGTGCGCATGTACCTGCGCGAAATGGGTTCTGTATCCCTTTTGACCCGCGAGGGCGAGGTCGAGATCGCCAAGAGGATCGAAGTCGGCGAGCGCGACGTCGCCAGCGTCATCCTGAACACCCCGATCACCGTGCGCGAGGTCATCTCCCTGGGGGATCGTCTGCGCAAGCAGCAGATCGGCGCCATCGAGATCTCCAAGGACGTCGAGGAAGAGGTCCTGGAAGAGGGCGAAGAGGATCTGCAGGCGCTGCGCGTTCTCGGCATCATCGACGAGATCCACGAAATGTCCCAGCGCATGGAGCAGATCCAGACCGCGCTGGAAGGTAAGGTCTCCGCCAAGGAAGGCGAGGCGCTCAACACCGAGCACGGCGAGCTGAAGGTCAAGATGGCCGAGACCCTCAAGTCGCTGCGCCTCAAAGACCGCCACATCGAGAAGATCGCCCAGCGTCTGAAGGAGCTCTCCTGCAAGGTCGACACCGTCATGCAGGAGATCGCCGAACTGGAGAAGGAAACCAGCACCGTCAAGGACGTGTTCCTGGCCGCCTTCGAAGGGCTGAAGAACGCTTCCGATGCCGACTTCTCGAAGAAGATGAACATGAGCCTGGAAGAGGGGCAGAAGCTCGAGAAGCGCTACCGCTCCAGCGAGGCGAAGCTCAAGAAGATCGAGCAGGAGTCCGGCTTCAAGGCGAGCGAACTCGCCAACGCGCTCCTCGCCATCGAGGAAGGAGAGCACAAGGCCAAGCTGGCCAAGAGTGAGCTTGTCGAAGCGAACCTCCGCCTGGTGGTCTCCATCGCCAAGAAGTACACCAACCGCGGCCTGCAGTTCCTCGACCTGATCCAGGAAGGGAACATCGGCCTCATGAAGGCGGTGGACAAGTTCGAGTACCAGCGCGGCTACAAGTTCTCCACCTACGCCACCTGGTGGATCCGTCAGGCCATCACCCGCGCCATTGCGGACCAGGCCCGCACCATCCGTATCCCGGTGCACATGATCGAGACCATCAACAAGCTGATCCGTACCAGCCGCCAGCTGGTGCAGGAGATCGGCCGCGAGCCCTCCCCGGAGGAGATCGCCGAGCGCATGGCGCTGCCGCTGGACAAGGTCAGGAAGGTCCTCAAGATCGCCAAGGAGCCGATCTCCCTGGAGACCCCGATCGGCGAGGAGGAAGATTCCCATCTTGGCGACTTCATCGAGGACAAGGGCGTGGTATCCCCCCTCGAGGCGGTCATCAAGGCGAACCTCTCCGAGCAGACCTCCCGCGTGCTCTCCACCCTCACCCCGCGTGAGGAAAAGGTGCTCAGGATGCGTTTCGGCATTGGCGAGAAGAGCGACCACACCCTGGAAGAAGTCGGCCAGGACTTCGAGGTAACCCGCGAGAGGATCCGGCAGATCGAGGCCAAGGCGCTCAGGAAGCTGCGGCACCCGAGCCGGGCGAAGAAGCTGAAGAGCTTCGTAGAGTAGTCACCAAAGGCCGCACCGGAATCGCCGGCGCGGCCTTTTTTATTGGAAAAACAACCTTGGAACACAGAGGACGCAGAGGAAAAGCCGAAGCGGGCACGGAGTAAAGCCCCTTTGGTATCCCATAAGCCCTCGCCCTCAGGGAGAGGGCGGCCGCAGGCCGGGTGAGGGGCCTTCTGCGCGACATGATTTCAAATAGAGGTAAGCGATGAAGAAGAAAGCGGTAATCCTGTACAGCGGCGGGCTTGATTCCACCACCTGCATGGCGATCGCCAGGCACCAGGGGTTCGAGCCCTACGCCATGAGCTTCAGCTACGGACAGCGCCACCAGCACGAAGTGGCCCTCGCCAAAATGAACGCGCGCCCGATGGGGGCGGTGGACCACATGCTGGTCGAGTTCGACCTGCGGATGATGGGGGGGAGCGCCCTCACCTCCGACATCGCCGTCCCCAAGGAAGGGGTGGGTGAAGAAATCCCGGTCACCTACGTTCCGGCCCGGAACACCATCTTCCTCTCCTTCGCACTGGGGTGGGCCGAAACATTGGGGGCCTTCGACATTTTCATCGGTGTGAACGCCCTCGACTACTCGGGCTACCCCGACTGCCGGCCTGAGTACATCGCGGCCTACGAGACAATGGCCAACCTCGCCACCAAGGCGGGGGTGGAAGGGAAGAAAATGACCATCCACACGCCGCTCATAAGCCTCACCAAGGCCGAGATCATCAAGACCGGCCTGACCCTGGGCGTGGACTACGGCAAGACCCATTCCTGCTACGATCCGACCGAGGACGGCGCCGCCTGCGGCCTGTGCGACTCCTGCCGCCTGCGCCTGAAAGGATTCGCGGAGTTGGGCGTCACCGACCCGGTCCGTTACGTCAAGCGCTAGTCCCGGCAGATCTACCATCATTCAACCGTCCCTCCCTCTCCTTCCGGGAGAGGGCCGGGGTGAGGGTGCCATAATGGGCGATACCCTCACTCCGTGGCAACGCCCTCACCCCTTCCCCTCTCCCAAAGGGCGAGGGGGAACAGCGGCTGAGGAAAGGCATGAGCAAAGATATGGAGCAGAAGAAAGAAGGCAAGACCCTCACCGACGTGCAGCTTACCCGCGACACCCGCAACATCGCCATCGGCAAGGTGGGGGTGAAGGACGTCTCGTATCCCATCGTGGTGATGGACAAGAACAAGAAGTTCCAGAACACCATCGCGCGCATCAACATGTACGTCGACCTCCCGCACCACTTCAAGGGAACCCACATGAGCCGTTTCGTGGAGATCCTTAACAAGTACCGGGAGGACATCGCCCTCGACAAGCTGGAGGTGATCCTCTCCACCATGAAGGAGAAACTGGGCGCCTCCAACGCGCACCTGGAGATGGAATTCCCCTACTTCGTGGAGAAGAAGGCGCCGGTTTCCAGGGCGAAAAGCCTCATGGAGTACACCTGCACCTTCAGCGCGTCGCTTTCCGACCAATTCGACTTCGTGCTCGGGATCAAGGTTCCGGTCACCTCGCTTTGCCCCTGCAGCAAGGAACTCTCCAGCTACGGTGCCCATAACCAGCGCTCGATCATGACCGTCCAGGTCCGCTACAGCGAATTCATCTGGATCGAGGACCTCATCGACATCATCGAGGAGTGCGGCTCGTCGCCTGTGTATTCCCTGCTGAAGCGCGAAGACGAGAAGTTCGTCACCGAGCGTGCCTACGAAAACCCGCGTTTCGTTGAGGATATGGTGCGCGAGGCGACGGTGCGTCTGCTATCTATGGGAAATATCACGTGGTTTTCCGTTGAGGCAGAGAACTTTGAATCCATACACAAGCACTCCGCGTATGCCGCTATCGAGCGGAAAAAAGGATAGCCGCTTCTGCCACGTCAACAGCTTGACTGGCTCCGTCTGTGGATAAGTTTGTTGAAAAGTGGGAAAATTGTGGATAACTCTAGCTTTTAATCCTTCATTTAACTCCCTTAAGGTTTCTCTCTCTAATGAAACGCGCGCTCGCCATCTTCGCCAAGACGCCGTTGCCGGGAAGGGTGAAGACCCGTCTTTCCCCTCCCTTGTCGCCGCCCCAGGCCGCCGAACTTTACCGCTGCATGTTGCTCGACATCATCGAGCGGTCGGCGTTGCTTACGGCAGATATCGTGATCTTCTACGAGGGGAGTGCGGAGTTCTTCAGGAAAGCCGCCCCTGAAGCGCTCCTGGTGCGGCAGAGCACGGGGGGGCTGGGTGTGCGCCTGGAGCACGCCTTTGACGAGCTGTCCGGGAGAGGCTACGGCGCCCGCGTGGTGATAGGCACCGACTCCCCCGATCTCCCCATCGCGTTCGTCGAGGAGGCTTTCCGGAAGCTCGAGCAGGGAGGCGAGGCGGTTTTCGGTCCGGCAGAGGACGGCGGGTATTACCTGGTTGGAGTCAGGGACGGCTACGGCACCCTCTTTCAGGACATCCCCTGGTCCAGCGGCACGGTGCTGGAGTCGAGCCTCAGGCAGGCGGAGGCTTCGGGCCTGACCGCCGCGCTGCTCACTTCCTGGCACGACGTCGACAGCTGGGAAGATCTGCTGCGCTCGAGCCTCCTGGAACCTTCCAACCGGGCGCCCCGCACGCGCGCGTTCATTGCGGCGCTTGGCCTGGCCGCGCCGATTGCCGCAGACGCGGTCTGACGGCGCGGAGTTGACAACATTCCCGGACCTGCTTTGATCTATGGCGTGGCTCAGGCCACGCTTTTCGTTTTTCCAACTGCACGGCCTTAAAGGCGGGGCTGGGGGCTAGGGGCTAGCAAAGGCGAAAACCACGCAGCCTCCAGCTCCCAATCAAAGGGTTTTACATGTCGCTTTCCCACATCCAGATCTTAAATGAGGTCTTCGGTTTCAAGTCCTTTCGCCCGCGCCAGCAGGAGATCGTGGAGACGGTGCTCTCCGGGAAGGACGCCTTCGTGCTGATGCCGACCGGCGGCGGCAAATCCCTCTGCTACCAGGTCCCCGCCCTCTGTCTTCCGGGGACCGCGTTGATCGTCTCGCCGCTGATCTCGTTGATGAAGGACCAGGTCGATGCCCTGCGGGAGAACGGCGTCGCCGCTGCCTGCTACAACTCCGCTCTTGGCGAGGCCGAGGCGCGGCGGGTGCTGGCCGAACTGCACGCGGGGGAGCTGAAGCTCCTCTACGTCGCGCCGGAGCGGCTCCTCTCCGATGGTTTCATCGATCGTATCAAGACCCTCCCCATCTCCTTGTTCGCGGTAGACGAGGCTCACTGCGTCTCGCAATGGGGACACGACTTCCGTCCCGAATACGCGCAGCTGGGCATGTTGCGCGAGATTTTCCCGCAGATCCCGATGATCGCACTTACCGCCACGGCAGACGCGCAGACCCGCGCCGACATCCTCTCCCGGCTCGGGCTCCAGGACGCTACCTGCTTCTGCACCGGTTTCGACCGCCCCAACATCCGCTACAGCGTCATGGAGAAGAACAAGCCGTTCAGCCAGCTCATGGCCTTCCTGTCGACCAGAAAGGACGAGGCTGGGATTGTCTACGCCCTGTCTCGTAAGAGGGTCGAGGAGGTGGCCAGGAAGCTGTGCGAGGCGGGTGTCAATGCGGCCGCCTACCACGCGGGGCTGCCGGACAAGGAGCGCCACCAGGTCCAGGAAGCGTTCCTGCGCGACGACGTGAAGGTCGTGGTTGCGACGGTCGCCTTCGGGATGGGGATCGACAAGTCCAACGTCCGGTTCGTGGTGCACTACGACATGCCCAAGAGCATCGAAAGCTACTACCAGGAAACCGGGCGTGCGGGCCGGGACGGGCTCCCCGCCGACGCGCTGCTCCTCTTCGGCTACGGCGACATCGCCGTTGCACGGGGACTGATCGGCAACGGCGGCAACGAGGAGCAGAACCGGATCGAGCTGCACAAGCTGAACTGCATGGTGGGATTCGCCGAGGCCCAGACCTGCCGGCGCCAGGTGCTCTTAGGGTACTTCGGAGACAGCCTGGCGGCCGGGTGCGGCAACTGCGACATCTGCGAGAGCCCGCCGGAGTGTTTTGACGGCACCGAGGATGCCCGGAAGGGGCTCTCCTGCGTCTACCGTGTGGGGCAGCGTTTCGGGATGGGGCACGTCATCGATGTACTGCGGGGCTCGCAGAACCAGAGGATCCACGAGCTGAAGCACGACCAGCTCTCCACCTTCGGCATTGGAAAGCACCACTCCCAGGAGGTGTGGGGGAACCTCTTGCGGCAGTTGATACACCTTGGGTATCTGGAGCAGGATCTGGCCAACTTTTCCGTCTTGAAGCTCACGGAGAAGGCGCGGCCGCTGTTGCGGGGGGAGATGACGCTGGAGTTGGCGAAGCCAAGGGACACGAGGGTGGTTGAGAAGAAGACAGCGGCGAAGAAGCCGAGTTACGACGGCGAACTCTTCGGCGAACTGCGGGAGCTGCGCAAGCAGATTGCCGATGAGCAGCAGGTGCCGCCGTATGTCGTCTTCCCGGACGCAACGCTGGCCGAGATGGCGGCGCAGATGCCCAAGGACAAGTGGGAGCTCCTGAAGATTACCGGCGTGGGGCAGCATAAGCTGGCGCGTTACGGTGATGCCTTCCTGCGGGTGATAAAGGCGCACCAAAACCAGGGCCAAAACCATTAGCCACGGAGAAAATCTGAGAAAATCGGAGAGAAACGGAAAATCCGAGGCAAACAAAAGAAAAGGGGACAGGCTAACTTTAGTAAAAGTAGCCTGTCCCCTTTTCTTTGAACAACGGCAGGAGGTTTGAGAACCTTCAAAAGGTTTTGACTTGCTCAGACGGCCTCAGATTTTCTCCGTGGCCAATGGTTTTGCTTCTCGGTTTTTACTTAATCACCTCGATCTGGTACCCGCGCATGGTGAGGTGCCGGATCACTTCCTGGATGTGCTCGGCACCACGGGTTTCCAACTCCACCAACACTTCGGTCTTGCCTATGGGCAGGGACTCGGAACGCCGGTCATGGGTGATGATGGAGATGTTGGCCCGCGCCTCGGCAATCTCGGCTGCCAGACGCGCCAGGGCACCCGGCACGTCATCTAACTCAACCTTCAGCTTCAAGTACCGCCCCGCCGCCAGCAGACCTCGCTCCACGACCACGGCGATGGTCTTCACGTCGATGTTCCCGCCCGATAAAAGCACCACGGTCTTGCCGGTAATCTTCTTTACCTTGCCGTTCAACAGCGCCGCCAGGCCGACCGCACCGGCACCTTCCACCATCAGCTTGTTCCGCTCCATGAGCGACACGATGGCGAGCGCGATCTCCTCTTCGTCCACCAGCACGATCTCATCGACATAGTCCCGGACCACCGGGAAGGTGTTGCTGCCGGCGGTCTTGACCGCGATGCCGTCGGCGAGGCTGGCACGGATCGGTACGGTGACCACCTCGCCCGCTTTCACCGCCTGACGCATGGAGGGAGCCGCAGCCGACTCGACGCCGATGATGCGCACGTGGGGATGGGTTTCCTTGATGGCCCGGGCGATCCCGGCGATCAGACCACCTCCGCCGATGGGGACCAGCACGTTGGCCAGATCGGGTATGTCCTCCAACAGCTCCAGACCGATGGTCCCCTGTCCGGCCATCACCAGCGGGTCGTTGAACGGGTGCACGAAGAGCGCCCCGGTTTGCCCGGCCTGCCTCAGCGCGGCGGCGCAGGCCTCGTCGAAGTTCTTCCCTTCCAGCACCACCTCCGCGCAGTAGTCGCGGGTGGCGAAGACCTTCTGCGGCGGGGTGCTTTCCGGCATGTAGACCACCGCCTTGACGCCGAGCAGGTCGGCCGAGAAGGCGACGCCTTGTGCATGGTTGCCTGCCGAGGCGGTGATCACGCCCCCGGCAAGGGCCTCGCGCGACTGCGCCGTCATGAAGTTCAGCGCGCCGCGGATCTTGAATGCGCCGGTGCGCTGCAGGTTCTCGCACTTGAAGTAAAGGGGAATGCCGAGTCGTTCGCTGAAGTGGTGGGCCTGGATCAGTTCCGTGCGACGCACCCTTTTTTTCAGCCGCTGGGCCGCGTCGAGGATCAGGTTGTAATCGAGCATCTATCGTTTCCGTTTCAGTTAGTGTGCGTGATCGTGGTCGTGGCCGTGATGGTGTCCCTGGCATGTGCCGTGCGGGTGTTGATGCGGGTGCGCGTGGGCATGCGCCAGCGAAGCGGCTCTGGGGCGATGTCGGAATTGCTTGGCGCCCTGCGCCTCGGTGCAGCGCGCGCTCTCGACCTGCAGCGTGGTGTGGCTGATGTGGAAATGCTGGAACAGCTTCTCCTCGATCTTGCGCAGGATCTCATCCTGTTCCGAGTTGGAGCAATCCGGCACCACGACATGCGCGGAGAGGGCGATGATGTGGGAGCAGATGGTCCAGACGTTCAGGTGGTGCACCTCTGCCACCCCCTTCACCTCCTGCATGGCGAAGGCGACCTGGTTGATGTCGATGCCGCGCGGTACCCCTTCCAGAAGGATGTGCACCGACTCGCGTATCACGCGCCAAGAGCCCCAGAAGATGATGACGCCGATGCCGACCGAGATGATGGCGTCAAGAAGGTACCAATTGGTGAAGTACATGATGATGCCCCCCACGATGACACCGACGGAGGCGGCCGCGTCGCCGATCACATGGAGAAAGGCGCTGTGGACGTTAAGGTCGTCGTGTGAGTGCGAGTGCAATGCGCCGGCGGAGAGCAGGTTCATCACCAGACCGACTGCGGCGATGATGAGCATCTCGAGGCTCTTCACCGCTTGCGGTTGCAGCAGTCGCTCGAAGGCTTCATAGCAGATGATACCGGCGATGAGAAAGACGGTGCTGCCATTGATGAAGGAGGCGAAGACCTCGGTGCGGTGCCAGCCGAAGGTACGGGTTTCGGTGACGGGATAGGAGGCGAGCTTGATGGCGCCCAGGGTCAGGAGCAGGGCAAACAGGTCGAGGAACACGTGCGCTGCGTCGGACAAAAGTGCCAGGGAGTTGGTCCAGATGCCGCCCACAAGCTCAGCCACCAGGGTCAACGAGGTCAGCACTATCGCGTACTTGAAGCGTCCGGTTATGCTCTGGTCCAGGTGACTGTCGGCATGGGCGTGCATAGTGGATCCCGATGGGAGGGGCGGGGCCCCTCCCGTTTGCGGTTAAAAGCTGAGGCCGGCCTTTAGGGAATAGATCAGGCGTTCCTGGTATTCGACCTCCGCGGTGATGCCAACAAGCGGCAGCGGAGAGAATTTGACGCCGCCGAAGACACGCGGCTGGAACACGTCTTCTGAGTCAAGGCCCGGCGCAAGCGCCTTCAAGCGCCCCTTCGCCTCGCTGCTTACCCAGACTCCGCCCACACCGGCGTACGGTGTCACGATCAGGAACCCTTTGCTGATGGAGGCATCGATGCCGGCGGTCTGCAGATCGAGGTCGTTGACGCCGGAAAGCCTGCTGTAGGTGGCGCGTACGCCCAAGGCCGGCGTGGCCGCGGTCCCCTCGAGTATCGCCTTGCTCACCTCGATGCCCCAGAGCTTGACGTTGGAGTCGGGGACGTATGAATACATCGCGCCGACGTCGATCCCCATCGGGAGGCCTTTTCTGGCGCGCAGTTTCGGGATGACCAGGAAAGAGGGGGCATCGTTGCCATAAGCTGCGTTCCAGTAGCCGCTGTTGCTGATGTCGATTGCGGAGAGCTCGACGCCGATGTCGAATCCGGTGATCCCGAGCGGCTCGGGCGGGGCCGTGTTTTTGTAAGATATGGCGGCGCCCGCCTCCCTGGTGAGATCCCTGAACTGCTTCTGGGTCAGAGGAGCCGTGAAGCTGATGTCCTTGGCCATCGCCTGGGCGGCACCGGAAAGTGTGAAGGTCAAGGCTAACAATACCGCGAGCTTTTTCATGGTTCCCTCCTTTTCATTATACGCCACAACGGATTGAATCTTAGCAGAGCTCCCTATTGGGGTCAATCGGTTAGCCGCCTGGCGCCTTGCAATTTGAACTATATACTGTTATCTTTCCGGCAAAATTCTGTCGGAGGTCTGTACAAATGGAACCGATTCACCATCGTCTGATCATATTAGGCTCAGGTCCCGCGGGGTACACTGCTGCGATCTATGCGGCGCGCGCCAACCTGAACCCTGTCCTCATCACCGGGCTGCAGCAGGGGGGGCAGTTGATGACGACGACCGAGGTGGATAACTGGCCGGGCGACCCGGCGGGGGTGATGGGGCCGGAACTGATGGAGCGCATGCGCCAGCACGCCGAACATTTTGGCACCCAGTTCATCTTCGACCACATCAGCAAGGCCCAGGTGACCGCCCCCCCGTTCGTGCTGGAAGGCGACAACGGCGCCTACAGCTGTGACGCACTGATCATCGCCACCGGCGCTTCCGCGAAGTACCTGGGGCTGCCGTCCGAGCACGCTTTCAAGGGTAAGGGTGTTTCCGCCTGCGCCACCTGCGACGGCTTTTTCTACCGTAACAAGCCGGTCGCCGTCATCGGCGGCGGCAGCACCGCGGTCGAGGAGGCGCTCTACCTCTCCAACATCGCAAGCCACGTGACGGTCGTGCATAGAAGGGACAAGTTCCGCGCCGAAAAGATCCTGGCCGACAGGCTGATCGAAAAGACCAAGAACGGCAACGTCACCATCGAGTGGAACCATCAGCTGGAAGAGGTGATTGGGGACGAGTCCGGGGTCACTGGGATCAGGCTGCGCCACAAGAGCGGCTCCGACAAGCTGATCGACGTGCATGGCTGCTTCATCGCCATCGGGCACCAGCCCAACACCCACATCTTCGAAGGGCAGCTCGAGATGGACGAGGGGTACATCCGCACCAACTGCGGCTACGAGGGTAACTCCACCGCCACCAGCACCCCCGGGGTCTTCGCCGCCGGCGACGTGCAGGACAGGAACTACAAACAGGCCATCACTTCCGCCGGTACCGGCTGTATGGCTGCCCTCGACGCCGACCGCTACCTGGAGATGCTCAAAGCCTGACCCAAATCCTCCGCCCCCCCCCGCTGCGATGCGAAGGGGGCGAGAGGACGCCTTAACGACACGCCAAGCAGCGCAGACTACCCGCAGGAACTTACCCGAGTAATTTCACCATTAGTTGGGGGTTCTCATGCTTGCCAAGGTCCTCGCCAGCGCCCTCTTAGGGATCGATGCCATCCTGGTCGACGTCGAAGTCGACATCACCCAGGGACTTCCCCAACTGGCCACGGTCGGCCTTCCTGACGGCGCGGTCAAGGAGAGCAAGGACCGGGTCAAGGCGGCGCTGAAAAACTCCGGCTACGACTTCCCCAATCGCAAGATCACCGTCAACCTCGCCCCCGCCGACGTCAAGAAGGAGGGGGCCTCCTTCGACCTTCCCATCTCCATCGGCATACTCGCCGCCACCGGCGTCATCAAGGAAGAGCTGCTCAAGCGCTACATCCTCCTGGGGGAACTGTCGCTGGACGGCGGCGTGAAGCCGGTGCGCGGCTGCCTCTCGGTCGCCGTCGCCGCACGCGAGGCGGGGCTTGCCGGCATCATCATCCCGGCGGAGAACGTCTGTGAGGGGGGTGTGGTCGAGGGGGTAGAGGTGATCGGCGTCACCGAACTCTCCCAGGTGGTGGAGTTCCTCAACGGCAACCTCTCCATCGACCCGTACCGCGCCGATGTCGAGGCCCTCTTCAGCCAGGGGTGCGAGGCCGGCGACGACTTCTCCGAGGTAAAGGGGCAGGAGCACGCCAAGCGCGCCCTGGAGGTCGCCGCCGCCGGCAGCCATAACCTCCTGATGATCGGCCCGCCGGGATCAGGGAAGACCATGCTGGCCCGGCGCATCCCGTCCATCCTCCCCCCCATGCTCTTCGAGGAGGCGATCGAGACCACCAAGGTCTACAGCGTGATGGGGCTTTTGGAGCGGGAGCACGCGCTCATCTCCACCCGCCCCTTCCGCTCGCCGCACCACACCATCTCCGACGTGGGGCTGATCGGGGGGAGCAACACCCCCAAGCCGGGCGAGGTGTCGCTTTCCCACAACGGGGTCCTGTTCCTGGACGAGCTCCCCGAGTTCAAGCAGCACGTGCTGGAAGTGCTGCGCCAGCCCATGGAGGACGGCCGGGTCACCATCTCCCGGGCGCTCTCTTCCGTCACCTATCCCAGCCGCATCATGCTGGTTGCCGCCATGAACCCCTGTCCCTGCGGCTACCTCTCCGACCCGGTGCACCAGTGCTCCTGCACGCCCCTCATGATCCACCGCTACCGCTCCCGCGTTTCGGGGCCGCTACTGGACCGGATCGACATCCACATCGAGGTGCCTGCGGTGAAGTACCGCGACCTCGCCGACCGGGGCGAGAGCGAGAGTTCCGCCGCCATCGCCGCGCGCGTGGCGCAGTCGCGGGAGGTGCAGAAGGAGCGCTTCAAGGGGACCAAGGTGAGGAGCAACTCCCAGATGACCGCCCGAATGATCCGCAAGTTCTGCGAGCCCGACGAAGCGGGAAGCCGCATGCTCGAGGTGGTCACCGACCGCCTCGGCCTCTCCGCCAGGAGCTACACCAGGATCCTCAAAGTCGCCCGCACCATCGCCGACCTCGAAGGCGCGGAGGCGATAGCCGAACATCACATCTCCGAAGCCATCCAGTACCGCAGCCTGGACAGGAAGACGTGAGGAAGACGTAAGGAAGACGTAAGGAAGACGTAAGGAAGACGTAAGGAAGACGTAAGGGGACGTAAGGGGACGTAAGGGGACTGGCTCCGCCAGGTGCCTGTCCCCCTTGCCTTGGCAGATTAGGTGGTGTTTGGAAGAGGGGACTGGCGGAGCCCGTTCCCTTACGTCTCCCTTACGGGCAGCACGCCAGGGTCTCCTCCAAGACGGGCTGGGTATCCTATGTAACATCCGAATTACGAGTATATTCAACTCGCAAGAGGCTAAGCCTTCGGCGCTGGGAGTAAATTGAAAACGTAAAAGGCTGAGCCTTCAGCGTGAGGTGTCGCTTTCCCACCGGTACCCCTTTATTTATCTCCCCGGCTCCCCCCGATTACCTTCGCACCATCCCATACCCCCATACGCCATCACCCAAAACCGACCACGTCCTAGCCCTAGCCTTGAGCTAACATCAAGTTTTAGTGGTATTATCTGGCGATTGAGTTGCCGGATGTGTATTCGTAATCAGAAACATATTTATCATATTCAATTGGAAGGCTTGTGGATCGGCGTGGAATTTTGGCCCAGGATTGGCGTTCAAGGCTGACCCATGCAAAAAAGGAAAAGGCTCCATCCTTAGATGGTTAACGAATTAGGCGGGCCAATGTTCGGTGCCGGTTCGGGTGCAAAATTCAAATCTGGCTAACAAAATACGGGAGGAATTATGTCACCATTTGTCAGTTTCCTATCCGATCGGATCAAAAAGGCGCTCCCCATGGTCGAGGCCACCTATAAAGACCTCCATCAGAACCCCGAACTGGCGCTGCAAGAGGCACGTACCGCAGGCATTGTTGCGCAGAAGTTGCGCGAAGCGGGGTTTGAGGTGACGGAAAAGGTGGGCAGAACGGGGGTGGTAGGCATCCTGAAAAACGGCGCAGGCCCGACGGTCATGCTGCGCGCCGACATGGACGCATTGCCGATGAAGGAGGATACCGGAGTGCCTTACGCCAGCACCAAGGAAGCGGTCAACGCCAAAGGTGAGACTGTGCCGGTCGCGCATGCCTGCGGGCATGACATGCACACCTCGTGGTTGGTCGGCGCCGCGACGGTCCTCGCTCAGGCACGGGAGGCATGGCACGGCACGCTCATGACGGTGTTCCAACCGGCGGAAGAGACAGCCCAAGGGGCGCAGGCCATGATCGACGACGGCCTCCTTGAGCGCTTCCCCAAGCCAGACGTCATCCTGGGACAGCATCTGCTGCAGTTTCGTGCCGGTACTGTCGGCTATCATGCGGGACAAATTCTCACCTCCGGTGACAGTCTGCTAGTGCGTTTTTTTGGCAAGGGAGCGCATGGCGGCATGCCGCAAAATGGCATCGACCCGATAGTGATGGCATCCGCGGCGGTGCTGCGCCTGCAGACCATCGTCAGCCGCGAGATTTCTCCGCAGGCCCAGGTCGTGGTGACGGTGGGCGAGTTCCATGGCGGGACGGCGGAAAACATAATTCCGGCAGAGGCTTATATAAAGCTCAACGTGCGGACCACGGACCAGGCAGCGCGCGATCATGTCTTGGCAGCGATCAAGCGCATCTGCGTCGCCGAGGCCCGCGCCTCCAATGCACCGAAAGATCCGGAGTTCGAAGAGATCAACAGTTATCCGCTTACCGTCAACGATGCGGAAGTGACCCGAAAGGTTACTGATGCATTCCGTGGCCAGTTTGGTGATCAGTTGACCGAAGTGCCTCCCCAGGGTGCCAGCGAGGACTTCGGTCGTTATGGAAATGCCTGGAAAGCTCCCTATATGTACTGGTTCGTCGGCGGTACTGCGCCCGAAAAATACGATCAGGCGGTACGGGAAGGGGCGGTGGACCGACTGCCCGGCCCTCATTCGCCGTTTTGGGCGCCTGCGCTGTATCCGACCTTACAAACAGGTCTTGAAACCATGCTGACCGCTGCCAGTGTCTGGTTGGCAAAATAGATCGAGATCGGGGAGGCTTGGACATCTCCAGTGATAACGGCAATGCGGCGATTGCAGTAGGCTCTCCGGCACCCGGCGCCTACCGGGGAAACGACAAGCTCCTATTGGGTATCGTCCTGGCGGTCGTGACCTTCTGGCTCTTTGCCCAGACGACACTCAACGTGGCTCCCGACATGCGCGCCGAGCTGCGGATAGACGAGAGCTGGAGCAACCTCGCGGTGAGCATCACGGCCCTGTTCTCCGGCATTTTCATCGTAGTCATGGGGGGGGGCGCCGACCGCTTCGGGCGTGTGAGGATGGCGCTGATCGGCGTTGTTCTCAGTATGGTAGGGTCGTTGTTCATCGCAGGTTCGCCAACGGGAACCGTCGTATTCCTCATGACGGGCCGGATCATCCAGGGACTTTCGGCAGCCTGCATCATGCCCTCCACCCTGGCACTGTTGAAGGCATACTACGACGGCGCGCAGCGGCAAAGGGCCGTCAGTTACTGGTCCATCGGTTCCTGGGGGGGCTCGGGGCTCTGCTCCCTGTTCGGCGGTATCGTCGCCTCGACGATCGGCTGGCGTTGGATCTTCTGGATGGCGATTGCGGTCTCCATGATCAGTTACCTGCTGATTCCTGGGACGCCGGAAAGCAGGGGCGAGCAGTCCGGAGAACGCCGGCGCATCGACTGGTCCGGTCTTATCACCTTCATGATTTCCATGGTAGCCCTCAATGTCATCATCGGGCAGGGATCAAAGCTTGGATGGACGAGCATGATGATCCTCGGACTCGCCGCGGTCTTCCTCGTGACGGCAATCGCCTTCTTGAAGATCGAACTGAGCACGGAAAACGCCTTTGTGGACTTCAAGCTGTTCGCCAACAGCGCGTACACCGGTGCGACCCTGTCCAATTTTCTGCTTAACGGTGCAGCGGGCACGTTGCTCGTCTCCCTTACGCTCGTACAGACGGGAGCGGGCCTTTCCTCGCTGCAAGCCGGACTGCTTACCCTCGGCTACCTGGTCGCCATCCTGGCCACCATCCGGGTCGGTGAAAAGTTCTTGCAGTTGTGGGGAGCGCGCAAACCCATGCTGCTTGGGTGCGCCATAACCGCCCTCGGCATCCTGCTCACCTGTACGACATTTCTCTATGCCAGGCAATACATGATCGTGGCCGTCATCGGGTTCACCCTCTTCGGCATCGGCCTGGGCTTCTACGCGACCCCCTCCACCGACGCTGCGCTGTCTAACGTCCCGCAGAACCAAGTAGGTTCCGCGGCCGGCATTTACAAAATGGCCTCGTCGCTCGGGGCGGCATTCGGAGTGGCGATTTCGGCGGCACTTTTCACCGGGTTGAGCGCCGGACACCTGACCTACCGGGAGGGCCTTTTCGTCGGGCGCACCGACAACGTCCAGGTACGCTACGCCGCCGCGGCTGCACTGCTGTTCAACGCCTTCATGGTGATTGTTGCGATGATCGCTATCCTAAGGACCGTCTCCCCCGGCAGGAAAACGGAAAACTGAGTAGGAGGAAGGAGGTGTCATGGAACCCGTTGGGATCACGCTGGTGAAAAAGGAACTGACGGTGGATCACCTCGTACTGATACTCGATCTGGTCGGCACCTTCGTCTTTGCCCTCAGCGGAGCCATGGCGGCCGTTCGGCGACGGCTTGATCTCTTCGGGGTGCTGGTGCTCTCCTTTGCGGCAGCCACCTTCGGCGGGATCACCCGCGACCTTCTGATAGGAGCAGTGCCCCCGGCGGCGATCAACGACTGGCGTTATCTCGCGGTGTCGCTTTTGGCGGGAATCATCACCTTCTTCCGGCATCCCACGGTAAATCGGCTGGCAACCCGCGTTCTCATCTTCGATGCAGCAGGGCTGGGGCTCTTCGCGGTCGCTGGAACGCATAAGGCCCTCTCCTACGGCCTCAATCCGGTCATGGCGGCTCTTTTTGGCATGGTGACGGGGATCGGCGGAGGAGTGGCGCGCGACGTGCTATTGACCGAGATTCCTGTGGTCTTGCGAGCGGAGCTTTATGCCCTTGCCGCCTTGGCCGGTGCGACCGTGGTTGTCTGCGGGGCCGCGCT
Organism: Geomonas subterranea; assembly: GCF_019063845.1. Classification (NCBI taxonomy): domain Bacteria; kingdom Pseudomonadati; phylum Thermodesulfobacteriota; class Desulfuromonadia; order Geobacterales; family Geobacteraceae; genus Geomonas; species Geomonas subterranea. The sequence continues at coordinate 4,265,224 of NZ_CP077683.1, forward strand.
GCAGTTCCCGTCCGCCCTGGTATCGGTCGTGGGAGCGGCCTTTTGTTTCGGGCTGAGGTACATGGCCATCCGCAACAGCTGGAAGCTCCCCGTAGCCGGCGGTCATGAAGAGCCCACTGAGGAAACGCAGGGGACTCGAGACGTGAAAAAATGACACCCTGCTCCCGTAGAGCAGAAGGACCGGAGGAACATCACCAGGTCGAGCGCGCAGCAGGCGCCGTCTGAAGATGCCAAGGTTCAGGACGCTGAGCAGAGTCAATCCTGATGACCAAGTCAAATTACCATGTGCACGTTGCAATTTGGCATGGACGGGATGCAGTTCTGCACGCGCTCGTTTCAATTTATACCGACGCCTTGCAGGTTGTCACGTGCAGGTGCCAGGATTTCGGCCGGGCAGGGGGGGGCGTCGCGGCGGCAAGCAGGGATCTGGTCCGGAAGCAGAGTGTTGCATATGTGAAGGGGGAAGGGGATGTGTCTCTGTGACAGGGGGCAAGATGCCTGTCATAACTCCCGAATTCTAATTTGTATATGATTTTGTGCATTTTTTGTGACTCAACTCACCAGATTAGAGCCTGTATTTAGTTGTGCCTTCATGAAGGCTGGTATAATGTCTACCGTGCTTTATGTCAGTTTGAGTAACTCCCGTTAGTATGCCTGCGGCGCCTATGAGAGAGATATGCATAACTTGGACATAAATGTGAATGTGATTACCCCAGGGCCTGAAATGGAGATGGTGCAAAAGGCCAGGGAGACTTTGGGGGAAGGGGGGCTGAAGTCCGTCCGGTTCCCGGAACCGCTGGAGTCCGCCTTCGATGAGTACTACCGCGACAAGACCCTGAAACACGTCCGCGTTGCGCTGCTGACCGGGCTCATCCTCTACGCGGTTTTCGGACTGGTGGACGGGCTGCTCCTGCCCGCGGACCGGGCCCACATGTGGTTCATCCGATATGCTGTGGTCTGCCCCACGGTCATCGCGGGGCTCGCCTTCACCTACCTGCCCCATCTCAGGCGTTTCATGCAGCCGGTCCTCTCGCTGGTGATGCTGGTGGGGAGCCTGGGCATCGTGTCCATGGTCTATTACGATCCGACCCCCACCAAAAACTACTACTACTCCGGATTGCTGCTCCTCATCATGGGAGCGTTCACCTTTGTGAGTCTCAGGCTGCGTTACGCGGTCTACTGGGCGTTGGCGACCACGCTGGCCTACGAGGCCGTGGCCATTTACATCAACCATACCGACTTCACCATCCTGACCCAGAACACCTTCAGCATCGTCGCCACCATCATCATCGGGGCATTCTCCAATTCGCTGATGGAAAACTACCTGCGTCGCGACTTCCTGAACACCAACCTTCTCGAGCACGAAAACAGGCAGCTTCAAAAAGCCACCCTGGAGTTGCGCCGGCTCTCGATCTCCGACCCGCTGACCGGCCTGGGCAACCGTCGCCATTTCGAGGTCATGCTCGACCAGGAGTGGCAGCGCGCGCTCCGCTCGGAATCCCCCATTGCGCTCATCTTCCTCGACATCGACGTCTTCAAGAACTTCAACGACAACTACGGACACCAGGCCGGCGACAACTGTCTGAAGCTGGTCGCGCAGGAATTGGGGCGGTTCGCCAGACGGCCGGGGGACACCGCGGCGCGCTACGGCGGCGAGGAGTTCGTTCTGCTTCTCTCCGGCGTCGGCCTCGCCGATGCGGCCACCATCGCCAAGGGGTGCCGCAAGGCCGTGGAGGCCCTCCAGATCCTGCACAGTCACTCTCCGGTAGCGGGAGTGGTCACGGTAAGCGCAGGTGTTGCTGCCATGATTCCCGACCTGGACGCCGACAGACAGCTGCTGGTGGAGGCCGCCGATAAGGCGCTCTACCGGGCCAAGCTCAAAGGTCGCAATATGGTGGTCGCTTCGAGCCGGCAGGCGGAGGGGAGAGCCCGGCAGGTCTACCCGCAAGCCGCCAGCAGAAGGTAGGGTCAAGCCGGAAGCTTCTCAGCTCGATCCACCTGCCCCCTTTGCAAAGGGCGATTGAGGGGGATTTAAAGCTCCGTTGCAGGCGTGGGCGCTGCTTCATCCCGGCTAAATCCCGCCCCCCCTTCGCAAAGGAGGGAGCGTTAGGGCGCGCAGCGCTCCGTAGCATATACTGCTGCGGCTCCCGGTAATTCCCGGGTGCCACTTCGCGGAGGGGGACGCTGGGGCTCCTGCGAGGCGTCGTGGCCACGTGCGTTCCACATACCGGAAGGGGAAGGGCCGGAACCGCGCCAGGTTGCCGGCCCTTTGTCATATGGGGGCGCGGAGCGGGGATCAGAGTTCGCGGCGCGGGATGGAGAGGATCTCGTCTATGTAGTTCAGGTGCCGTTGCTCCTGCGAGAGGTTGGTGCGCAGAACGCTCATCACGTCCTCGGGAAACGGCTGGTCCACGGCTTCCTGGTAGGTGCGGTTGGTCAGTTTTTCGTTGCTCTTCATCGCCTCCAGTGCCTGCTTGGCGCCGGTGAGGCTCATGAGGGCGGTGAAGCCTTCGATCAGGTATCCCTTCAGATCCGGGGTCGGTTTGACCGGTGTCCCCCCCATTTGCTGTACCAAAGCGGTGAGGTTCGTGATGTGGGCACGGTGGTCATCCTGGTACTCCCTAAACCTTTTGGCGATGTCCTTGTACCCGATGTGCTTGATCGCCTGCTCGTAGGCCTCCACCGCATCGACGTCCAACTGGATCAGGTCGTTCAGTCTGTGGATCATTTCCGTCTTTTCCATATCCGCCTCCTGTGCAATATGTGAATTGTCTAATTTTTGTCGCAGGCATACATTGTAGCCGCAGTCCGGTTGATGGCAACGCCCCGGTCACACGTATGTTGCTGCGCTTGACCTCTCTTTGTCAGCCGTTATCATCCTTGTGTCGGGTCATCACATAGAGAGTTGCACGGAGAATGACATGCAAACCAGAACCAGCTTCAAAGCACTGGTAGTAGAGAAGGGGGGGGACCAGACCTTCACCAGGAGCATTAAAGAGCGGGACATAAACGAACTGGATGCGGGTGAGCTTTTAGTGCGGGTGAGCTATTCCTCGCTGAACTACAAGGACGCCCTCTCCGCCACCGGACATCCCGGCGTAACCAGGCAGTTCCCGCATACCCCGGGCATCGACGCCGCGGGAGAGGTGGTCTCCTGCAGCGATGGCAGCTTCACCCCCGGCGACCAGGTGCTGGTCACGGGGCACGACCTCGGCATGGAAACCGACGGAGGGTGGGGCGAGTACATCCGGGTCCCCTCGTCATGGGGGGTGCCGCTTCCATCCGGACTCTCCCTGCGTGAGAGCATGATCCTGGGGACGGCCGGGTTCACGGCAGGGCTTTCGGTGTTGAAGCTGGAGCGGGCGGGGGTAAGGCCGGAATCGGGCGACATCCTGGTCACTGGCGCAACCGGCGGCGTCGGGACCCTTGCCGTCAGCATCCTGGCCAAGGCGGGGTACCGGGTGGTGGCCGCCACGGGAAAGATGGGGGATGTCCCCTTCTTGACGGAGATGGGCGCCGCGGAGGTGATTTCCCGGGAGGAGGTGACCGCGGGAGGGGAGCGTCCCCTGATGAAAGAGCGCTGGGCCGGGGCGGTGGACGTGGTGGGGGGCGAGACGCTTGCTGCCGTCTTGAAATCGACCCGTTACGGCGGGACGGTCACCTGTTGCGGGCTGGTCGGCTCGGCAGACCTCCCGGTCAACGTCCACCCCTTCATCCTGCGCGCCGTGACCCTGGTCGGCATAGACTCCTCACGCTGCCCGACCCTCACGCGCCTGGAGGTGTGGCAGCGGCTGGCCGGGGCCTGGCGTCCAGCGTTTCTGGAGCAGATGGCGACCGAGGTGACGCTGGAAGGGCTCGAGGAGAAGATCGGCCGCATCCTGCGGGGTGGCGTCAGGGGAAGAGTGCTGGTGCGGTTGTAAGTCGACCCTCGGCCGGATTTTTTGATCCAGGCGATGGAACTGAAAAAAAGGCCAGCCCGTGTGGGCTGGCCTTTTCGTGTAGGCGGGGGGCAGGTGCCTCAGGAAATGGGGATGCGATGCCCGGTGCCGCGCTGCTGTTCCGGCTTGGGAAGCCGGATGGTGAGGACCCCGTGCTTGAGGTCCGCCCTGATCTTGTCTTCCTCTACCGGGTACGGCAGGAGAACGCTGCGGGAGAAGCTGCCGTAGCGGCACTCGGACAGGAAGCCTCCCGAGGCTCCTTTTTCTTCCCGCACCACCTTTTTCTCGCCCCTGATGGTCAGGCGCCGGTCGACCAGTTCCACCGTGAAATCTTCCTTTTTCATCCCCGGCACTTCCACCCGGACCACCAGTTCCTCCGCTGTTTCGTGCATGTCGACCAGTGGACCGCCTCGCTGCATGAACGCCGGAATGGCATCGGCTGTCATGTTTTCCAGCGTCCGTTCCTCTTTCTTTGCGGGCACCAAGTTGTTCAAGAGGGTGCCCACCTTGTCCTGTACATGTTCAAGGGCTTCGCGCCACTTTTCAGGTACGAGGGTTGCCATCCCTATCACCTCCTGTGCAACGTTGTCAGCTCACCTGCACCTCGATGCGGCGCGGCCTGGCGATCTCGGCCTTGGGAATGCGCAGGGTGAGGATGCCGTTGGCGAAATCCGCCTTTGCTTTGCCGTGGTCGAGGCTTTCCGGGATGGTGAACTGGCGGAAGTAACTGCCGAGCTCAAATTCCCGGTAAACCGCGCTGCCGGGCACGGAGTGGGCCGCGGGGGCGCTGATGGTGAGGACTCCCTTCTCCACGTTGACGTCGATTCTCTCTTTGGTTGCGCCCGGGAGGTCGGCGGTTACGAACAGGCCTTCCTCGGTTTCGATGATGTTCACTGCCGGGCGAATGAATCTCTCGTTCGACCTCGTCTCTTCACGGGCCTGGACGTTCATTTCGTCGTTTCGTTCGGTCAAGCTGTTGGGTGCCATGTTGACGACCTCCTTTCCTGTATTCTCGCTTACGAAAGCTTGATCTCGATCTTTTTCGGCTTGGCGTGTTCCGCTTTCGCCATGGTTATGGTCATGATGCCGTCCTTGCACTGGGCGGTGATTTTGTTGGCATCGATGTCGACCGGAAGCTCGAGGGTGCGGCTGAACTTCCCGGAGCCGAGCTCGGTGCGGTGCACGATCCCTTTCATTTCGGCAAAGGGTTTGCGCTCGCCGCTGATGGTGAGGGTATTCCTGAGCACGGAGAGCTCAACATCCTTGGGGTCGACCCCCGGCACCAGGGCTTCCACATAAACGTTGCCGTCGTCCTCGCTGAAGTTGACCATCGGGAAACGACGGGATGCCACCGGCGAGAGGAACGTCGGCCCAAAGGGGCGGTTCATGCCGGCGCCGCGGAAAGCTTCGTCAATCTCCCTTCTCAGATTGTCCAGTTCTCTGAAAACATCCCAACTTGCCATGTCGATTACCTCCTTTCGGTGTGTCAATTTCTGCGGGTAAGATAATCATCGTTTTTACGTTGTCAAGGGGGGGCGCGGTGAAAAAACAACGGGGTTACGGCACGTTGCACCCGTGTCGTTTGCTTTTGCCTCCATTAGCGGTGGTGTTGGTGAGGGGGGATCGCGAAAGGAGCCCTAAGGGGACAGGCACCTGACGGAGCCAGTCCCCTCCTTCGGTGAGAGGCTGGGGCGGGCCTACGAAAACCTGCTCTTCAGGAAGTCCAGACCCTTGCCGACGAGCCCCCCTTCCGGTGCCTTGCCGTCGGGGGTTGCCTGGTCGACCGCCTCGGGGAGAAGGCGGGTCAGCTTGGTGACGGTCTCATCGGTGGAGAGGCCGGCTTTGTCGGCCAGTCGCTGCACCCGGTCCGCACCCAGGACCCCGTGCAGCTGGTTCGGGGTGACGGGAAGGTTGGGACCGGTGTCGATCCAGGAAGAGATGATGTGTCCGATCCCCTTTTGGTTGAAGGCCTGGATAATCCCGCCCAGTCCGCCGCTTTGGCGGTCGGTCAGCATCTCGATGATCCCTTGCATGAGGCCGGCGTCCCCTCCGCCGGCCATGCCGCGCACCTTGCCGGCTACATCGTCTAAAATACCCATGTTATCCTCCTTGTCTGTGGTGTCCTGCTGGTGAGGGCGAACGCCGCGGCGCCGCACCCGCATCTTGCTTTAGTATTAATCTGTTTTAATGGATTCGGAAGTTTATCATGCAGATGGCCGGATGGAAGTGGCCGGATATACTTTGCCATCATGGCAAGGGGGTGGCGCATGCATTCGATCGGTAACGTGGCATTGCTTGACCTGCGCAAGGTGGCGTTCCTGTGCTCACGCAAGTTTCCCCAGGAGGCGGCTGAAAAGGCGTACCGCTGGGCCGACGCGCAGCGCCTGGCAGGCACCTGCGTCATCTCCGGCTATCACTCGCCCATTGAGAAGGAGGTGCTCTGCAGGCTGCTGCAGGGCAACCAACCCATCATCATCGCTCTGGCGCAGGGGCTGAACCGGCTCGACCCTGAGTGGGAGCGGCACCTGGAGTCGGGACGTCTGCTGGTCATTTCCCGCTACGCCCAGAGTGTCAGCCACCCCTGCGAGTCCAAATGCTATCAGCGCAACAAGATGATGATCGACCTCGCCGACACCGTTGTCATAGCGCATGCCTCCCCTGGAGGGAGCCTGGAGCGGTTGTGCTCCGACTGCGCCGGTAAGGTCATGGTGCTGTGAAGCGACTGGATCGGAAAATTCTAAAAATAAAAATATTGACAATCCCGCCGCCCTTCTCTATAAACGATAACAACTTTCAAAACCAACCACTGCATTCATTCATTTGACCGTTTCACCCATCTGTCAATCAAGGGTTTAGCCGGGATGTGGACACGGCGGGGACGCTCTTGGCTCTACGCGTTTCTGTCAGTGGATTTTCAGGTTGTCAGCTTGAAAGTGAATGTCATTGTATGGAGTGTCAGGAGGGTTCCCTCCGGTACCATGGAGGCGCAGGTGAATCAAACCAGACAGAAGGTGAAAGAGCAGTTCCGCCTTTTTCTTACCAACAAAGGGCTCAAGGCCACCCTGCAGCGCAGCCTGATCCTCGATGCGTTCCTCGACCTTGACCGCTCCACCCATATCGACGAGTTGTACCTGATCTTGCGCGGCAAGCATCCCAACATAGGCCATGCCACCGTCTACCGTGCGCTGCGACTTTTCACCACCGCCGGCATAGCCCGGGAAATAAACCTGGGAGACGGTTTGACCCGTTACGAACTGGCCGGCGGCCGGCGGCACGACTACCTGGTCTGCAGCGACTGCGGCACGGTAACCGAATTCGAGAACAGCTCCATCGAACGGCATCAAGCCGAAGTTGCGCGCTCCATGGGCTTCACGGTTCAGTCGCTGAAGATCGAATTGCGCGGCGTTTGCAACCGCTGCATGGCCCAGCCGGAATGACACTCTAAGGCCACTCGCCAAAGTCACAATCAATGGCAGAAGTCGCTATGACGCTGGTTTCGTTCACGGTGAACCTGTGACGTAAGGGAGAAGTCTTTTTTTTCTCCAATGAGTGAAAGTGGATTTCAGTTTTGAAAGGCCGGGCCGATACGGTGGAATAGTCAACAAAGACCTGCTGATACAGCACATTTATTATGGCTCGTGAAGTTGAGTGAGTTGGAGCCGCAACAGAGAGAAGGGGATAGAGCTATGGTCAAAGTGAAGAAGAATACCGTGTCCGGGATGTTCCTGTTGGGAAGTCTTTTACTTGCTTCAGGGACGGCGTTCGCCCTGCACCCCGATCTCGTAGTGCCTGAGAAGGTGGAGTGCAAAGTAAAGGCCTGCCAGGAGATCCTGCGCCTGGGCAACAAGTACCAGGTAGAGGGGCTCTTCACCAAGGAATTCCAGGAAGGAAAAGCAGCGTGCAGCCGTATGGACGTGGCGCTGGCGGTGCATCTTCTTACCGAGAAGATGGCGGAGAAGGTGGTCAAGGAGGGGAACCAGGCGGTGGACAAGGAGGATCTCGTGCTCCTGAGCGACCTGAAGGAGGAACTCCGCGCCGAGATGCTCCTGGTCGGCACCAGGACCTTCCAGTCGCGCCACGAGGATCTCGGGACCCGGTTCACCGCCCTCACCAAGAACATCTCCCTTTCCGGCGGCATGGTTGGCGTGCTGCATGGCTCCATCGGCAACAAGCCCAAGGACTCAACGGACGTGGTGGGACGTGCCGACCTCGTCTTCAATTTCAAGGTCGGCGAGAACACCATCGCGGTTATCGATGTCGAGGCGACCGGCGGCGACGGCATCGACTCCAAGGCCGCCTCCTTCTCCGGGCTGAACGGCGTGGCCGGCTCCACCGGAGACCGCGTCCGCTTCCGCGAGGCATGGGTCGAGCATTCCGCTTTCAACGACCGCCTGCTGCTGACCGCGGGGAAGGTGGATCTCTCCAATTACTTCGACAGCAACGCCGTTGCGGGCGATGAAAACAGCCAGTTCCTCTCCGGCGCCTTCGTACATTCCGCGGTGCTTCCCTTCCCGGCAAACGGCCCGGGCGCGCGCATCCAGGCCAAGCTGGCGGAGCCGGTCATCTTCGGCCTCGGTTACGGCAGCGGCGACGCCGACAGCGCGGACAGCTCCGACAGCGCCAACATCTTCGACCACGGCTTCGGCATCGCCGAACTGGATTACAAGCACAAGGTGGGTGAGCTGGAAGGAAACTACCGGATCTACGGGGCCTTCGACGGCGCTGCGGCGGACGGCGTCGGCAAGCTGGTCGCCAAAAACGCCTACAGCGTGGGCGTAAGCTTCGACCAGCAGGTCACCGACAAGCTCACCCTCTTCGCCCGCTACGGCCAGCGCGACAAGGACGTCTATGCGGCGACCCGCGCCTGGAGCGCCGGCGGCCACTACCAGGGGCTCATCACCGGGCGCAAGGACGACGTGCTCGGCTTCGCCTACGGACAGGTGAAGGCGGCCCGGACCGTGGCCGACGCCCAGGAGAAACTCGCAGAACTCTACTACCGGTACAAGGTGAGCGACCAGATCGAGATCTCGCCGGTGGCGCAGTACCTGGTGAACCCGGCCGGCATCGGCGCCAGCGACAACGTGGTCGCCCTCGCCCTGCGCGCCAAGATCAGCTTCTAGGAAAGGACGGACTTCGCGGGAAGGGTGCCCGGCAAGGGCGCCCGCCTGCTGCACTGAAACGATGAAAGGAGCATCCATGATACCTCTGGGACTGTTAAGCGCGGGAGAAAACGGCGAGATCGTCGAGATCATGTTCGGCAGGGGGGCGGCCGGCGGCAGCTTGGACCCCGAACATGAAAAGACCATGGTCCGGGTCGAGGAGATGGGGCTCAGGATCGGCAAACGTGTGGAAATGCTGACCAACGGCGGCAACACCATCCTGCTCAGGGTGGACGAGGCGAGGATTGCCTTGGCCCGCCGTATGGCAATGAAAATCATGGTGAGGAGATAGGGTGATGAATCTGGCAAAGCTTAAACCGGGGCAGAAGGGGAAGATCACGTCGATCGGTTCCATCGGGCCGCTGAAAAGGCGGCTGATGGATATGGGAGTGCTGGTGGGCGAGGACGTCAAGGTGCTCAAGGTGGCGCCGATGGGCGACCCGATCGAGGTGAGCATCAAGAGCTACAACCTGTCGCTCCGGAAGAAGGAAGCGGAAGGCATCGCGGTGGAGGTGGCAGGATGAGTAACCAGCTGAAGCACAAGGACGAGGAACTGGATGCCGAGGTTTCCGGTCACAGCGTTGCCGCGCGCACCATCACGGTGGCCGTGGCAGGGAACCCCAACTCCGGCAAGTCGACCCTGATCAACGCCATCGCCGGCACCCGCCTGCACGTCGGCAACTGGGCCGGGGTGACGGTGGAGAAAAAGGAGGCCCTCTTCGAGTTCGGCGGCAGGAAGATCCGGCTGGTCGACCTTCCCGGCACCTACTCGCTCTCCCCGTACTCGCAGGAAGAGATCGTGGCGCGCGACTACCTGGTACACGAGCGCCCGGACCTGATCATCAACGTGGTCGACGCCACCAACCTGGAGCGCAACCTCTACCTCACCGTGCAGATCATGGAGCTGGGCATCCCGGTGGTGATGGCGCTCAACATCTACGACGAGGCCACCGAGAAGGGCTACCGCATCGACGCCAAGGCGATGGAAGAGATGCTGGGGATCGCCGTGGTCCCCACCTCGGCCACAAAGAAGACCGGCCTCGACGAACTGCTGGCGACGGCGCTGCGGGTGGCCGACGCCCCGAAGCGCCGGGCCCCGAAGAAGCTCAACTACGGTGAGGACATAGAGGTTGCCTGCGACTACCTGGCCAAGTCCTTCCGTACCAGCTACCCGGCGCTGATCGATAACTACCCGCAGCGCTGGCTGCTCTTGAAGCTCATGGAGCAGGACAGCCACGTCATGAAGGAACTGGGGCTGGACAACCTCGACTTCCTGGACCAGGCGCTGCACCACCTGAGGAGGGCCCACGGCGAGGACATCGAGTCCATCATGGCCGACGCCCGCTACTCGCTCGCCTCCGGGCTCACCCGGGAGGTGCTGCACAAGCCGGAGCTGCGCCAGACCGAACTGACGGAGAAGATCGACAAGTTCGTGCTGAACCGGTTCCTGGGCATCCCGATCTTCATGGCCGCCATGTGGCTTTTGTTCAAGTTCACCTTCGACCTCTCCGCCCCCTTCGGCAAGTGGATCGGCGCCATGACCGACGGCCCCTTCAAGCGCTGGGCCTCGGCCATCCTGACCCCGCTCGGGGCGCCGGACTGGACCGTGTCGCTGGTGAACGACGGGGTGATCGCCGGGGTGGGATCGGTGCTGGTCTTCGTACCCGTGATCTTCGCCATGATGTTCTTCATCACCTTCCTCGAAGGGAGCGGCTACATGGCGCGCGCGGCCTTCGTCATGGACCGCACCATGCACTCCATCGGACTGCACGGCAAGTCCTTCATCCCGATGCTGCTCGGTTTCGGCTGCAACGTTCCCGGCATCTACGCGACGAGAACGCTGGAGAACCCCAAGGACAAGGTGCTTACCGCGCTGCTCGTGCCGCTCATGTCCTGCGGCGCCCGGCTGCCGGTGTACGTGCTCTTCGTCGGCATCTTCTTCCCCAAGAATTCCAGCACCGTGATCTGGTCGCTGTACATCATGGGGATCCTGCTCGCGGTCGGCATGGGGCTCATCTTCAAGAGGACGCTGTTCCGCGGCGAGGCGCCCATGTTCATCATGGAACTCCCCCCTTACCGCATGCCGAGCCTGCACAGCCTCTGCGTGCACACCTGGGAGAAGGGGAAGCACTTCCTTTTCAAGGCCGGAACCTACATCTTCGCCGTCTCAGTGCTGGTCTGGTTCCTGCTGAACCTCCCCTGGGGCGTCGAGCACAAGCGTGATTCCTACCTGGGCCAGGCGGGCGCCGCCGTAGCCCCCATCTTCCAGCCGGTCGGCTTCGGCACCTGGGAGGCCGCCTCCTCGCTGATCACGGGAGTCATCGCCAAGGAAATCGTCGTGGGGACCATGGGCGAGATCTACGCGCCCAAGAAGGACGAGAAGAAGGAAGTCCCGACCCTGAAGGAAGACCTGAAGGAAGTGGTGACCTCCTTCGGCGATGCCTGCGTCACCGCGGTCAAGACCCTGCTCTATCTGCCCCAGGCGGAGGAGAAGGAGGAGGACCGGGGCGGTCTCAATGTGGCCATCCTCGGTGCGTTCACGCCGCTTAGCGCTTACGCCTTCATGGCCTTCGTCCTGCTCTACATGCCGTGCGTCGTGGCGATAGCGGCGATGCGGCAGGAGTTCGGCACCTGGAAGTGGGCCGGTGTGGGACTGTTCTATCAGACGGCGCTGGCGTGGACCGCAGCGCTCATCATCTACCAGGGGGGACGTCTCCTGGGTCTGGGAGGTTGAAAATGGGAGTTGCTGACGTAATCATTGCCGGCGCCATCGTGGCCGGAGCCTGCTACATCCTGTACGCTACGCTGTGGAAGAAGAAGGGGTGCTGCGGCTGCGAAGGCGGGAGCTGCTGCAAGAAGTAGAGGCTTGAAACAAGGGCCGGGGGAAGTTCCCCGGCCCTTTCACGTGTCTGGATCGGCTTTCAGGCGTAGACCGAGAAGCCCTCCGGCGGGTTCACCGCCGTGGCTTGCTGGGCCAGGATATTGGCCATCTGCATCTGGGCATTGGCCGCGTTCTTCATCAACTCCATGGCGGCCGACTCCCGGGCGAGAGCGGCGGCGCCTGCTATCTGCATGGTTGCTATGGTGGTTACATCCATCTGCGACCTCCTGCTGGGCCCTTACCTCGGGCGCTGCAGCTCTTTTCGGCACCTGAGGGCCAAGTCTTGAGGTAAATTTCGCGACCGGCTCCGGGGTTGTCCGGTCCCCCCTCCCCTTGCGGGAGGGGGAGACAAACCGAAGCTGGGGCCTATTGTTCGACCGTGCTTTCCTTGAGCGTGGTTTCCACCCGGATCTCGCTGGTGAGGGTGCGGTGCACGGGGCATTTCCCGGCGATCTCCAGGAGCTTCTGTCTCTGCTCCTGGTCGAGTTCCCCTATCAGCTCCAGCTCCCGCACGAACGTGTCGATGCGTCGGTCCTGGGACTCGCAGTCCCGGCAATCCTCGGCGTGAACCTTGTGATGGGATAGGCGCACCAGCGCGTCGACAAGCGGCCACCCCTTGCGTCGGGCGTACATCTGCACGGTCATGGTGGTGCAGGCCGCAAGCCCCGCCATGAGGAACTCGTAGGGGGACGGCCCCTCGTTACTGCCACCGTAACTGACCGGCTCGTCCGCCGTCAGGCTGAAGCCGTTGGCGAAGATTTCGGTGCGGAAGCCTTCGGCCCCGGTGCGGGCGGTGACCCTGTTGTCGGCAGCCTGGGACTGCGGTTGCGCCACGGGGCCGGTGCCGGCGGTGTCGAGATAGCGTGTGGCCCAGGAGGCGATCACCTCCCCGGCGTAGCGCGAATCCTCCGCCCCGGATAGGAGATGGTCGGCGGTTCCCAGTGATATGAAGCTCTTGGGGTGGTGGGCCGCCTGGAAGATCTGGGCGGCGTTGTCGATATTCACGATGCCGTCCGCCGGTGAATGGAGCACGAGGAGCGCCCCCTTCAGGTGGGCCAGGGTCTCGGCGGGACGCTGCGCCTCTAGGTCGTCGAGGAGGCTTTTCCTGATGGTGAAGTCGCTGCCGCCGAGGTGCACGGTCGCCTCACCCTGCCGTTCGGCAATTTCTGCGTGCTCGCCCAGCAGGCGGCGCAGGTGGGAGGGGCTGAAGGGGGCGGCGATGGTTGCCACCGCCGCCGCCGAAGGGATCTCGCCGGCGGCCACCAAAACCGCGGAGCCGCCCAGCGAGTGCCCCACCAAGAGCCGCGGCGCCTCGTACTCACGCTCCAGAAAACGGGCCGCCGCCACCAGGTCGCTTACCTGGGAGGAGAAATTGGTGTCGGCGAAATCCCCCTCGCTCTCCCCCAGCCCGGTGAAGTCGAAACGTAAAACGGCGATGCGCCGGCTGCTCATGGCCCTGGTGATGTTGACCGCCGCCTTGATGTTTTTCGAGCAGGTGAAGCAGTGGGCGAAGATGGCATAGGCGACGGGGCGCTCGTCATCAGGGAGTTCCAGCCTGGCGGCCAGCTGATTGCCGTTTGCGTTGGTGAAAGTGATCTTCCTGGTGTTCATGGGAACTCCTCGGCGGGCCTTCCTGCCCTCAGCTTCGCGGTTTCCTAGGCAGGAAAATAATAATAGCCGCCCGTCTCAAGTCAACTTGTTCTGTTAAAAAGACGTCATAAACAAGCTTGGTGTGGCTCATACGGACGCGGAGATTGAAATTTGAGATTCAAATCACAAAAAGGCAACACTTTACCTCTTCTCTCTTTAAGGAGATTGAGTTATAAACATAAACTTCTACCATTATAGTGTGATGCAATGCCAATCGGGAGCCGAAAGATGTTTGCAACGTGGTCCATCAAGAAGAGAGTAGTCACTTCCGTAGTCGCTTTGTGTGTCGCGAGCATCGCTATTCTGGGGCTCTTTGCCTACCAGTACCAGATGCACCAGATGCGGGAAGGGCTGAAGGACGAAGCCACCAACAGCGGGCGCCTTTTCGAGGCCATCCTGAAAGGTGACGCCGAGGGGTTGTCCCGCGCCCACGCCGGCCTCGACAAGCTCGACGTGCTGCTCGCCCCCTTTGCCGCCGGCAACAAGGACGCGCTGCTCGCCGCGGCGAAGCCCATCTTCAGCGAGATAAAGCAGAACAACAACATCACCCACATGTACTTCATCCAGCCCGACGGCAAGGTGCTGCTGCGGGCGCACAAGCCCGAGCAGGACGGAGACATCCTCAAGCGGGAGACGTTCCTGAAGGCGCAGGCCACCAAGCAGCCGGCATGGGGACTGGAGATGGGGAAGAACTTCTTCTCCCTGCGCTGCGTGAAGCCCGTCTCCTACCGGGGTAACGCCCTGGGCTACATGGAGGTGGCCGAGGAGATCGACCACGTCTTCAAGCAGATGAAGCAGATCACGGGCAACGACGTGGCTCTCTTTCTCACCGAGGACTTCCTGAAGAGCAAGGCCACCGACCTGAAGAGCGAGACGGCGCACTCGTTCCGCATTCTCTACCCCACCAACAAGGCGGCCGCCCTCGGACTGGCCGCCAAGGTCGGCCAGGAGATGACCGAAGCGCTCAAGGAGCCCCGCATCGCCATCGTTTCCTACAACGGGGGCAAGTACCTGGTCGGCGTCGGACCCGTGCAGGACGCCTCCGGCGGGACCGTCGGTGTCCTTTTCACGCACAAGGAGATCAGCCCGCTCTTCGCCACCATGTGGAAGGGTGTGGCGGCGCAGCTGGGCATCTTTCTGGCCATCATCCTCGCGGCCCTCGCCCTGCTCTACCTTTCCCTCAAGCCGAGCCTCAACCTCTTCCACACCTTGAGGGAGCACATCGTATCCGTCACCACCACCTGGGATCTGAGCAGGCGCCTGGAGGTCGGCACCCAGGACGAGATCGGCGCCATGGCCGCTGACTTCAACACCATGACGGAGAACCTCGCCCTGACGGTGCGGCAGGTGAGCCACTCCAGCAACGAGCTGGGTTCGGTTTCCCAGGACCTGGTGCAGGTCTCGGGGACGGTCCTTGGGGCGGCCGAGCAGCAGTCGACCTCGGTTCAGGAGGCCTCCAGCGCCATGACCCAGATCACCTCCTCGATCAAAGGGGTGGCCCGGGCGGTGGAAGGGCTGTCGCACTCCGCGTCGGAGAGTTCCTCGTCGGTATTGGAGATGGCTTCCAGCGTCGAGGAGGTCGCGCTCAACGCCGAATCGCTGGCCCAGCAGGTGGACGAGGTGGGGTCCGCCATCATCGAGATGGCAGCCTCCATCAAGCAGGTGGGGAGAAACGCCGACCTGCTCCTCGAGGAAGCGAGCATCAACTCCTCCTCCATCGTCGAGATGGACAGCTCCATAAAGGAAGTGGAAAAGAATGCGCTGAACACGGTGAAGATCTCCGAAGCGGTCAAGCAGGATGCGGAGGTAGGGAGGAGCGCCGTCGACTCCACCATTCTCGGGATCAGCGCCATCAAGGATTCCTCGCGCATCACCTCGGAGGTCATCGCGACCCTTTCGCAGCGTGCCGGTGACATCGGCACCATTTTGTCGGTCATCGACGACGTCGCGGAACAGACCAACCTCCTGGCGCTGAACGCCGCCATCATCGCGGCGCAGGCCGGCGAACACGGTAAGGGGTTCGCGGTGGTGGCCGGCGAGATCAAGCAGCTTGCCGAGCGCACCAGCGCCTCCACCAGGAAGATCTCCGACGTGATCAACGGCGTCCTCGAGGAGACCGACCGGGCCGTGGTCGCCATCAGGCAGGCGGAGCAGAACATCTCGCAGGGTGAGGAACTGTCCCGGAAGTCGGGTGAGGCCCTGGAGAAGATAGTCAACGGTGTGCAGATGGCGACCGAGCAGGTCAATGGCATCGCACGGGCAACGGCCGAGCAGGCGCGCGGCAGCCTGATGATCCGTGAGACCACCGAGAAGGTGACCACCATGGTGCGCCAGATCGCGATTTCGACGCGCGAGCAGGCGGAGGGGAGCAGCCTGGTGCTGAACGCGGTGGAGAAGATGAAGATGCTCACCGAGCAGGTGAAGAACTCCACCCGCGAGCAGAGCAACGTCGGCAGCTTCATCGCCAAGTCCACCGAGAACATCACCGACATGATCCGCCATATCCAGAAGGCGTGCGACGAGCAGAGCAGGGGGGCGGATCAGGTCCTTCCCGCAATGGAAAGCATCAAGGCCGCCACGGAGAACAGCCTCGGCGCGGTCAAGGTGCTCGACGAGAGCATGACGGCACTCGCCGGCCAGATCTCCGTGCTTCAGAACGAGATCGATCGTTTCGACGTCTCCTCCAAGGGGTAGGTTCCCGCTGCTCACCACAATCCCGTTTCACTGTAGGGGCGAATGATCATTCGCCCCTTTTTTCGTCCCGCCAACGGCACCCTCTCCACCCCCTCTAACTCCCTCCCGCAAGGGGAGGGTCAAGGGGGCAGCTTCATGCGCCAATCTCGCCTGCTTGATCTCTTAGGTCCGCACCCCTGGTAAAACCCGGTATAATTCCTGTCGTTGTTTTCTTACTCCGGCTTCCCCCGGCACAAGAAAGGGCGGCTCGTATGTCCGAAATCGATCGCACCTTCACCGTCATGACCTACAACGTGCACCGGCTGACCGGCAACGACCGCCACACCTCCGCCGCGCGCATCGCCCAGGTGATAGAAACCTACCAGCCGGACATCGTGGCGCTTCAGGAACTTCCGGGGGCGCGCTTTCGCCCCGAGATCGGGGGCGCCTGCCAGGACCTGGCGCATGAACTGGCGCTGGTGGTGGCTAGGGACGTTCACTACACACTGGAACGGGAACGGTGGGGCAACGTCGTCTTCAGCCGCTTTCCGATGCGGCTGGTACGCGCGGGGGGGCTGCATCCGGAGAACCGCTACCGGACCATGGTGCCGCGGGGGGTGATGTGGGTGGAGATCGACGTCCACGGGCAGAAGCTGCAGCTGGTGAACACGCACCTGGGGCTCATCCCCCAGGAACGCAACTACCAGGCGAAGGTCTTGACCGGCGCCGAATGGCTTGCGCATCCTGAGTGCACTCCCCCGGTGGTGCTCTGCGGCGACTTCAACGCCCTCCCCAGTTGGAGCATCCACAAGCGCCTCAGAAACGCGCTGCGGGACGAGCAGGAGCTGCTCAAATTCGGGCACACCCAGTTCACCTTCCCGAGCAACATGCCCATGCTCAGGTTCGACCATATCTTCATCTCGCCCGACCTCGCCGTCGAGAGCGAACTCATCCCGCGCACGAAGCTGACCCAGGTGGCCTCGGACCACCTGCCGCTGATCGTGAAGCTGCGCCTGGCCGGCCCGGAGGAGCGTTGACCGTCAGTGAAACAGCAGGGGATTTTGCCAAAAGACCTAAAGTCCAGGAGCCCGTTGGCCGAAGAGAGGGAAGGATCAAACAGATGCCCCGCAGCGGGGAAAACGGAGAGATGCTATGAGCGAATACACGGAGATGCCGGACGATATGGAAGTGCAGGAAGTTATCATCGAGCGCGTGCTGCAGAACACGGGCTCTTTGCTGGAAATCTGCCTGGTGAAGCATGGCCGCCAGTACGAGGCGGCGATTTTCGTGGAAAAGAAGTACAAGCCGGGCCCCCCGCTGCCACGCCCGCTGGAGACCCCCTCCGGCCAGTTCAGCCACTGGATGGGCGTGCGCCCCAAGGTGGGGCTCTCCCAGGAGGAGGCCGACCAGATCTTCTACGAGGTGAACGGCCTCAACGCCCTGCACCGGATCCAGATGAAGGATGAATGGGGACACCTGCTGGACACGGTCTAGCACCCCGGACTACATACGCACCGCGCCACCAATGCAAAGGGCCGCTCCCGTGAAGGGAAGCGGCCCTTTGCTATTTCGTGATTGCCACAGACCTTGTTGCCAGCGACAAAACAGGTGGGGCACACCTCCCCCCGGAGGGGGAGGCTGGGAGGGGGGGGCGGCGGTTACATCTCGACCCGGGTCAGGACCCCCTGCAGTTTGCTGGCGGGAAGCTGGTTGAACTGGACGAAGTTCGGGCTCAATTTCTTGATGGCGTTGAAGATCTTCCAGATGGGGTTGTTGGTGGTTATGTCCTCGACTCCGTAGAAGATGACCTTCTCGTTGATGTTGTTCTTCTTCAGCAGGCTCTCGATGTCGATCACCTCCATGTACCCGGCGTAGATCTCGAAGGAGTCCAGCCCGCTGCCGCGCTTCTCGGTCAGCTTGTAGGAGACGCCGAACGGTTCGTCGGTCCTGATGATGGAGATGAAGACGTTCCTCTCGTAGATGATGTTGCTGCGGATGATGCAGTGCACCACGTAGGGGGGCACCACCGCCCACTCCCGGGTGAAGAACAGGCCGACCCCCGCGATGGTGCGGTTCTTGGCGTAGATCTGCTCGTAGGACATGAGGAAGGTGTCAACATCGAGCGGCTTGAGGGCCCGGTACAGGGCGCGCTGCCCCTTGGTCCAGAGCAGGATGGTCAGGAAGGGGACCGAGGCGAGGATCAAGGACCAGTAGCCGCCGTGCGGCAGCTTGTTCAGGTTGGCGATGAGGAACACGAAGTCGACCAGGGTGACGGCGATGGCGATCGGGACCTTCCACTTCTTGGTGGTGTTGGCGAAGATCAGGGTCATCATGATCCCGGTGATGGTCATGCTGCCGGTGACGGCGAGGCCGTAGGCCGCCGCCAGGTTCTCGGACTTGCCGAAGAGCAGCATGATGAAGATGACCATCACCATGAGGGTCCAGTTCACCGAGCCGATGTAGATCTGGGACTTCAGGTGGCTCGAGGTGTAGTCCACCTTCATGAGCGGCATGATCCTGGTGGTGATCCCCTGGTAGATGATCGAGAACACGCCGCTGATGAGCGCCTGCGAGGCGATCACCGTGGCCAGGATGGTGAGCAGCAGGAAGGGGATGTAAAGGTATGGGGACTGGTCGTGGATCATGGCGAAGAGGGTGTTCTTTTCGTGCTGGTGCTCCAAAAGGAAGGCCCCCTGGCCCAGGTAGTTGATCACCAGCGCGACGAAGACGAAGTACCACGCCCGCACGATCGGCTTTCTCCCCAGGTGCCCCATGTCGGCGTAGAGCGCCTCGCCCCCGGTGGCGCACAGGATCACCTCGGAGAGGACGAAGAAGGCGGACATGCCGTTGTCGAGGAAGAACTTGATGGCGTACCAGGGGGAGATGGACTTGAGCACCTCGGGATGCCCGGCGATGGCGATCACGCCGGAGAGGGTGAGGGCCGAGAACCAGAGCACCATCAGGGGGCCGAAGGCGCCTGCCACCTTGTCGGTTCCCTTGGACTGGAAGATGAAGAGGATGATGGCGATGGTGGCGGCAATGGCGATCACGCCGGCCTGCGACAGGTTTGCCGTGGCCGGTATCAGCTCCAGACCCTCGACGGCGGAAAGTATGGAAATGGCGGGCGTGATGACGCCGTCGCCCAAGAGCAGGGAGACCCCGACGAAGGAGAGCAGGCCGATGACCCCCATGGCGCGCCCCCCCTTGAGCATGCGGACCAGGATCTCCTTCAAGACGATGGTCCCCCCTTCACCCTTTCTCCCGAGGCTCATGGCGAGCCAGGCGTACTCGACGGTGACCAGGACGAACAGGGTCCACACGATCAGCGACAGGATGCCGTAGATGTTGTCGGGCGTCGGTTTGGTAAGGGCGAAGATGACGGAAAGGGTATAGATGGGGCTCGTGCCGATGTCGCCGAAAACAAGGCCCATCGATTTCACTATCCCGCCCCAGTATGATTGTTCGTGTTTCTGCATGGAGCACGCCTCCGGTTGGTAACAGCGCGCAACTTATAGCACCGCTCCGCGCAGCTGACAAGAAAAACCGCGCAAGCAACCGGCGTGTCTACATTTCCACCCGAGTCACGACCCCCTGCAGCTTGGCGGCGGGAAGCTTGTTGAACTGCACGAAGTTCGGCGTCACCTTCTTGATCAGGTCGAACAGTTTCCAGACCGGGTTCCTGGTCTCGATGTCCTCTACGCCGTAGAAGATGACCTTCTCCTGGATGCCGTTCTCCTTGAGCTGCTTCTCTATGTCCAGCACCTCCATGTACCCCGCGCTGATCTGGAAGAACTCCAGGCCCGTGCCGACGTCCTTCTTGTGGTGCACGATGTTGCCGAAGGGCTCGTCGGTGCGCAGGATCGAGATGAGCACGTTCCGCTCGTAGATGATGTTCGAGCGGATCATGCAGTGCACGATGTACGGGGGGATCACGTCGATCGCCTTGATGAAGAAGAGCGCGGTTCCCGGGATGTTCTTCGCCTTGGCGTAGATCTGCTCGTAGGAGAGGAGGAAGATGTCGAGGTCGAGCGGGCGCAGGGCCCGGTAGAGGTGGCGCTGGCCGTTGGTCCAGACCTGGATGGTGATGAACGGGATCGAGGCCAGGATGATGGACCAGTAGGCGCCGTGCGCGAATTTCGGGAAGGTCGCGGTGAAGTAGATGACGTCGATGACGGCGATGACGCAGACGACCGGTACCTTCCACTTCTTGGTGGTCCGCGAGAAGACCATGATCATCATGATGGCGGTGATGGTCATGGAGCCGGTGACCGCCATGCCGTAGGCGGCCGCCAGGTTCCCGGACTTCTGGAAGAAGAACATGACGAAGATGACCGCGCACATGAGGGTCCAGTTCACCGCGCCGATGTAGATCTGCGACTGCATGTGGGTCGAGGTGTAATCGACCTTGAAAAGGGGCATGAGGCGCGTGGTGATCCCCTGGTAGACGATGGAGAAGACGCCGCTGATGATGGACTGCGACGCGATGATGGTGGCGAAGATGGTGAGGATCAGGAACGGGATGTATAAGAGCGATGACTCGCTCTGGATCATGGAGAACAGGATGTTCTTGCTCCCCGGGTGCTGCAGCAGGAATGCCCCCTGGCCCAGGTAGTTCATGTACAGCGCGGCGAAGACGAAATACCAGGCGCGGATGATCGGTTTCTTCCCGAGGTGCCCCATGTCGGCGTAGAGGGCCTCGCCGCCGGTGGCGCACAGGATCACCTCGGAGAGCACGAAATAGCCGGCGATGCCGTTCTCCCGGAAGAAGTTGACCGCGTGGACGGGGTTTATGGCGCCGACGATCTCCGGGGTCCCGGAAACGGAGACCAGGCCCGAGACGAAGAGCGCCCCGAAGTACAGGATCATGATCGGGCCGAAGATGCCGGTGATCTTGTCCGTGCCGCGCGACTGGAAGAAGAAGAGGGTGATGGCGATCATCGCGGCGATGCCGACGAGGACTCCCTGCGGGGTCGCTTCCAGGCCCGGGATGAGCAGCAGACCCTCCACCGCCGAGAGTATCGAGATGGCGGGGGTGATGACGCCGTCGCCCAAAAGGAGCGAGACCCCCAGGAAGGAGAGGAAACCCGCGAAGGCGAGGATGCGCCCCTGCCGGAAGAGCTTGATGATGATCTCCCGGAGCACGATCTCTCCCCCCTGCCCCTTCTTGCCGAGGCTCATGGCGAGCCAGGCGTACTCCGCCGTGACCAGGATGGTCATGGTCCAAAAGACCAGGCAGAGGATGCCGTACACGTTGGAGAGTGTGGGCTTGGTCAGGGTGAAGACGACGGTGAGGGTATATATGGGGCTCGTGCCGATGTCGCCGAACACGAGGCCGAGCGCCTTGACGATGCCGCCCCAGTAGGAAAGTTCGGTTTTCTGGCTCATAAGACTCCAGGATGAAGTAATAGCAACAGTGGCGCACGGCAAAAGCGGCCGGTCTTGCCAGCGTAACAGGACTTATACACTAATGGGTGAGGATTTGTCACGATTCCTGCTGGGAAAACGCCTCTTTCAGGAAGTTTCGGGCGAGTTCCTGATGGCGGAAATCCCTGTTTGCGCTTGACATTACCGCCTATTGCTTGTAGCTTAAGTCGTTTCTCTCATGGCTTGAACTGACAGTGCGGAGGCCGTTTACATGGATTACAAGGACACTCTCAATCTCCCGATCACCAACTTCCCGATGAAGGGAAATCTCCCCCAGCGCGAGCCCGAGATGCTCAAGCAGTGGGCAGAGGTTGACATACACAACAAGATCGAGGAGGCCGGCAAAGGCAAGCCGCGTTACGTGCTGCACGACGGCCCTCCCTACGCCAACGGCCACATCCATATCGGCCACGCCCTGAACAAGATCCTCAAGGACATCGTTTTAAAGAGCAAGCGGATGGAAGGCTTCGCCGCCCCCTATGTTCCGGGGTGGGACTGCCACGGGCTCCCCATCGAGCTGCAGGTGGAGAAGAACCTCGGCTCCAAGAAGCACGAGATCTCGAAGCTGGAGATGCGCAAACTCTGCCGCGAGTACGCGGCCAAGTTCGTCGGCATCCAGCGCGCCGAGTTCGAGCGGCTGGGGATCTTCGGCGACTGGAACGAACCGTACCTGACCATGAACGCGAGCTACGAGGGGGCGACCGCCCGCGAGCTGGCGCGCTTTGCCGAGAACGGCGGCCTCTACAAGGGAAAGAAACCGGTACACTGGTGCTCCTCCTGCGGCACGGCGCTCGCCGAGGCCGAGGTCGAGTACGCCGACCACAAGTCCCCGTCCGTGTTCGTGAAGTTCCCCCTCAAGGAGGACCTCGGCAGCGCGGTGCCGGAGCTTTCCGGCAAGAAGGCGTCCATGGTGATCTGGACCACCACCCCCTGGACCCTCCCGGCGAACCTCGCCATCGCCATCCATCCCGAACTGGAGTACGTGGCGCTCGCACTCACTACCGGCGACGTGGTCATCGTGGCTGACGGACTGAAGGAGAGCTTCCTGAAGGAGATAGGCGCGGAAGGCGAGGTGCTCGCCACGTTCCCCTCCAGGGTCCTCGAGAAGAAGCTGGCCCGTCACCCGTTCTACGATCAGGATTCCGTGATCCTGCTGGGGGAGCACGTAACCCTGGAAGCAGGTACCGGCTGCGTCCACACCGCGCCCGGCCACGGCCAGGAAGACTACGAGCTGGGGCTCGCGGAAGGGCTCGATATCTACAACCCGGTCGACAACCGCGGCCGCTTCTACGAGAACATCGAGTTCTTCGGCGGCCAGTTCGTCTTCGACGCCAACAAGAACGTGATCGAGAAGCTGACCGAGGTGGGCGCGCTTTTGGGTTCCAAGGAGATTTCCCACTCCTACCCGCACTGCTGGCGCTGCAAGAAGCCGGTCATCTTCCGCGCCACCGAGCAGTGGTTCATCTCCATGGAGAAGAACGACCTGCGCGGCAAGTCGCTCACCGAGATCAACAACGTGAACTGGATCCCGAAGTGGGGACGTGAGCGCATCTACGGCATGATCGAGAACCGTCCCGACTGGTGCGTTTCCCGCCAGCGCTCCTGGGGCGTCCCCATCGCCGCCTTCTACTGCAAGAGCTGCGGCCATGTCATGGCCGACGGCAAGATCATGCACCAGGTCGCCGACCTCTTCGCCGAGCACACCTCGGACATCTGGTACGACTGGGACGCCGCGAAGTTCCTCCCGGAAGGGACCAGCTGCCCCTCCTGCGGCAAGAACGAGTTCGAGAAGGAAGGGGACATCCTCGACGTCTGGTTCGACTCCGGCACCTCGCACGCCGCCGTGCTCGAGCTGCGCGACAACCTCGGCTCTCCTGCCGACATGTACCTGGAAGGTAGCGACCAGCACCGCGGCTGGTTCCACTCCTCGCTTCTGGCCAGCGTCGGCACCCGCGGCCGCGCCCCCTACAAGAACGTGCTCACCCACGGCTTCGTCATGGACGGCGCCGGTAGGAAGATGAGCAAGTCCGTGGGGAACGTGGTGGCACCCGAGGACGTCATCAAGAAGTTCGGCGCCGACGTGCTCCGCCTCTGGGTCGCCGCGCAGGACTACCGCGACGATCTGCGCATCTCCCAGGAGATCCTGACCCGGCTCTCGGAGAGCTACCGCCGCATCAGGAACACCTGCCGTTACATCCTGGGCAGCATCCACGACTTCAACCCGGACACCGACTGTGTCCCGTTCCAGGAGATGCCGGAGCTGGACCGCTGGGCCATGCACCATCTGGAGCTTTTGAAGGAGAAGGTGCTCGCCTCCTACACCGACAGCGAGTTCCACATCCTCTACCACGCGGTGAACGGCTTCTGCACCGTCGAGATGAGCGCCTTCTACCTCGACATCCTCAAGGACCGCGTCTACACCTCCAGGAAGGATTCGCTGGCCAGGAGAAGCGGCCAGACCGTCATGTACAAGGTGCTCGACGCCCTGGTGCGCATGGTCGCGCCGGTGCTTTCCTTCACCGCCGAGGAGGTCTGGGCCGAGATGCCCGGCACCCGCGAGAGCAGTGTGCACCTGGCGCTCTTCCCGGCGCTCACCCCGGAGGTCAAGGACGAGGCGCTGGCCGCCCGCTGGGAGAAGATCATCAAGATCCGCTCCGAGGTTTCCAAGGCGCTCGAACTCGCCCGCGTCAAGAAGGTCATCGGGCACTCCCTCGACGCCGCCGTCGCCATCAAGGCGTCCGGCGAGACCGGGGCGCTGCTGAAGGATTACGCGGAGCAACTCGCCGAGATCTTCATCGTCTCGAAGGCGGGGCTTGCCGGCGAAGTCTCCGGGGAGGTTTACGTCGCGGAAGGGGTGGAAGGGCTCGAGGTGGGCGTGAGCGCCGCCCCCGGGGAAAAGTGCGAGCGCTGCTGGTGCTACAGCGAGAAGCTGGGAGAAGATGCCGGACACCCGGGCATCTGCCCGAAGTGTCTCGCGGCCGTGAAATAGGCAGCTAAATCTTTATTGGATTCCCCTCTCCCCCCGGGAGAGGGTGCCCGAAGGGCGGGTGAGGGCGGTGCCGCAGGCGATACCCTCACCCTGGCCCTCTCCCAGAGGGAGAGGGGACCTCGGACCAACTTCTAAAGGACCCTATGAAACCAAAATACATCATCCTCGCGGCGGTATCGGCACTGGTGCTGGTCCTGGACCAGTTGAGCAAGGTCTACATCGACCGGAGCATGACCCTGCACAGCTCCTATCCCGTCATCGAGGGATTCTTCAACATCACCTATCTGCGCAACAAGGGGGCCGCCTTCGGGATCCTGGCCTCCTCGAGCTACCGGCTCCCCTTCTTCCTGATGGTCTCGACCATCGCGGTGATCGTGATCCTGGTTGCGGTCAGCAGGATGCGGGACGACCAGACCTGGAACGTCGCATCCCTGTCGCTCATCTTTTCGGGTGCCTTGGGCAACATGATCGACCGCGTCCGCCTGGGCGAGGTCATCGACTTCCTGGACGTGCACTGGAAGGGGCACCACTGGCCCGCCTTCAACATCGCCGACTCCGCCATCTGCGTCGGTGTCTTCATCCTGGCCGTCGATATGATCCTCGAGGAGCGCAGGGAAAAGCAGAAGACACCACCCACAGAAAGCCAGTAGCTTCGCCGCCCCATCCCGGCGCGTCCATTCTTCCTCTCCCCCTGGGAGAGGGCCGGGGTGAGGGATCTGGCCGTCCCGACAATCTATCTTCGTGGCAACGCCCTCACCCCTACCCCTCTCCCGGGGGGCGAGGGGTTCTTTGCACCCTGCTTCAACCCTCCTGCGGATTCTCCTCCAAGAGCCTCGTGAACAGCTCCCTGATCTCGTTGGGGAGGCGCCGCGCCTTCATCTCCGGACTCACGCACGCCAGCGTCACCTTCGCCTCCACCAGCAGCTTGTCGTCTTCCTTCCTGACCACCTGCTGCGCCACCGTGAACGAACTGTTTTTCAGCGTGGCGATCTGGGTGCGCACCACCAGGAGGTCGTCCAGCCGCGCCGGCGCGCGGAAGTTCGCCTCGATGGCGACCACCGGGAAGATGATCCCCATGTCGTGCATCTCGCGCACCGACAGCCCGTGCCCCCTGAGGAATTCCGTCCTGGCCCGTTCCATGTAGCTTATGTAGTTGGAGTGGTAGACCACCCCCCCCGCGTCGGTGTCCTCGTAGTAGATCCTTACTTCCATGTAGCCTCCTCAATAAAAAAGACCCCGTGAGGGGACGCATCGGACCTGCTCTGTAGGGGCGAATAATCATTCGCCCGGTTTTGGAGATGCCCTTCTTTGGCAAGCGGTCAGCACCCTGCCGAGATGAGCGGCTTGGCTGGGCGAATCATTATTCGCCCCTACAGGTGTTGCCTCACTCCGTGGGGGACGGCGGTGTGGCCGCCTCTTCGCCGGGCCCTTCCCCCCCCAGGATCCTGCCATATACCTCGCGCACCGCCTCGGTAACCCGCTCGTAATCCGCCATGAGCGCCTGCCCCGGGTTCTTCAGCATGGAATCGTAACCAAGCCTCCTGGCCAGCTTGTTCAGGTACTTGAGCGGCCCCCCCAGGTCGTTCATCGAGTAGTCGTGGATGATCCTGAGGCGGTTCTCCAGGCGGCGCAGGAAACGGTACCCCTCGGCAAGGGCCTGGAAATCGGGCTCGGGTATGATGCCGAGCAGGCGCATGGCGTCCATCGCCTCCAGCGTGTTCGATACGCGGATCTCACCGTGCTCGCAGCCGTGCTTGAGCTGCAGGAACTGGATGATGAACTCCACATCGACCATGCCGCCGCGCCCGGTCTTGATGTTGTAGCTCCCGGTCGATTCCTTGGCGAGCTCGTTCTCCATGCGCATCCTGAGACGGTGGATCTCCTTGCGCACCGAGTCGTCGGCGCTGGAGCCGTACACCGTCTGCTCGATGACCTGTTCCACCTTCACCTTCAGCCGCGGGTCGCCGTAGGTCACCCGCGCCTTGGTGAGCGCCTGGCGCTCCCAGATCTGCGCCTCGGAGGCATGGTAGCTCTGGAAGGATTCCAGGAGGTGACCAGGGGGCCGGCGTTGCCGGAGGGACGCAGCCTGGTGTCGATCTTGTAGGCATACCCCTCTCGGGTCTGGGTGGTCAGCACCAGGATGATCTTCTGCCCGAGCTTGGCGAAGTACTCCCGGTTGGTGATGCTCTTCTCGCCGTCCGTGAACCCCTGCCCGTCGTAGATGTAGATGACGTCGAGGTCCGAGTGGTAGTTGAGTTCGAAGCCGCCGAGCTTCCCCATGGCCACGATGGCGAAGGCCGCCTCGTGCCTGGTGCCGTCCTCGTTGACCACCATGGGGCGGCCGAAACGGGCCAGCTCCCCCGTCGCTATGCAGCAGGCCGCGGCGAGGGTCACATCGGCCAGGTCGGTCAACTGCTGCGCCACCTCGGGCTGCTTCATCTTGCCGTAGATGTCGTTCATGCCGATGCGCAGGAATTCCTCGTGGCGGTAGCTCCGGATCGCATCCAGCTGCTCCTCCAGGCCGTCGGCCTGGGTGATGAAATCATCCAGTTCCCTGGCCATGGTGGCGCGCTCTTTCTGCAGGTAGGCGTAGCCGCGCGTGGTCATGCTGTCCAGAAGTTCCGGGTGACCGATGAAGATCTTGGAGAGGAACTCGGACATCCCGAACATCGAGGTGAGGAGCTTCAGGATGTCCCGGTTCTCGGCGAGAAGCGCGTAGATGGAGGAGCGGGTCCGCTGCGAGGAGAGGAAGCGCTCCAGGTTCGCCAGCGCCAGGTCGGGGTCGGGAGAGCTGAACACCTCCTGCAGGAACAGGGGGGCGATCTTCTCGAGGGTGCGCCTCCCCTGCTCGGTCAGGTTCGCCCGTGCGGGGCCGTCGCGCAGCACCAGGAGGTTCTGGTAGGCCGCGTCCGGGTGCTCGAAATGCCTCTCCTCGAGCATGTCCTTGATCAGGTCCGGATCGGCGTTGTGGTCGAAGAAGAAGTGCACCTCCGGGAGCACCTCCTCCTTGATCTTCTCGTCGCGCGACAGGAACAGGTCGCCGTAGATGGCGGAGACGGCGCGCCTGTGACCTTCCAGGGTCTCCTGGAACCGGTGCAGGCCGTCCTTTCTGAGGTAGCCGCTGCGACGTGCCAGCGCGCGCAGCTCCTCTTCCTTGCGCGGAAGGGCATGGGTCTGCCGCTCCTGGACCACCTGGATCCGGTGCTCGACGGTGCGAAGGAAGCGGTAGGCGTCCGAAAGGGCGGCGCAGTCGGCTTCCTTGATGATGCGCGCCTGGTGGAGCGTCTGCAGGGCCTTCAGGGAATTGCGTTCGCGCAGGTGCGGGTTCTTGCCGGCGTAGACCAGCTGCAGCGCCTGAATGAAGAACTCGATCTCCCGGATGCCGCCGCGCCCGAGCTTGATGTTGATCTCCCCCTCCTGGTTCCTGGCCAGCGAGGCGTCGATCTTCTTCTTCATGGCCATCATGTCCTCGATCAGGTTGTAGTCGAGGTAGCGGCGGTAGATGAACGGGGTCAGCGCGGCCAGGATCCTTTCGCCGAGCTCTATGGAGCCTGCCACGGGGCGCGCCTTCATCATGGCGGCACGCTCCCAGGACTGTCCCCACGCCTCGTAGTAGACCTCGGCGGAGCGCATGGAGCTGGCGAGGTCCCCCGCCTTTCCGTCCGGCCTCAGTCCCATGTCGACCCGGAACACGAAGCCATCCTCGGTGACCTGGGAGATGGCCCGGCTCACCATCTCGGCGAGTTTCACGAAGAAGGCGTGCAGCGAGAGCTTGCTCTTGAACCCGCCGCGGCCGTCCGGGATGCCCGTGCTTTCCCCCTTGTCGGAGGAGTAGAAGTAGATGAGGTCGATGTCGGAGGAGAAGTTGAGTTCCCTGCCGCCGAACTTGCCCATGCCGATGATGGTGAATTCCGCCTGGACAGGTCCGTCGGGGGTGTCCTCCATCGGCGTGCCATGCTCCTGCACCAGTTGCGCGAAGGCGGCCTCGTAGGAGAGTTGCAGGGTGACCGCTGCCAGCGAGGAGAGTTCTCCGGTGACTTCTTCCAGGGTCGCCAGGCCGTTGAGGTCGCGTGCGGCGATGCGCAGCATCTCGGAATACTTGAAGCGGCGCAGGTGGGAGAAGATGTCGGCGTAGCCGGTGCCTTGAGGGATGCGGTCGCGCAGGGCCTGCAGCATCTCGTCTTCGCTGCGGCGCTGCATGATCTCGCGTTCGATGAAGAGGCGCCGCAGGCAGGATGGGTCCCTGAAGATGATGTTGGTCAGGAAGGGGGAGGAGCCGCAGATGTTCATCAACTGGATGTTGAGCGCGCGGCGGGAGCAGATCTCCAGCAGGATCTCGCCCGGCACCACGGTGCTGATGCGCTCGAAACCGTTCAGCGCCATGTCGGGGAGCGGCGTGGCGAGTGCGGCGAGCGCCAGCTCGACCAGGCGCTCGCCGGGGAGGAGTTCCGAGAGAAGCCTCAGGTTTTCGACCGAGCGCGCGCCATAGCTGAACCCGACCAGTTCCAGCTGGTGAGACAGATCCCCTTTATCCGGCTCCGAGAGCGCGGAAAGAAGCAGCGCGGCCAGGTCTGACAGGCGGCTCATAGACCTACCAGTGCCTTCAGTTCCCTCTCGTAGTCGCCGCGCACGACCCCTTTTTCGGTGATGATGCCGGTGATGTAGCGGGCGGGGGTGACGTCGAATGCGGGGTTTCTGACCTTGACCCCCTCGGGCGCGATGGTGACCCCCTGCACCCTGGTGACCTCCTCGGAGCTCCGCTCCTCGATCGGGATCTGGTCCCCGTTGGCGAGTTTCAGGTCCAGGGTGGAGATCGGCGCGGCCACGTAGAACGGGATCCGGTTCTCCTTGGCCAGAACGGCGACGGAGTAGGTGCCGATCTTGTTGGCGGTGTCGCCGTTGGCGGCGATGCGGTCGGCGCCGACCACGCAGAAGTCGATCTGCCCGCTCTTCATGAGCCATCCGGCCATGTTGTCCGAGATCAGGGTGACCGGGATGGAGTCCTTCATCAATTCCCAGGCGGTGAGGCGCGCGCCCTG
Source organism: Geomonas subterranea (assembly GCF_019063845.1). Taxonomy (NCBI): domain Bacteria; kingdom Pseudomonadati; phylum Thermodesulfobacteriota; class Desulfuromonadia; order Geobacterales; family Geobacteraceae; genus Geomonas; species Geomonas subterranea. The sequence continues at coordinate 4,294,977 of NZ_CP077683.1, forward strand.
GAGCCAGGGGCGGGTCTCGTCGGCGAAGACGCGGATGTTCTTCCCCGCCTCGTGCGCGGCGCGGATCACCCCCAGGGCGGTGCCGTAGCCGGCGGTGGCCAGCCCCCCGGCGTTGCAGTGGGTGAGGATGGACGATCCCTCCTTGACCAGGGCGGCGCCGTGGCGGCCGATCTCCTTGCAGATGGCGAGGTCTTCCGCCTCGATGCTGATCGCCTCCGCCTTCAGGATTTCACGGATCGAGTTGAGGTCGAGTTCCTTGTGCTGCAGTGCCACCCGTTTCATCCGCTCCAGTCCCCAAAAGAGGTTGACCGCGGTGGGGCGGGTGCGTCCGAGCACTTCGCAGACGTTCTCGAGCTGGCGGTAGAAGGTGTCGAAGCTGTCCGCGATGATCTCGCGCGCCCCCAGCGCCACCCCCATGGCGGCGGCGATGCCGATGGCCGGGGCTCCGCGGACCACCATGCCGCGGATCGCCTCCGCGACTCCCTGGAAGTCCGTGTATTCGTTGTAGACCTCCTCGGCCGGGAGCCTGGTCTGGTCTATCATGATCACCTTGTTGTCGCGCCACTCTATGGTTCTGAAGGACATTGTTACCTCGTTAGAAAGCTAACTTCAAAAACGAACTTTTTAACGCAAAGCCGCAAAGACGCAAAGTGAATCTGGTGCTAAACCCTTTATTCTCTTTTGCTTTTCTTCGCGCCTTTGCGTCTTTGCGTTACATTCCGGTTTTACGCCTGAAGCTTCTTCAGCAGCAGCTCGTTCACCACGGCGGGGTTGGCCTTCCCCTTGGAGGCGCGCATGACCTGACCGACGAAGAACCCGAAGACGGTTTCCTTGCCGCCCCGGTACTGTTCGACCTGGCCCGGGTTGTTCTTTAGCACTTCGTCAACCATCGCCTCGATGGCGCCGGTATCGGAAACCTGCACCAGCCCTTTCTCCTCGACGATCTTCTCCGGCGCCTTGCCGCTCTTGTACATCTCGTCGAAGACGGTCTTGGCGATCTTGCCGGAGATGGTCCCCTTCTCCATCAGCTTCAGCAGGTCGGCCAGGAGCGCCGGCGTCACCGGGCAGTCGGTGATGGAGCGGTTGTTGTCCTCGTTGAGCGCGCGGGAGACTTCACCCATGACCCAGTTGGAGACGGTCTTCGCCTGCGGGAACAGGGCCACCGTCTCCTCGTAGTACTGCGCCAGCTCGCGGCTCGACACCAGCACCTCGGCGTCGTACTCGGGAAGACCCAGTTCCGCGACGTAGCGGGCCCGCTTCGCCTCAGGGAGTTCCGGCAGCGTGGCGCGCACGTCCTCGATCCACTGGTCCGGGATCAATACCGGAACGAGGTCCGGGTCCGGGAAATAGCGGTAGTCGTGCGCCTCCTCCTTGCCGCGCATGGAGCGGGTGGTGCCGGTGTTCGGGTCGAAGAGACGGGTCTCCTGGATCACCTTGCCGCCGTCGTCGAGGATCTCCGCCTGGCGCTCGATCTCGTACTCGATCGCCTGCTTGATGAACTTGAAGGAGTTGATGTTTTTGAGCTCCGCGCGGGTGCCGAAGACGGTGGAGCCGACCGGCATGAGCGAGACGTTGGCGTCGCAGCGGAAGCTACCCTCCTCGAGGTTGCCGTCGCAGATGCCGAGGTACATGACGATCTGGTGCAGCTTCTTGAGATAGGCGATGGCCTCGTCCGGCGAGCGCATGTCCGGCTCGGAGACGATCTCCAGGAGCGGCGTGCAGGCGCGGTTCAGGTCGACGCAGGAGTCGTCCACCCCGGGGATGTCCGCGTGCACCAGCTTGCCGGCGTCCTCCTCCATGTGGATGCGGGTGATGCCGATCCGTTTCTTCTCGCCCTCCACCTCGATGTCCAGGTGGCCGTGCTGGCAGATGGGGAGGTCGAACTGGCTGATCTGGTACCCCTTGGGGAGGTCCGGGTAGAAGTAGTTCTTCCGGGCGAAGACGTTTCTCTGGGTGATCGAGCAGTTGGTGGCGAGGCCGGCGAGGATGGCGTTTTCCACCACCTGCTTGTTGAGGACCGGGAGGGCGCCGGGAAAGCCGAGGCAGACCGGGCAGGTCTGCGAGTTCGGCTCGGCTCCGAAGCGGGTCGAGCAGCCGCAGAAGATCTTGGTGTTGGTGGTGAGCTGGGTGTGCACCTCAAGCCCGATGACAACCTGATATTTCATATGAGCTCCAAAAAACCGAAAGGCTGTTAACCGTTAGCCACGGAGAAAATCTGAGGAAATCTGAGAAAACCAAACACAAAGCTTTTGGGGTTACCCCAAAGTCTTTGAAGTCATTTGGTCACGGTTTGCTCCGAAGTTCTCAGATCTTCTCCGTGGCCAATGGTTTTAGGTTTTACAGCGGCGCCTTTTTCAGGTGCCACTGGGTCTCCCTCTCGAACGCATAGGCGGTGGAGAGGATGCTCGCTTCACCGAACGGCTTGCCGATCAGCTGCAGACCGATGGGAAGACCGGCGGCGCTGAAACCGGCCGGGATGCTGATGCCGCAGGTTCCCGCCAGGTTCACCGGAATGGTGAAGATGTCGGAAAGATACATCTGCAGCGGGTCGGCCAGTTTCTCCCCGATCTTGAAGGGGGGCGTCGGCGCGATCGGGGTCAGCAGTACGTCCACCTCGTTGAAGGCGTTCAGGAAGTCCTGCATGATCAGGGTCCTGACTTTCTGCGCCTTGACGTAGTAGGCGTCGTAGTAGCCGGAGGAGAGGGCGTAGGTCCCGAGCATGATCCTTCTCTTCACCTCCGGGCCGAAGCCTTCGGCGCGGGTCTTGGCGAACATCTCCTTAAGGCCGCGGGCGTCCTCGGCGCGGTGCCCGAAACGGACGCCGTCGTAACGCGCCAGGTTGGAGCTCGCCTCGGCGGTGGCGATCAGGTAGTAGGTGGCCACGGCGTACTCGGTGTGCGGCAGGCTCACCTCGCGCAGCTCCGCGCCCAGGCTCTTGTAGAGGGCGATCGCCTCGTCCATGGCGCGCTTCACATCCGGGTCGAGACCCTCGATGAAGTACTGCTTCGGGAGGCCGATCTTTAGCCCCTTCACGCCTGCCGCAAGGCCGGCGACGTAGTCGGGGACCGGGGTGTTCACCGAGGTGGAATCCTTCGGATCGTGCCCGGCCACGGCACCCAGAAGGAGCGCCGCGTCGGTGACGTCACGGGTGAGCGGGCCGACCTGGTCCAGCGACGAGGCGTAGGCGATCACGCCGTAGCGGGAGACCCTGCCGTAGGTCGGCTTCAAGCCGACGCAGGAGCAATGGGAGGCGGGCTGGCGGATGGAGCCGCCGGTGTCGGTGCCGAGTGTCGCCGTCGCGGTGCGCGCGGCGATGGCGGCGGCAGACCCGCCGGAAGAGCCCCCCGGGGTGCACTCGAGGTTCCAGGGGTTCTTCACCGGGCCGAAGTAGGAGGACTCGTTGGAGCTCCCCATGGCGAACTCGTCCTGGTTCAGCTTGCCCACGATGACCGCGCCCTGCTCCTTGAGCTTGGCGACCGCGGTGCCGTCGTAGGGGGGGACGAAGTTTTCCAGGATGCGGGAGCCGCAGGTGGTGCGGACCCCTTTGGTGATGAAGATGTCCTTGAGGCCGACGGGGATGCCGGTAAGGGGCGCCACGTCGCCGGCGGCGATGCGGCGGTCGGCGGCTTCCGCCTCGACGAGCGCCTGCTCCGGGGTGACGGTGATGTAGGCGTTCACCTGGCCGTCCACCGCCTCGATGCGCTCCAGCATGGCGCGGGTCGCCTCGACGGAGGAGACCTCCTTCGCCGCAAGCTTCTCGTGCAGCTCGTGTATGGTAAGGTCGAAAATTTCCATTGTAATGACTCCGGTCGGTGATAACTCCCTCCCCCCTGGCGGGGAGGGTCGGGGTGGGGGGGAGGTGCCACCGGCTATGCTTCGGGCAGCTTCACCCACCCCCCGGCCCCCTCCCGTCAAGGGAGGGGGAGGGAAAAGGCTATTCTATGACTTTGGGCACCCTGAAAAAGCTCTCCGCGCGCAGCGGCGCGTTGGCGAGGGCGGCTTCCACGCCGATCGAGTCGGCGGGCTGGTCGGGACGGAATGCGTTCTCCATCGGCACCGCGTGCGAGGTCGGGACGATCCCCTCGGTATCCAGTGCGTTCAGCTTCTCCACGTAGGCGAGGATGCCGTCCATCTGTCCGGTGAAGGTGTCCAGCTCGCTGTCGGAAAGCTCCAGGCGGGCGAGTCTCGCCACGTGCTCCACCTCACTTCTCGTGATCTTCATACCTGCTCCAAATGCGCCCAGGTCGGGCGTCGTGATGTTAAAAGATGTTCCCGGTTATTATCATGAAAGGGCTGAAAAGGCAACGGGACCTAGTCCGGAAGCACCAGCCCGGCTTCCGTGACGTTGGAGGGCGCGCTCTCTACGCTTTGCCCGTCGACGGTGGCGACGCTGGTCACGGCGTAGCTGTAGGTGATCCCGAGGATCACTTCCCTGTCCTGGTAGGTGTTGCCGGTCAGCGGCGCCTTGTTGAGCGGGGCGAGCGGCATCGGCTCCCCCTTTTTGCTCCGGTACACGTTGTACCCGGCCGCGCTCCCCTGTTCCGGGGGGAGCCCCACGAAGCTAAGCGTCACCTCGTTGGGCGAGCCTGCCGCCTCCAGCACGGGGGGGAGGGGAGGGGTGACCGCGGTGCGCCGCACCTTGTTGGAGTCCTTGCTCTGCGCGCCCTTCTGCGTGTAGGAGCGCACCTTGTACTGGTAGGTCTGCCCCTTTCTGAGGTCGAAGTCGTCGTAGATCCAGAGGCTCCCCACCTGGCGCACCCCTTGGGGGAGGTCGAGATCGACCCGTGCCAGCTGCTTGTACGCGCTCGGGCACTCTTCGCAGTCCTCCCCGGGAGGGAGCACGTTGCGCCGGTAGAGCAGGAAGCCGGAAAGATCCTCAAGCTTGCCCCCCTTTTCCTGTTTGCCCGGCCCGGTCCAGCTCACCTGGAACTCCGCCCCCTTCTGCGCCGCAGCCAGCGTGGCGATCGGCGCCGGGACCAGCGCCTCGGGCGGGATCAGCGCGCCTTTCTTGCCGCAGCCGGAGCAGACGGCGAGCGCGGCGGCCAGGAACAGGGCGGGCAGGATGCTACGGGAGGCGGCCATGGTTAGCGCCCTTCCTTGGCGCGGGCGATCTCGGCCTTGACCCGCTCGAGCGCCGTGCCGCCGGTCGCGCGGCGTGCGTTGACCGATGCCTCCAGGGTGATGGCGCCGAAAATGTCGTCCTCGATGCGGGGAGAGAAGATCTGCCACTCGGCCAGCGACAGTTCCGGGATGTCCATCTCGTTCTCGATGCAGTAGCGCACCGCCTTGCCGACGATCTCGTGGGCGTCGCGGAACGGGATCCCTTTCCGCACCAGGTAGTCGGCCACGTCGGTCGCGGTGGAGAACCCGGCGGCAGCGGCGGTCTTCATGCGCGCCTCGTTCACCTTCATCTCGCGCACCATGTCGGCGAAGATCTTCAGCGACCCTTTCACGGTGTCGATGGTGTCGAACAGCGGCTCCTTGTCCTCCTGCATGTCCTTGTTGTAGGCCAGGGGGAGGGACTTCATCAGGGTGAGGAGCGCCATCAGGTTGCCGTAGACGCGGCCGGTCTTGCCGCGCACCAGCTCCGGGACGTCCGGGTTCTTCTTCTGCGGCATGATGGAGGAGCCGGTGCAGAAGGAGTCGGAGAGGTCGACGAACTTGAATTCGCTGGTGGACCAGAGGATGAGCTCCTCCGCGAAGCGGGAGAGGTGCATCATCAGGATCGAGGAGGCCGCGCAGAACTCGATGGCGAAGTCGCGGTCGGAGACCGAGTCGAGCGAGTTCCTGGTCACCTCGGGGAAGTCGAGCAGTTCCGCCACGTACTCGCGGTCGATGGGGAAGGTGGTCCCGGCCAGGGCCCCGGCGCCCAGCGGCAGCACGTTGGTGCGCTTCAGGCAGTCCTCCATGCGCCCCTTGTCGCGCTTGAGCATCTCGTGGTAGGCCATCATGTGGTGCGAGAAGAGGATGGGCTGCGCGGTCTGCAGGTGGGTGAAGCCCGGCATCATGACCCCGAGGTTCTGCTCCGCCTGGTAGATGAGCGCGTCGATCAGCAGGTCGATGTAGGCGGAGATCTCCACCAGCTCGTCCCTGAGGTAGAGGCGGATGTCCAGCGCCACCTGGTCGTTCCTGGAGCGGCCGGTGTGGAGCCTCTTGCCCGCGTCGCCGATCTTCTCGGAGAGGCGCGCCTCGATGTTCATGTGGATGTCTTCCAGGGAGACCGAGAAGTCGAACTCTCCCGCCTCGATCCTGTCCAGGATCTCCCGGAGGCCGTGCACGATCTCCTCGACGTCCTTGACCGGGATGATCCCCTGCTTGCCCAGCATGGTGGCGTGGGCGATGGAGCCGCGGATGTCCTGGTGGTACAGGCGCTTGTCGAAGTTGATGGAGGCGGTGAACTCTTCTACGAACTTGTCGGTGGGCTGGGTGAAGCGGCCACCCCACAGCTTGTCTTTGGACATGTTGTTGGATCTCCCTGCTGCTTTTTAGTTCCCCCTCCGCAAGGGGAGGGGGGATGATTGTGTTGTTCTCCCCTTCCTGGGGAGGGAGCTGAATTCTTTGCTACGGTAGGCCTTGCTCCATCTCTCCCCCCGCCTTGATCCACCCGTCGTCGGTCCAGCGCAGCACCGAGTGCACCTTCAACGGCACCCGCGAACTCCTGGGGTCGAGCTCGTGGTAGAGCGGCAGGTTGAAGTAGAAAAGCCTCGTGCCGGTGCCGAACCTGAGCCTGCAGACCGGTGCGCCGTCGAAGTCGTCGCTGGCGAACTCCCGGTCCTTGAACGGTGACATCTTGTGCCTGCCGCTGATGATCACTGAAGCGACGCCGTAACAGCTCTGGCAGCGCACCCCCTCGATCTCGCTCTCGTCGGAGCAGTTGCCGAACACGGTCACCGTCTCGCGCACCCCCGGGGTGTCCTCCAGGTGCTCGCCGTAGAAGCCGGTCAGGACGTCCCGGTAGGCGCTGTGCTCGGGTTTCGGGTTGCACTGGATCACGAAGAGGGCGTCCAGCGACTGCCTCATGGTGAAGAAGAGCCGGTTGGCGTGATCGATGATCTGCTTGATGTTGGAGGAGTAGAGGTCCCGGTAGAGGTAATCAAGGCAGATGATCGTCATGAAATTGAAGCAGGCCGGCTCGCCGCGGAACAGGTAGAAGTGGCGCCCGCGGTACAGGTCGTGGTCCTTGTCGAGGAACTCCTCGCCCCGGAACGGGTGCGTCTTCGCTTCCAGGAAGACACGCAGGCGGCCGCTGGTCTCCTTGATGGCGATGCAGCACCAGTTCACCGGCATGCCGAGGATGTCGCCGGAGTCGATGTCCCGCTCCACGCATTCCAGCGCCTCGGCGTTGTCGTCCCTGAAGCGGGTCAGGAGCGCCCGGTACTGCTCCAGCCGGATCTGCTCCATGCCGAACATGGTGACCGTGTTGGGGCGGAAGCGCTCCGCGATCACGTCGAGCAGGTCGTCGAACCGGGAGAGCGGGACCGAGGTCTCCGGGAACATCAGGAAATGCAGCCGCTTCAGGTTACCCGCCCCCTCCGCCACCAGGTCGAGGACGCTGCGCACCATGCGCCACTGTTCCTCAGCGTCGACCAGCGAGTACAGGTGCTCGCGATGCTGCAGCCGGTTCGGGATCTGCGCGATGAGGCAGTGCAGGTGATGACCCAGAGGGAAATCGAGCTGGACATGTTTCTCGACGATCTTGACCATGGGCAGGGAACCCCGAATGACGATGGACAATGCAAAATTGACAATGAACAGCGAACTGCAAATGAAACCTTGTATTTAACGCAAAGACGCGAAGACGCTAAGACCCCAGGAAAGACCTTAAGGCGGATTGGGCGACTTTCCCCTTTGCGCCTTTGCGTCTTTGCGTTAACAAAAGCATTTAAAGCCTGCAACCCCAACAAGGTTGAACGGCGGGACGTCGTGTCAATCACCAGCCGTTGTCAATTATCCATTGTCAATTGACGTAAAGATCTTGCTCAGGATGAAGCGGGCGCCGGCGGGGATCTTGAAGTCCGGCAACTCGCCCGGCTCGACCCAGCGCGCCTCGGCCACTTCGTCCTGGTTGTGTTTCACGTCGCAGTAAAGCGGTGTGCAGCGGTAGTAGATGATGATGAAGTGGTAGTGGGCCTCGCCCGGCGTCACGTGCTCGAAGACGTCGATCAGCTCGCCCACTTCAACCTCGAGGCCGACCTCTTCCCATACCTCGCGCTTGAGAGCCGCCACGATCGGTTCGCCCAGGTCGATCTTCCCCCCCGGCATGACCCATTCCCCCTGGAACGGGGGGATGTTCCTCTTGGTGAGGAGCACCCGGCCATCGGAATCGATGATGACGGCGACCACCGAAGTGACTATGTGGCTGGCCTTGAAACCGTTTTGCTCCATATAAGCGGATAGGGGCACGAAAGCCTCGTGCCCCTATGACCCTCCTTTACTGCCTGTTCAGCTACTTGTTCTTGTTGGCCTGCATCAGGGAGCGGATACGCAGCCTCAGCGAGTTCAGCTTGATGAACCCTTCGGCATCCGCCTGGTTGTAGACCTGGTCCTTCTCGAAGGTCGCGAAGTCGAGGTTGAACAGGGAGTCGCTCTCGGACTTCCTCCCCACGGTGCGCACGTGCCCTTTGTAGAGCTTCAAGCGCGCCACGCCGTTCACGGTCTTCTGGGAGTCGTCGATCAGGCACTGCATCATCTCGCGCTCCGGGGAGAACCAGTAGCCGTTGTAGATCATCTCTGCGTAGCGCGGGATCAGGGAGTCACGCAGGTGCATGACTTCGCGGTCCATGGTGATCTGCTCGACCGCCATGTGCGCCTCGCGCAGGATGGTGCCGCCCGGGGTCTCGTAGACGCCGCGGGACTTCATGCCGACGGAGCGGTTCTCGAGGAGGTCGACGCGGCCGATGCCGTGCTCGCCGCCGATGGTGTTAAGGTGCGCCAGCAGCTCTGCCGGGGACATGCGCACGCCGTCGACGGCGACCGCGTTACCCTTCTCGAACTCGATCTCGACGTACTGCGGCTTGTTGGGCGCCTTCTCCGGAGCCTTGGTGAGCACGAACATGTTCTCGGGCGGCTCGAGCCAGGTGTCCTCCAGGATGCCCCCTTCGAAGGAGATGTGCAAAAGGTTGCGGTCGGAAGACCAGGGGCGCTTCTTGGTGATCGGGATCGGGATGTCGTTACGCTTGGCGTAGTTGATCAGCGCCTGGCGGGAGTTGAGCTTCCACTCCCTCCACGGGGCGACGACGGTGATGGCCGGGTTGAAGTGGTAGTAGGCCAGCTCGAAGCGGACCTGGTCGTTCCCCTTGCCGGTGGCGCCGTGGGAGACGGCGTCGCACCCTTCGATCTTGGCGATTTCCATCTGGCGCTTGGCGATCAGCGGACGCGCGATGGAAGTGCCCAGCAGGTAGGAACCCTCGTAGATCGCGTTGGCGCGGAACATCGGGAACACGAAATCGCGTACGAACTCTTCGCGCAGGTCGTCGATGTACACCTTGTCGGCGCCGGTCTTGAACGCCTTCTCGCGCACCGGCTCCAGCTCGTCGCCCTGGCCGAGGTCTGCGGAGAACGTCACCACCTCGCAGCCGTACTCGTTTTTGAGCCACTTGAGGATGATGGAGGTGTCAAGCCCGCCCGAGTAGGCGAGGACGATCTTTTTCACTTCTTTCTTTGCCATGGGTTCTCCTTATGCGTTGTTTTGTACTAGTTCTTCCAGGACAGGCAGCAGGTCCTTTTGCAATTCAGGCAGATCTTCCTGTACGGTGCTCCAGACGATTTCCAAAGCGATGCCGAAGTATTCGTGTATGAGTTTGTCCCGCATCCCGGCAATCATGCGCCAGGGGACGCCGGGGTATCTGCCCCTTATCTCTTCATCTATGTGCTTGGCAGCTTCCCCGAGAATCTCGAAGCCGCGTGTCACGGCATAAATGGTTTTCTTGTCGTTGCAGAACTCTTCATAGTTCATGCCTTGCGTGAACTCGAGGATGCTTTGCATCGCATCACTCATGTCTACCAGATAATCTCTGATATCCCTGGAGCTAGACATACTGCACTTCTTGCAGGATCACCCTGCCGATGTACGGCTTCAGAGCTTTGCGGGAAACCAGATCGACTTTGGTGCCACCGAAGAGTTCTTCCAGGTAGTACTCGAGCCTCATGAACTTCATCAGACCGATAGGACGGCTGAAGTCGACGAGTACGTCAACGTCGCTATCCTCCCGTGCTTCGCCCCTGACCACCGAGCCGAACACACCGATTTCGGCGACGCCGTATTCCTCGGCGAGCTCCGTCTTGTGGTCCCGGATGATCTCTTTGATCTCGTTCAGAGGTTTCACTTCAAAGCCTCCTTCAGCTTTGAAACTATTTCATCAGCGTGGCCATGATGGCCTTCTGCACGTGCAGGCGGTTTTCCGCTTCGTCCCAGACAACCGAGTTGGGGCCTTCGATGACCCCGTCGCTGATCTCCTCGCCGCGGTGCGCCGGGAGGCAGTGCAGCACCAGCGCGTCCTTCTTGGCGAGGGCGAGCAGCTTCTCGTCCAGCTGGTAGCCGGCGAAGGCCTTCTCGCGGATCTTCTGCTCCTCTTCCTGCCCCATGCTGGCCCAGACGTCGGTGTTCAGGACGTCGGCGTCCTTGGCGGCCTCCCTGGGGTCGCGGGTGACCACGATCTTCGCGGAGCCGTTCGCCTTGGCCCATGCCAGCACCTGCGGGTTGGGATCGTACCCTTCCGGGCAGGCGAGCGTCAGGTCGAAGCCGAAGATGGCGGCGGCCTCGATCCAGGAGTTGGCCATGTTGTTGCCGTCGCCGATCCAGGCGAACTTGAGCCCGTCGTAGCTACCCTTGTGCTCGATCACGGTGAAGACGTCCGCCATGATCTGGCAGGGGTGGTGCAGGTCGGTAAGCCCGTTGATGACCGGGATGGAGGCGTATTTCGCGAACTCCTCCACGGTTTCCTGGGCGAAGGTGCGGATCATGACGCCGTCGCAGTAGCGCGCCATGACGCGGGCGGTGTCCTTGATCGGCTCGCCGCGCCCCATCTGCGAGTCCTTGCTGGAGATGAAGAGCGGGTGCCCCCCCAGCTGGTACATGCCGACCTCGAAAGAGATCCTGGTGCGGGTCGACGACTTCTCGAAGATCATGGCCAGTGACTTCCCCTTGAGGAGGTGGTGCTCCTCGCGGTTCTTGGTCTTTGCTTTGAGGTCCTTGCACAGGGCGAACATGGCGTCCAGTTCGGCCTTGGTGAACTGGCTCAGCGCCAGGAAGTCTTTTTTCATATTCACTGGTTCTCGCTTCTCTTTTTAATTGGCCGACAGGCGGCTTACGGCTGTTTATTCATACTCCCTCTCTTTGCCAGAGGGACGGGGCTCTATCCCCCCTCCCCTTGCGGGAGGGGGCTAGGGGGTGGGGGCAGGTGCCACCTCGACCGCTGTCGGCAGCTTCACCCACCCCCCGACCCCCTCCCGTTAAGGGAGGGGGAGGGATTAGCTACAGTTCGGCGAGGATCTCCCTCAAGGTGGCGATCATCTCGTCCACTTCCTTCTTGCCGACGATGAGCGGCGGAACGAAGCGGAGCACCTTCTCCTGGGCGCAGTTCAAAAGGAGCCCGCGGGAGAGCGCGGCCTTGACGATGTCGCCGCCGGGGATGGCGAGTTCCACGCCGATCATGAGGCCGATGCCGCGCACCTCGGTGATCAGGCTCGGGAACTTCTTGCCCAGCGTCTCCAGTTCGCCCATCAGGTACTCGCCGATCTCCTCGGTGTGGTTCAGGATCCCTTCCTCCTGGATGGCGCGTACCGTGGCCACCGCGGCGGCGGTCACCAGCGGGTTGCCGCCGAAGGTGGAGCCGTGGGTCCCCGGGGTGAAGGATTCCGCCAGCTTGTCGGTGGCGAGCATGGTCCCGATCGGGGCTCCGCCGGCCAGCGCCTTGGCGAGGGTCATGATGTCCGGGGTGATGCCGAAATGCTGGTGGGCGAACATCTTGCCGGTGCGTCCCATCCCCACCTGGACCTCGTCGAAGATCAGGATCAGGTTGTTCTCGTCGCAGATCTTGCGCACTTCCTGGAAGTAGGAGGCGTCCGGTACCACCACGCCCCCCTCGCCCTGGATCGGCTCCAGCATCACGGCGCAGGTGCCGGGTCCGATGGCATCGCGGAGCGCCTGGGCGTCGTTGAAGGGGATGTGGCGGAAGCCGTGCAGGAGCGGATCGAAGAACTTCTGCACCTTCTCCTGGCCCGTGGCGGAAACGGTGGCCATGGTGCGGCCGTGGAACGAGGAGATGGCGGTGATGATCTCGTAACGGTCGAGCCCGTACTTCTCGCGGCTGTACTTTCTGGCCAGCTTGATGGCTGCCTCGTTCGCCTCGGCGCCCGAGTTGCAGAAGAACGCCTTGTTGGCGAAGGAGAGGTTGCACAGGAGCTCGGCCAGCTCGATCTGGCTCGGGATGTGGTAGTAGTTCGAGCAGTGGATCAGCTCCGCCGCCTGCTTGGCGAGTGCCGCGGTGACCTTGGGGTGGCAGTGCCCCAGGTTGTTGACGGCGACCCCGGCCAGGAAATCGAGGTAGCGTTTGCCGTCCGCGTCCCAGAGGTAGCACCCCTCGCCCTTCACCGGCACCAGCGGGTACCGTCCGTACGTCTTCATGATGTATTTGTCAGCCTTCTCGATCCAGGCAGATGAATTCATATCTAGCTCCTTAAAAGCGGGACTAGGGCCCCCAATCTCCAGCCCCTAGCCCCTGCAGTTACGCCTGTATCTCCGTCCCGATCCCGACGTTGGTGAAGATCTCCAAGAGGATGGCGTGTTCGATCCGGCCGTCCACGATGTGGGCCTTCTTGACCCCGGCGGCAAGCGCGTCGGTGCAGCAGGTCACTTTCGGAATCATGCCGCCGGTGACGGTGCCGTTTTCGATCAGCTCGGGGACATCGGCCAGCGGGATGCTCGAGAGCAGCTCCCCTTCCTTGTCCTTCACGCCGGAAACGTCGGTCAAGAGGATCAGCTTCTCCGCGCCCAGCGCAGCGGCAACCTTGCCCGCCACGACGTCCGCGTTGATGTTGTAGCTCTGCCCGTCGCGACCCACACCCACCGGCGCGATGACCGGAATGAAACCACCCTTCTCCAATGCCTGCAAAATGGCGGGGTTCACTTCGACGACGTCGCCCACAAAGCCGATGTCGACCATCTCGACCCCGCCGTCCTCTCGTCGGATTTCCTGGAGCAGCTTCTCGCAGAGCAGGAGACTCCCGTCCTTGCCGGAAAGACCGGCGGCGCGCCCGCCGTGCTGGTTTATGTAACCCACCACCTCGCGGTTCACCTGGCCGGTCAGGACCATCTCTACGACACCCATGGTTTCGCCGTCGGTGACGCGCATCCCTTTGACGAACTCGGACACTATCCCGTAGCGCTTCAGTGTCTCGTTGATCTGCGGACCACCGCCATGCACTACCACGGTGTTGATGCCGATGTATTTGAGCAGGATGATATCAAGGGCAAAAGACTTTCTCAGCTTCTCTTCTGCCATGGCGTGCCCGCCGTACTTGATGACGATGGTCTTCCCCGAGAAACGCCTGATATAGGGAAGAGCCTCCATGAGTGTGCTCGCCTTCTCTATGAGATGCTGCATGAGTGCCTCTTCTAGCGTTAATTAGTGCACAGAAAGTCGTTAATATAGCAGATAGGGGGAAATAATCAACTTCAAACAGGGGGAAGCCTCAGGGTTTTCAGGGGCTTTGGCTGGTTTTGCTGGGGAGGGTGATGACGACCCGGGTGCCGACGTTTTCCTCGCTGTCGATGCTGACGGTGCCGCCGTGCATACGGATGAACTCGCGCACGTAGAACAGGCCGAGCCCGAAGCCGCGCACCTGGCCGGTATGTTCGGCGTCGACCTGGTAGAACTTCTCGAACAGCTTGGGCAACTGCTCCGTGGGGATGCCGATGCCGTTGTCCTGGACGGTGATCTCGCACTGCCCCTCGAGGTTTCTGAGAGTGACGCAGACGATGCCGGTTTCCTTGGAGAACTTGATGGCGTTGTCGATTACCTGGCGCACCGCAAAGCTGATCTTGTCGCGGTCCAGCATCATCTCGGGGACCGTGTCCTGGGTGATGTGGGTGGTCACGCCGGGGCGGTCGGAAAGTTCCTGGGCTTCCTGCAAGAGTTTGGGGAGCAGCAGGTTGAGGGTGCAGGGCTCAAGGTGCAGCCCGGCGCCACTGTCCATGACCGAGGAGAAGGTGAGCAGGTCGGTGACCAGGTTCCCCAGGTAACAGGCCTCGTTGTAGATCAGCTTGATGTGTTCCTTGGCGCCGTCGTCGGAAGGGTCGATGATCCCGGCGGCGAGGTTCTGCAGGAACAGCGATATCGAGGTGATCGGGGTGCGGAACTTGTGGGAGACGAGCGACAGGAACACGGTCTTGAAGCGGTCCAGGTTCCTCAGGTTGGCGATCTCTTCCTTGAGGGCCTTCTTCACCAGCGCCTTGCTGATGGCGCTCTTCAGCTGCAGCAGGTTGAGCGGTTTGGTGATGAAGTCGTCCGCATCGGCCTTCAAGGCCTTGAGGATCAGGTCCTTGTCCGCGAAGCCGGTCATGATGATCACCACCATGGTCGGCTCCCGCTCCTTCAGCTTCTTGAGCAGCTCGATGCCGTCCATCCGGGGCATCATGACATCGCTGAGGATGACGTCGATGCCGCCGCGCAGGAAGATCTCGTACGCCTCCTGCCCGTCCGCCGCCTCGACTATGTCGTAGTCGTTGAGCACTCTCTTGCAGAGGTCGCGGATCACCCCTTCATCGTCGACGATGAGGATGGTCTTCTTGTCCTGCGAAAGCTCCTGGCTGTTGTGGGCGGTCAGTTCGAGCATAGGGATGTCCCGGTTGTGCTGAATTATCTGCCTGTTTTGCTTCTCGCCTGGTTAGTCGCTATCTTCCCCCTCCTGGGGAGGGGACGACGGTCGAAGCTCCTCCCCCGGAGGGGGAGGGGGGAAGGGGCCGGATGATCTACCCTACGATGCGGTACACGGCCTCCAGCGCCTCGGCGAGGTTCTCCGGCTTGGTGCCGCCGGCCTGGGCCAGCTCCGGCTTGCCGCCGCCGTTGCCGCCGACGATCGGCGCGATGGCCTTGATGATGTCCCCCGCCTTCCAGCGCGAGGTGAGATCGGAGGTGACCGCGACCAGCAGGTTCGCCTTGGCGGCATCGCCGGCGCCGAGCACGATGATGCCGGAGCCGATCCGCTCCTTGAGCGTGTCGGAGAGCTCACGCAGCCCCTTGGCGTCGCCGTCGACCTTGACGGCGAGGATCTTGATGCCGTTTTGCTCGCGCACCTGCTGGATCAGGTCGGCGGACTTGGAGGCGTTCAGTTTCGCCTGCAGCGTCTCGAGCTCCCTCTGCAGTTCGCGCTGGCCGGCCAGGAGCTTCTCCACGCGGTCGAGGGGGCTGGCGCCTTCGGCCTTCAGCAGTGTCGCGATCCCGCGCTGCTCGTCTTCCATCTGGTGCACCACGGCCAGTGCGCCATGCCCGGTCTGCGCCTCGATCCTCCTCACGCCGGCGGCGATGCCCGCCTCCGAGATGATCTTGAAGAAGCCGATCTCGCCTGCGCCATGCACGTGGGTGCCGCCGCACAGCTCGGAGGAGACCTCGCCCACGCGGACCACGCGCACGATGTCGCCGTACTTCTCGCCGAAGAGCGCGGTGGCGCCCGCGGCCATGGCCTCGGCGGCCGGCATCTCGCGGGCGTCGACGGCATCGTTGGCCATGATGTGACCGTTAACCAGGATCTCCACCCGGCGGATCTCCTCCGCGGTCATCGGGCTGAAGTGGGTGAAGTCGAAGCGCAGGCGGTCCGGGGTGACCAGGGAGCCGGCCTGCTTGACGTGATCGCCCAGCACTTCGCGCAGCGCCGCCTGCAGGAGGTGGGTCGCGGTATGGTTTCTCGCGGTGGCGGTGCGGTTCGCCGAGGCGACCTTCAGATCGACGGCCTCTCCGTTGCGGATGTTGCCGGACACCACCTTGCCGCGGTGCACGATGAGATCGGTGAAGGGGCGGGTGGTACTTTCCACCGCGACGTGCGCCGCCCCGGTGGAGATGGTGCCGGTGTCGCCCGCCTGGCCGCCGGACTCGCCGTAGAAGGGGGTCTTGGCGGTGACGATTTCGACCTCGTCCCCGGCGTTGGCCTCCTCGACCAGGACGCCTCCCTTCACGATGGCGCTCACGGTGGAGTATGCGGTCTGCTCGGCATAGCCCACGAACTCGCTCGTGATGCCGGAGCCGTGCAGCTCCTTGTAGATGGCGGCGAGCCCCTGCTCGCCGGAGCCCTTCCAGTTCTCCCTCGCCTTGACGCGCTGCTTCTCCATGCAGAGGGCGAAGCCGTCCTCGTCGAGGGTGAGCGCCTCCGCCTCGACGATGTCTGCGGTCAAGTCGACCGGGAAGCCGAAGGTGTCGTAAAGCTTGAAGATCACTTCGCCGGAAAGCACCGTCTCGCCTTTGGCCTTGAGCGCCGCGGTCTCCTCGTTGAGGATGGCGAGGCCGCGGTCGAGGGTCTCGATGAAACGCTCCTCCTCCGCCTTGATCACCTTCTTCACGTAGTGTTCGCGCTCGAGGAGTTCCGGGTAGGCGTCGCCCATCATCATGTTGACGGCATCGACCACGCGGTACAGCATCGGCTCGGACACGCCCAGCATCTTCGCGTGACGCGCGGCGCGGCGCATGATGCGGCGCAGCACGTAGCCGCGCCCCTCGTTGGAGGGGAGCACGCCGTCGCAGATCAGGAAGGTGGTGGCGCGGGAGTGGTCCGCGATGACGCGCATGGAGACGTCGTCCTTCTCGTCGGCCCGGTATTTCTTGCCGCAGATCCCCTCGATGTGGCGGATGATCCCCTGCAAGAGGTCCGTGTCGTAGTTGGAGGTTACCCCCTGCATGACGGCGGAGATGCGCTCGAGCCCCATGCCGGTGTCGACGGAGGGTTTCGGGAGCGGCGTCAGGGTGCCGTCCTTGTCACGGTTGAACTGCATGAAGACGTTGTTCCAGATCTCCATGTAGCGGTCGCAGTCGCACCCCACGGCGCAGTCCGGGGAGCCGCAGCCGGTGCCGGGGCCGTTGTCCCAGAAGATCTCGGAGCAGGGGCCGCAGGGGCCGGTGTCTCCCATGGACCAGAAGTTGTCTTTCTCGCCGAAGCGGTAGATGCGCTCGCGGGGCACTCCTTCCTGGTGGTGCCAGATGTCGGCGGCCTCGTCGTCGTCGTTGTAGACCGTGACGTAGAGGCGGTCCTTGGAGAGGCCGAGATCGACGGTGAGCAGTTCCCACGCGTAGGCGATCGCTTCCTTCTTGAAGTAGTCGCCGAAGGAGAAGTTGCCGAGCATTTCGAAGAAGGTGTGGTGGCGCGCGGTGCGGCCGACGTTTTCCAGGTCGTTGTGCTTGCCGCCGGCGCGGACGCATTTCTGCGAGCTGACCGCCCTGATGTAGTCGCGCTTTTCAAGGCCCAGGAACACGTCCTTGAACTGGTTCATGCCTGCGTTGGTGAACAGGAGGGTGGGGTCGTTCTTCGGGATGAGGTTCGAGCTCTCCACCAGGGTGTGACCCTTTTTCTGAAAGAAGTTGAAGAACTGCGCCCGGATCTCTTTGCCTGTCATAAAAAAACCTCAGTAAAATGGAATATCTGAACCTGGTAACGGTTGTGCGTTGTCATTCTCCCTCTCCCCCCGGGAGAGGGGCGGGGTGAGGGCGCTCCTTCCATCACGTACGCCGGCCCGGGGGATCGCTCCCCATGGCACTTCCCTCACCGAGGCCACCCTCTCCTGCAGGGCGGGATGTGGGGCGGGCGAATGATCATTCGCCCCTACAGGTGCTGTGTGCTCCACACCTTTCCCGGGACCATCGCCTCAGTAGGGGCGAATAACTATTCGCCCGCCTTCAATCCTCGTGCGCCTTCAACTCGCGGAAGATGGCGGAAAGCGAGAACCCCTTTCTCTGCAGGTACCCCACGATGCGCCGCTTTTCCTTGTCGGAAGCCGTGGCGGCGTCGAAACCGGGATAGCGCCGCTCCATCAGCTGCGCCAGCAGCCCGGCCTCGCTGTACTCCTGCGCCAGCTCGTCCAGCACCTGGTTCACGATGGCACCCGCGACGCCGCGGCGAGAGAGCTCCAGCTTCAGCCTGGGGCCGACCCCCTTGCCGTTTCTGAGCGCCGAAGAGGCATAGCTGCGGGCGAAGCGCAGGTCGTCCAGGTAGCCCAGCTCTTTCACGCGGGCCACGCTCGCCTCGATCTCCGGTTCTTGGTACCCCTTGGCGGAAAGCTTCTTTCTGAGCTCCCCCTCGGAATGGTCGCGCAGGGTCAGGATGCGGAGGCAGCAGTCGAAGGCCGTGCCGCGCTGCACCTAGTACTTCTCGATGACCAGCTCCTTGTCGCCACCCTCGGCCGGCGCTTCCGCTTCCTCGAAGTTGTCCCAACTGGAGTCGGAGGTGGAGGAGATGCCGGAGACCTTGAGAGCGAAGTCGTCTGGATTGCTGGACTGGCGCAGGGCCTCTTCGTAGGTGATCAGCTTCCTGCTCAAAAGCTGCATGAGCGACTGGTCGAAGGTCTGCATCCCGTAGCTGGTATGCCCCTGGGCGATGGCGTCCGGGATCTGCTTGGTCTTTTCCTTGTCGTCGATGCAGTCCCTGATACGGGCGGTGCCGATCATGACCTCGACCGCGGGAACGCGCCCCTTGCCGTCGATGCGGGGCACCAGGCGCTGCGAGACGACTCCCCTCAGTATGCCGGCCAGCTGCATCCTGACCTGCCTCTGGTGGAAGGGGGGGAAGACGGAGATGACCCTGTTCACCGTCTCGGCGGCGTCCAGGGTGTGCAGGGTGGAGAGGACCAGGTGGCCGGTCTCGGCCGCGGTGAGCGCGGTCTCGATGGTCTCGTAGTCGCGCATCTCGCCCACCAGGATGACGTCCGGGTCCTGGCGCAGAGCCGAGGTGAGGGCCTTGCCGAAGGTGAGCGTGTCGAAGCCCACCTCGCGCTGGCTGATCAGGCTCTTCTTGTCCTTGTGCAGGTACTCGACCGGGTCCTCGATGGTGATGATGTTGCAGGTCCGGTGCTCGTTGATGTAGTCGATGATGGAGGCGAGCGTCGTGGACTTGCCGGAGCCGGTGGTGCCGGTGACGAGGATCAGGCCACGCTGCTCGAGCGCCAGCTTCTTCAAGACCGGCGGCAGGTTGAGCGTCTCCAGCGTCGGGATGGCGATCGGGATGGCGCGCAGCACCATCGCGACGGTCCCGCGCTGGGCGAAGGCGTTGACGCGGAAGCGTCCGAGACCCGGCACGCCGTAGGAGAGGTCCGTCTCGTAGTTCTCCTCGAAGATCCGCTTCTGGCGCTCGTTCATGATGGAGAAGGCCATGTTCCTGACCGCCTCGCTGGAGAGCCTTTCAGCGTTGGGGATGGCACGCAGGGAGCCGTCGATCCTGACGATGGGGGGAAGTCCCGCCTTCAGATGGATGTCCGACCCCTTCGCCTTCATGGCTATGGCGAGGATCTCGTTGAGTTGCATGGTTTAGGCTGCGCCGGGTGCTGGGGCGTCTTGTTCTGGAGCGGTGAGTTTGGCCCTGATCTCTTCGGTGATTTCCGGATGCTCCTTGAGGAAAAGCCGGGAGTTTTCGCGTCCCTGGCCGATGCGCTCCTTGCCGTATGAGAACCAGGCGCCGCTCTTCTCCACCACGTTGCGCTCGACGGCCAGGTCGAGGACGTCACCTTCCTTGGAGATCCCTTCGCCGTAGAGGATGTCGAATTCCACTTCCTTGAACGGGGGCGCCACCTTGTTCTTGACCACCTTGACCCGCGTTCTGGAGCCGATCATGTCGTTGCCCTGCTTGAGGGCCGCGATCTTTCTTATGTCCATGCGCACCGAGGCGTAGAACTTGAGCGCGTTGCCGCCGGTGGTGGTTTCCGGGTTGCCGAACATGACGCCGATCTTCATCCTGATCTGGTTGATGAAGATGACGCAGCAGTTGGACTTGGAGATGATGCCGGTGAGTTTCCTGAGGGCCTGGGACATAAGGCGCGCCTGGAGCCCCATGTGCGAGTCCCCCATGTCACCCTCGATCTCCGCCTTCGGGACCAGGGCGGCGACGGAGTCGACCACGAGGACGTCGATGGCGCCGGAGCGGACCAGCGTTTCGGCGATCTCGAGGGCCTGCTCGCCGGTGTCCGGCTGGGAGACCAAGAGGTCGTCGGTCTTGACCCCCAGTTTCCTGGCGTAGCCGATGTCGAGGGCGTGCTCCGCGTCGACGAAGGCGGCGATGCCCCCCAGCTTCTGGGCCTCGGCGATGACGTGGAGGGCGAGGGTGGTTTTACCGGAGGATTCCGGTCCGAAGATCTCGATGACGCGGCCGCGGGGCACGCCACCGACCCCCAGCGCCAGGTCCAGCGAGAGGGAACCGGTCGGGATGGCCGCCACGTCCGGGAGTGCCTCCTCGTTGCCGAGCCTCATGATGGCCCCTTTGCCGAACTGTTTTTCGATCTGGCTCATGGCCAGGTCGAGGGCTTTTTCCGCTTTTTCCTTGTCGAGCATCCTTTATATCTCCTTAGCCTTGTCAGGCGCTGTTTTGAGTCTGGTTCTGGAACCAATCACACATAACACAACTAAAACCGCAAAGGCAAATGCAAAGGCGACCAAAGGCATCTGTTCTACGTTCTATGTTCCACGTTCTACGTTAAAACCTCGAAAATCGACCTGCCCACCCCGGCGCGAGCGCCGGTTTTCCCGCGCCGCCGCCCAAAGCAGTTAACGTAGAACCCGAGAACGTAGAACCTGGAACGTGTTTTAAAACAGCGCCGGCTGGATCAGCTCCTGCTCCAGCGGCAGCACGAGGAAGAAGGAACTCCCGTCGTCGCTCTCCACCCAGACCATGCCGCCGTGCGCCTCGACCATCCCCTTGACGATGGCGAGCCCGAGCCCGGCACCCTTGCCTTGCCGCCTGCCGCTGGAATGGTGCCTGATGTCCCCCACCTCGTAGAAGATCTCGAAGATGCCCTGCTGCTCGTGCAGCGGAATGCCGATGCCGCAGTCGCGCACCTCGACTTCGAGGTAACAGCGCTCGCCGCAGCGCTTGAGGAAATCGGGGTTGAAGCGCTGGAGGGTGTGGGAACGCTGGTGCAGGTCTTCCCGCTGGACCACCCGGCCGTTGACCACGATCTCGCCCCCCTCGGGGCTGAAGCGGATGGCGTTCAAAAGGAGCTCGTAGAAGACCCGCTCCAGGTAGCCGCAGTCCCCCTGGAAAAAGGGGAGGTGGTCCAGGTCGCGCAGCGTCACCACCTGGCCGCGCTCCTCGAACAGGGGCTGGAGCTGGTCCAGGAGGTTTTCGAGCAGCATCCTCAGGTGGATCGCGGAGGTCTCCAGCCCTTCCCGGCGCGACTCCAGCCGGATCAGCTTCAAAAGGTCGGCGACCAGCGCCTTTAGCCTCAGCCCGCCGTCGCGCACCATCTCCAGTACCCGGCAGGCGTCCTCCTGCGAACTCCACCCCTGCTGCAGCAGGTGGTCGACGCCTGAGATGATGCTGGTCAGCGGCGTGTTGAACTCGTGGGAGACCATCCCCAGGAACTGGTTCTTCATGCGGTCGAGCCGGACCTGCTCCAGGTGCGCCCGCTCCACCAGTGCAAGGTTCTGCTTCAGTTTCGACTCGGAAAGGGAGAGGTTGTGGCTGCTCTTCT
Source organism: Geomonas subterranea (assembly GCF_019063845.1). NCBI lineage: Bacteria > Pseudomonadati > Thermodesulfobacteriota > Desulfuromonadia > Geobacterales > Geobacteraceae > Geomonas > Geomonas subterranea. Next base: position 4,316,635 of record NZ_CP077683.1, read on the forward strand.
CCAGGAGCCGGTGTGAGCGCAGCAGCTCCTCGCTCTTCCACGTAAGCTCGGAGAAGAGCCTCATCTGCTCGATGATGCTCCCCATCTGCTTGCCCACCGTCTCCATGAAGCGCAACTCTTCCGGGGCGTAGCTGTGGGGGGGGCGGTGGATAAGGTGTATCACCCCGACCAGGTGCTCCTGCGAACTGATCGGGATGGAGGTGAGGCTCCCCCATTCCGCGCCGGCATCGCCCAGCGGCACGATGGAGACCTCGCGGAAGCTGTCGGGGTTGTTCAGGCTTTCCTCGAGCACCTGCGCGAGGTCGGGGGAGGCGTGCATGGAGGCGCACAAGGTGGGGGAGGGGGGCTCGGAGGCGGCGAGGTGCAGGGTTCCCCCTTCGGCACGGAACAGCTCCATCAGCTCGAGCAGTGTCCCTTCCTGCACCGCCTTCAGCTCGGTCCCCACGTTCATGCTGGTCAGCATGTTGTTGAGGATGGAGAGTTCGCGGTTTCTCTGCCAGATCTCCCGCTCGGTGCGGCGCTTGTCGGTGATGTCGCGCAACAGGCAGTGCGCCACCTGCTCGTCCCCGAGGTCGATCAGCCGCGCGTTGATCTCGCCCAGGAAGCAGGAGCCGTCTTTTCGTATCAGCCGCACCTCGTCCCAGTCGGCCTCCCCCTGCCGCACCAGCTGGTACAGGAAGGTGCGGAGACGCTCGTGCTCGCAGGTGTCGAGCAGGTCGCGCACCGCCATGGTGCGAAGCTCGTCCTTGGTGAAGCCGAAAAGCGCGCGCCCCAGCCGGTTCTCCTCCTCGAGCTCGGCCGTTTCCACGTTGAAGATGAAGATGGCGTTGCCCGCCCCTTCCAAAAGGCTCTTGTAGCGCCGCGCGCTCTTGGCCGCCTCCTGCTGCATCTCTCCGATCTCGCGGCGCAGGCCGTCCACCATGGTGGCCTCACGCTGCTTGAAGAGCGCGACGAAGCACAGGAGCACAGCCGCCAGCGAGACCGAGACGCCGAAGTGCAGCAACCCGGACAGCGGCGTGTACTGCTCGATCAAAAGGAGCAGCGGTTCGCAGGCGACTATCAGTAACAGCGGCGCGAAGTGCAAGGTAGTTTCCCCTGTACCGGCATTGTTATGGCCCCGTCAGTCGGGGACCGCTGCTCCGTGGCGGATGAGGAGGTATTCGCGCAGCATGTTGAGCGCGGTGAAGCAGGTGATGGCGCGGACCCGGGTCCGGTCTCCCTGGAAGTTGCAGCGTTCGACCCGGCACGTCCCGCCGTCGGCCAGCGCGATGTACACGGTGCCGACCGGTTTGTCCTCCGTGCCGCCGTCCGGCCCGGCGATGCCGGTCACCGAGAGGGCCAGGTCGCTGCCGGCGGCCTCGCGTGCGCCTTGGGCCATGGCGCCGGCGACTTCGGCGCTGACCGCCCCGTGCCCCTCGATCAGCCCGGGCGGCACCTGCAGCATCCGGCTCTTGGCGGCGTTGCTGTAGGTCACGTTTCCTTCCAGGAAGTAGGCGGAGCTTCCGGCCACGGCGGTGATGCGCGCGGCGATCAAGCCGCCGGTGCAGGATTCGGCCAGCGCCAGGGTGAGGCCGCTCTCCCGGAACAGGCGCGCCAGCACGTCGTCCATGGTATCGGCGCCCTCGGCGAAGAGGAACCGGGCGAGCCGCTGTCTTACCTCGGCGGCCCCTTCCCGGAGCGGGGCCTCGTCCTTGGCGGCCGCCCGCAATATCACGTGGATCTCCGGGTACTTCACGCAGTAGGCGAGCTCCACGCCCCCCCCTTCCGGGATGGCGCCGTGCAGGCGCTCCGATATGGCCGCTTCCGGGATGCCGAAAACCTTCAGGGTGATCCTCCGCCACGGCGCCGGGAGCCGTTTCGCCAGCTCGGGGAGCACCGTTTCCGCCAGCATCCGCTCCATCTCGAAGGGGACGCCGGGGAGGAAGAAGAGTTCGGCGCTCCCGATGGCGACCACGAAACCGCAGGCGGTTCCGAGGGGGTTCGGGATCAGCCGGCACCCCTTAGGGACCAGCGCCTGGCGGCGGTTGGCCGGGTGCAGCGGCTTCGCGATCCTCTTTTCGAATGCGGCCAGGTGGTCCAGCGCCGTTTGCGATAGTTCCAGCTCGACTCCTGCGGCCCGCGCCGCCGCCTGCGCCGTGTAGTCGTCGGGCGTGGGGCCGAGCCCGCCGGTGACGATGACGGCATCGCTGACGAGGGCCAGGTCGCCAAGGGCCTGCACGATCGCCTCCTCGTCGTCCGGTACCGTGATGTGCCTGAAGACCCGGGCGCCGCAGTCGTAGAGCCGGTCCGCGATGTGGCTCGCGTTGGTGTCGGTCACCTCGCCGGTGAGGAGCTCGTCCCCTATGGAAAGGATGGCGATCTTCACAAAAGCCTCAGCGCCAGGTGCGTGGCGGCGCAGGCGTAGACCCCGGCGGCGATATCGTCCAGCACCACGCCGTAGCCGTTTTTCAGCGAGCGGTCGAACCAGCGCGCCGGCTGCGGCTTCAGGATATCGAAGATGCGGAACATGATGAACCCGGCGAGGATCCCCTGCCACGTCGCCGGGACCGCGGTCATGGTCACCAGGTACCCGGCGACCTCGTCGATCACGATCTTGCCCGAGTCGTGCTCCCCCCACAGCTCCTCGCCAAAGCCCGCGCACCAGCAGGCGAACAGGGTGAAGGCGGCCGTGGTGATGAGGTAGAGCCACAGCGGCATGCCCGAGAGGAGCAGGAAAAAGGGGATCGCGCCGAGCGTCCCGACGGTCCCGGAGGCGAAGGGGGAAAAGCCGGTGCCGAACCAGGTGGCGGAGATGATCACGAATGCTTTCATTTGTCGCCGCACTCCCTCTCCACGGTCCGGTACACCTCGAGAAGCGGCATTCCCTTCTGAAGGGCGATCTCCCGGCACGACTCGTATTCCGGCGTCACCCGCCCGTTACCGAGTACCTTGACCCGCACCCCGCCCAGCGACGTCGCGCGGGTTTCGCAGCTGCGGGGGAGGGTGATCCGGCTGGCCGGGTAGTAGCGCAGGCCGATGGCGCTCGACTCCGAGAGGATGATGCCGGAAAGCTTCTCCAGGTCCCCCGGTCTCGCGATCACCGTGAGCCCCGTGCCCGGGCGGTTCTTCTTCATCTGCAGCGGCGAGAAGGCGACGTCCAGCGCCCCCGCCTCCATGAGGCGCTCCATGAGGAAGCCGAAGATCTCGGCGGGCATGTCGTCGATGTGGGTCTCAAGGACCAGCACCTCCCGGGCCTCCCTGGAGCCGGCAGTTTCACCGAGCACCAGCCGGAGCAGGTTGGGGAGTTCGGGAAAATCCTTTTCACCGGCACCGTAACCGGTCCCCTCGACCGTCATGACCGGTGGCGGGCCGAAGCTGTCGGCGAGCGCCGCCACGATGGCCGCGCCGGTCGGGGTGACCCGTTCCCCGGGGCCGATGTCGGCGGTGAGCGGGATCCCCTCCATGAGCTTCGCGGTGGCGGGCGCCGGGACGGGAAGGAGGCCGTGGGCGGTCTTCACGAAGCCGTGCCCGTAGGGAAGCCCCGAGGCGCAGACCCGGTCGATCCCCAGGTAATCGAGCCCGATGGCGGTCCCGACGATGTCGACGATGGAGTCGACGGCGCCCACCTCGTGGAAGTGCACCCGCTCCAGCGGCACGCCGTGCACGCCCGCCTCGGCCTGCGCCAGCTTCAGGAAGATGCGCTGGGAGAGTTCCTTGACCCGCGGTTTGAGCTCCGATTTCCCGATCATCGCCGAGATGCCGGAGTAGTGGCGGTGCGGCTGGTCCTCTTCGGTGAGGGTGACCTTGAAGGAGGTTCCGGCGACGCCGAGGCGCTCCACCTTGCGGCTTTCCAGCGTGTAGCCGCAAAGCGGCAACGAGGAGAGTTCCCGTTGCAGCGTCTCCAGCGGGAGCCCGAGTTCGATGAGCCCTGCCACGGTCATGTCGCCCGCGATACCCGCGAAGCAGTCGAAATACAGTACCTTCATCCGTGAATCCTGTTCATGAGGCTTGCCGCGTAGGCCGCCCCGAAACCGTTGTCTATGTTCACCACCGTGACCCCGGCGGCGCATGAGTTGAGCATGCCGAGCAGGGCCGCCACGCCGCCGAAGGAGGCGCCGTAACCGACCGATGTCGGCACCGCGATCACCGGCTTGTCCACCAGGCCGCCCACGACGGAAGGGAGCGCCCCCTCCATCCCCGCCACCACGATGATCACCGAAGCCTCCGCGAGGGTGCCGCGCCGCGCCAGCAGGCGGTGCAGCCCGGCGACGCCCACGTCGTAGACCTTCTCCACCTCGTTTCCCATCATCTGCGCGGTGAGGACCGCCTCGGCCGCCACCGGGATGTCCGAGGTGCCGGCGCAGACCACCAACACCTTGCCCCGGCCCCGCAATGCGACCGGATGCTGTTCGATGGTGAGCGCGCGGGCGTCGGCGTGGTAGACGGCCTGCGGGAAGAACTCCTTGAGCTTCGCCCCCTTGGCGCCGTTCACCCGCGTTGCCAGGACGTTGCTTCCCTTTTCCAGGAGTGCGGTGATGATGGTGCGCATCTGGGCGACGCTCTTGCCCTGCCCGAAGATAACTTCAGGAAAGCCCTGGCGCAGCGTGCGGTGATGGTCCACCGTGGCGCAGCCCAGGTCCTCGAAGGGGAGGTGCTTGAGTTTCTCCAGGGCTTGGGAGACCTCGAGTGCCCCCTCGCTCACCTCCTGGAGAACCTTTTCAATTGCCTTGTTTTGCATGAATGTGAAGCTGCCTCCGGAGGTTGCAAAATGGGATTAAGGCTAACATACAAAGCGCGGATTCGCTGCTAAAAAATGTTATTTTTGGCAGGAGCGGGGAATTTTCTGAGAGATGGAAGGGCGGGTTGTGTCACTGTGCCGCAACATGCCGGAGTACAAAGGAAAAGTCTCACTGTGAAGGAGGCTCTTGAGAGGGGGTGGAAAGAGCCGGATCTCTTTTTGCCGGCAGAGGTGCCGGTACCCTTCGTTTGCTGTGCCTGCATCACCGTCCCAAGGATCGTGTTGGTCCTGGTCTGATACCCTTTGCCCGCTCCTTAAGCCGTGTCACGACATCTGAATCAAGCCGTATGATTGGATACTGAGGCAGAGGATCTGTTTGCCAGAAGAACCGGGTGAGGCCATTACGTCGCTCCCCCTTTGACGCCTCCCCTCCCTTGACGGGAGGGGGCCGGGGGGTGGGTGAAGCCGCAAGGGGAGGGGAGTAAAGGTGCACCTTTCCCGTAATTCCCGGATGAACCTTTCATTGCGAAGCCGCCATCGCTGTTGTACGTTTGGAACCTGCAGCATGAGCCAACAAAGCGGAGGTTGAAGATGGCACAGGGGGAGAAGAAGATGGTGGCGCTGGTGACGGGAGCCGCGCGCGGGATCGGCAGGGGAATCGCGCAGCGGCTACTTGCGGAAGGGTATGCCGTGGTGCTGGCCGATATCGACGGCGCAGCGGTTGCCGGGGCGGCGGCCGCACTCGGCGCACCTGATGCGGTCCTGGCGCTGGAGGCGGACGTCGCTGACGAACAGCCGGTGCAGGCGCTCGTCGCGCGGGCGCTGGAGCGCTTCGGGCGGCTGGACCTCCTGGTGAACAACGCGGCGCTGGCCCGGGCCCACGCGGCGCCGGTGCACGAGCTATCCCTCACCGAGTGGAACCGCGTCATCGGCACCAACCTGACCGGCGTCTTCCTCTGCACCAAGCACGCGGTGCCGCACCTCAAAGAGAGTCGGGGCAGCATCGTCAACATCGCCTCCACGCGCGCTCTGCAGTCGGAGCCGGATACGGAGGCCTACTCGGCGAGCAAAGGGGGCGTCGTTGCCCTCACCCACGCCCTCGCCATGAGCCTCGGGCCTGAGATCCGCGTCAACTGCGTGAGTCCCGGCTGGATTCACAACGGCGACGAGGCGGAACTGCGACCGGTGGACCATCAACAGCATCCGGCGGGGCGGGTCGGCCGCGCCGGGGACATCGCGGAGCTCGTGCTCTACCTCGCCTCGCCGCGCGCCGGTTTCATCACCGGCCAGAATTTCGTGGTCGACGGCGGCATGACCCGGAAGATGATCTACGAGGAATAGCGTCGCCCCCTATCCCCCCATCCGCACCACAGCCGTCTTCCCCCTCCCCGTCGAGGGAGGGGGGACGGTGCCGGCTTTGCGGTACCAGTGCGGCAAGGAGGGGGGCACAAGGGCAGGCGTACCGCTGAACGAAATCCAAAAGAAAACGGGACGCGGCCTCTCATCTGGCTGCGTCCCGTTTGTCGTTGTAGCGGCTATCCGCCGCTTATCCCCGTCCCGGCTCTAGCGGATCCGGTTCAACCGGTGCTGGTACAGGTAGTCCGCCCCCTGGTAGTAGGCAAGCATGTCCGCCAGCATGTTGCCGGTAACCGGCTCACCCTTGGCGTCGCCGGTCTTGCGGTCCACCTTGTACTGCGCCGCGTACTGGCGCGGGCCCAGCACCAGGAGCTCGTTCTCGGTCAGGTAGCCCAGCTTCTGGTACGTCGAGATGAAGGCGCGCGGGGGCTGCCCGGAATCCTTCAGCGCATCGCGCCCCAAAAAGTCGCTCTTGTAGCTCATGTTCATCAGGCCGAGCACGGTGGGCGCTACGTCGATCTGGCTCATCATCTTCTCCATCCGGGCCGGCTTGATGTGGGCCGGGGAGTAGACCAGCAGCGGGATTTCGTACCTCTTGATGGGGATGTCCGACTTCCCCGCGCTGCCGGCGCAGTGGTCGGCCACGATGACGAAGATGGTGTCCTTGAACCATGGTTTGCTGCTCGCCTCGGCGATGAGCCGGCCGATGGCGTAGTCGGCGTACTTGACCCCGCCGTTGCGCCCTTTCTTCGGCGGGATGTCGATCCTCCCCGAGGGATAGGTGAAGGGGCGGTGGTTGGAAGTGGTCATCACCATGGAGAAGAAGGGCTTGCCCGCCTCGTAGGACTTGGTCCCCTCCCTGATCACCTTGCGGAACAGGTCCTCGTCGCAGACCCCCCAGACGTTGGCGAAGGTGATCTCGTCCTTGGCGAAGTCGGTGCGGTCCACGATGGAATAGCCGTTCGCCGAGAAGAAGGCGTTCATGTTGTCGAAGTAGCCGTGCCCGGCGTAGATGTACTTGGACTGGTATCCCTTGGAGTTCATGATCTCGCCCCAGGAGCGGAACCCTCCGTTGTTGGGGCGTTTCACGATCGAGGTGCCGGGGAGCGGCGGGACCGAGAGGGTGAGGGCCTCAAGCCCGCGCACGGTGCGGGTGCCATTGGCGTAGAGGTTGGTGAAGAACAGCGACTGGGAGGCCAGGCGGTCCAGGTTCGGGGTCAGCCCCTTCTTGTTACCGAACACCCCCAGGTACTCGGCGGAAAGACTTTCCTCGATCACCACCACGACGTTCAGGCGCTTCTCCGCCCCTTCGCCGTGAATGGCGCGGGTGAAGCGCTCGGACTTGGGATCGACGAAGCTGTTGTTCCTCTCCGCGACCAGGGTCCTAAGCCGCGCGTTCACCTGGTTTTGCGGCAGGGTGCGGTAGAACCTGGTGAAGGGGAGTTCGTTGTTTATGAAGGCGGCGAACAGGTTGTAGACCCCGTTGCCGGCGATCTCGTTGGCGTAGTTGTTCTTCGATATGGCGGACTGGGAGATGTTGACCGCGCCGTAGGAGAGGACGACGGGAAGCAGCAGCAGCGCGCCGGTGCGGTGGTAGGCGCCGTTGAAGGTGAGTTCGGCACCGCGCGCGAGCGGCTTTCTCAAAATCCAGGAGATCGCGGCTGCGACTGCGCCGATGCCGGAGAAGATCGCCGTCAGCGGGTACGACTCGCGGATATTGCCGACCACCTCCTGGGTGTAGACCAGGTAATCGATGGCGATGAAGTTGAAGCGGGTGCCGAACTCGTCGAAGAAGATGAACTCGGCGCAGACGTCGAAGATGAGCACACCCAGCAACAGGGCGAAGAGAACGCGCACCACCCACAGGTGCCAGCGGTGCGTGGCCACCCGACGCGGGACCAGGATCAGGTAGAGCGCCAGCGGCACGATGGCATAGGCGAGCGTGGCGAGGTCGAAGTAAAAACCGGTCGCCGCGGCCTTCAGAATCAGCGAGAGCTTGAGTCCGGCCCCTTTGGGAGTCATGGCCATCAGCATGACGCGGGTGGCGGTGGAAACGGCGAGGAAGATACAGGAGACGAAGGCGACGAGCCCCAGTCGGCGTTGCGGCATAGGTAAACCTCTTAATGTTCTGATGGTAAAACGCTGTCCATGGTACTGCAACTGTCCTTGCTGTTGGATTGCAGGAAGATGACATTTCTGTCATCTCTCGACGCGAAGATCCCCTCGGTCCCCTTTCGCAAGGTGCTCTCCCCCTCCCCTGGCGGGAGGGGGACGGGGGGGTGAAGCCGCAAGCAATGGGAACAGTGGAAGCAGTGGCTACTTCCCCCACCCCCTAACCCTCTCCCGCAAGGGGAGGGGGGACCAATGGCATGTCGCCGGAATTCTGAAGCCCCCCCGCAAGGGTACGGGGCCATCGGGAAAACATTCGATGAGCATATGCATGTCCCTTGCCCGGACACACCCCACCCCTTGGCGCGGTTCGCGGCAGGCCCGCGTCCGGCTAGGGGGCGTCCAGCACCGCGCGCACTTTCGCTGCCAAATCGTTCATGGTGAAAGGCTTGGAGATGAAGTTCACACCCTGGTCCAGCACGCCGTGGTGAGCGATCACGTTGGCCGTGTAACCCGACATGTAGAGGCACTTCACCCGGGGGCAGAAGGGGAGCAACCTGCGCACGAGGTCCCTCCCGTTCATCTCCGGCATCACCACGTCGGTCACCACAAGGTCGATCCGGTCCCGATACTGGCGTGCCGCTTCCAGCGCCTCGCCCGGCGTGGATGCCGGCAGCACCTGGTAACCCTGCAACGTCAGGAGCGACATGGCGACGTTCAGGATGCTCGGCTCGTCCTCGACCAGGAGGATGGTCTCGCTCCCGCCGGAGGCCGGGGCGGCCGCGGCCTCCGCGCTCGGCCCGGCCGCTGTCTCCGTGTCGCGCGGCAGGTAGATCCTGAAGGTGGTCCCTTCGCCCGGTTCGCTGTAGGTGTTGATGAAGCCGTTGTTTTGTTTGACGATGCCGTACACCGTGGCGAGCCCGAGCCCCGTGCCCCGTCCCACCTCCTTGGTGGAGAAGAACGGCTCGAAGATCTGGGCCATGGTCTCCTTGTCCATGCCGCAGCCGTTGTCGCTCACCGCGAGGAGAACGTACTCGCCGGGGACGAAGTCGGGTTGCGCGTTGCAGTACCTGGCGTCAAACGCGATGTTGCACGTCTCGATGGTGATCTTGCCGACGTCGGCGATGGCGTCGCGGGCGTTGACGCAGAGGTTGGCCAGGATCTGGTCCAGCTGGGAGGGATCCATGCGCACCTTCCAGAGCTCCTGTCCCGGGCTCCAGGCGAGGTCGATATCCTCCCCCACCAGGCGCTTCAGCATCTTCAGCATCTCTTCCACGCAGGCGTTGAGGTTCAGAACCCTCGGGGAGATGGTCTGCTTCCTGGCGAAGCCGAGGAGCTGGCTGGTAAGGGCAGCCGACTTTTCCGCCGCCTGCCGGATACCCTCCAGCCGCACCAGCGCCGGGTGTCCCGGCCCCAGCTCTTGCATCCCCAGCTGGGCCAGCCCGAGGATCACGGTCAGCAGGTTGTTGAAGTCGTGCGCGACTCCACCCGCGAGCCTTCCAACGGACTCCATCCTCTGGGCCTGCTGCAGCTGGTTCTCCAGCCGCTGCCTTTCAGCCTCTCCCTTTTTCAGCTCGGTCAGATCCGAGATGAGGACGTAGAAGCCGCGGGGGGAGCCGTTTACCATGTCGGGTATGTAGTGGGCCCAGACGTGGGCGACCTCGCCGTCCTTCTTTACGAGCGTCCTCTGGAAATGCTGCGGCTCTCCGGCCAGGGCCCCCAGGACATACGGTTCGTTTTGGGCGAACAGTTCCTCCCCAAGCAGTTCGCGCATCCCCGATCCGATGATCTCCTCTGAGCTCTTGTCGAACCACTCACGGTAGGTCCTGTTGGCGAAGCCGCAGGTGAGGTCGCTGTGCCAGTAGGCGACCAGCCCGGGGAGTTGGTCGGTCAGAAGGCGCAGAAAACGCTCGTTGGCGCTCAGCGCGTTCTGGAACATGATCCGCTCGGTGATGTCCTCGCTGAAGATGACGATCCCCCCCACTGCGCCGGCGGCGTCGTACCAGGGACGGATCTCCCACCTGACGTACTGATGCGACCCGTCGGCGCGCACGAACAGGTCCGCCTCTTCCCGTAGCGTCTCGCCTGCCAGGCCGCGGCGGTGGAACTCCTTCCAGCGCTCCGGGACCTCGGGGAAGACCTCGTAGTGCGACAGCCCCACGAGGTCGCGCTCGCCGAGTCCGTACATGGCGAGCCAGCGGCGGCTCACCTGGAGATAGCGCATGTCCCGGTCGAACATCGCGAGCGAGGCGGGCGCCGACTCGAAGAAAAGGCGCAGGTGGGCGTTTTTCTGCTCCAGGCCGGCCAGGTTCTCCAGGCGCTTGGCGTCCATCGCGGCGAGTTGATCCAGCAGGCGGGTGATCAGGAAGTAAAGGAGGGTGGCCGTGCAGATGATGAAAACGAAGCCTTTGCCCACGGCGATCCGCAACAGGGTCGCCTTGTCGTCGACGAGCCAGTCGATGATGCTGTCCGAGCCGTAGATCCAGGCCAGCCCGAACAGGGCGTAGATGGCGACGATGCGGACCGCCTGGCTCTTCAACGGGGGCGCGCCGGGAGAGGAGTCTCCGGACCGGATGGGGCGCGGGGTCTTCATCTCATTTCTGGACAACGGACACTCCTGTCTCCCCGCGGGGGGGTGCCGGGAAACGCAGCGTCACCACGGTCCCCTCGCCGGGGCGGCTGACCACCGAGGCGCTGCCGCCGTGCAGGTTCATGATGGAACGCACGATGGCCAGCCCGAGGCCGCTCCCCTGGTTGTAGATCTGCCGCGCCTGCGGAGAGCGGTAGAACCGGTCAAAGACGCGCGGCACCTCGGCGGGGTCCATCCCCATGCCGCTGTCCTCGACCGATAAATCCAGGCCGCCGTCCACGGTCTGCAGCAGCTTCACCCTGATCTGCCCGAACTGCGACCCGTAGTGAAGCGCGTTGGAGATCAGGTTGCCGACCGCGCGCTGGAACAGGTTGGGATCGACGCTCACCTCGCCGTCCCCCTCGATCACGATGGCCGTGTGCTGTTCGTCGGCCAGGTTGCCGTAGTACTCGGCCAGGCGCTCCACCTCGAGCCGCGCGTCGATGAGCACCGGCTGGTGGGCCCGGTCCGGCCGCGCCAGGAACAGGATGTCACCGACCATGCGGGAGAGCCGCTCGTACTCCTCTATGGCCGATTCGATGATGCGGCGGTACTCGTCCTCCGAGCGTGCCCGGGAGAGCGCCACTTCCGCCTCGCCGCGCAGGTTGTTGATCGGGGTGCGCAGTTCGTGGGCGAGATTCGCGGAGAATTCGGAGAGGCGCGCGAACGATTCCTCCAGCCTCCCCAGCATGGCGTCCAGGGCCACGGTGAGCTGGTCCAGCTCGCGAGGCCAGTTCGCGGTCCGGATGCGCTGGTGCAGGTCGGCCTCGGTGATCCGGGCCACCTTCTGCGCCATCTCCTGCAGCGGGCGCAGCCCCCTGCGCGTTATGGTCACCCCCAGAAGCGCCGCGACAAACAGGCCGGCCACGACGGAAACCCCGGTGCGGACCAGGTACTTGGACATCAGCGCGTCCTCGTCCGTGACGTCCAGGGCCACCTGGATCAGGCGATAGTGCGGATCATCTCCGCGAGCGGCCCACCCGGCATTCAGCAGGTACCGTTTCCGGTCCGGGGCCCGGTACTTCCGGCCGCGCCCGATCTTCTCCGCGCTGGTGACGGCCGGGGGGAACAGTTCCACCGCCAGTCCCGCCATCTCCGGGGACTGCATCAGTGTGCGCCCCTCGGCGTCCTGAACGCGCACCAGGTGGCGCTTGGGCTGCCCCGGCCTGTTCACCGGGATCTGGTCCCTCAGGGCGTCGGGGTGGCGGGCGACGATCGCTCGCAGTGTCACGATCCGCTCCACCAGGAAATCGTTGTCTTCATAGTCCAGGTCCTTGGAAAGGGCCTTGAACTGGAACCAGTTGGTGCAAAGGAGGATCAGGAGGGTGGCGATGAGGTAGAAGCCGAGCAGGCGCGCCGTGATGGAGGTGGAACGCGGGGCGTCAGGCCGCCTCGTCGATGACATAGCCGACCCCCCTGATGGTGTGGATGAGTTTCAGGGGGAAGGGGTCGTCCACCTTCTTTCTCAGCCTTCTGATCGCGACGTCCACCACGTTGGTGTCGCTGTCGAAGTTGATGCCCCAGACCTGCTCCGAGATGGTGGTGCGGGAGAGGACTTCCCCGGGGCGCCTGAGCATGAGCGCCAGGAGCTGGAACTCCTTCACGGTGAGGTCGAGGGTCTGGCCGCCGCGTCTCGCCTTGTGCCGGACCAGGTCCAGCTCCAGGTCGGCCATCTTCAATAGCTCCGCCTGCTGCAGCGGGTGCCGGCGCAGGATGATCCTGATCCGGGCCAGAAGCTCCGAGAAGGCGTACGGCTTGACCAGGTAGTCGTCCGCCCCCAGTTCCAGCCCGTGCACCCGGTCGTGCACCGCGTCACGTGCGGAAAGGAAGATCACCGGGACCTCCTTTCCGGCCTCCCGAAGCTCCTGGATGACCGCCCACCCTCCCTTTACCGGGAGCATCACGTCGAGGATGATCAGGTCGTACTGCTCGGTCATCGCCAGGTGCAGGCCGTCCTCGCCGTCGTTGGCGATATCGACGCTGAAGCCGTTTTCGGTGAGTCCCTTCTTCAGGTAGTTGGCGGCTTTTTGCTCGTCTTCGATGATCAGGATGCGCATCCTACTCCCATATTCCTCATGAGTTACGCGGTCGAGTATATATCATCGGTCGTACAAGTGCGACAGCTTAATAAAAAGCGCCCTTCGCGCCCGGGTGGTGTCCGGGTCGGGTTGGAAAATTATCACGAATACGGGCTCAGGTCACCAATTTTATGGGAGGCGCCGCGCGTGCCGGGGAAAGAGAAGAGGCCCGCGCCTGCGCGTGGGCCTAAACCTCCTAAACCCGGAACCATCCCACCATGCCGTTTAGTTCCGTGGCAAGCTGCGACAGCCCCCCTGAGGAGTGCCTGATGTCGGTGAACGAGCTTCTGAGCTCCCGGGCGATGTGGTGCACCCCCTCCATGTTCTGTGAAACCTCCGCGCTGGTGGAGGATTGCTCCTCCGCGGCGACGGCGATCCGCTGCACCATGTCCGCCACCTGCTCCACGTAGTTCACGATCTCGCCGATGGCGACCAGGGTCTGCTGCACCTGCCCCTGGACCTTCTCCACCGACTCCCTTTCCTCGTGCATGAAGTCGACCGACGACTTGACGCTGTTCTGCATGGTCTTGACGGTTTGTGAGATCTCCTGGGTGGCGGTGCTGGTGCGCTCGGCCAGTTCACGCACGTTGTCGGCGACCACGGCGAAGCCGCGCCCCTGCTCGCCGGCGCGCGCCGCCTCGATGGCCGCGTTCAGCGCCAGCAGGTTGGTCTGGTTGGCGATGTCGTTGATGAGGGTGACGACGTCGCTGATCTCCTCCGATTGTTTCCCCAGCGACTCCACCTTCTGCGCCGCCTGCTTCACCGACTCCGCGAAACGGTCCAGCTCCTGCGCCGTTTCCTGCATCGCCTGCTTGCCCCGCTCCGCGATCCCCTTCATGTGGGTCGCGGCGTCCGAGGTGTCGCTGGAGTTCTTCGCCACCTCGATGGTGGTCTGGGTCATCTCGGTCATCGCCGTCGCCGACTGGTCGATGCGCGCCGTCTGCTCCTCGGCCCCCTGCTCCAGGGCCACCGCGGTGGCGGAAAGCTCCTCGGAGCTGCTGGCGAGGCTCTGGGTGGCGTCCTTGATCTTGCCCACCATCCCCCTCAGGTTGTCCACCATCTCCGCCATGGCCACCTGCACCTTCCCCACCTCGTCGGAGCTGTTGCTGTCGATGTGAACGCCCAGGTCTCCCTTGGCCACCGCCTGCGATACACCGAGCAGCTGGGACAGCGGCCGCGAGATGGAGCGGTACACCCAGATGCCGAATATGATGCCGAAGAGGATCGCCCCCAGGCTGATGCCCCCGATCAGCATGGTGGAGAAACGGACCATCCGGTTCACCGTCTTGATGGCGTTCTCCTGGTCCACCTGGGCGACGCTCACCGTTTTCTCCCCGCTCTCCGCCTGCTGCTTGACGATTTCGCGCAGCTTGCCCATGGCGGTGGCGGCCTTCGCCTCCATGTCCAGCCGGTTGCGGATCTTGAAGAGCACCCCCTCCTTCACGAAGAGCAGCCCCCTGATGGCGGAGAGCGCCCCCTCAGCCTGGCGCAGAAGCGCCGTCTCTCCCCGGGCGTTCAGCGTGGAGAGCGCCTTTCCCAGCTGGGAATCCACCTGCGCTATGCGTCCGAAGATGCCGTTCAGCTCGGCCTCGATGGCGTCCACGTCCTTGCCGCTCCCGGCGGTGAACAGGCGCGAGGCGAGCCCGTCCACCTTGAGCCCCAGGGAGAGGAGTTCGGAGTTGCTGGCCATGACCCCGGTGGCGACGGTCGAGTTGCCGAAGTAGGAGGATTGCTTGCGGCTTTCCGAGGAGAGGGTGTCCGCCGCCATCGCCGCCTCCTGTTCCAGGACCAGGTTCACCGCGTTCATCTTCTGGGTTATCTCGGAGAAGAGCTGGTCGCGTGCCGAGGTGTCGGTAACGCCTGGCTCCACCGCCGCCCCCTGTGCCTTGACGAAGGGGGCGATCCTGCCGTTCAGGTACTTGAGATCACCGGAGATGCCGCTCGAGCTTTTGGCCACCTCGTTTTGCAGCGCCTTGTTCATGGCGGAGTTGCACTTGGCCTGCGAGATGAGGACCGCCTTCTTGCTCTGCGCCTTGCTCACCTCCATGAGCCCCAGGTGGAAGTCCTTCAAGGTCAGCTTGAGCGCCTCCACGTTGCGCACCCGGTCCGAGACCCCCTTGGTCTCGGTAACGGACCTGCTGTAGGAGCTGGAGCTCGCCGACTGCAGCCCCTTGATCTTGCTGTCCAGTTCCTTGAGGCGCGCCGTGGCTTCATGGATGCGTTCGGTTATGGTCCTGTTGGCCGCCGCCGCGTCCTCCTCGGCCTGGAGCTTCCCCCTGGTGACCGAGAAGATCTCGCCGGCTATGCCGGTCAGCGCCTGGTGCGCTTCGAGCTTCACGTCTCCGGATAACGCCTGCAGCGCTCCCTGCCCCTTCTCCACCAGCGCGAGCGACTTGTCCGCCTCGGCCCTGGCCGCCTCAAACTCGTTGCGGTTTCTGGATACGCTCGCCTTGATCAGGTCGCCGGTCGCCTCCTGGATCTGGCGCTGGAACTCCACCGTCCTCATCTGGAAGGGGGTACTGCGCTGGGTGAGATCCTGGAGCTTGCTGTCGACAAAGCGCATGCCGACGATGCTGGCGATGGAGACTCCGGCGACGATCAGGATGACGGTGATTACGTTCAGGGTCAGCTTGGTCTTGATAGTCATGCATATGCTCCGGTCTGAAGGCGCTGGAAAAACGGGAACGCTACTGCTTGATGAACTTCTGGCCTTCCCCCTTGATGAAGGAGATCAGCTTCTGCACCTTCGGCGAGGGTGCCCCCTTGGTGATCACGATGACCGGGCGCGCCACGTCCGGGGTCTTCACGGTCTTGATGGTGGCGTCCAGCATGGTGACCGGGCCGAATGCGATCGCCTCCGGGTTGGCGGCCACCTTCTCGCGCACGTCCTCGAACCGTCCCGCGTCGACCACATCGGTGGCGAAGGGGGCGTCCGCCAGCGCGAGTTTCTTGAAAGCGGCGTTGGTCGCGGGATTGATCGAAGAGAGGACGATGAGGATGGGGGCATCGTTGCCGCCCACGTCCTTCCAGTTGGTGATCTTGCCGGTGAAGATCCCCTTCAGCTGATCCAGGGTGAGGGCGGCGACCGGGTTGTCCTTGTGGGCAACCGTGTAGATCTTGCTGGCGCCGATCTCGGTGGCGACGTAGGCGGACGGGTCGGCGACCTCGATGTTCTCCTTCTTCGCGGTCTTCAAGAGGTCCGCGTAGGCGAGGCCGGCTGTGGAGAGGTCGAGTTCGCCCGCAACGAGTTGCTTGAAGGCGATGGTGGCGCTGCTGAAGTTGAGGTTTAACGTGATGCCGGTGCTCTTTTCGAACGCTTCCTGCACCGGTTTCAGATAGCCGTCGATGGGAGCGCCGCCCCCTCCCGCCTTGATCTCTTCTCCCATGGCGGTGCCGCCGAAGACCATCGATGCAACAAGCGCCAGACAAATCATCCCTCTTTTCATGGGTACGTACCCTCCTGGTTTGGTAGGTCTCGGTCACGAGACGGTGGTAGCGTGTGCAGTAACAGTGCTACTGCTTGATGTACTTTTTCCCCTCGCCGCTGATGAAGTCGAGGAGCTTCTGGACCTTGGCCGAGGGTTTTCCCTTGGTGATCAGGGTGATGTCCCGGGCCAGTTCGGGGGTCTCGACGGCCTTCACCGAGGCGTCGACCAGGGAAAGGGGGCCGAACCCGATGGCGGAGGGGTTCGAGGCGACGTTCAACCTCACGTCCTCGGCCGTAGTGGCATCGATCACGTCCTTGGCCACCGCCTTGTCTCCCAGAAACTTCTTGAAGAACATGCTGTTGGTGCCGGGAGTGAGCTTGCCGATCACCACCAGTACCGGCGCATCCTCTCCGCCGACCTCTTTCCACGATGAGATCTCGCCGGAGAAGATCCCCTTCAACTGTTCGGCGCTCAGCTGGTTCACCTTGTTCTCCTTGTTCACCAGCACCTTGACCTTGTCCTTGCCGATGACGATGGGCGTGAAGGCCGCCGGTTGCCCCACCTCCGCTCCTTCCTTCTTCATCAGCGCCAGCCAGTCCTGGTAGGTGAGTCCCGCTGCGGCGGCGTCCACGTCCCCTTTTTGCAGGTCCACAAACGCGTTCTTCGGCCCGGAGGCGACGATGTAGAGCTTCAGCCCGCTTGCCATCTCGAACGCTGAACGGACCGGCTTCAAGATGTTCTCGGTGGGGGCGCCGCCAGCCCCGATCTTCAGCTCATCGGCCCCGGCGAGGGGGGTGAGACCTGACAGTAAAGACACAAGAACGGCTGCCACGATACGGATCACTCTCATAGTTGCTCCTCCTGCTTCTTGTTTAAGGCATAGAATCATCCACGCCATCTATACGGCGGTATGCTTTTTATTCGACAGGCGCTATGAAAACTTGAAGTTAAAAAGAAAGAGAAACAGAAATTACGCTGTGACAGGAAAATCTTTTGGAGATAGAGCGTGGCGGTGGTTAAACGGAAAAGAGGAGCCGGTGAATGTACCGGCCGGCTCCTCTTTTGACAATTAAAGCCGGAACTGCCGCACCAGCTGCTGCAGTTCTTCCGAGTTCGTGTGCAGTTGTGCGGCCGCCATGGCCGATTCCTGTGCCCCCTGCGAGGTCTGCTGCACGACCTGGGTTATCTGGACGATGTTGCTGGAAATCTCGCTGGTGGTCGCGGTCTGTTCCTCGGCGGCGGTGGCCACCTGGTGGACCTGCATGGCGACGTCGTTGATCTGCTCGAGGATCTCCTGCAACGCGCTTCCCGACTTGGCCGCTTCGGCGGTGCCGGCCTGGACCTGCCGCACCCCCTCTTCCATGGCGACGACGGCACCCTTGGTTTCGCCCTGGATCGCCTTGATCATCTCGCCGATCTCCCTGGTCGCCCTGGTGGTCCGCTCGGCAAGTGCGCGCACCTCGTCGGCGACGACGGCGAAGCCTCGCCCCTGCTCGCCGGCCCGTGCCGCCTCGATGGCCGCGTTCAGGGCGAGGAGGTTGGTCTGGTCGGCTATGTCCTCGATGGTGCCGATGATGGCCCCGATCTGGTCGCTGCGCTCGCCGAGGCTCTCAACGGTCTGCGAGGTTTCCTGCACCTTCGCCGCGATCTGCCCCATCACCGTTACCGTGGCCTGGACCACTTCCGCACCGGCTTGAGCCGTCTGGGAGGCGCGCTTGGCCCCCTCGGAAGCCATCTGGCAGTTGCGGGCTATGTCCGAGGAGGTTGCCGACATCTGCTCACCCGCTGTGGCGACTGTGCCGGCCTGGGCCGCCACCTCCTCGGCGCCGGTGGCGATCTGCTCCGATGTCGAGTGGAGCTGGTTGGAAGCCGATGCAACCTGGGCGGAGGTGTCGGCCACCTTGCCGATGGTGCTCCGCAGGTTGTCCGCCATCGCCTTCAACGCGACCATCAGTTGTCCCGTCTCGTCGCCCGAGCCACCTTCGATCCGCACCGAGAGGTCGCCGGCGCCGATCGCGCTTGCCACGGCCACGGCACCTTGCAGTGGCGCCGTGATCATCCTCGTTATCACCAGGCCGCAGACGATGGCGACCACCACTCCGGCGATCACCAGGACCATCATCACCATCGTGGCGGCGTTGGCGACCTTCATGTTGTCGTCCGAGGCCGCCTTCCCCTGGCCTTCCATCAGTTCCATCAGCTTGTTGAGCTGTTCCTGTTCGTGCAGGGCGGCCTTCTTGGCCTCCCCGTGCATGAGGCCCATCGCCTCCTCGATTTTGCCTCCCTGCACCAACCCGATCACCCGGTCGATGTAGCTCCCGTAGACCTTGCGCGACTCTATGAACTCATTGAAGCGTTTGCGTTCCTCGTCGGTATCGAGGGCCTTCTTGAAGGTCTCGGCGCGTTCCCCGACCTCCTTGCGCAGCTTTTGTATCGTCGCCAGCGCTTCCTGCCGCTCGCTCTCCTGCTTCGCCTCCACGAAATCGCGCAAGTTGATGCGGACGCGCTGGAAGGAGATGGACATCTGGGCGACATCACCCAGCGGCGCCGTTATCTGCCTGTAGAGATGGGTGTCGGCATCGACGATCTGGCGGATCTTCAGCACCCCTATGCCGCCGACCACGGCGCATATGACCGCGACCAGCAGAAAAGCCGACATCAACTTGGTGCCCACCCTGATGTTTGCCAACATATTTCCTCCTCATGTCCAACGGATCGGTACTTGCCCCTTCTCATCGGGTATGTTTTTCGCAGCAATATAAGGCATTTCTCAGGGGAAGGTTCGATTTGTCCCGCTCGCGGCCGGCCTCGCACGGGGGCGTCACAGTTCGCGGGGGGGGACCCGGAGGGCGAAGGTGCTTTTGCATTGTTAACTTTTTATGGCAGGATTCTAATGTCTCGCCTGTCGCGAACATTCCAGGGAAGCAGGTACCGCAGCGACTGGCTGCCGAGAGGGAGGAGCAATCATGGCCAGGTCCATTCTGAGCTACATTTACCCTCCGGGGTGCTTCGCACTGCCGGAGATCAAAGAGAACCGCTGTCCGCTGTGTGGCAACTTCCAGGTCGACTGCAGCTGCACCGAATGCCAACACCCGGTGCTGGTGGACGGCAAAGAACAGAGATGCGGCGTGCAAGGCTGCCTCGAGCACCTGCTGGACCGCGAACTGGTGGCGCGCATTGAGATGCTGGAAAGCCAGCTTGAAGATCTCAGGGAGGAGGCGAGGGGCAGGGAAAAACCGACTTCTCCCTGCCCGGTGTGCGGCGAGGTGATGGTCGTGGACATCTACAACTGCGGGCCGTATTCCTGCCACGGGCATTTCTACGCGGGTGAGAAGTACGGCTGGATCAAGAAAGAGCAGTATTAGAGGGAAGGTGCCAGGTTTCACAAAGGCCCGCAGGGACATCCTGCGGGCCTTTGCCATCAGGGGGCGGTTTCGCCGTTGCGCCGCTTCCCTCGATGTTGTATCTATCGTTGAACGTGACGCAGCACGGGGAGAAAGGGAGAAATGATGGAGCCGCGTAAACTGCTGCAACAGATGTTTGAAGCCGCCGTTCAGTCGGCGCGTCCCGAGCAATGCCTGTCCCGCCACCTTCCGGTGCCTCCCAAAGGGAGGGTGATCGTTATTGGGGCGGGGAAGGCGGCGGCCGCCATGGCGCGCGCCTTCGAAGATGCCTGGCAGGGGGAAATCTCCGCCGGTCTGGTGGTGACGCGCTACGGTTACGAGGTTCCCTGCAGCCGGATCGAGGTGGTGAGCGCGGCGCACCCGGTGCCGGACCAGGCGGGATGCGCCGCTGCCGCGAGGATGCTGGAACTCGTGCGGGGGCTGACTCCCGACGACCTGGTGCTCTGCCTGATTTCGGGCGGCGGGTCCGCGCTGTTGCCCCTTCCTTTGCCGGGAGTGACCCTGGCGCAGAAGCAGGAGCTCAGCCGGGAACTGTTGAGGTGCGGCGCCGGCATCTCGGAAATCAACTGCGTGCGGCGCCATCTCTCCGCCATCAAGGGGGGAAGGCTTGCCGCCGCCTGCCATCCCGCCCGGGTCCTCACCCTGGCCATCTCCGACGTTCCCGGCGACAGTCCCACCGATATCGCGTCAGGCCCTACCGTCGCGGACGCCACCACTTGCGCCGATGCCCTGGCCATCGTGGATCGCTACCGCATCGCGTTGCCCGAACCGCTGCGGGAGTGTCTCTCATCCGGTCGTGGAGAATCGGTGAAGCCGCCGGATCCGCGCCTGGGGCGGGCGAAGTTCCGCCTGGTCGCGACGCCGCAGGCGGCTCTTGAAGCCGCGGCGCTGGTCGCGCACGCACAGGGGATCACGCCGCACATCCTGAGCGATCGGATGGAGGGGGAATCGAGGGAGGTAGGCAAGGTCCTGGCGGCGCTGGCGCTGCAGGTGGTACGGCACCGGCAACCCTTCACCGCGCCTTGCGTATTGCTGTCGGGAGGGGAGACCACGGTAACGGTGCGCGGCGGCGGACGCGGAGGGCGCAACGTCGAGTTGCTGCTGGCGCTGGCACTGGCGCTTCAGGGGGAAAAGGGAATTTACGCGATGGCGGGGGATACTGACGGGGTGGACGGTCAGGAAGAGATAGCCGGCGCGTTCGTGGTACCTGACCTGCTGCAGCGGGCCTGGGATATGGGTATCAACCCGAGGCGGAGGCTCGACGACAACGATGGGCACGGGTTTTTCGAGGACCTGGGCGAAACGCTGGTGACCGGCCCGACGCTCACCAATGTGAACGACTTCAGGGCCATTCTCATCACCGGCTGATCAGGCCCGGGTTTCCGTCATGAGCTTTTTCATCACCAGGACCAGGGAGGCGACCGCGATGATCAGTGCCGTGTCCTCGAGGGGCTGCCAGGGCTTGAAGGTAAGAGCGGAGTGACTGTAG
Source organism: Geomonas subterranea (assembly GCF_019063845.1). Lineage (NCBI taxonomy): Bacteria > Pseudomonadati > Thermodesulfobacteriota > Desulfuromonadia > Geobacterales > Geobacteraceae > Geomonas > Geomonas subterranea. The sequence goes on from NZ_CP077683.1 coordinate 4,337,845, forward strand.
TAATCGGAGACGTAGCGCGCCAGGCCGGACAGCAGCGAAACCAGGACTGCGCCGCGCCGTCCTCCGTGCCAGGCAACGAGGGACACCGGCGCAAGGTAAAAAAGGAGCAAAGAGTAGTCGCCGGTCAGGTAATCGACGTACCCCAGCATCACAACCAGCAGATATCCCGCCGTTACCCATCCGTATCCTTCGCTGAGGAACTTCCGCATGAGACACCCCTGAGGTTGCCCCGGCGTGGGGGCAATTCGCTACACGGCGAAACTAAAAAAGCCGCCCGTTGTCGAACAGCGGGCGGCTTTTGATGCTACAGGTGAAACCTGAATTACTTCGCAGCCGGAGCAGCTTCAGCAGCCGGAGCAGCTTCTTTCTTCTCGGCTTTCTTAGCAGCTTTCTTTGCTTTTTTCTTCTTAGCAGCTTTTTTCACCGGTGCTTTTTCTTCTTTCTTCACTTCAGCAGCCGGAGCAGCCGGAGCAGCCGGAGCAGCGTCAGCAGCGAAAACAACACCAGCGAAAGCAACAGCAACGAGAGCGGCAACTACGGAGGATACGATCTTTTTCATTTGGAAATCTCCTAATGGGTGGTTTGAACTTCTTCCCTTCTAAAGCATCAGCCGTGCCAGCTTTTTTGCAATTTGTAAGTAGCTGTTTTTGTATGAAAAGCTCGTGAGGGCTTCCCCGTGTAGGCGGCCGTGTATGCCTTATTTGCTTCTACTGTTACCTCAAATGAGGTATCGAGGCTCCTTTTTTGCCGCTGACGGTTTTCACGCGCGCGTTCGAGAACGTCTCTTACGACCCGACGCGCGAGCGGTACCAGGATTTCAACAAGGCCTTCGCGCCCTGTCCGGGAATAAGCGTGGCCCCGTCGCGGATTTCATCGATGTCGTTGGCCTAGGTGACGGCGTCCGCGCTCAACCCGACGATCACCGCGCGCGCCTGCTTGTGCTAACGTCAACCCCTTTCCGCCAATTTGACTTGTTCCGGTAAGATGCTATCAGTTTACCGTTTACGCAGTCACTACACTCGAGGAGGAAACAGGATGAAAGTTATCACAGCTTTGATGGGCATCACGTTGCTTGCCGCCACCACTGTCTATGCCGGTCCCAAGAGCTACCAGGTGACCGGTCCGGTCCTGGAAGTAAAGGATGACATGGTAGTAGTTCAGAAGGGGAGCGAGAAGTGGCAGATCGCCAAGGACAAGGACACCAAGATCACCGGTGATGTCAAGGTCGGCAGCAAGGTCACCATCATGTACACCATGAAAGCCGCCAGCATCGATGCCAAGGACGGCGCTGCGAAGCCGGAGAAAAAGGAAAAGAAAAAGTAGGCTGAACTATATGGACATGGCGGTGCGACAGGGAATCGGCCATTGGGGAGGAGCTGACATGAAAAAGAAAAGCGTCATCTACAGCTTGCGGGTCGCGGCGTTTGCCGTGGTCTTTGTGGCAGGGTATCTCTGCGGCTCCATCACCGAGCAGAGGGCGAACGCCCAGATGGGAGACTTGGGTAGCGAACTGCTGCAGAGGGCAGCCGGCAGCGGAGGCGTGATCGGCAGCGTGGCCCAGCTGGGCACCACCATTACCGAGATGGAGAAGAACGTGAGCGGTCTGCAGAAGAACATCGACACCCTGAAGAAGGTGAAGACCGCGCTGGGCGGCAAGTAGCGCCTTTACCGGGTCATCAGACAAAAAGGGGGCATCCACACCGGGATGCCCCTTTTTTTGTTGGCTGTTCGATGCGGTCAATACGTTCAAGCTGCAACGGAATTGCTCCGTGAACCCCGCCATCTGCAGGTTATCAGTATTCCGATCAACAAGGGGATCCAGCAACTCGGAACGATATAGACATTGTACAGGTACAAGTTCCTGTCGATCAGTGACACCACATTCGAAGCCAACAGAAGTGAAAGGACGCCTAAAGCCGAATGCACCGGGAATTTCGGCTTGTTGTTAACCAGCCAGATGATCGGATTTAATAACATCAGATAGTAATGCCACCATACCAGTGGAGAGAGAGCGAGGGTCACCACGATCGCCATGGACACACTGGAGTCGGCGCCGGTGATTAAATCGCGAATGGAACGAGATGTAGAGCAAAGCAGCACGACAAGGAGCAGTGCGGTGAGTACACCGATGGAAATAAAAGGGGCGTTGTAAGGTTGCCCTGTAAGGAAAGAAATGAGTGCGATCGTCGACAAATTGCCGCTGAATAGCTCAAAATTGAGCTTGCCGGTGGCTGTTATGTAATTCAGCCATTGCTCCCAGATGGCAAACGATTTGAAGTAAATGCATGGTGCGATCATCAAAATTACAACCGAGCCGCAAAGAACGGCTGCAGACCTGACGTTTTCATCCCGTTTCCTGCCAAAGAGAAGTGAGCCCGTGAAGGCGATGGCGATCAACGCCAGGTTGGGTTTGAGCAGAGTGGCGAACACCAGGATGGCAAGGAACAACGACAGTTGAAAAGAACCCTCCCTCGTTGCGGACTTCAATTTCTCGGCATAGTAAAGTCCGATCGAGACTGCGCTGTATTGGAGCAGGTTCACGTTGCCAAGGTTGAGGTCCGAGCGGAAAGGCTCGAACAAGAAAACCGCGAACAATAAGATGAGAAAACTAAAAAGTGTACTTCGTCTATAAAAGAGAAGGATTGTAGAAAAGGCGAACAAGAAAAGGTCCAAAGCCAGGAATATTCCGTAGGACTGCGAATAGTCTTGTGGGAACAGGGCGAATACTGTGAAGAGGAGAGGTGAGGCGGTTGGCTCCAGGCCAAAGTCATAAAGCTGGTGATTCACCTTGTTGGCGGCCTGCAGCCGCTCGTCAGGGGTTGCATCGCATACCTTGTCCAGGGTTTTCCCGTACTTGTCCTTAGCGAGATATGGGCTGGTCAGAGAGCCGCCACTTGCCTTCATCGCATTGCCGATCCCCCACATCTGGTAAAAATCAATAGCAATGGACGTTTCGTACTTATCCCACGCGGAATAGATACCACCAAGGATCACCATGGCGACAAGTACCAGTTTCAATACCTTCATTGCCACTCCTGTTATCTCATACATAGATCTTGCCAACCGATGGTCGCGCGGGATTTTTCCGGAAATCGTGTGGAAGCGAAGGGAATGGTTCCACGCAGTCACAGTCTCATTTGACAGCAGTGATGACGGCGCGAACTATAACTCCGAATCAGGATAGGGTCAACCTGAAGACAAAGAGACAGCCACTCTCACGGCAACTCCAGCTTGTATCCGAAACCGCGCACCGTTTTTATCAGGTCGCCTGCCTCCCCCATTTTTGTGCGCAATCGGGTTATGTGGGTGTCCACTGTTCTGCTGTCGTCAACGAAATGGTAGCCCCACACGTCGCGCAGCAGGGACTCCCGGCTCTGCACCCTGCCGGTCCGATGCGCGAGGGTCTGCAGGAGTTTGAACTCGGTCCCGGTGACGGAGACCTCCTGGCCGTTGACCCTTACCTGGTGACGTTCGGCATCGATGGTGACCGCTCCAAGCTCGATGGGTGAACGGGAAGATTCCGTGCGGTTGCCCCGGATCACCGCTTTAACGCGCAGCATCAGTTCCCTGGTCGAGAAGGGTTTGACGACGTAATCGTCCACTCCCACCTCGAAACCGACAACCTTGTCGATCTCCTCTCCCTTAGCGGTCAGCATGATCACCGGAATCCGGGATGTTCTGTCCGATCTTTTCAGGTTTCTGCAAACCTTGGTGCCAGGCATGCCGGGGAGCATGAGATCCAAAAGGACGAGGTCGGGCTGACAGTGGAGGGCGCTTGAGAGGCCCTCAGCGCCGTCGTGACTTACCAGCGTCCTGTAACCCTCCCGTTCCAGGTTGAACGCCAGCAGTTCCGCGAGATCCCGCTCGTCTTCGATGATCAGTATCTTCTGCATTAAGATATCCTCTGCTACCTGCCGACGCGGCGCCCCACCTTGTGGCGGGGCGCCGCGCTTATCACTCGAGTGGTTGGCGAAGCTACTGCGATACCCTGATGCTCATGATTGTTTTTTCGACCCGGCTGGCCCAGGTATCCGGAAGCGGGGTGTAGTGCAGCGTGGAGGTCATCTTCTCGGCCTTTTTCAACTGCCAGGTGAGGAAATCGACCAGCTTCCTCCCCTTGACCGGGTCACTCTGGTCCCGGTACACCAAAAGCCAGGTGAGCCCGACAATAGGATAGGCATCTTTTCCGGGTTGGTTCACCAGCGACAGGCGGTAGTCCGGTTCGGCTTCATCCTTTACCTTGAGCCCTTTCATGCCTTGCACGGCTGCGGCCCTCGTAGACAGCATGGTCGGCTTTACGAACCTTCCCGCCTTGTTTTTCAGTGCGGCCGTGTCCAGCTCGTTCTCCAGCGCGTAGGCGATCTCCACGTAGCCGATGCTGTAGGGGACTTCCCTGATCTTCTTGACCATCGCGGTGCTCCCTTTTGCTCCGATTCCCGCGGGCCAGGATACAGCCGTTCCCCTGCCGACCGTGGTTGCCCAGGATGTGTCTGCCGAGCTCAGGTAGTCAGAGAAGATGCTGGTAGTCCCGCTCGCGTCGGAGCGATGCACGACAACGATCTCATTGGCAGGCAGCCTGAGCTGCCGGTTCTCCCTGGCGATGAGCGGGTCGTTCCATCTGGTGATCTTGCCGAGGTAGATCCCGGCCAGTGCCTTGGGCGTGAGCTTAATGCCGGTCCCGACCCCGGGGATATAGTAGGTCACGGCGACGGCGCCCATGACGGTGGGAATATGCAGTAACGTGCCGGGAGCGTCCTTCAGTTCCTTGTCCGAGAGGAACTTGTCAGAGGCACCGAAGTCGACTTCGCGGGCGAGGATCTTTCTGATTCCCTCGCCGCTCCCCTGTGCCTCGTAGCTGAAGCTGACAGTTGGGTCTTCGGCCTGGTAGTCCCTGAACCACTTGCTGTAGAGCGGGTGCGGGAAGGTCGCGCCGGCACCGGTGAGCGCCGTTTCGGCGAGCGCGGAGCCGGTAAGCACCGGAAAGATCAGGGTAACGGCGAGGATGGCAGTGAACAGCTTCTTCAACATGATTTGCAGTCTCCTTTATTTCGTTTTTGCCTGGGGATTTATACCTGCTGCAACAGCTGGTACTGCCATTGCTGCGCTGTCCCTCTTGACGGCCTCTCTTTTCCGTTGGCCGAGAAAGTTTTGTGACACGCGGCACAGCAGACCTCCTTTTCCTTGGCTCTTGTCCAAGGTGTCACGTTCTTCGTATCGCACCAGTCGCAGTACCAGATATAACTGTCTCCCACTGCCATAAGCTCCATGATCGTCTCCTCTTTCTTGTCATCTTTTTTTGCGCCCATGTTAACGCGCGGATGTTGCAGTTGTGTTGCAATCAGGTGAAATGAAACCTAAGAACGGATAACGCAATGTGAACGGAACCCGTCCGGCGACTGTTGATTGACAGGGGATTTCTCTTTGGAGATAATTCGTAAACCGGGATCCCCGGGCCGTTGCCGAGCAGCAGGAGGGAGCCATGCGCGAACGTGACTACTACCAGTACGATGAAGAAGATCCGTGGGAAGGGGTACGGCTGACCAAGGAAGCGATCCGGGCGCGGGCGACGCTTATCTTTTACACCGCGCTTGTGAGTGCCCCCTATGTCGCTCTGGTGGCGCTCGGTGGCCACCTGAGCGGGCTTATGTACCATGAGGTACTGGGCGTTGCCTGCTACAACGCCATGATTTCAGCCATCTTCTTTTTCGATACGCTCAGGAACGCGGCCCATGACTGTTTCGAGAGGGCGCAGGCCGAGGGGCTGGTGACCTGCAGGGAAGGGATACCGGTGATCGACCCGAGTTATCCGCACCGCCGCCTGGCCCGGCTCGCCTTCGCTATCCGGGGGCGGGTGGTGCGCGTCGTGCAAAAGTGATCGCCCAGTAAAGATGTTGCGGAATGCAAAAAGGCCAGTCGCAGAGACTGGCCTTTTTGGTTCTGGAAGGCGTACGAGGATTATCGCCCGGAGGACTTCTCGATTTCCCTCCCACCGCTTTGCATGTCTTCGCCGACTCCCTTGACGGTGTGGCAGCCAGCGAGAGCCAGGATGCAGGTCAGCGTTGTAAGGATGACTGCGGCAGCGATTTTACGTTTCATGTCGGCCTCCTCTCCTGTTTTGTAAAACCTGGGTATTGTGTGAGTCGTCTAATGTTACCACGCTGCCTGATGATCGCAAATTTCCACCATCGGATATAACTTCCTGTGAGTGCATTAAATTTCAACTGCATCCGGGTTAATCCGGAGGACCTTGAAGTTGAATTCTGCCCTTTTGCATTTGAAATAATGACGGTCCTGCCAAGGACGAAGTGACGTCGCCGAAAGTCGCAGCGGCCCAAGGTAAACCGAACGATACCGTGGTCAAAATAACTAAGACCACATATAAAATAAAGCGGGGCGTATTTAATTTGAATGTGGTTGCGTCTAATTTAAAGGGCGTCCCTCATTAGTAATGGGGCCACTCCACGGGCCAAAATGGGGGGGCTTGGTACTTCATGATGACCCGAAAGGAGAAAAATGAAGGGCGAGTAAGGTCCGGAATGGGGGCTGTCGTTTCAAAAAAGGGGTAAGCCGCGTGAGTGACGTCCCGCCTCGGCGGAGCCAGTGCAAGCCATTCCATGGGTGCGTCCGGGTTTCGGCATTAGCGGACCGTGTTTATTTGAATCGTGCCCATATATTAGAAATAGCATACCTGCTTATTTTGAAAAACCCCTTACATTAGTAGAGCAGGCCATCGTTTATTTTGAGCATGGTTCGGAGAGAGCTGAGAGCTGAGAGCTGAGAGTGGGGGCTTTGCATTCGTGAGGCCGAACCATGAACGGAAAAAACCCCGGCGGAGGGTCCGTCCGGGGTCTCGGGGCGAGGAAGGGGCTGTAGAGGTTGGTGGGGAAGAGGCGGCGAGCGCTACGGAGCCGGCCTTTACGGTTGAGCCTGCTTTGCAGTCCTGTGGGCTTTCTTCCTGGTCTTGTAGATAACGACGCCAGAATTGAGCAGGGCCTTCACATCGTTTTCGTCTGCCATCACCGTAGCGTAGCGCAAGATTTTCTGGATGCGCGCGCTGAGGTTCTCGCGGGCGGCCTTCCGGGCTGCGATGTGCAGCCGGTTTCCGGTGCGTCCGCCCTCGTACATTTGCCGGAACCAGTCCGCCTCGCTTAGCAGCACGCTCTGTGAGCCGAACTTGTGTTCCGGCCATCCGTTCTTGAAGATTTCCAGGGTGAACAGGACGGGGAAGAAGATGTTGACGTTTGCCAAGTAGGTGGGATCGGGGCCGGTTGATTTGAATGTGTACTCGTCCATGGCTTACCTCCGTGTCTTGGTTTGGTTGAACTCCTGTACGGGATGGTTCACCGAACGTGCCAAATCGGCCATGGATTCAAAAAATTGTTAATTTGATGTTGTTAACGATTGTTATGGTCTTGGGGCACGCATCAACTGAAAGCCGCTTTCAAATTCGTCTGTACCGCGCCCGCACACCATTTCGCTAAACCAACCGGTAACCGCTTGGTTTGATTGGTTGTTTCTAATATTGAACAGGCCGGTCAAAACTTGAACTTCGGAGAAGGATCCGGGAGGGGCGAGTGGGGACACAAGAGCTTTAAAAAGATCAAGGGGGTTCAGCGCTGAGCTGCAACCCCTTGTTTTGTTAGTTAATTAATCGCCTCAACGACGTTGGTAATGGCGTCCGGCGCCGGGGTCTCCCAGTATATAGCCGGTCAGTGCGCCCGCCGCACCGCCAAGTATTGCACCTACTGCGGGGCTTCCGCCGGAAAGCCCACCGATCAGGGCCCCGCCGCCGGCGCCTATTGCGCCTCCGCTAAGGGTACTTTGTTGCTGGCGCGACATCCCCACACATCCAAAGCTAAGCGCTGCCAGCAGCACGACTGCCAGATATCTTAAAGCTCTCATGCGCTGCCTCCTTGCCAGGCCTACGGTCCGTCCGGACCGGCGAATGGCCGGTCGGCGATGCCCACTTTCAACTTAGGTTTGACGATCTGTGTCCAGATTACCCGCATGACGGGGAGGTCAAGGTCGTCCGGATAGTTGCGATAGTAGCCGTCGATGTCCTGAATGATTGCTTCCATCGGGACTCCCCGAAGTCCCTCGGCGAGCTTTGCTGCAAACCCCTGCCTTTTCAACTCGGGGTGGCGTTGTATCACGTTCTCCTCGATGGTCACCACGTGTCCGATCCCCCAGATGAAGGTGATCTTTGCATCAGGCTGGAGGGTTTGCCACGTTTCCCCCGTGAGCACCGGCATCTCTTTCAACTCCTTGGTGAGATCGCCCGTCGGGTTGTCGTCAGCCGCAAGTGCGGGTGTCATGTCTGAAAGCGTTGCGACCAGCGATAGGACACAGAGAAAGCGGAGTACTGTCTTAAATACGTTCATGTCCCACCTCCACACTATTCGTTGTGGTTCCAGATATCATTATATCAAAGCTGCACTTTGACGATCACGGAAATAAGCTCGGGCGATGGGAAATGAGAGAAGGTGGCAAAGGGATACATACAGGTTTGTGAGTGGAGGGCAGGCGATGAGAGGACAGGCGAAAACAAGAAAGGCCGATCACAATGATCGGCCTTTCTTAAAATGGCGGAGAGATAGGGATTCGAACCCTAGGTACCTTTCGGTACACCTGATTTCGAGTCAGGCACCATCGACCACTCGGACATCTCTCCGGATATGCTGGCTTCGGAGGAACCGTGTTCCTCGGAGCAGAAAGATATACCTTATTCGAATGAGAAATTCAAGCCCGTTGTGGCTTCCCCGGCTCTAGTAGCTAAGGCCGGCGTAGAAATCCTGCAGAAACTGCCGCTGTGTCTTGGTCAGAACACCCCTGGTGTCTATCTCTGACAGTATGCGCCAGATGAGACCCAGTTCGCTGAAAACCCGGAGCACGGCCGTGAGCTTGTGACGCGAATGATCTTCGGATGCTATGGTCCCCTGCAGCAGCTCTTCGGTATAGGCCGCCAGCCGGGTTATCTCATGGTGTGTCGCCATGATGGCGTTGGGGGTGATTTCTTCAATTTGCATGGGCCCCTCACAAGCCGAAAAAGAGATTGGATGCCATAAATTTTCGGCTCCGAGGGGGAAAAGGTTTAGGGCTTTTTTCTATTTTTTTTCAGCTGTTGGAGGACAACCGCTCCTGCTTCTTCTGGGCGCGCAGCTTCAGGAAAAAGCCGGAGAGCATGGTGGAGGTCTCATCGCCGCGCACGCCGGGGGTGAGAACGACGCTGTGGTTCAGCCGTTTGTCGTCGGAGAAGTCGAAAAGAGATCCTGCCGCTCCGCCTTTGGGATCATAGCTTCCAAAGACCACGCGGTCCAGGCGCGAAAGGATTATGGCACCCATGCACATGGTGCAGGGCTCGAGGGTGACGTAGAGGGTGGCGCCGGTGAGGCGCCAACTCGCGAGCTTCTTTGCCGCTTTTCGTATGGCGATCATTTCGGCGTGCGCGGAAGGGTCCTGTTTGCTTTCGCGCAGGTTGTGCCCCCGCGCGATCACGGCGCCGTCTTTCACTATCACGGCACCGATCGGTACCTCGCCGACAGACTCGGCTTTCCTGGCCTGCTCGATGGCTTTTCCCATCCAGTAGTGGTCGTCTTTCTTCATGCTTCCTTCTTTTTCTTTTGTAGCAGGAGGGGAGCTCCCTCACCCCCAACCCCTCTCCCGGCGGGCGAGGGGAGACAATGTCAGTGCAGTCCTTCGCCTGTGGTGGTCATGACGAGTTTGCCGTGCTTGACGCCCTTCACGCCGATCAGTTCGTCGGCGATGCGGCGGACGTCACGGGCCTTGCCGCGTACCACCAGGACCTCCAGGCAGTTGTGGGCATCGAGATGGACGTGCAGCGCGGAGATGATCTGGTCGTGGTGGGCGTGCTGGTGCTCGGTGAGCTTGTCCGAGAGATCGCGCACGTGGTGGTTGTAGACCAGGGTGACCGTGCCGACCCCTTCTTTCTCGCCTTCTTCCCAATCGAGTTCGACCTGGGCGGCGCGGATCAGGTCGCGGATCGCCTCGGAGCGGTTGGCGTAACCTTTCTGTTCGATGAGCCGGTCGAAGCTCTCCAGCAACTGGTCGTCCATGGAAATGCCGAATCTTACTGTCTCGCCCATGCATGGCTCTCCTTGAGAAAAAGTGCCTTACTATACGTGAAAGACAAAGGAGAGTCAAAACCCGCCTCACGCAAAGCCGCCAAGGCGCAAAAAGGTAAGGCGCGAAGACGACACGTACACCTTTGGGTGACTTTGTCTTTCTTCGCGCCTTTGCGGCTTTACGTGAAAAAGCCTTTGTTTGACTATTTAAGGTAGCTGCGGATGCCGGACTCGAAGTTGACCGGCTCGAAGTCGAAGGTCGTGCGCCAGCTTCCGTTGCAGGTGCTTCCCTGGACCAGCATGGCGATCTGATCGGAGGTGATGGGGAAAAAGGAAAAGCCCTCGAAGAAGGGAACGATCAGCCGCATGAGGGACAGGGGATTCTTTATCTTGGTGACGTGGCTCTTGCCGATCACGCGGCCGATGATGTCAAGGAGCTCGTTATAGCTGTAACGGTCGGGCCCGCAGAGGTCATACTCCTGCCCGATCGTTTCTGGCTTCTCCAGCGCGTCGGCAAAGCAGCGGGCCACGTCCTCGGCGGAAATGGGCTGCAACTGGTATTCTCCGTCACCGATAACGGGCATGGCGGGGAAGCTGCGCATGTAGCCGGCCAGCGTGTTGATGAACTCATCCTTCGGACCGAAGATGATGGAGGGGCGGAAGATGGTGTAGTCCTGACCGGACCGGCGTACCAGGTCCTCCGCCTGGTATTTGCTCTTGAAGTAGCGGGCGGTGCTGCCGGCACTGGTGCCGAGGGCCGACATCTGCAGGTGGCGCCGCACTTCCCCTTTTTTCGCGGCGGCCAGGATGTTCGCGGTGGCCTCAACGTGCAGACGCTGGAAGGTCACTCCCCGGCCGGGGAACTCCCTGATGATTCCCACCAGGTTGATGGTGGCGTCGCAGCCGTGCACGGCTTCCTCGAACGTCTCAGGTTTGGTCACGTCCCCTACGATTTCCTCGACGTCCGGTACGATGCCCCCCAGGCTTCTGCGGTGCACCAGCAGCCTCAAGCTGTGCCCGCGCGCCAGAAGCGCCTCTCTTACATGTCCTCCCACGAAACCCGTGCCGCCCGCCAGAAATATCAGCATACCCGCCTCCGCCGCGTCAGTTGACTGTCCAGAACACCCGTTTGGACTCATAACAACAGCCGATAGTGTAGCAGGTGTTATTTGAATCTCCATTTACATGGCGAAGTGTATACAAAACCTTGTGCTCCGGGTTTTCTTGTGTTAAAAAGCCTTTCACAACAAAGACTAGAGGAGACCTGCCATGGCTGAACAAGGTGATGTCTGTTACACATTTGAAGCAGCGATCGAAATGGCCGCCCAGATGGAAAACGAGGGCTTCCGCGCATATCTTGCCGCGCTCCGCATCGTTAAAGACAAGGCCGCCCGTCAGATCATCAAGGAAGCGGCTTTCGACGAACTGGAGCACAAGCACCAGTTGGAGAAGGCGCTGGTCGAAGGGGAGATGAAGGGGGGAGAGGGGCTGCACCAGCCGGTTCCCACCATGAACCTCGACTACGTCCTGCCGAAAAGGGAGCTCCGCCCCGATTCGACCGCACGTGATGCAATGGCGTATGCCATCCACCTCGAGAAGGGATCCATCGACTTCTACGACCGGATGTCCCGCGGCTGCGAGGGCGCTCCCATGGCAGTCCTGTTCAAGAAGATGCTGGCGGACGAGTCCCGTCACCTCCAGGAACTGGAAGACCTTTACGAGCAGCACTTCATGACGGAGAACTAGGCCGGCCTTTCCAAGGTCGCTGGGGATAAAAAAATCCCCTCCTTTCGGGGAGGGGATTTTTTGTTGTCCGCCTTTTTGTGCTTTCTGGCCTAGAGGATCTCGACCAGTTTGAGGTCGAAGTTGAGTGCCTGGCCTGCAAGCGGGTGGTTGGCGTCGATGGTGATGGTTTCGTCGGTCACCTCGGTAACCATCACGTTGAAGACCTGGCCGTCTTCCTGGGTCACTTCCAACTGCTGCCCCACTTCCGGCTTCATCTCAGCAGGAAGATCGCCGCGCGGCACCACCGCCACCATCTCTTCCATTCTTTCGCCATAGGCCTCGTCCACCGGGATGTGGATGGTCTTGGAATCGCCGACGGAAAGCCCCTTCACACCCGCGTCGAAACCAGGGATGACCTGGCCGGAACCGATGACGAATTCCAGCGGACCGTGGCCGCAGCCGCAATCGTCCTCGCCGCACTCGGAAGAGTCGAACACGGTGCCGTCGTCCAGTCGCCCTGTATAATGAACCTTTACGCGGTCCCCGTCTTTAGCTTGTGCCATGTTATTCACCTCGCATTAGTTTTTGGGTATAAGCTCCAGAGGTTACCAGATGGGCAGAAGATAATCCACCGTAAATTGCGCATGTCTTCTGCGCCACTCCTCTCGTGCCGTCCTTTCGGGTCCCGGCCTAATTTATCTTTTGTCAAATCCATCACGGAAATGGTATGTATCTTCCCTGGGGGATTCATGCAAACGAAGAACAGGGCTATGCTTTTCAACGGCCTCGTGGTCGGCATCGAGCAGATGGACGTGCTCATCGGCGATCAGGGGTGGTACACCTACCAGGTCGTCCGTCATCCCGGCGGTGCCGGCGTCCTCGCGCTGCACGATGACGGCTGCGTAACGCTGATCCGGCAACTGCGCCCCGCGGTGGACGATTTCCTGCTGGAAATTCCGGCGGGACGGCTCGCTCCCGGGGAGGACCCGCACCTGTGCGCTGCCCGCGAGTTGATGGAGGAGACCGGGCTGGTGGCGCGCAAGATCGTTTCCCTCGGAGTCGTTCATCCCTCACCCGGCGTCTTCGACGAGGTGGTGCATCTCTATCTCGCCACCGGTCTCTCTCAGGGAGAGGCCGCACCGGAGGCGTACGAGGAGATTTCCTGTCAGAAACTACCGTTTGACCAGGCGCTGGCGATGGCGGCCGACGGCAGCATCACCGACGGCAAGACCATCGTCGCCCTTCTTCGCGCCCAGAGGCACCTGTCATGATACTCACCGCACGGATAGACGCTGAACAGTCCGGATTGAGACTGGACGACGCAGCCAAGGCGCTGTTCCCCCAACTCTCCAAGGGGGAGATCCGCCGGGTGATCGATTGGGGCGGCTGCAACATCAACCAGGTGTTGGTCAGGGTGGCGTCGCGCCAGGTGAAGGAAGGTGATGAGGTCGCACTGGGGCTGATGGAGGCGGAGCGCTGCGTCGAGCTGGTGTACCAGAAGCACGAGCTCCTGTACGAGGACAAGGATTTCCTGGCCGTGTACAAGGCGGTCGGCGTCAACAGCCAGCGCACCCCGTACCAGTTGAAGGGGACCGTCGAGTACGCCGTGGAGTGTTACATGAAGAGCATCGGGCTGCGGGATCCCTCCCGCGTGGTGCATCGTCTGGACCGCGGCACCAGCGGCGTGATGTTCTTCCCCAAGCACAAGCAGGCGGCGACGCTGATCTCGAACCTCCTCAAGGAGGGGAAGGTGCAGAAGACCTACTGGGCGCTGGTGTCGGGTTCGCCGGACCAGCAGAGCTGGAAGGTGGATGCGCCGCTGGACCGGGTCAACAAGTTCCGTTATGGCGTGTCGCACCGGGGGAAACCTGCGCGCACCGTGTTCAACGTCCTTGGTGAAGGGCGCGGGGTGACCGCCATCGAGGCGAAGCCGCTCACCGGGCGCACTCACCAGATCCGCGTGCACCTGGCCCACTCCGGCTTTCCCATCATAGGCGACGAGAGCTACGGCGGCATACCCGCCAGCAGGATGATGCTGCACTGCCGGGCCATGCGCTTTACCGGGCCGCGCGGCAAGGTGATCGAGGCGGTGGCGCCGCTCGACGCGGATTTCCTGGCGGCCGCGCCGGAAGGGGCGTTCGAGGAGCGGGAGCAGCCGGCGCAATAACCTCTTGTTTTACAGTGCTGCCGGGGCTCAACGCTGTAGGGGCAAATAATATTTGCCCAGTCGTGGGTGCCCCGATCAACGTGAATGGCGAGAGAAGATAAGGTGTGATGCAGGCGGGCGAATGATTATTCGCCCCTACAGAAGCGTTAAGGTTATGCGAAGGAATATATAAGGGAGGGTATCTATGAAGAAGACTTTGTTGTTGGCGCTGATTCCGGTGGTTTTGCTGGTGGCGGGAGCCCTGGCGGTCTGGGGTGACGAGCAGCAAGCGGTTAAACCGGGGTGCGGCAACTGCGCCAAGATGCAGCAGGTGCAGCAGCAGGCGCCTTGCGCCAACTGCCCCAAGGCGGCAGCCATCGAGCAGGGGGCCGCTCCGTGCGCCAACTGCCCGAAAAAGGATCCCGCCGCCCAGGCCAATTGCGAAAAATGCGTAAAGGGTGCTGCCGCGCCGTGTGACAACTGCCCGAAAGGGGCCGCTGCGCAGGCAGGGTGTGACAAGTGTGCCAAGGGGGCTGCCGCTAAGCCTGCCTGTGACAAGTGCGCCAAGGGAGCGGCCGTACAGCCTGCCTGCGACAAGTGCCAGAAGCTGAAAGGGGCAGAGGCTGCTCCGGCAGCCGGCTGCGCCAAGTGCGCCAAGCTGCAGCAGGACCAGCAGCCCGCGGACCAGCCGGTGCAGAAAGGGTGCTGCAACAAACAGAAGGCCCTGTAAGTTCTTCGGCCCGGGCTTCAGCCTGCCGGCGCAAATGAAAAGGGGACTGGCTCCAGGAGCCAGTCCCCTTGTTTATGTTGCCCATCTTACCACGGTTCATCCCGGAATCCCGGTGAACCGTTCCACAACGGTCTTCCTCCCGCAAGGGGAGGGGAGGCCACGGCCGCCCTCCGCGGAATTCTCCGAAGAACCCTTATGAAAGAGGCCACCTGCTGGTGTGCGGATCGAAACCTTGTTCCGCAGCCCCGGGATTGTCGACCAGGAGCGCACGGACTGGTGCCCCGTCTCCATCCTTCAGCTTCAACGGCAGGCAGATCAGCTGGTAGTCCCCCGCCGCGACCCCTGTTAGGTTCACCCCCTCGATCACCGGGATCCCCCCGTTCAGAAGAATGCGGTGCACCTCGCCATCCCCGTCCATCGGCTCCACCGACAGGTAATCGACCGCCACCAGCTTCACCTTCAAGTGGTGCAGGTAGTGCGCCCCCTCCACCGTCAGCGCGGCGAAATCGGTGCGAAACTCCCGCTCGCTCCAGAACTCCGAGTTGCCGGTCTTGATCAGAAGCCTTTCCACTCCCTTCAGCTGCAGCGGCTCCAGTTCGTTCCGCCCGATATTCCTGGCGTGGGGGATCTCAACAACCCGTGCCTGGCCGATGAGGAGGTCGAGCGGAATCTCGTCAACCGTGATGCCGGCGTCGTTGAAATGGCGGGGGGGATCGATATGGGTACCGGAGTGGCTGCCGAGTGTGATGCGGGAAAGGTTGGCGGCGTCCCCCTTGGCGATACGGTGCCAGGGCTCGACGGTGACGGAAGGGTCCCCCGGGTAGGAGGGGAGATCGGGTGACAGCGCGACAGTGATGTCGTGGATTCTCATGGGGCACCTCCCGGAACGGCTTAATGTGAAACGTCACGGGGGAAGTATAACGCAAAACCGCAACAACAGCCTCACGCAAAGCCGCAAAGACGCAAAGAAAAGCAAACAGGGATGAAACGGATGCAGGGGATACATCCTTTCACGATGTCATCCCGTTCATCCCCTTCATCCCTGTTCCTTTCGGGTGTGATCCGCCTTATTAGGTCTTGGCGGAGTCTACTTCCGCGATCAGCCGCTCCAGGTCGGCTTCGCTGAAGCGGTAACGCTCGCCGCAGAATTCACAGGTGACCTCTGCGCCGTGCTGCTCCTTGAGCAGGGAGGTGAGTTCCTTCTTCCCCATCGAGATCAGCACCCGCTCAATACGCTCCCTGCTGCAACTGCAGGCGAAGGCGATGGTGCGCTTCTCCAACACGTCGTACTCCATTTCCGACAGGAGCATCGCCATGATCTCCTCCGGCGTCTTCCCCCCGCGCAGCAACTCGCTCAAAGGGGGGAGCTTCTCGATCCGGTCCATCAAACCCTCGACCACCAGGGGATCGATGGGAGGTACGGCCTGGATCAGGAAGCCGCCGCATGCGGTGACCTGGCCGTCCTGTTCGATGAACTCGGCAATCCCGACTGCCGACGGGATCTGCTCTGACTCCACCAGGTACAGGGCGAGATCCTCGGCGATGCCGCTGGTGTAAAGCTGAACGGTGCCACGGTATGGCTCTTTGAGCCCCAGGTCCTTGGCGACGGTGAGAAAACCAGCGCGTCCCAGGGCATTGGGGACGTCGAGGGCACCATCGGAACGAAGCAGGTGCACCTGCGGGTCGCCCACGTAACCACGCACGCTGCCGTCGCTGTCGGCCTCGATCACGATCTTCTTCAGCGGGCCGTTCCCCTCGAAACGCAGCGCCACCCGCTGGCCGGTCTTCAGCATGGCTCCCATGAGTGCCCCGGCGGTTATCGAGCGTCCCAGCGCCGCGGTGGCTGTCGGGAGTGTGCCGTGGCGCCGGCAAATCTCGCTGACGGTGCCTGTGGTGACGCAGGCAAGTGCCCTCACGCTCCCCGACTTGGCTATGGCGCGCACCAGATAATCTGTCATAGAACCACCCCCACCCTTCCTCCTATTTCACCCTGCTTAAGCCAGAGTTCCTTCAGTGTAATGTAATCCCAGATGCTGATCCCCTTCACCCGGTGGGCGAAAAGTTCGGCCAGGCGCGGTACCTTGTTCAGGTCGCACACGAGCATCTCCCCCATCATGCTCAACGCCGGTATCCTTTGCACCACCTTCCCGGTCAGCCAGTCGAGATCGAGCGGCGACACCGGCCCGAGCTTGAGGAAAACGCACTTGCGCGCGGCGCTGAACTCGATCCCTTCGATGGCGAAACTGGCGGAAAAGGGGAGGGCGAACGGAACCAGGCGCTTCTTTAATCGACCGGAAACCTCGCAGTAGCCGTTGCCGATGACGAGCTTGAATTCCACCAGCTCATCGTCCAGGGTCTTGTCGAGGAACTCGCGCTGCAGGTACTCCTGCGTGATGCGGAACTCCCGTCGCAGCAGGAGATCCTTGAGGCTTTGCTCCTGCACCAGGCCCATGAAGGCGGGATCGTTGAGCCGGTCCTGAATGCGCCCCTTGATTTTGTCGATGATCCCCATGGCTTACACGAGCCCGGTACTGAAGTTGAACTCCGAGGCGCCCGGGACGGCTACTCCCTTGCGGTACGCCTCCAGCACCCGCTCGCGTTCCTGCTGCTGCAGCGCGGAAAGGTCGAGCAGGAACCTGCTGCAGCCGAGCCCGCGCAGGTCGCTTCGGTACTGGGTCAGGGCGAACGGCGTCTGCGCGCTCACCACGGTGAGGTGGTCCTTCACCTTGACCGAGTAGAGGTCGCCGCGGTCGGAGGCGAGCGGCGCGTCCCCCTTCATATCCTTGATGGCGATCTTCGAGGTGATTACCGGGACCGGCGCGAAGAGCAGCACGCCGCGGTCGATTTTCAGGTTGCTTGAGAGGAGCTGGGCAAGGTTGGCGCGGTCGTCCTCGATGTAGAGGGTGGCACGCGAGACCCCCAGTTCCTGCCAGGAGAGGAGCGCCTGGCTGTTCAGCGAGAAGAGCCGGTAGTCGGTGTTCAGCTCGGCGTCGGTTCCCTTGAAGAACTGGAAATGGGACAGGTTGGTGAGCTCGAAACGTTTGAAGCCGGCACGCATGATCCCCTGCACCGCCTCCTGGTAGAAGGGGAGGTCCGCCTCGAAGATGATGAATGGGAGCTGCCAGATCACCTTGTGCTCGCTCCCCTTGAGCTTGCGCGCGAAGGGGCCGAACTGGTGCAGGTTCGCCTTGGAGACCGGCAGGACCACCGTGTCGACCAGGTCGCGGTGCAACTCGTGCCACTCCTTGACGTGCTCGAGCTTGACGGCGAGTTCTTCCTTGCCGCGAGAGGGCGACGGGCGTTTCCCCACCAGGGCGGCCAGCGCCCTTTCCCGGTTCTGCGCGCTCCTGTCTTTGAGCGCGCCCAGCGACTGCTCTGAGAGCCACGCGTAGAAGCGGCGCCGGATGTCCTTGAGGACGGGGGGGGGGATCATCAGCGCGGGAAAGTCCGGGGCCGACAGCGAGGCGAGGGTGAACTGGGTGTCGCCGCTCTTGGAGAACTGCGCGCGCAGAACCCCTTCCATGTCGCTGGTGCGCGAGGCCTCCAGTTCGCCCAGTTCGAATTCGGTGCTGAGGTCGCTGCCGAGCACCTTGGCGTCGATCTTCAGCTTCTGGTCCTGGTAGGAGAGGGTGAGCCGGCAGGGGATGCTCCCCCCCTTGACTCCTTCCAGCCGCCTGAGGCAGGCGTTCTCGCTCATGGTGAAGGCCGTTTCGGAGGAGACCTTGAACACCGAGTCGCCCAGCTTGAACGGGAAGGGCGACGGCGTCGAGACCAGGGTATTCTCCCTGGCGTTCATCACCTTCTTCCCCCCCAGGTACAGCTCCTTTATGGTGAAGGCGCGGCCGGCCATGTCGCTCTTGGGCTGCACGCGGATCCGGTCGCCGACGTGCAGCGCGTCCCGGGTGTCGAAGCTGATCCGGTTGCCGCGGATCTCCCTGATGTCCCCCAGGTAGCGCCCGGTGGCTCCCTTGATGGAGGGGGTGGCGATGTCGGTCGGGTTGTGCGAGGCGAGGAAGCCCTTGGTCGGCACCCGGCCGAAGGAAAGTTTGAGGAGTTCCTTGGCCTCGGCAACCTTGGCCGCGTGCTGACCCGGCGCCGCGTCCAGAACCATGCGGTAGGCGCCGATGACGCGGGCCACGTACTCCGCCGATTTCATCCTCCCTTCGATCTTCAGCGAATGGACGCCCGCCTCGATGAGCTGGGGGATCATCTCGATGCTGGAGAAGTCGTTGGTGGAGAGGTAGTACCCTTCTTTCCCTTTGTGCTTGTACTGGCGGCGGCAAGGTTGCGCGCAGCGTCCGCGGTTGCCGCTGTGCCCGCCGAGGAACGAGGAAAAGAAGCACTGCCCGGAGATGGAGAAGCAGAGGGCGCCGTGGATGAAGCACTCGATCTCGGCGCGGCTCGACGCCACGATGGTCTTGATCTCGTCGATGTGCAGTTCGCGGGCCAGCACCACGCGCTCGAAGCCGAGCTCCTCGAGCTGGCGCACCCCCAGCGAGTTGTGGATGGTCATCTGCGTGGAGGCGTGCAGCGGGATGCCCGGGAAGAACTCCCGCGCCAGGCGCGCCACGGCCATATCCTGCAGGATCACGCCGTCAACCCGCATCGCCTCCAGGGCGGCCAGGTTGTCGATGAGCAGCGGCAGTTCGTTTTCTTTTATGAGCGTGTTGAGGGTGACGTAGACCTTCTTGCCATGGGCATGGGCGTACGCGGTCATGCGCTCCATCTGGGAGAGGGTGAAGTTCTTCGCTTTCGCGCGGGCGGAGAAGTCCCGCAAGCCTGCGTAGACCGCGTCGGCGCCTTTCTCCATCGCGGCGAAAAAGGCCTCCAGGGAGCCTGCGGGTGAGAGCAATTCGGGTTTATTGGTGACGGTATCGTTTTGTTTTAATGACATCCGCCTAGAGTACCGGAAGGGGTGGCACGGGTCAAGCGGCAAGGTCGCTCCCTTCTACCCTCACCCCCGCCAGAGGAGGTAATACTTCCCCCTCCCAACCTCCCCCCGGAGGGGGAAGGGGCGTCGGCGGCAGCGTCGCTGTCTATTTATATAATAGAGCCTGATGTGGAGGGGGGGGCTTGCTGCTACTTCTTGGGCTGGATGGGGAGGTATTTGTACCTGCGCTTCTTGTTGGAGAGGTCGGCCAATGAGTAAAGCTCGGACTGCGAGATGCTCCAACCCGCAGCTTCTTTCCTCAGATGAATGGACGTGGTGACGAATTCCGTGCCGGGCGTGCTGGACTCGAAGCCGAGGCGCGCCTGCACGATCGCGCTGCTGCCGCTTTTCAGCGAGACCTTGGGCTCCTGGATCTTCTCCCAGCAGCACGCAGGTTTGCGCGGGGCGGAGGAGAGCCGGCCGGCGAACTTCTCCTTGCCGTCCCTGCCGCCGCTGGTGTGCTGGTAGAGATCGTCGTATCTGCCGTCGCGCCAGAGGTCGAGGATGGTTTCGAAGTCCTTCAGCACATCCTGTTCGGTGGCGGATGAGGCGTGCGCGGGGGCGCCGCGCCGGGCACCCTCGGAGGGTGCGGCGGCGACGGCCACAAGAAGCATCAGGATCAGCAGGGGACGCAGGACGGGCATGTGGTCACCTCCTCCGGTGCAAGTACCCGGAGAGCATACCGTAAAAAGCCTGCCGCGCCAGTAAGGGCGCCCTGCCCAATCGCCATCCGTCCACCCGTCCAACCGTCCAACCGTCCAACCGTCCAACCGTCCAACCGTAGGGGCGAATAATCATTCTCCCTGATCCTTCATCTTGTATAGAGGTAGCGTGTCCTTCATGCAGCGGCGCTGGGCGAATAATTATTCGCCCCTACAGTTGGGGAGGAGGGGTGGCCGGGAGGGGAACGCTAAAACCTTCCCCCCCTGGCCACTGGTCCCCAGCCCCCGCCTTTACAGCGTCTTCTCCGCCGCTTCGGCGAAGAGCCGCAGCCGGTCCATCAGTGCCTGGAACTTCTTGGGCTTCAAGGACTGGGGGCCGTCCGAAGATGCCTTCTCCGGGTCGGGATGCACCTCGATGATCAGTCCGTCGGCGCCTGCGGCGACCGCCGCGTACGACATCGGCGCGATGTAGTGGTAGTTGCCGGTGCCGTGGGAAGGATCGATGACCACGGGAAGGTGGGTCTTGCTCTTGAGCACGGGGATGGCGGAGAGGTCGAGGGTGTTCCTGGTGGCGGTCTCGAAGGTCCTGATGCCGCGCTCGCACAGGATCACTGACTGGTTCCCCTCGCTCATGATGTACTCGGCGCTCATCAGGAACTCCTGGATGGTCATGGACATGCCGCGCTTCAACAGGATGGGCTTGTTGATCTGCCCCACTTTCTTCAACAGGGCGAAGTTCTGGGCGTTGCGGGCACCGATCTGGAGCATGTCGGAGTAGGAGGCGACCAGGTCGACGCTTTCGGGGTCGATGACCTCGGTGACGAAGGGGAGGCCGGTGAGATCGCGGGCCTTGGCGAGGAGTTTCAGTCCTTCTTCCTCAAGCCCCTGGAAGGAGTAGGGTGAGGTGCGGGGTTTGAAGGCGCCCCCCCTGAGCATCTGGGCGCCTGCCGCCTTGACGGCCTTGGCGGACTCGATGATCTGTTCCTCGTTTTCCACGGAACAGGGGCCGGCCATGACCACGAGTTCCTTCCCGCCGATGGAGAGGGTGTCGGAGATGCGCACGACACTCGGCTCTTTCTTCACTTCCTTGGAAGCCAGCTTGTAGGGCTGCAGGATGGGAACCACGCTCTCCACTCCCTGCATCGACTCGAGCGTCTGCAACACGCTCTTGCCCCGCTCGTCCCCGACCGCGCCGATCACGTCCCGGGTGGTGCCGCGGATGATGTGCGGGGTGTAGCCCAGTTCCTTGATCCTCTTGGTGACGGCGTCCCTTTCCTTCTTCGGCGCTCCTGCCTTCATTACCACGATCATACTCACGCTCCTTTTTGGTCCCCGAAAGCGAAAGGGCCGGAAGGATTGCTCCCCCGGCCCTTAGTATGATGTTCTGGTGATCTGCTATCCGAACCGTAAGGGGGAGGAGAATCCTGCCACCCCGGCTTCGGTTCGGAATTTAGTACCTGCTACCTAAATTACACCTCTACCCGGGGCGACGGCCTAAAATAAAAGCCGTACCAAAAGTAAAAGTTAGTAAAGGTAAAGTAGCCGGTGTTGATCATGACTGCGTTAATGCCACCCGAAGTCTCTAATGTCAACAAAAAAGTTGCACTCGCCCTCCCCGCGCTCTGTCACAGCCGCTCCCACGGCCCATTGTTTGCCCCGATTTAATTCAATGTTGTTTGACAATCCGGACCCTTTCCGCTAATTTGACCGGAATGCACGAGTGGCTGGTCAATTACGGGTTTTATTCCCTGTTTCTGCTGAGTTTCCTGGCCGCCACCCTGTTGCCGCTCGGCTCGGAGTGGCTGGTCGTGACACTGTTGATCGGGGGGCAGAATCCTGTCGCCGTGGTCATGGTCGCCACCGCCGGCAACTACCTGGGAGCGCTCAGCACCTACTGGATCGGCCTCTACGGCGGCGACTTTCTGAGGCGCCGCGTGCTGCGCATGGACGAGGCGACGACGCTGAAGGCGGAGCGGTTTTATGAACGCTTCGGTTCGCTGTCGCTTCTGTTCAGCTTCCTGCCGGTGATCGGCGACCCGCTCTGCCTGGTGGGCGGCGTGCTGCAGGTCGGTTTCATCCGCTTTTCCCTCCTGGTCCTGACCGGCAAGCTGGCGCGTTACGCGGCGGTCGCCTGGCTCACCCTGGAGGGGGCGGCACTCTGAAGTGCGGAGGTTTGATGCTCAGTTGTACCAAGAAGGTTCTCCCCAACGGATTGCGCCTCGTTTCAGTCGAGATGCCGCATCTGCACAGTGCGGAGATCGCCATCTACATAAAAGCGGGAGGGCGCAACGACACCCCCGGCAAGGCCGGCATCTCCCACTTCCTGGAGCACATGCTCTTCCGCGGCTCCAGCGAATTTGCTTCCAACCTGGAACTTGAGATCGCCTTCGAGGCCATCGGCGGCAGCGTCAACGCGGCCACCGACGAGGAGACCACCTGCTACTTCTCCCGCGTCCATCCCGAGCAGATAGCCGAGGGAGTACGCCTTTTTTCCTCGATGCTTTTGACCCCGACCCTGGAAGGGCTGGAGATAGAGAAGCGCATCATCACCGAGGAGGCGCTGGAGGACATCAACGAGCGCGGCGAGGAGACCAACACCAGCAACCTCTGCAGCAGGCTGCTCTGGCCCGACCACCCGCTTGGCACCCCCACCATCGGGTTTCTCGAGAGCATCAAGGGGATCACGGAAGAGGATCTGCGCCGCTATCTCGCCGATCACTACGTTCCCGGCAACGCGCTCGTCGTCGCTGCGGGAAGGCACGACCCGGCGCAGTTCTTCGAGGCCTGCGAGAGGTATTTCGCCGGCTGGAGCGGCGGTGCGGCGATACCGCCGGTCCCGGCCAACCAGGTGCAGCAGGAGCCCTGTTCGCTCTTCGTGAAGGATTCGGACAGCCAGGTGAACCTGCAGATCGCCTTCCGCGGTTTCGCCCGGCAGGACAAGCGCCTCATGGGGCTCCGGCTGATCAGGCGCATTCTCTCCGGAGGCGGCAGTTCCCGGCTGCACCTGTCGCTGCGGGAGAAGCTTGGCATCGTCTACTCCGTGGACGCCTCCTTGTCCGCCTACGAGGAAACCGGCGCCTTCGCCATCGAGCTCGCCACCGCTCCGGAGAACTTGGTGCTGGCCGTCTCCGAGGTGCTGCGCGAGGTGAAGAGCCTCGCCTTCGAGGAGGTCGGGGAGGCCGAGCTGGCGCGGGTCAAGGAAGGGTACTTCTACGATCTCGAGTACAGCGCTGATTCCACGTACGAGATGCAGGTCCGGTACGGCTGGGGCGAGTTGATGTCGCTGATCAGGAGCATCGACGAGGATCGCGCCGAGGCGGCCGCCGTCGGCGCGGAAGAGCTGAAGCACACGGCACATGCCCTGTTCGCCCCGAAGAACCTGGTTGTCGCCGCCGTCGGTCCCTGGAAAGCGCCCGCCAAACGCGCGGTGGAGAAGCTGATTCGCGAATACCGGAAAGCGTGGGCAAGTTTTTAAACAAGAGAGGCTTTAACGCAAAGACGCGAAGGCGCCAAGACGCAAAGGAAAACAGAAGCATACGTTCAACGATTTTCTTTGCGGCTCCGAGGCTTTGCGTTAAGGCAGTTGATTTTTGAATGGAGCAGACATGAAGACGGCATTACTTTTGATGGCTCACGGCAGCAGGATCGCCGAGGCAAATAACGCGGTGCACGAGATCGCCAAACGGGTGCAGAAGATGACGCAGTTCGAGATCGTCGAGGTCTCTTTCCGCGAACAGCACCTTCCCAATATCCAGCAGGGGGTGGATGCCTGCGTGGCGCAGGGGGCGGAGCGCATACTCCTGGTCCCCTACTTCCTCTACATGGGCGCCCACGTCCTGGAGGACCTCCCCGAGGAGCTGGAGGAGGCCAGGAAACGCCACCCGGGCGTGGAGATGGTCCTTGGCAAGCACCTGGGCGTGCACGACAAGCTGGCCGAGGTCGTGGTCGAGCGTGTCGCCGAGAGCCTTACCGAGCAGAGGTGGCACTGATGTCGGTGCACCTGCGCCCCGAGGAGATCGAGGCGGAGTCGTTCCGCATCATCGAGGATGAGCTGGGACCGCATAATTGGAACGCGCAGATGTGGCCGCTGGTCCGCCGGGCCATCCACACCAGCGCCGATTTCGATTACGCCCGAAGCATGGTGATCACGGAGCAGGCGGTCGCCTCGGGCATCGAGGCGCTCCGGGCGGGACTCGGCGTCGTGACCGACACCACCATGATCATCTCGGGGATGAACAAGGAGCGGCTCAACCGTTTCGGCGCGCAGCTCTCCTGTTTCGTCGCGGACCCGCAGGTGGCCCGGGAGGCCAAGGAGCAGGGGGTGACCCGCTCCATCCTCGCCATGCGTAAGGCGGCGAGCGACGCCGGCAACGGCATATTCGTCATCGGCAACGCTCCCACTGCCCTTTTCGAGTTGATCAGGCTCATCCGCGAGGAAGGGGTGCGACCCAGGCTGATCGTGGCCTTGCCGGTCGGCTTTGTCGGCGCCGCGGAGAGCAAGGAAGCCTTGCGGGAGCTGGCCCGGGAATACCCGGAGCTGCAGTTCGTCACCAACATCGGACGCAAGGGTGGCTCCAATGTCGCGGCGGCGGTCATGAACGCCATTTTGATCCAGGCCGTCGAAGCCTAGCCTGCGAACCAGTTTTACTATGCCGGGACCCATTACCGGCCTGTATTTTCATGCCTTACTTTCAATGTTCGGTCTTTACATGGGATGAAGTATGAGCGGGAAAGAACTCAGATACGGCTTCACCACAGGTGCCTGTGCCGCTGCCGCTGTTAAAGGCGCCGCCCAGATGCTGCGTGACCAGGCCCTGGTCGACGAGGTGCAACTGACGCTGCCTTGCGGCAAGGGGGCGCGGTTCCGCATCGAGGGGGGCGTGCTGCGCGACAACACCGCTTCCTGCTATGTAGTCAAGGACGCCGGGGATGACCCCGATGTGACCAACGGCGCCGAGATCCACGTCACGGCGCGGGTCGACATGTTCACGAAGAACCGCATCATCATCGAGGGGGGCGTCGGGATAGGCAAGGTCACCAAGCCGGGGCTGGCGGTCCCGGTGGGCGAATGGGCCATCAACCCTGTCCCGCGCAGCATGATCCTCGAGGTGGTGAAGGAAGTCTTCGCCGTCCGCTGCGTACCGGCCACCCTCACCTTCACCATCAGCATCCCCAACGGCGAGGAACTGGCCAAGAAGACGCTGAACGAGCGGCTGGGGATCATCGGCGGGCTCTCCATCCTGGGAACGACGGGCGTCGTGAAGCCGATATCCACCAAGGCGTGGACCGACACCGTGGACACCGCCGTCGATGTTGCGCTCGCCTGCGGCTCCCGGACCGTGGTCCTCTCCACGGGACGCAGCTCGGAGCTGGCTCTGCAGCGGGTCCTCAAGCTGACCGACGAATCGTACGTGATGATGGGGGACCATTTCGGCTACTCGCTGCAAAGCTGCGCCAGGAAAGGGGTCCCCGAGGTGGTCGTGGCAGGGCAGTTCGCCAAGCTGGTGAAGATCGCCTGCGGCCACCAGCAGACCCACGTCACCTCCTCGGATCTGGACCTGATGGCGGTAACGGCCTGGCTGAAGGAGAACCCGCGCACCGCGCACCTGGAAAAGCTCGCGCGGGAGGCGAACACGGCGCGGCACCTGCTGGAGGCATCGGGTTACGACAAGGCGCTCATAAAGCTCGTCTGCGGCAAGGTCGCCGAGGCCTGCGCCGAACTGGCGCCCTGGCAGAAGGTGCGGGTGTTCCTGGCCGGGTACCAGGGCGAGACGCTGTACTTCGACAGGTAGCATTACGTCCCCGCCCCCGGAGGGGGAGGGACAGGGAGGGGGCTGCGGCTTTGGCGGAAAATGCCTGCGCTTTCCCCCCTCCGGACCTTCCCTCGGGGAGGGAGATTATCTGATTATGTTCTGATGGAAAGGAGGGGGTATGGCGGAACAAAAGATTTTCCTCGTCGGCGCCGGCATCGAGGGGTGGGAGGGGTTCGGCAAACAGGCACTCGAGGTGATCTACAGCGCCGACGTCCTGATCGGACACAAGCGTCTGCTGGACATCTTTCCCGACTTCAAGGGGGAGAAGCGTCCCCTGGAAGACCTCTCCATCATGCTGGAATACCTGAAGAACACGGAGCGCAAAACCGTGGTTCTCGGCTCCGGCGATCCCAACTTCTTCGGCGTCGCCCGTTTCCTGCTCAGAAACCTCCCCAAGGAGCGGGTTGAGATCTATCCCAACGTGACCAGCGTCCAGTACGCCTTCGCCCGCATCAAGGAGCCGTGGGACGACGCCACCTTTGTCTCCGTCCACGGCAGGGGGATCAAGCCGGCCCTCGACCGCATCATCGCCTCCGAAAAGATCGCCATCCTCACCGACAGCGTCAACACCCCCGCCGTTCTGGCCAGGGAGTTGATCGGGCGCGGCGCCGAGGGGTACGAGGCCTGGGTCTGCGAGGATCTCGGGCTTGCCACGGAGAAATTCACCAAGACCGATATCCGCGGCCTGGTCGACTTCAAGTGCTCACCGCTCAACATCCTGATCCTCATCAAGACCTGGGAGCCCAACCTCGAGAACTACCCGGTCATCGGCATCCGCGACGAGGAGTTCGCCACGGTCAAGAAGCTGATCACCAAGGAGGAGGTGCGCGCCATCACCCTGGGCAAGCTGCAACTGCAGGATGACCTGGTGATGTGGGACATCGGCGCCGGCAGCGGTTCCGTCTCCATCGAGGCGGGGAACCTGATGCCCAACGGCCGCATCTTCGCCCTGGAGAAGAATCCCCAGTACCTCACCTACCTCAAGGAGAACCTGAAGAAGTTCGTGGCCCGCAACGTCACCGTGGCCGAGACCTTCGCTCCCGAAGGGCTGGAGGATCTGCCCGATCCGGACCGCGTCTTCATCGGCGGCTCCGGCGGGATGCTGGAGGAGATCATCGAGGCGGTGGACAAGCGCCTCAAGCCGGACGGCTTCATCGTCCTCAACGCCGTGACCCTCGACACCCTGACCAAGTCCGTGGAGTTCCTGGAAGATCACGGGTACACCGTCGAGGTCACCTGCGTCAACATCTCCAAGACCCGCAGCCTCACCGACTACAAGATGTTCGCTGCCCACAACCCGGTGTACGTGATCGCCGCCTGGAAAGGGGAGGAGTAGTGGCGGTTGTCTACGCGGTAGGTGTGGGGCCGGGCGATCCGGAACTGTTGACCAGGAAGGCGGAGCGTATCTTGCGGAGCGTGGATGTCATCTGTGCCCCGACCGGTGCGGCCGAGGGGGGAAGCTACGCCCTTTCCATCGTAGAGGAGTTCATCGACCGCAGCCGCCAGGAGGTGCTGGTCCAACTGTTCCCCATGGTGAAAGACCAGCAGGGGCTGGACCCGTTCTGGGAGGAGGCCGCGGACCAGGTCGCGCAGCGGATAGCCGCCGGCAAGGATGTCGCCTTCGTAACCATCGGCGACCCGTTTCTGTATTCCACCTACCTGTACATCCACAGGATCTTCCTCGCCAAGTACCCGGAGATAAAGATAGAAGTGGTGCCGGGCATCTCCAGTATCCTCGCCTCCTCCGCCGTCTCCGGTCTGCCGCTCGGGCTTGGGGCCGAGCGCATCGCCATTCTCCCCGCCACCTACGAAAAGGACGAGCTGAAGCGCACCCTGGAGGAGTTCGATACCGTGGTGCTCATGAAGGTGAACCGCGTGTTTGACTCGGTCTACGCGGCGCTCAAGGAGTTGGGGCGCGACAAAGGGGGCGTCTTCGTGCGCCGGGTCGGTTCCGCCGAGGAAGAGGTGCATCACGACCTGGAGGCGCTGGTGGGCCAGAAGCTCGATTACCTCTCCATGCTGATCGTGAGGAAGAACCCGCTGTAACCCAAATTGCTTTCGGCTGTTGTAGGGGCAAATAATTATTTGCCCAGCTGGCGGCGCCTCAGTCAGCGCCGACGGCGAGAGAGACCGGGGTGGCAGATGCGGCGACGGGCGAATGATTATTCGCCCCTACAGTTGCTTCCCTTTGTGCCTGTGCGGCCTTTCCCCGTTTCAGTTTTTTCTTTGCGTTTCCGCGGCTTGGCCTCTTTGCGTTAATGCTTTTTTGAAAGGTGTTTCCATGTCCCATGAGAACATAGTCCATTTTGTCGGCGCCGGTCCCGGCGACGTCGAGCTCATCACGGTAAAGGGGGCGCGCCTTTTGGGCGAGGCGGATGTCGTCGTCTATGCCGGCAGCCTCGTCGATCGCGAACTGGTGCTCACCTATGCGCCGGATGCCCGCGTCTACGATTCCGCGGGGATGGACCTGGAGCAGACCACCAAGGTCCTGGCCGAGGGCGTACTGGCTGGGGAGCGGGTGGTGCGCCTGCACACCGGTGATCCCTCCATCTATGGCGCCATCCAGGAGCAGATGGAGGAACTGGACCGGCTCGGTATCGGCTACGAGGTCGTACCCGGTGTCACCAGCGCCTTCGCCGCCGCAGCCACCCTCAGGCAGGAGCTGACCCTTCCCGAGGTGTCGCAGACGGTGGTGATCACGCGACTGGCCGGGAGGACGCCCGTGCCCGAGCGGGAGCAGTTGCGGAACATCGCGCAGGTCGGCGCCACATTAGTGATCTACCTTTCCATCTCCATGATCGAAAAGGTGGTGCAGGAGCTTCTTTCCGGCGCCTATCAGGAGGACACCCCTGTCGCCGTGGTGGCCAAGGCTTCCTGGGCTGACGAGCAGGTACTGACCGGGACGCTGGCGGATATTGCGGCCAAGGTGAGGGATGCCGGCATCGGCAAGCAGGCGCTCATCGTGGTGGGGGACGTGCTGCGGGCCCGCAGCGAAGGGATGAAGGCGAAGTCCCTCCTCTACGACAAGGGGTTCAGCCATGGGTGCAGGGAAGGGATTGTGGTTTAGAACCGGTTCTAGGTTCTAAGTTCTAGGTTCTACAAACCATGAAGTGCATCTGTAGGGGCGAATAATCATTCGCCCTGCACAGGTGCCCTCAGGTTAAATGAGGCTTCGCGCAGCGGCGTCGCTGACGTCGACCGCGGCTGGGCGAATAATTATTCGCCCCTACAGGAAACAATCTCCCCTCCATGGGGACGACAATATCTTTATGCGTGTTGCCATTATCGCCATAACCGCCAACGGCGCCAAGTTGGGGGCGGCGCTCAAGCGCGGACTGCCGCAGGGCACACTCTTTGTCCTGGAGAAGCACGCGACGACCGACGCGGTGCCGTTCTCGGAACGGGTGCCGGCACTCATGGCACGACTATGGCCTGACTACGACGGCTTGGTCTGCATCATGGCCACCGGCATCGTGGTCCGCTCCATCGCCTCGTTGCTGAAGGGGAAAGACCGGGACCCGGCCGTCGTGGTGATGGACGATGCCGGACGCTTCGCCATCTCTCTCCTCTCCGGCCACCTCGGGGGCGCCAACGCGCTTGCCGCCCAATGCGCTGACGTTACCGGCGCCACGGCCGTGATAACCACGGCGACCGACGTGAACGACCTCCCTTCCTTCGACATGCTCGCCCACGAGAACGGCTGGCGCATCGAGGACCTCTCCCGGGTCAAGGTGCTGAACGCGCGGCTTCTGGAGGGCCGGGAGATCGCGGTCGTGGACCCGACCGGCAAGGTGGCGGATTACTGCGGGGGGAGGGGCAAGCTTCTGTTCCTTAGCGATCTGGACCAGGCCGCCCCAAGCGGTGCCAGCGGCAGGGTCGTGGTGACCAACAGGGTGCTTCCGTCAGGGCTCGACTTGGAACGGACTCTGGTGTTGCGCCCCGTCGACCTCTGCCTCGGCATCGGCTGCAACCGCGGGACGACGGCCGAGGAGATCGAAGCGGTCGTTTCCCGGCACCTGGGGCAGATCTCCCTCTCCGAGCGGAGCATCAACTGCCTGGCGAGCGCCCAGGCCAAGGGTGATGAGGTCGGGCTGCTCGCCTACGCGGAGAAGAAGGGGATCCCGCTGGTGCTATTCAGCAGCGATGAGCTGAACGGGGTCGAGGTTCCGTCGCCTCCCTCAGAGCATGCCTTCAACGCGATCGGCGCGCGGGGCGTTGCCGAACCGGCGGCGCTGCTGGCATCGAGCGGCGGTCGGCTCCTCCTCAACAAGGTCAGGGACGGCAACGTCACCCTCGCTGTCGCGCAGCTTGCTGTCGTATAAAATGCTCCATCGCACTCCTCTCCCGGAAGGGGGGAGGGTGACTTGACCGGTTGCCACGCTCCCCCTCCCCGCCCCTCCCCCTCCGGGGGAGGGAGAAGAGGCCGCGGCAGTCGATGTACAAAACGGTAATCAACAGATAGAGGTTCCAGTTTAATGTCCAAGCTTTATGTAGTAGGGATCGGCCCCGGCGGGCTGAACCATATGACCTTTGAGGCGCGCCAGGCGATCGAGGATGCCGATGTCATCGTCGGATACCAGGCCTACCTGGACTTCATCGAGCCGCTCCTGGCCGGGAAGGTCCTCTACTCCTCCGGTATGATGCGCGAGGTGGAGCGCTGCTCGCAGGCCCTCACCATCGCCGCCTCGGGCAAGACGGTGGCACTGGTCTCCAGCGGCGACGCGGGCATATACGGCATGGCGGGCCTCGCACTTGAACTGGCGGACGAGCCTGACGCGCCCTACGGGGACGTTGAGGTCGTGGTCGTTCCCGGGGTCTCGGCGGTGCAGGCCGCAGCCTCCGTCCTTGGTGCGCCGCTCATGCACGACTTCGCCGTCATCTCCCTCTCCGACCTGCTGACCCCGCTGGAGAAGATCCGCAAGCGGCTTAAAGCTGCCGCGGAGGCGGATTTCGTGGTGGCACTGTACAACCCGCGCAGCAAGGGACGCACCACGCAGATCGAGGAGGCCGCTGCCATTCTGACCGCGGCGCGCGGCCCGCAGGTCCCGGTGGGCATCGTCCGTAACGCCTGCCGGGATGGGGAGGAGCGCATCATCACCACGCTGGGCGAGATGCTGAACCACCCCATCGACATGTTTTCCCTGGTCATCGTCGGCAACGCCTCGACCCGCCTCTGCAAGGACGGCAGGATCGTGACCCCGCGCGGCTACGCCACACGCGGAGACAGCCAGAACCCCAACCGCAGGAAGCGCGGCGCCGTTGCGGCTAGCGACGCTCCCGTCCCCGACCCGCATGCGCTCATGTTCTGCGGCACCGGGTCGGACGTGGGTAAATCGGTGCTGGCGGCCGGCTTCTGCCGTATCCTGAAGCGCCACGGCCTCTCGGTCGCTCCTTTCAAGTCCCAGAACATGGCGCTCAACTCCGTGGTCACCCCCGAGGGGGGCGAGATCGGGCGCGCACAGGGAGTGCAGGCGGAGGCATGCGGCATAGCGCCCCATACCGACATGAACCCGATCCTTTTGAAACCCAACTCGGATACCGGCAGCCAGGTGATCGTGCAGGGCAAGGTGGTGCGGAACATGGGGGTGAAGGAGTACAACGCCTTCAAGCCCGAAGCCTTCATGAAGGTGGAGGAGAGCTTCCAGCGGCTGCGCGAACGCTATTCCTTCATCGTCATGGAAGGGGCGGGGAGCATCGCGGAGATCAACCTGCGCGAACACGACATCGCCAACCTGAAGGTGGCGGCCATGGCGGGTGCTCCCGTCATCCTGATAGCGGACATCGACCGCGGCGGCGTCTTCGCCCAGATCGTGGGAACCATCGAACTGCTCACGCCGGAAGAGAAGGCGCTGGTGAAGGGGGTCATCATCAACAAGTTCCGCGGCGATGCCTCCCTGCTTGCCTCGGGGATCGAGTACGTGGAGCAGCGGACCGGCGTCCCGGTCCTGGGGGTGCTCCCCTGGTTCAAGGGGCTCGCCCTCCCCGAAGAGGACAGCGTCGCCCTGCAGAGGAAGCCGGCCGCGCCCAAAGAGGTGCAATCCGGAGAGAAGCTGCGCGTGGGCGTGGTGCGTCTGCCGCGCATCTCCAACTACACCGATTTCTCCGCGCTGGAGGCGGAGCCGGATGTCGAGTTGTACTACATCCATTCCCCGTGGCTGGTGGAGACCATGGACCTCGTGATCGTTCCCGGGACCAAGTCCACTATCGCCGATCTGGTCGCCATCAGGGAACAGGGTATCGCCGATGCCATTAGCAGCTACCGGGGACCGGTGGTCGGCATCTGCGGCGGCTACCAGATGCTGGGCGTCACCGTGAACGATCCGGACCGGGTGGAGTCCAGCCTGGAAAGCACGGACGGGCTGGGACTTCTGGACGTGGTGACCACCATGCTGAAGGAGAAGCAGACCCACCAGGTCGAGGGGAAATTGCTGCCGGCGGGGCAGGAAGTGGCGCCTGGATGTGGCCCGTCCGTCGCTGGGTATGAGATCCACATGGGCGAAAGTGTGCTCGGCCGCGACGCGAGCCCCTTCGCGCGCATCAGCAGCCGCTCCGGGACGGTCACGGAACTGGAGGAGGGGGCGGTTTCCGCCGACGGCAGGGTTTTCGGTACCTACCTGCACGGGATCTTCGACAACCACGGCTTCCGCACCGCGTTCCTGAACCGCATCAGGCGGCAGAAGGGGATGCCGGAGCAGGCCGAAGCGGCGCTTGCCCCCGATCCGTTCGACCAACTTGCGGCGCACATGGAAAAGCACCTCGACCTGGAGCGGATCTTCCAGATATGCGGCATCTCGCCCCTGCGGGTTCCCCCCTCCAACCCTCCCCCTCCCGGGGAGTCCATGCAGCGTTGCCCGCTCAAGAGAATGGCCAGAAGCCTATCCTCCTCCCCCCGGAGGGGGAGGCCGGGAGGGGGGCTCTGAAAGCACCGTCGCCTGATGATGGCCGTGAACGCCCATATCGCCATCGTGATCTGCGCGGTACTGCTGGACCTGGTCCTGGGCGACCCGCGCGCTTTACCCCATCCGGTGGTCGGTATCGGTGAGCTCATTTCCGCGCTGGAAGGACCGCTGCGCCGTAGGATCCCGAACCTGCGGGTCGCAGGTGTCGTGCTACTGATCGTCACCGTCGGGGTCTGCTACGCGCTGGCCGCGTCGCTCATCTATGCGGCGTATCTTCTCGCCCCGGCTGCGGGCTTTATCGCGTCCCTCTACCTCGCCTGGGTCTCGCTGGCAGCACGCTCGCTGCACGAGGAGTCCGCCAAGGTTGCGCGGGCGCTGCGAAACGGCGATCTCCCCGCCGCCCGGCTGGCGCTGTCGTACATCGTGGGGCGCGAGACTGCGGAACTGGACGAGCCGGAGATCATCCGGGGAGCGGTGGAGACGGTGGCTGAGAATACCGGCGACGGTGTCATCGCTCCGCTTTTCTACCTGGTGCTGGGCGGCCCCGCGCTGGCAATCGCCTACAAGGCGGTCAACACGCTGGATTCGATGGTCGGGTACAAGAACGAGCGTTACCTGGAGTTCGGCTGGGCCTCGGCCCGCTTCGACGATCTCGCCAACTACCTTCCGGCCCGGTTGACCGGGCTCCTCATGGTGCTGGCGGCCCCGATGTGCGGGTTGAACGGCGGCGGGGCCTGGCGGATCTTGCGCAGGGACGGCAGGAACCATTCCTCGCCCAACAGCGGCTTCCCCGAAGCGGCGGCCGCGGGAGCGCTCGGCGTCAGGCTCGGCGGGGCGAACCGCTACTTCGGCAAGGTCGTTGAGAAGCCCACCATCGGCGATCCGCTGCTTCCGCTCTCCCAGGCGAGTTATGAAGGAGTGGTGCGGCTCATGTACGGCAGCGAGGCGCTGCTGGTGGCGGCATGGGTGGTGCTGCTCGCGCTGTTGTAGGCATTAATCATCTGTTGGGGCGAATAATGATTCGCCCGGTTTTCGCACGGCAGCGCAGTCGGCCGCAGCATCGCTTGGGGCACGCGCGGCTGGGCGAATGATTATTCGCCCCTACAGTTGTGACGCCGCTCCTCCCGGACTCTATGCCTTCCCCCCGGAGGGGTGGTTGGAGGGGGGGATTCAACCTGCGAACATGAAAATCCCTCTCCCTGACCCTCCCCCTCCGGGGGAGGGGAACGACTATCGGGGGCAACAAGACCGTGGACGGTCGAAGAAGGCAACCCTATGGCAATCGCACATGAACATGGCGGCAACGTCTTCGCCGTGGCCAGAAACCTCGGCCTGGCGCCGGAGCGGATCATCGACTTCTCCGCCAGCATCAACCCGCTGGGGATGGCGCCCGGGGTGCGCGAGGCGCTGACGGCAAGCCTGGACCGCCTGCTCCATTACCCGGACAAGGGGGCCGCCGAGCTCAAGCAGGCGCTGGCGGCCTACCACGGCGTCGACTCCTCCTCAATAGCCGTGGCCAACGGTTCCACCGAACTGATACACCTGCTGCCGCGCACCTTTCCGGGGCGGAAGGCCCTCGTCGTGGCGCCCGCTTTCGCCGAGTACGCCCTGGCCCTGGAGCGGGCGGGGTGGCAGGTCGATTACTTCCTCCTCGCTCCGGACGACGATTTCGTGCTTCGGTTGCCGGAACTCGCGCAAGCGCTCGGTGCCGGGTATGACATGCTCTTTCTTTGCAACCCCGGCAATCCGGCGGGGAACCTGCTGCCGCAGCGGGAGGTGGCCGGTGTCATCGACCTTTGCCGGGAGAGCGGCACCTTTCTCGTGCTGGACGAGGCGTTCATCGATTTCTGCGAGGAGGAGTCGGCGAAACACCTGGTTTTGGGTAACCCCCGGGCCGTCCTGCTCCGCTCCATGACCAAGTTTTTCGGGATTCCCGGGTTGCGCCTGGGGTACGCCATCGCCGCGGCGGAGACGGTCGCGCAAATCGTCGCGCAGCAGGATCCCTGGAGCGTGAATACGGCGGCCCAGGTGGCGGGCATCGCCTCGCTGGCTGACGCGGAGTACTGCCGCCGCACCAGGAGTTACGTCGACGGTGAGCGGGTGCGGCTTGCCGCCGCCCTCGCGGATATCCCCGGCCTCCGGGTCTTCCCGGGGCGGGCCAATTACCTGCTGGTCCGGATACTGCGTGAGGGGGTGACTGCGGGAGTGCTGCGCAAGGCGCTGCTTGCGAAGGGGATGCTGATCAGGGACTGCAGCAACTTTCAGGGGCTGGACCAGAGCTTTTTCAGGGTCGCGGTACGGCTCAAGGAGGAAAACGACCTGCTGCTGCGAGCCCTGGCGGCGGAGTTGGCATAAGTCGGGGTGGGCGGGAGGACGTGCGGGCGCGCAGCGCTCCGTGGAGAAACTCAGCGTCAGCGGCAAATTCGGGGAACCAGGGCTCAACTTCAACCGGGCATGGGCGAATCGAAAACTCATCGTTCGCCGTAACTTTGGAGAGAACAAAAAGAGGCCAACCGGATGCCCGGTTGGCCTTGTCTGATATTGCATTGCAGTCTTGGCGGCCGGCCTCGCGGCGGCCGCTTTTAGCTGTTGGGGAGGGAGTAGAAGTCCTTGCGGCACAGTCTGATGCGCTTGATCTCCTCGTTGCAGACGTAACGGACGATGGCGTCGCGGTCCCTCTCGTTGATGTGCATGAAGCGCAGCCCCGCGCTGTGGAGCACGCCGTCGCCGCTGGTGATCTTCTCGCAGTGCATCACCTGGGCGACCACCGGCACTACTTTCGGTTCGGGCAGCGGCAGATGGAAGGTGGCGTACACGATGTCGTCCCGGGTCATCTCCATCTCGGTCTCGGTGCGCAACCCGCCACCGCTTATGTTGACGATTCTCGGGAGGCTGCTCTGGGTTGCCACCCGCAGCCCGGCGGTGCCGCTTTCCTCGGCGGTGCCTGCGGTCACGTTGAACAGGATCACCGGGATGTCAGTGTCGAGGCGGAAGTATTCTCTCTGGTCCTCGGGTGTCACCCGGTCGGTGAAGGCGACACGCAGGTCCTCCTCGGCATGATCGTCCAGCACCACCCCTTTGCAGCGATAGCTGTTGCCGCCTACGCCGACCCGGACCACCAGTGGCGCTTCGCGCCGCAGCAGTACCCCGTCGGGCAGCTTCTCGCGGGACAGCCTGAGGCGGACCTCGGCGTCGTTTATCTCGGTGACTACCGCGCCGTCATTGAAAACCGTGTTCCCTGATAACGCCACTTCGACCCGCGCTTTCTGGCCGGGCTGGAAGTAGTCCTTATAGTTGTAGGTTCCGTTTTGCATGAGGCGCCGTCCACTCAAATTAAATAACAGCAAAGCTACAGCTGCCTACGGGATGCAATACAAACGCCAACGGGGACCTCAGTGCCGGCGGGTCAGGCAAGTGTTTGATCTAACTGGTGTGACTCATTCAGTGTTTTTAATTGTCATCCGGTCCTATCCGCCAAAGACCCGAAAAACTGGGCCATATCACCGGATACACACGCGAAGTTTCCTTTAATTACAATATTTTTCTTGACATCGAAGCCTCGCTGGCTATTCTAAAACGAAATCATTTCTGTTTAGAGGCGGGGTATGAACCAGTGTCACGCAACGGCCTTGAAGGCCGCCGGTATGAAGGCGACGCCCAAGAGGCTGGCCATCCTCGAGATGCTCGAGGCCGAGCCGGGATACGCGAGCCCCGAGGAATTGTGGAAGAGGTTGAAGGATCGTTTCGACCGGCTGGGCCTTCCCACGGTGTACCGCAACCTGGAGGAACTCTCCGCCAGCGGTGTCCTTTCCAAGGTGATCCACCCTAACCGCCAGCTTTACTACTACTTCTGCAGCAACCGTGAGCACCATCACCACTTCGTCTGCCTCTCCTGCCGCAAGGTCGAGGATATCCCCGCGTGCGGCATCGAGGCGTTGGAGCAGGAGGTGTCCAGGCGCAACGGCGGGAAGGTGCTTTCACACATCCTGCAGTTGAATGGACTGTGCGGCGGCTGTGCTGACAACGGAGATAAACGATGAAATGGCTTCTGGCGTTGCTTCTGGCGCTCCTTCTGGTGGTGCCTGGATGCAGCAGTGAAAAACGGCAGACCAACGGCAAACTGCAGGTGGTGACCACCCTGTTCCCGCTCTACGACTTCGCACGGACCATAGGCGGCGACCGCGCCGATGTCACCCTGCTGCTCCCCCCCGGGGTCGAGCCGCACTCCTTCGAGCCGCGCCCTGAGGACGTGGTGCGCGTGAACCGGGCCGATCTCTTCGTCTATACCAATGCCGCGATGGAACCGTGGGCCGCCAACATCATCTCCGGCATCGACCAGGGCAAGGTCGAGGTAGTAGAAGGGGGGAAGGGGATCGCCCTGAGGCAGGGGCCGGTATCGGAGCAGCACCGCGGGGAGCGTGCCAACGCCCACGAAGGGAAGGGGAGCGATCCCCATATCTGGCTGGATTTCGACAACGCCCGCGCCATCGCCAGGAACATCCTCGCCGCCTACGTCGCCCGCGATCCCCGGAACAAGACGTTCTACCAGCAGAACGCGGCCAAGCTCGACGGCCAGTTGGCCGCCCTGGATCAGCGTTTCAAGGACACCCTGGCCCGCTGCCCGAAGAAGGTTCTGTTGCATGGCGGGCACTACGCGTTCGGGTATCTCGCCAGGCGCTATGGGCTGCAATACATTTCCGCCTCGGCGGTGAACGCCGACGCCGAACCCACACCGGCCAAGCTGGCCGAACTGGTGCAGGTGATGCGCCGTGAGCACCTGAACTACGTCTACACCGAGGAGCTGCTGAGCCCGAGGCTCGCCGAGACCATCGCCCGCGAGACCGGGGCCAAGGTGCTCATGCTGCGGGCCGGGCATAACGTCACCAGGGACGACCTCCAGCGCGGCGTCACCTTCATCTCCCTCATGGAAGAAAATCTCCAGAACCTGAAGACGGGACTGCAATGAAAGACAAGGCTCTCAGCGTGCGCAACCTCTGCGCCGGCTACCACGGCACCGAGGTGCTGCAGGACATCAGCTTCAGCGTGAACGCCGGCGACTACGTCGGGATCTGCGGCCCCAACGGGTCGGGCAAGAGCACCATGATCAAGATCCTCCTGTCGCTCCTCGCGCCCACCTCGGGGGAGGTGTCCCTGTTGGGGACCCCGCAGTGCTCATTTGACCAATGGCACAGGATCGGCTACCTGCCGCAGGGGCTGCAGTTTTTCAACCCGCACTTCCCGGCGACGGTGGACGAGGTGGTCCGCCTGGGGCGGCTCTCCGCGAAAAAGTTTCCGCGGCGTTTCAACCGGGAGGACGCCCTGGCGGTGGAACGGACCATGGAGTGGATGGGCATCTCCCACATCAAGGGGGCGATGATCGGTGAGCTTTCGGGGGGGCTGCGGCAGCGGGTGCTCCTGGCCCGGGCGCTGGTGAACGACCCCTCGCTGCTGATCATGGACGAACCGACCACGGCGCTCGATCCCGAGACCAGGGAAAGCTTTTACAAGCTCATCTTCGAAATGAACCAGGAGAAGAAGTGCACCGTGCTCCTGGTCACCCACGACACCGCCACCATCGGAAAGTACGCATCGCACCTTTTGTACCTGGACAAGAAGGTGATCTTCTACGGCAGTTTCGATG
This sequence comes from Geomonas subterranea, assembly GCF_019063845.1. NCBI lineage: Bacteria > Pseudomonadati > Thermodesulfobacteriota > Desulfuromonadia > Geobacterales > Geobacteraceae > Geomonas > Geomonas subterranea. Next base: position 4,376,473 of record NZ_CP077683.1, read on the forward strand.
ATTTCTGCAACTCCCCAGAAATGACGGGGTTCTTCGGGGAGCATGGGCAGCACCTGGTCTGCCATAGGCATTAAAGTCCTGCGTCCTCCCCCTCCCGTCAAGGGAAGGGGGCTGGTACACGTAGGGGCGAATAAATATTCGCCCTGTCTTTGAGGTTTGAAATGAATCTGAACGAGATGCTCAGCTACGGCTTCATGCAGAGGGCGCTTGTCGGCGGGTCGCTGATCGCGATCCTCTGCTCGGTGCTCGGGGTGTTCCTCGTGCTGCGCAGGCTCTCGCTGATCGGCGACGGCCTCGCCCACGTCACCTTCGGCAGCGTCGCCCTGGCGCTCTTTTTCCGGCTGCACTCGGTCTACATGACCCTCTCCATCATCCCGGTGGTGCTCGCCTCGGCCCTGGGGATCCTGAAGCTGGCCCAGAAGGCCAGGATCTATGGCGACGCGGCCATCGGCATGGTCTCCGCCATCGGCATCGCAACCGGCGTGCTGCTTGCCAGTATCGCCGGCGGGTTCAACGTCGATCTTTTCAGCTACCTCTTCGGCAACATCCTCTCTATCAGCTCGAGCGAACTGGCCATCGCGGCGGTGCTCTTCTTCATCGTCATCGCCGGTGTTTTCATGTTCTACAACGAGCTCTTCGCAAGCACCTTCGACGAGGAACTGGCCAAGAGTTCCGGGCTGAACACGGACCGCATCAACTCGGTCCTGGTACTGCTCACCGCCCTGACCGTGGTGCTCGCCATGAAGGTGGTGGGGATCATGCTGATCTCTGCGCTCCTCATCCTGCCGGCCGTTTCCGCCCTTCAGATCGCCAAGGGATTCAAGACCGCCATCGTGTCGGCAGCCGGGATCGGCGTCGCTACGGTCATCTGCGGCATCTCGGTCTCCTTCGTCATGAACCTCCCGACCGGCGCCACCATCGTGCTGATCAACTTCGCCGTCTTTCTCTGTGCCTTCGCCGCCCGTCCGCTGCTGCGCCACTCCTGATACGGCACGTTCCTGATCGATCCGGGAATTCCGATACAGCCACCGGTTTCCCCTGCCCGTGCCGGATGAGGTCTGGGTGCGGAGGAAGGTGCCATCCTTCCGGCACGTTGCGGCTTCACCCACCCCCCGGCCGCCTCCCGTTATCGTGGCAACATCCTGCGACCGTTTTTTTAATCCCCCGATCAACTTTCCGGAAGCGCCGCCGATAAGGACAATGGGCGGATTTTTGCGCCACTACTGACGAGGCGGCGGGATGATCGAGGCAAAGGGATGGGTGACTGCGCAGGTCGGCGAGAGGTTCGCCGGCCACAACCGGGTGCTGGGGGTGATCGCCTCGCTCCTGGTCGGGCTGGTGCTGCTCGACATCTACCTGGTTCCTCCACCGCCCCCCTGGGCGCTGTACGCGGTGCTCTCCTCGCTGGTTGTGGCCGGCGCGTTCCTGCTGACGCGGCGGCTGCTCCCCGACGGCCAACTCAAGGCGTCACTGGAGCTGGTGCTGCTCCTTGCCTACCTCGTTTTCGTCTGCTGGTGCACCGGCAGGACCGACAGCCCATTCATTCCCGCCATCTACCTCGTCCTCATGGCGACATCTCTCACCTTGGGCAGGCGCATCACCTATCTCATGGCCGGACTCGCCGTCGCCTCCTACTCGTTGCTGGCGGCAGGTGAATACCCACCGCTGTGGAGCCAGATCCCCGGCTACCTGATCCGCGTCATCCCCTTCATCCTGATCGCGCACGTCGGCGCCATCCTCGCCGGGGAGACCGAGGCCGCCCGCTGCGAGGTGGAACGCCTCTCGCTCACCGACGACCTCACCGAGCTGAACAACATGCGCAGCTTCGAGGCCCTTGCCCTGCAGCAGGAGAAGGTTGCGCGCCGTTACCAGGCCCCCTTCGCGATCTGCATGCTGGACGCCGACAACCTGAAGCAGATCAACGACCGCTACGGTCACCTGGCGGGGACGGAGCTGATCAAGTGGACCGCCAGGGTGATCCGCTCGAACATCCGTGAGAGCGACATCGCGGCGCGCTTCGGCGGGGACGAATTCATCATCATGTACACCGACCACGACAAGGAGCAGATCCGCCCGGCTGTGGAGCGGATCGTGCGCGCCATGAACTCCTGCCCCTTCAGCTACGATGGTAACCTGATCGAATGCACCCTGTCCGCCGGCATCGCCTCATTCCCCTGGGATGGGGACGACCTCAAGAGCGTGGTGAAGCAGGCGGACCAGGCCATGTACCGCAGCAAGCGGCTGGGGAAGAACCGGGTTTCTTTGGCGGAGTCGGAGCGTGAGCCGGCGGTGGAGTTGGAGAAGCTACAGGTAGGGAGAGAAAAGCTTCGCGGCCGCGTCCCGCAGCTTGACGGGAAGCGAGCGGGCGTCCATCTCGGCAAGGGTGATCTCCCGCGATAGCGCGAGGCTGGCCTGGCAGCGGTCCTCGAGCTGGGCGGCGAAGTTCAGGTCGTAGACCTCGAGGTTGAACTCGAAGTTGAGCCTGAGGCTTCTCGGGTCGAGGTTGGCGCTGCCGATCAGGCTCCAGCTTCGGTCCACCACCATGAACTTGGTGTGGACGAAGGGGGCGGGCTGGGCGTAGATGCGGACCCCCTGCTGCAGGAGCTCCCACAGGTAGGAGTTGCTGGCCCACTGCAGGTAGGGAAGGTTGTTGGCCTCTGGAAGCACCAGGGTGATCTCCACGCCGCGCAGGGCGGCCGTGATAAGGGCCGATATCAGCGGCCGGTCCGGAATGAAATACGGGGTCACGATGGTGACCGTCCTTCTGGCGCAGGAGAGCGCTCCGAGGATGATCCAGTTGAGCTTTCTGAATTCCTTGTCCGGCCCGTCGCTTACCGCCCGCACCAGGGCCGTCCCCGCCTCAGACAGCTCCGGGAAGTAGCGCGGGTCCGTCAGCTGTTTTCCCTTCGCGAAGTGCCAGTCCTCGAGGAAGGTGCGCTGCAGGTCGGCCACCACCGGCCCGGTCACCTGGAAGTGAAGGTCCTTGACCACCGGGGGGGGGGCGGTGACCATGTGCCTGCTGCCGATGTTCATCCCGCCGGTGAAGCCTGTCCTGCCGTCCACCACCATGATCTTGCGGTGGTTGCGCAGGTTCAGGTATCCACCCGGCCGCAGGGGGAGGAACCTCCTGAACTCCACCTTGGAACCCTTCAGGAGCTCGCCTGCCGTCGGAACCGAGTATTTCTCCCCCAGGCTGTCCACGATGATCCGCACTTCCACGCCGCGGTTCGCCGCCCGGGTCAGCGACCTGATGAAACGCTTCCCCGCCTCGTCCCCGTCGAAGATGTACGTGGAGATGTGCACCGAGGAGTGGGCCGCGTCGATGGCGGCGAGCATGACCGGGTAGGCTTCCTCACCGTTCTCCAGGGGGACCAGGTGGTTTCCCGGCAACAGTCGCGTGCTCACCACGCGCTCGGAGAGGTTGCGCAATTCCCTCAGGTAGGAAAGTTCTCCGGGGAGCTTGGTGGGGGGAAGGTCCGCCGCCGGCTGGGGGAGGATCGGAGCCGGACCGGCTTCCTTGTGCCAGCGTTTGGCGCGGCTGTAGATCCGGTTCACCCCCATGCCCCAGTAGAAGATGGGGCCGAAGAGCGGCACGGCGATGCAGGTGAGGATCCATCCCAGCGCCGAACGCGGGTCGCGCTTGTTGATCAGCGCGTGCCCGGCGGAGAGGACGGCCAGTGAAGCCAGGGAGACCAGCAGGAGCGTGGTGAAGATGTGGTCCAGCACGTGTGCCATAAGGATGAGCCTGTCGTCAGTGAAGCATCTGGCGCGGAGCCGTCATAACAACCAAAAAGAGGGCGGCATGGCTGCCGCCCTCCGGTGGAAATAGGCAACTGCGTGACGTGCCTGGATCAAAGCAGCGTGAAGGGGTGGGCCCGCCTGGTCCACTCGCTTTCCGGGTACTGTGTGGAGAGCTGCTGGTAGATCTCCTTGAGCGCCGCGGGATCGTGGCTGGAGCTGAAACGGGCCACGCCGCGCAGGTACACCGCCTCGGGAGCCGCCGCGCATTCCGGGCAGCCGTTCAGCAGGGTGCTCAGCTGGATCACGGCCTCGTTGAACTGGCCGTCCCCCACGTGCACCTTGCCAATCCCCAGTAGCACCGCCCCCACCATGTCCTCGGGGGGGATGAACCCGACGGTCCGCTGGTGCTCGCGCCCGTAGAGGTCGAGGGTGATCAGGGTCGGGGTCCACGACACCCGGTAATCACCTGTCTGGGTTGTGTTCGCCACCGGGATCCGGACCGGCACCACGCGGTCGGAAATGAAGTTCATCACGTCGGGGTCGGCGAAGGTGACCTCTTCCATCTGCTTGCAGCCGATACATTCCGGGCTGAAGAATTCCAGCAGAACGGTCTTCTGTTCGGCTTTGGCCCGAGCCAGCGCTTTGCCCATGTCCGTTTCCCAAGGTATCATGGTAAACCCTCCTCCCGGTTATCATTAAACCCACGCTAAAGGGTAGCCTTTGGATTTCCCGTGTCAAGTCCCCTAACCGCTTGCAGTTTTGGGCGAAATGCATATAATGAATCCGGCCCAGCCCAGACACTCACGCCTGAAAGGAAGTATTTTGTCCAGCAAAAACCCGCGCCGCGCCGCCTTCGACATCCTGCTTCGCATTGAAAAAGAGAAGTCCTTCGCAGACATCCTGATTGACCACGAACTGTCCAAGGACATGATCAAGGGGGCCGACCGCGGCCTTCTCACCGAACTGGTGTACGGCGTGCTGCGCCGGCAGGGGACCCTGGACCACATCATCGGGCAGTTTTCCAAGCAGAGGACCGACAAACTCGAGCTCTACGTGCTGCTGTTGTTGCGCCTGGGGCTGTACCAGAGTTTCTTCCTCGACCGCGTCCCGGTCTCGGCCGCGGTGAACGAGACGGTGAAGCTCGCCAAGGAACTCGCGCCGCGCGCCTCGGGCTTCATCAACGCCATCCTGAGGAACGCCGACCGAAACCGCGACAACATAAGCTACCCCGACCGCGCCGAAAACCCGGTCGGGTACCTGGCGGTCCGCTACTCCCATCCCGCCTGGCTCACCAAACAGTGGTGCGACCAGTTGGGGGTGGACGGGGCCGAGGAACTCGCCGCCGCCATGTCCGAGCCGCCTCCTTTCACCATCCGGGTCAACACCCTGCGCACCTCCCGGGAGGCGCTCATGGCGCGCCTGGCCGAGGAGGGGATCAACTGTGGCGAGACCCGCTGGTCCCCCGACGGCATCCGGTTGAACCAGTCCGGGCTCATCTCGCGGCTTCCGTCCTTCCGTGACGGGCTCTTCACCGTGCAGGACGAGTCCTCGCAGCTCGCGCCCCTGTTTCTCGCGCCGGAAAAGGGAGACCGGGTGCTGGACGCCTGCGCGGCCCCGGGAGGTAAGACCACCCAGATCGCCCAGCTCATGGGGGACTCCGGCGAGATCTACGCCTGCGACGTGAACCACAAGAAGCTCAGGCTGATCAAGGAGACCTGCGACCGGCTCGGGATCAACTCGGTGCGCACCTTCACCATGGACGCCACGGCACCTTCCCCCGCGATCAAGGAGGTCACCTTCCAGAGGATCCTGGTGGACGCGCCCTGCTCGGGGCTCGGGGTGATCCGGCGCAACCCGGAGGGGAAGTGGAGCAAGTCCCCGGAAGACCTGCTGCCGCAGGCGCGCACCCAGGTCACCATCCTGGAGAACCTCTGCAAGTACCTGGAGAAGGATGGCACGCTCCTCTACGCCACCTGCTCCACCAGCGTGCAGGAGAACGAGTACGTCATCGACACCTTCCTGCGCGAGCACCCCGAGTTCGTCGCCGAGGACCTGCGCACGCTCTTCCCCGGGTTCGCGCCGCTCTTCACCGAGCGCGGCTTCTTCAGAAGCTGGCCGCACCGCGACGGCATGGACGGCTTCTTCGCCGCCCGCCTCAAGAAAACGAAGTAGGAGACCCCATGAAAAAGATCGCACCTTCCATACTTTCCGCCGATTTCGCACGCCTGGGCGAGGAGATCAAGGCCATCGAGACGGCAGGCGCCGACTACGTCCACATCGACGTGATGGACGGCCAGTTCGTCCCCAACATCACCATCGGGCCGCTCATCGTCGAGGCCGCGCGCCGGGTGACCACGCTGCCGCTCGACGTGCACCTGATGATCGTCGACCCGGACCGCTACATCCCGGACTTCGCCAAGGCGGGGAGCGATATCATCGTGGTGCACGCCGAGGCGACCAACCACCTGCACCGCACCATCCAGCTGATCAAGTCCCTGGGCAAGAAGGCGGGGGTGTCGCTCAACCCCGCGACGCCGCTGAGCGTGCTCGACTACGTCATGGAGGAGCTGGACCTGATCCTCCTGATGACGGTGAACCCGGGCTTTGGAGGGCAGTCCTTCATCGAGGCCTGCATCCCCAAGATCCAGGCACTGCGCGCGACCATGGACCGCAGGGGGATCGAGGCGGAGCTCGAGGTGGACGGCGGAGTCAAGACCGACAACATCGCCCGCATCGCCCATGCCGGCGCCGACGTCTTCGTGGCCGGCAGCGCCGTCTTTAACTCCCCCGATTACGCAGCCACCATCGCCGAGTTGAAGCGGCGGGCCAAGGAGCCGGTGCTCTGATAGCGGAGCAGGGACAGGAACGGCCGGGGTCTCCGGCCGCGATCAGGGAGAGGCTGAAGGCCTCTCTCGCCGCGCGCCGCCGCGTTCCCATGGAGGCCGGGCCGGTCCCCGCCGCCGTCCTGCTCCCCCTGTTCCTGAAGAACGGGGAATACCACATCCTCTTCACCAAGAGGACCACTCACCTCACCCACCACAGCGGCGAAATCTCCTTTCCCGGCGGGCGCTGCGAGGAAAGCGACCGGGACAGCGCGGATACCGCCACCCGGGAGGCCTGGGAGGAGGTCGGCATCGACCCCGCCGATGTCGAGATCCTGGGCGAGCTGGACGACTGCCACTCCATCCACAACTACCTGGTCACCCCCGTGGTCGGGATCTTCCCGGAAAACTACCTCCTCACCGTGAACGACGCCGAGATCGAACGCCTCATCGAGGTGCCGCTGGCGCACTTCTCCAAACCCGGCGTCTACCGTGTCGAGTACTGGGACCACAAGGGCTTCAAGAACTACCCCATGTACTTCTACCTTTACGGGGATGACGAGATCTGGGGGCTTACCGCCCGCATACTGAAGAACTTCCTGGACGTGTTCTGGGGGGTGGAACAGGCGGGCGAGGAGTCGGAGCAGTTTTAGCGTGCCCCGGCGAGTAGGCTCCGAAGGGGGACAGACACTCTGCGGAGCCAGTCCCCCCTTCAGCGGTCGGGCCAGCAGCATCCTGTGAAAGGGGGACAGGCACCTTGCGGAGCCAGTCCCCTTTCAGTTTCTAGCGCGGTCCGGGCAGCAGCATCCTCTTCAGGTCGATGGCGAGACGCTTCTGCTCCTTTTGCAGCACGAAGCCCCGCTCGAGCACCCCTTCCTCGATTCCCTTCATGTGCAGCGCCCCCCATGGAACCACCACGGTGTCATAGCGCTCCAGCGCCCGGTCCAGGTTGCCGAGCAGCACCTGGTTGCGGCGGGTCAGGATGTCGTCCATGATCACCTCCTGCATCTGCGGGGTGACGTTTCGCTCCGCCCACCGGTTCAGGTTGAGCGCCGCCTCCGCGAAGGACGGGGTTTTTTGCAGCTCCTTGCCCACCTGGTCGAGAAAGCGGAGGGTTTCGGGGCGGAAGGTGCTCAGGTCGGTGTCGGCCACCAGGATGTCCGGCTGGTTTCCCGCCGCCTTGTCCGGCTCCTGAAGCTCCTCCTGGTCGATCATCCTCCCTGGAATCACGACCTTTTCCTGCGAGGCGAGCCCCAGAAAGCCCGCCACCTCCCGGTAATCGAAATGGTGCCGCAGCACCTGCTTTTGGTCGGTCACCCCTTCCGCCAGCACCACGGTCCGGCCGCTGGCGGGAACCCGTGCCACGTCCTGGTAATACCCCTTCTCCCCGATATGGACCATTCCGGTCAGCCGCACCGTCTGGTTGCCCCGCCGGTACACCCGCTCGGCCAGATAGAGCCCGCGTGGCGTCACCCTGATGAAACCAGACGTGTTGGTGAGGGCCAGCGCGTCGGCCGCGAACAGGGACAGCGTCGCCAGTACGACGGGGAGGAGCACGACGTTGACGGCTATGAAGAGCATGGTGTTCTTCGCGCCGAAGAACGGCCCCTCGAAGCGCCAGGGGGGGAGGGTGAGCCCCGGGTCCTTGCCGTCGCGATAGCGCGCGATCATGAGGGGCGGGACGCCGAGCTGCAGTGCTGACATCAAGATCGCGTAAAGCTTGGAGCTTCCGAGGGCGGGGAGGAGCCAGGCCGCCAGCGGGCAGATGAACAGGAATGCTATCAACGGGACGAAGAGCTTCTTGGGGAGGCGCCGGTCGATTCCCAGGCAGAGGTAGAGGATGACGGCGAGGAGCAAGACCGTGTTGGCCACCTGCATCCTGAACATGGTGAGTTGGACCACCGGGGCGACCAGCGAGGAGAGTTCGTCCAGGACGGAAAGAAAGCCGTCGGCGAAGAAAAGGATCAGGAAGATGTTGGCGAGGGATCTCATGGTGCTCCGGGGGTAAGGGTGGCGTGGCTGCAGGCGTCGCGCAGCGGGCAGCCGTCGCAGCTGGGCCTTTTGCGGCAATGGCGCTTGCACTGTTCCACGATCAGTGCGTGGTACTCGTTGAACAGCGGGACCTCGTGCGGCAGGTGGTTCATGAAAAGTGAGCGCACGTGGTGATAGTCGTCCTTCTCGTCGACGAGGCCGAGCCTGGAAAAGAGGCGCCGGGTATAGGCGTCCACCACGAAGGATGGTTTTTCGCCTGCGTAGAGCAGGATCGAGTCGCAGGTCTCGGGGCCGATGCCGCGCACCGCGATCAGTTCACCGCGCAGCGTCTCCCAACTTGCGGCAAACATCGCTTCCAGGGTGCCGTGGCGCTGCAACAGCCACTCCACGAATCCTTTCAGCCGGACGCTCTTCACGTTGAAAAAGCCGGAGGGACGGATCTGCTCGGCGAGGACGTCGTGGCTGGCGGCGCTGACCGCCTCGATGGAGAGGAGTCCCTCCCGTTTCATGTTGGCTATCGCCTTCTCGACGTTGTTCCAGTTGGTGTTTTGGGTCAGGATGGCGCCGACACAGACCTCGAAGGGGGAGTCGGCGGGCCACCAGTTGAGGGCGCCGTAGCGCCGGTACAAGGAATCGTAGATTTCGAGCAGGCGGGTTTGTGGTTGCTTTGCTGCCAACTGCTTCTCTCCGGGCCGGGGGATGTGCCGATGGCGGGGGGATTCCCGCGCCGGCGGCCGACCTGGCTACGGTAGCAGCATTGCGCCCTTCGTGTCCAGAGGTTCGTCGTCCGTCGCCGTAGGATGGCGACTCCCACCCCCGCGAGGGGAGGGGGCTGGGGGATGGGACCACGGGGCCTGCTCAGGATTTCCCTGAGACGTCCAAAACGAAAGGGCCGGCTGGTAGAGCCGGCCCTTCCTGGCGTTGTTTATTGCTGAGGCGAAGCTAGGGGGTGTTGTTGAGGTTCTGCGCTTCGGTGGCGGCGTCCTCGAGATACTCCCTGGAATACCTGACGTAATTGCCGGCGGAGCGTCCCAGCCAGGCGATCTCGTTCTCGGTGAGGTCCCGCTTGTACTTGGCGGGTGAGCCGACCCAGAGGGTGCCGGGGGGGATGACGGTCCCTTCGGTGACCAGGGCGCGGGCGCCGACGAGCGCACCCTTGCCGACCACGGCCTTGTCCATGATCATGGCCTGCATGCCGATGAAGGCGCCGTCCTCGATGGTGCAGCCGTGCAGGGTGACGCTGTGCCCCACGGTGACGTCGTTGCCGATGACCAGCGGAGCGCCCGGGTCCTCGGCGTGCTTTTTATGGGTGACGTGCAGCATGGAGAGATCCTGGATGTTGGTCCGGTCCCCGATGCTGATCGAGTTCACGTCGCCACGCACCACGCAGTTGTACCAGATGCTCGCTTCCTTGCCGATAGTCACGTCGCCGATGACGACGGCCCCCTCCGCGATGAAGGCGGACGGGTCGATCTTGGGGCGCATGCCTTTGAAGGGGCGGATCATATGCCTTCTCCTGTGTTTCGTGCACTCCCTTTCCCTCTGGTGGGGAGTGTTTGTTCTACTCTCCCCTAGGGGGAGTGCTTCGTCTAATCTCTCTCTCCCTCTGAGGGAGCTTCGTCTACTCTCCCTCTCCCTCTGGGAGAGGGGAGCCTCGGGCCAGAGGGGCAAGCTAGTCCCTCGGGATGGCGAGCATCCGGTCCAGGGCGCGCTTGGCCGGGATACGGACCTCTTCGGGGACCTTGACCACGGGGCTCATGCTCACCAGCGCCTCGTGCACGTCCTCGAGCGAGGTGAGTTTCATGTTAGGACAGATGAGGGCCGGGGAGGCGAGGATGAACTCCTTGTCCGGGTTCTCACGCTTGAGCCGCCACAGGATGCCCGCCTCGGTGCCGATGATAAAGCGCTTGGCGTCGCTCTTCTTGCAGTAATCGTACATGCCGGTGGTCGAGCAGACGTGGTCGGCGAGCGCCACCACGGCCGGATTGCACTCGGGGTGGCAGACAAACGGCGCCCCGGGGTTCTGCGCCTTCAATTCCTTGACCACCTCCGGACGCAGCCGCTCGTGAGTCGGACAGTAACCCTCCCACAGGTGGAACTTCTTGTCCGTGAAGCGGGCCACGTAGCTCCCGAGATTCTTGTCCGGGGCGAAGATGATCTCCTTCTCGGTCATGGATTGCACGACCTTGAGGGCATTGGCGGAGGTGCAGCAGATGTCGCTCTCGGCCTTGACCGCGGCAGAGGAGTTCACGTAGGTGACCACCGGCACGCCGGGAAGCTGGGCCTTCAGTTTCTTCAGCTCGTCGGCCGAAACCATGTCGGCCATGGGGCAACCCGCATCGAGGCGGGGGAGAAGTACGGTCTTGTCCGGTGCCAGTATCGAGGCTGATTCGGCCATGAAGTGCACGCCGCAGAAGACGATCACCTCGGCATCAGTCTTGGCGGCCTCCATGGAAAGGGCCAGCGAGTCTCCGGTTATGTCAGCGATCTCCTGCACTTCGTCACGCATGTAGTTGTGTGCCAGGAGCACGGCTTTGCGCTCTTTGAGCAGCGCTTTAATATCCGCCTTTAAAGATTCCTGCGTCATGTTTGTCACCACCAAAATCTGTCTTTCTCATTTGAAATATATGGTAAACAGGACCGATAGTAGACAATGTTCGGGATCATGTCAAACCAATTAAGGTCCTACCTTTGCAAGCTTGACACCCGTCGGTAAAACCTCTATTATTTTTTACAATTTTTGTATGACAAACGCGTGTTTGAACGCACACCAAGCGAGGTAGATAGTATGTTCGGAATCGGGATGCCTGAACTGGTCATAATTTTGGTCATAGCGCTCATCGTCATCGGACCGCAGAAGCTGCCGGACCTGGCGAAGTCGCTGGGGAAGGGGTTGGCGGAGTTCAAGAAGGCGACCGACGACTTCAAGCAGACCATAGAGGCCGACAGCAGGACCGAAGAGGAAAAGGAGCACCTGGCGAAGCTCGCCGAGGCCAAGAAGAAGGCTGAGGAGGAGAAGGTGCGCGAGGCCGAGGAACTGAAGGCCAAGGTCGAGGGTACCGCTGCCGCCGAGCCGGCGGCTGCCGCAGCCGCCGTGGAAGCGGAGAAGAAAGCCTAGTCTCTCCTCAATATCTGCACGTGAAAAAGGCGGGGTAACCCCGCCTTTTTCTTATTGAGCTGATAACCCAGCACCCGCCGCGGGGCGGGCACAGGTGACGCCATGTTCAACTGGTTTCGGAGCAAGAAAGAGGAAATCCGGTTCGCCGATAGCGCCGCCGCCTTCGCGCACGCCTGCTCCATCGGCTATACCCCACTCATCGGCGGTCTGGTTCCGGCGCTGGTGGAGGAGTCCGGCGGCTTGAACCGCGACGGCGAACGGTCCTTCCTGATCAGCCTGGCCGCCCCGGCCGGGGAGGTGAAACTCTGGAGCTGCACCCTCAAGGGGGCGCCAGGCTACCCGGAAGAGGGGGAGTTCGTCGGCTTCCGGATCGTCACCATCGCCTCGGACCTTCCCGATCCCGTCAACCTGATCGGTTACATCGCCTGCCGGCTCGAGCCGAGGCTGGTGCCGGGCAAGGGATGGGCCGTGGCGCAGAACTACACCCCCGAAAACATCAAGCCCGACTTCCGCCCCATGTAGGTAAAGGCGGGCGAATGATTATTCGCCCCTACACCCCGACAACATCAACCCCCGATTCCCGGCCCATATAGCCTATTTCTGCGCCAAAACCAGCTCGGCCGGGACCGGCTCGCTCTCCCAGGTGATTTCCGGGTAGAGGGACTTGTCCAGCTTCAAGTAGGTGCCATCCACCCCCGTTTCCGCCCACCAGCATTCGTTCCCTTTCACCGGGAGCTTGTCGAAAAGGTACAGGTCGTTGTTCTTGTCTCTGGCGAGGAACATGGTGCTTCTCCTTTTTCCGTGGCGGCCGCTGCCGCAAACGGGAAGGCCCCCCCGCTCTGGCAGGAGGGCCTTTCGGTAATCCGTCCTTGGCTTTCGCTACTTGATCTTGAACTTGTCTCTGGCGATCTTAGCCTCTTCCGATTTCGGATGCTCATCCACCAGCTTCTTCAGGATGTAGGCGGCGCTCTTGCTGTCCCCCAACTCCCTGAAGGCCATCCCCTGTTTCAGCATGGCGGCGGGAGCCTTCTCCTTGTCCGGGTAGTTCTTGATGACCTCCTGGAACTCCAGCACCGCCTGCTCGTAGTTCTTCTCCTGGTAATAGCTCTCGCCGATCCAGTACTGGGCGTTGGCGGCCAGGTTGTGCTTGGGGTACTGCACCAGGAAGCTGGCGAAGAACTCGCGGGCTTTGGCGCCCTGTCCGGCCTTGAGGGCGTCCTGTCCCTGCTGGTACAGCTGCTCGGGGGACTTGAGCGCAGCGGCCGCCTTCGCCTGCTGCTCCTCGATCCCTTTCTCCAGCTTGGCCATGCGCGCCTCGAGCGCGCCCAGCCTCTTGTTCAGGTCTTCCTTCAAAAGGGCGATGTCGTCGGCCGGCTTCTGGGCCAGGATGCGGACGTCATCGACCTTGCCGGTCAGAAGTTGCATGTCCACCCTGGCGCTCTCCAGGGTCGCCTGCAGGTCCGCTCCACCCTTGCGAATGGAGGCCATATCCTTTTGGTACCCCGCCATGTCCGCCTGCAGCGCCTCCAGGCTCTGCCGGTAGCCGGCCAGGGACTTTTCCACCCCTTCCTTCACCTCGCCGCGAACCTCGTTCAACCCACGGTCCAGCGTGAAAAGACGGTTTTTGATCTCGTCGTTGTCGCGGCGCACCGATTCCAGATCGCTTTGGCTGGCGCAGCCGAAAATGGTGAGAATAGCCAGCGCTCCCAGCGCCCCCCTCGTAAACGTCATGTCAAACCTCCTCCCGGGACGGTCGATAAAAAAAGGAGCCCGAAGGCTCCTTTGAGCTGCGTGGCAAACGTCACTTCACTACGACGAACTCGTCCCTTCTGTTCTTGCTCCAGGCAGCCTCGTCGTGGCCGGAATCGACCGGCTTCTCTTCGCCGTAGCTGATGGTGGCGATGCGCTCGGAGGAGATGCCCAGGTTCACCAGGTAGTCCTTGGCTGCCTTGGCCCTTCTTTCGCCCAGCGCCATGTTGTAGTCGTCGGAGCCGCGCTCGTCACAGTTCCCCTCGATACGGATCTTGACCGACGACTGACGGCTCAGGTACTCCGCGTTCTTGGTGAGGGTGTTGCGGGAGTCCTCGGAGAGGTCGGAAGAATCGAAGTTGAAGTAGATCTTCTGCAACTGGCCCTGCAGGTCTCCCGCCGGCGCCTTCTGGGTCTCACGGACGGGTTCCTGCGCCACCACCGGTTCACGTACCGGGGTCTGTTCGGTGACCGGTGCTTTCTGCGTTTCCGGCCGCTCCTGGGCCGGTTTAGCTGTTTCGGAGGCGGGGGCCGTGACTGACGGAGCGGGCTCCTCGGTTTTGACCAGATCCTTTTTGGCGCAGCCTCCAGCTACCAAAGCTCCCATGCAAAGAACAACGAGGCATCCGGCGATATTCTTGCGCATTCCCCACTCCTTTTGATTATGGAATATGAGCATCGCTGCTCCCGATGCCCTTGAAAAAAACGAATGAAGTATACCCACGTTTTCCTGGTTAATCAACGATCACTATCAGACCTTACCAGTTCACCGACCATGTCGGGTGCGTGTTCAGTGCCCGGTCCGGAGAGATTCTGGTCTGCCCGCTGCCGTCGGCGCGCATCAGGTACAGCCCCTCGCCGCCGTCGCGGGTGGAACTGAAGACGATGAAGCGGCCGTCCGGAGAATAGCGCGGATGCTCGTTGCTACCCGCGCTGGTCAGCTGGGTGTCCCCTGAGCCATCCGGGTTTATGGCGTAGATCTGGAAGCCGCCTTCCTTGCGCGCGTACACGATACGGTCCCCCTTTGGCGACCAGCGCGGCGTCACGTTGTAGGCGCCGTTGGTGGTGAGGCGCCTGAGGTTCCCGCCGTTGGCGTCCATCACGAAGATCTGCGGTTTGCCCATCCGGTCGGAGACGAAGGCGACCCGGGAGCCGTCGGGAGACCATGCGGGGGAGACGTCGATGGCGTGGTTGTTGGTGAGCCGCACCGCTTCCTTGCCGTCCCGGCCGATCTGGTAGATCTCGGAGTTGCCGTCCTTGGAAAGGACCAGGGCGATCTTGTTGCCATCCGGTGAGAACACACCCATCGCGTTCAAGCCGCTGCGGGACGAAACCCGCGCCTCCTGCCCGGTGAAAAGCTCGCGCCGGTACAGGTCGGGGTTCCCCTTCTTGTACGAGGTGTAGATGAGCTCCTTGCCGGAAGGGGCGAAATCGGGATAGAGGTTGATCGAGCCGTTGTTGGTGAGCCGCTGCGGGTTGTGCCCGTCGTAGTCCATGATGAAGATCTCCTTGTTGCCGGAGACCTTCGAGACGTAGGCTATCTTGCCGGTGAAGGGGCCCTTGGCGCCGGTCAGCACGCGCAGCACCTCGTCGGAGAAGGCGTGCCCCATGCGGCGCAGGTCCTTCACTCTGCCGCTGTAGCGCTTGGCGATCACCTCCCGGTGCAGCACCTGGTCGACCAGGCGGCACTCGATGATGGCCGTGTCACCCTGTACCCCGTAGGCGCTCTTCAGAAGAAGGGCACCCGCTGCCTCGCTGGGCGCGATCTCGAAGGGGCCGGCGATGCCGAGGTCGAAGCCGAACAGTTCGGGGAGCTCACGCGCCACCTCGGCGGGGAGGGAGCCGGAGAGCGCCGTGGTCGGGGCGATGGCGAGCTTCAACTTCCCGGTGGTCGGGGCGGTGACGTCGAGGTAACTCTCCGCCGCGAAGCTCTGAGGTCCCAGAAGCAGTAACAGCAGTAGTAAGATGATTTTCATCATATCTATTTCACCCCTTCAGGCATGAAGCGGAACACGCGTTTGTACTGCGAATGGTTGGGCGGCGGCTCCAGCGTCTTGCCGGCGAGGACGACGGCCCGTTGCACGGCGTCGTCGAAGAAGGGATCCCCTGACCCCTTTTCCACGCGGCACTCGATGCGGCCGTCGGGAGACACCGTGATGGTAGCGATTACCTGCGGCGCCCTGGTCTGGGTGGCGATGACCTGCTTGAGGGCGTCCCTGAGCCGGGACTGCAGGTACGAGGAATAGTCGCTCCCCGCCTGGGTCCCTGTCGCACCGGGCATGCCGGTGCGGGTGCTCCCCTTCTTCTTGAGTGCATCCAGCGCGACGGCCTGGCGCCGGTCCTCGGCCTTTTGCTGCAGCTTGGCCATCCGCTCGTTGAACGCCTTGTCCTCGGCCTCTTTTTGCTGCTGTTCGGTTTTGGCCTGGGATTTGGCTGGCGGACTCTTCGTTGCGGGCTTGGCCGGCAGCGCCATGGCCGGCTTAGCCGGCGGGGGGGCAGGAGCCGGCGCGGCAGGGGCCTTGCTTTCGGCCGGTGCCGGCGCTGCGGGCATGCCGCTTTGTGGCGAAGCGACCGGTAGCGTGACCATGTCGACGTAGGTGACCGGGGTTTCGTCCCGATGGAACTCAGGGAGGAAGTGCCAGTTGGCGATGATCAGGAACACGGCCAGGTGGCAGACAAGGGAGAGCGCCAGCATCCCCCCCGGCCCCGGGTAGTTGCGTGTGAACCCGGTTTTCATCGGCGTTGAGGGGACTCCGTCACCATGCCCAGGCGCTCCACCCCGGCTCCCTTGATCTGGGCCATGACCCGGACCACCTCGCCGTACGGTACCGCCTGGTCAGCCTTGAGGAACACCTCGCGCTTTTCCCGCCCCGCCAGCATGGTGGTTAGCTTGTCCTTCAACTGGTCGCCCGGGACTTCAGTGGAGTTGATGAAGGTCTTGCCGGACTGCTCCACGGAGACCACCAGGGTGTCCTCCTTGGGCGCCAGCGACTTGGTGTCCGCCTTGGGGAGGTTGACCTGGACCCCCTGCTGCATCATCGGCGCGGTGACCATGAAGATGATCAAGAGCACCAGCATGACGTCGACCAGAGGTGTGACGTTTATCTGCGACATGGTGCCGCGATCGCCGTTATCCCTGTTGCCGAACTCCATGGTTTATCTCCCCGCGAAGTTGCGCTGTACGATGTTGAGGAATTCCGTGGAGAAGCTGTCCATCTCCGAGATGAGCACCTTGATCTTGTGCTGGAAATGGTTGTAGCCCATGACCGCCGGGATGGCGGCGACCAGGCCGATGGCGGTGGCGATGAGCGCCTCGGCGATGCCCGGTGCGACGACCGCGAGCGACGCGGAGCCGCTCTGGCCGATCTTCTCGAAGGCGGTCATGATGCCCCAGACGGTGCCGAAGAGGCCGACGAACGGCGCGGTGGCGCCGGTGGTGGCCAGGAAGGTGAGGTATTTTTCCAGCCTGGTGATCTCGATGGTGGTGGCCCGGCGCAGAGCGCGTGCGATGTTGTCGACGCCGCCGAGATCGGTGCTGACGATGTTGGGGTCAGCTTTCTCCTCGACCTTTTCCTGCAGCTTTCTCAGCTCACCATACCCCTCCTGGAACAGGACGGTGAGGGGGGAGTGCTCGAAGCGGTCCAGTTGGGAGTTGATGGCGTCGAAGCGCTTGGCCTTCCAGAAGAATTCGAGGAAGCGCTCGGAGGCGCCGTTGGCGCGGTACACCTGCAGCAGCTTGTAGAAGATAATGCCCCAGGAGACCACCGAGAAATAGAGCAACAGCAAAAGTACCAGTTTTACGACCAGGCCGGTCGATGCAAGCATGCCCACGTAGCAACCTCCGCGGTTAGATGGAAACAAGCTGAAAAAATATGCTGAACCCTTTGGGAAGTCAACAGGAAACACGTGCCGCAGGATGCCCCGGAGGCGGATTGGTGATCGCGGCTTATACCTTTTTCGCCAGTTCCCCCTCGCCCCCCGGGAGAGGGAAGGGGTGAGGGCGCCTGTTGTCTCTACCGCAGTCGCAGTATCGCCCATGGCACCGCCCTCACCCGGCCTTCGGCCACCCTCTCCCATGGGGCGAGGGGGATGGACTGGTCATTCGTCGAGGGGAGAGCTGTCGTCACCGAAGTCTAGTAGCATTCCGGCCGCCGGTCCTGGAAGCAGTTGATGCTTGCGCGCCAGGAGGTGATCTCGGCGGGGTCGAGGAGCGCGGTGGGCTCGCAGTTGTCGTAGCCACCTTCGGCCAGCAGCTCCCCTTTCGGGTTGACGATGAGGGAGGAGCCAAAGAAATCAAGCTTGCCTATCAAGCCGCACGTGTTGGTGGCGACCACGAAAAGCTGGTTCTCTATGGCGCGGGCGCGGATCAGGGTGCGCCAGTGCTCTTCGCGCGGCTTGGGCCACTCGCCGCTGATAACGATGATCGCGGCGCCGTCGACGGCGAGCCTGCGCGCGAGCTCTGGGAAGCGGATGTCGTAGCAGATCATGACCCCCAGCTTTCCGACGCTGGTGTCGACCAGGCAGACGGCATCGCCGCGGTCCAGGTGCCGGTCCTCGTTCATCAGGCCGAAGAGGTGCATCTTGCGGTAGCTCCCCGCCAGCCTGCCGCGGTCAGCAATGTAGGCGGTGTTGTAGACCTTGTCGCCGTGCGGCTCAGGCAGGCTCCCCACGACGGTCAAGGCGAGCTCCGCGGAGAGTTCCAGCATCCGCTCCACCAAGGCAGGGGTCCGCAGGGCCAGCTGGTTCAGCTGACGGTAGTCGAAGCCGCAGCTCCACATTTCCGGCAGCACCACGAGCTCGACCCCGTCCCTGGCGAGCTGGCGCAGCTTGTCGGTTACGTACGCGAGGTTCTTGTCGATGTCGCCCAGCGCTATGTTGAATTGCAGTGCCGTGGCCTTAATGCTCTTCTGCATGTCCCCTCCTGTTTGAGCCCGGTGCCCTCTCCATACGGAGCGCACAAGAATTTGTAGGGGCGAATAATCATTCGCTCTTCTTTGGCATCTCCGCCCTTTTTGCCATGGTCAGCGGCGAGGCACCGGCCGCTGGGCAAATGTTTATTTGCCCCTACAGGGGGGCCGCCATGTTGTGTAGGGGCGAATAATCATTCGCCCTCTTTGGCCTCTTCGACCCTTTTGCCATCGTCAGCGGCAAGGCACCGTCCGCTGGGCAAATATTTATTTGCCCCTACAGGGGCCCCGCCATGTCCTGTAGGGGCGAATAATCATTCGCCCTCTTTGGCCTCTTCGACCCTTTTGCCATGGTCAGCGGCGAGGCACCGTCCGCTGGGCAAATATTTATTTGCCCCTACAGAGGCCCCGCCATGTTGTGTAGGGGCGAATAATCATTCGCCCTCTTTGGCCTCTCCGACCCTTTTGCCATTATCAGCGGCGAGGCACCGACCGCTGGGCAAATATTTATTTGCCCCTACGGTGGCCGGCCATGTCCTGTAGGGGCGAATAATAATTCGCCCTGTCCTTCGCAGCGTTGCTGGCACCCCGCCGCAAGGGGGAGGGGAGCTGGCGGAGTTGGAGTGTAATATTCCTAACCGGGGATTTCAAGCATCTTCATGCAGTTGCGGCGCTTTTGCGTGACAAGAGGAGAGCCGTTCTGCTAGAACGATAGCTGGTGTGTAAAGGAGCACGAGAGCCATGCGAGCTGGTTTATATATTCATTTCCCCTTCTGCCTCAAAAAATGCCTGTACTGCGACTTCAACTCCACCGCCTGGTCCGGCGACCAGTTGGACGGCTACGTGGAGCTGTTGCTGCGTGAGATGGAACTGCGCCAGGAACTCCTGCCCGAGGCGGTGCAGGCGCCTACCCTGTATTTTGGCGGGGGGACACCGTCACTCATGACCCCTGAGCTGGTGGGCCGCCTGATCGAGCAGGCCTCGCTGCGCTTCGGGGTGGAGCAGGGGGCTGAGATCACCCTGGAGGCGAACCCGGGGACGCTCACCCCCGAGCGGCTCGCCGGTTACCGCGCCGCCGGCGTGAACCGCCTGTCGCTGGGGATCCAGTCCTTCGACGATCGCCTGCTGCAGAGGCTCGGGCGGGTGCATACGGCAGCCGAGGCGCTGGCGGCCTTCGGGCAGGCACGCCGGGCCGGCTTTGACAACATCAGCATCGACCTGATGCACTCCCTGCCCGGGCAGTCCCTGGACGAGTGGCGCGCCGCGCTCGGCCAGGGGATCGCGCTTGCTCCCGAACACGTTTCCGCCTACGCGCTCTCCATCGAGGAGGGAACCCCGTTCGAAGGGCTCCACCAGCGGGGGGAACTCCAGTTGCCGGGGGAGGAGGAGGGAGCCCGGATGTTCGAGACGACCGGCGAACTTCTCACCGGCGCCGGCTATCTCCACTACGAGATCTCCAACTTCGCCAGACCCGGCCGCCTTTCCCGCCACAACCAATCCTACTGGAGCCGGCAGAGCTACCTTGGCTTCGGCTCCGGCGCCCATTCCTTCTGGAATCCCGACGGTCTTGGGCGCCGCTGGAACAACGCCGCCGACCTCGACGGCTACCGGGCCGCCATCGACGCCCGCCACCTCCCCGAGCGGGACGAGGTGTTGCTTTCCCTGGAGGACGCTGTGGCCGAGAGCTTCTTCCTCGGGCTTAGGGTGCTCACCGGGATGGAACTTGCTCCCTTGAAGGCGCGCTTTGGCGAGGACGCGCTGGCAGATCAGTTGGCGGAGGTCGAGCGGCTGCTGCAAGCCGGCCTGCTGGTCGCCGACGGGGAACGCATCCGTCTTGCCGGCAGCTCGGTAATCATCGCCAACAGCATCTTCTCCCGCTTTCTGTAAATCCGCCCTGTCCCGCCAGAGAACCCCTTGACAAAGCACAGGTGCGTTGCTAACTTGAAGCTCGTTTAGCACTCGAACTTTTTGAGTGCTAAAAGCTTTTGAGGACCCAGGCTATGGAAGAGCAACTTTCTGAACGAGGCAAACGCATCCTTGAAGCGGTCATCGAGGATTACATAGCCACCGCCGAACCGGTGGGGAGCAGGACCATCACCCGCAGCCACGAGCTGGCGCTCTCGCCGGCCACGGTGCGCAACGTCATGGCCGACCTGGAGGAGATGGGGCTGCTCGCTTCACCGCACACCTCCGCCGGCCGCATCCCCACCGACAAGGCCTACCGCCTCTACGTCAACTCGATCCTGGAGGCGAAGCAGAATCTCACCGTGGGGAAGCGTGACGAGATCCGCAGGCGCTGCCGCATGGCGGGCAAGGATCCGGCCGAGATGCTCAAGGAGGCAAGCCGGCTCCTCTCAACCACCTCGAGCTACATGGGGGTGGTGATGGCGCCGCGCATGGCGGCCAACGTGTTCCACCAGATGGAATTCGTGAAGCTGTCGAGCCATCGCATCCTGGCGATACTGGTCTCGCAAAACGGCACCGTGCAGAACCGGCTCCTGGAAACCGACGAGGAGATCCCGCAGGAGGACCTGGTCCGCATGGCCAACTACCTGAACGGGATGCTGCAGGGGCTCACCCTGGCCCAGGTGCGCGAGCGGCTCTTGGCGGAGATGCAGAGCGAGAAGGTGCGCTACGATTCGCTGATGACGAAGGCAATCGCCCTTTCCGAGCAGACCATCAGGACCGACAGCACCGAGATCTTCCTGGAGGGGCAGGCGAACATCCTGGACCAGCCGGAATTCGCCGACGCCGCCAAGATGCGGGAGATATTCAGGGCTTTCGAGAAGAAGAGCCTCCTTTTGGACCTGCTGGACCGCTCCATGCAGGCCGAGGGGGTGCAGATCTTCATCGGGTCGGAGTCACCCCTGCTCAAGATGGAGGGGATGAGCCTGGTCACCTCCACCTACCTCACCGGCAAGGACACGGTCGGCGTGCTGGGGGTCATCGGCCCGACCCGGATGGGTTACGGACGGGTGATACCGATCGTGGATTACACGGCCAAACTGATAAGCCGCCTGCTCGACACCGAGTAGCGCGTAGAAAAGGAGACGATAAAAGGATGGACAAGAAAAAACACGATGCGCACCAGCACGACAAGAAAGCGGAGGGGGCGCCGCAGGACCATGTAGAGCTGGCGCAGCCGCTGTCGGACGCGGATCGGATCAAGGAACTCGAAGAGGCGCTGGCCGCCAAGGGGCTGGAGTCGGCGGGCAACTGGGACAAGTACCTGCGCGAGCGCGCCGACCTGGAGAACTACCGGAAAAGGGTGCAGAAGGAGAAGGAAGAGATCCTGAAGTACGGCAACGAGCAGATCATCATGGAACTGCTCCCCTCGGTTGACAACCTGGAACGCGCCATCGACCATGCCAGCGAGGACGATCCCATCGTCGAGGGGGTGAAGCTCACCCTGAGCATGCTCGTTTCCACCTTGAAGAAGTTCGGCGTCACCGCGGTGGAGACCCCTCCGGGGACCCCGTTCGATCCCGCGTTTCATCAGGCGATGACCCAGGTGCCGAGCGAGGAGCAGGAGCCCAATACCATCGTGAACGTGTTCCAGAAGGGATACATGCTGAACGACCGGCTGCTCCGTCCCGCCATGGTCACGGTTGCCGTCAAACCGTAGAGGCAGGGACTAGGGACTGGGGGCTAGGGGCTAGTAAAGACTTTGTTTTTGCCAGCCCCTAGCCCCCAGCCCCTAGCCCCCAAAGTTTTTTTCCCCCGCCCCTTGTTTTTTACCGGGGGCATGACTAGCTTGCTGAGTGACAGTTACCATATGAGGAGGCAATCACATGAGTAGAGTAATAGGAATCGACCTCGGGACCACCAACTCCTGCGTGGCAGTGATGGAAGGTGGGGAGCCGGTTGTCATAGCGAACGCAGAGGGAAGCCGCACCACCCCTTCCATGATCGCATTCGCCGAGAACGGCGAGCGGCTGGTGGGCCAGCAGGCCAAGCGCCAGGCGGTCACCAACCCCGAGAACACCCTGTACGCAATCAAGCGCCTGATCGGGCGCAAGTACGATACCGAGGCGGTCAAGAAGGACATCGCCATCTCCCCGTTCAAGATCGTCAAGGCCGATAACGCCGACGCATGGGTCGAGGTGCGCGGCCAGAAGTACTCCCCCCCCGAGATCTCGGCCATGGTGCTGCAGAAGATGAAAAAGACCGCCGAGGACTACCTCGGCGAGACCGTCACCGACGCGGTCATCACCGTCCCGGCTTACTTCGACGACTCCCAGCGCCAGGCTACCAAGGACGCCGGCAAGATCGCGGGCCTGAACGTCCTGCGCATCATCAACGAGCCGACCGCTGCGGCCCTCGCCTACGGCCTGGACAAGAAGAAGGACGAGAAGATCGCCGTGTTCGACCTGGGCGGCGGCACCTTCGACGTCTCCATCCTGGAACTGGGCGAAGGGGTCTTCGAGGTGAAGTCCACCAACGGCGACACCTTCCTGGGGGGCGAGGACTTCGACCAGAAGATCATCGACCACATCGCCGACGAGTTCAAGAAGGACCAGGGGATCGACCTCAGGGGCGACAAGATGGCGCTGCAGAGGCTGAAAGAGGCGGGCGAGAAGGCCAAGTGCGAACTCTCCACCTCGCTTGAGACCGACATCAACCTCCCGTTCATCACCGCCGACGCTTCCGGTCCCAAGCACCTGACCATGAAGCTGACCCGCGCCAAGCTCGAGTCCATCTGCGCCGATCTCATCGCTAAGCTGGAAGGGCCCTGCCGTACCGCCCTCAGGGACGCCGGCCTCTCCGCTTCCGACATCGACGAGGTCATCCTCGTGGGCGGGATGACCCGCATGCCGATCGTGCAGAAAAAGGTGCAGGACATCTTCGGCAAGGTCCCCAACCGCGGCGTCAACCCGGACGAGGTGGTCGCCATCGGCGCAGCCATCCAGGGGGGCGTTCTGCGCGGCGACGTGAAGGACGTGCTGCTCCTCGACGTCACCCCGCTCTCCCTGGGTATCGAGACCCTGGGCGGCGTGATGACCAAGCTGATCGACAAGAACTCCACCATCCCGTGCAGAAAGAGCCAGGTGTTCTCCACCGCGGCCGACAACCAGCCGGCGGTTTCCATCCACGTCCTGCAGGGCGAGCGCGAGATGGCGGCGGACAACAAGACCTTGGGCAACTTCGAGCTTTCCGGGATCCCGTCCGCACCGCGCGGGGTGCCGCAGATCGAGGTCACCTTCGACATCGACGCCAACGGCATCGTCCACGTCTCCGCGAAAGACCTCGGCACCGGCAAGGAGCAGTCCATCCGCATCACCGCCTCCTCCGGCCTCTCCAAGGAGGAAGTGGATAAGATGGTGCGTGACGCCGAGGCGCACGCCGCGGACGACAAGAAGAAGCGCGAGCTGATCGAGGCGAAGAACCAGGGGGACAACCTGATCTACTCCACCGAGAAGTCGCTTAACGAGTTCGGCGACAAGATCGACGCCTCCGAGAAGCAGAAGATCGAGGAAGGTATCGCGGCCCTCAAGAAGGCGCTGGAAGGAAGCGACGCCGACGAGATCAAGAAGGCGAGCGAGACCCTGATGCAGGCTTCCCACAAGCTGGCCGAGGCGGTCTACGCCAAGGCCCAGGCCGCCGGCGCCGAGGGCGCCGAGGCGCACGCCGAGCCGGAAGCCGGCGGAGCAGCCAAAGGGGAGAAGGTGGTCGACGCCGACTTCGAGGAAGTGAAGGACGACAAGAAGTAAGTAATGGTTGCAAACCGGTGCCTGTTTGATAGAAGATGGCGCTGCATTTAGAAAATGAAAACGCGCAACGGGCAGCGTCTCATGAAATGGGACGCTGCTCTTTGTGTTACGAGGGCTTACATTGGCAAACGGCGACAAACAGGATTACTACGAACTGCTCGAGGTTAACAAGAACGCCTCCGAGACCGAGATCAAGAAGGCGTACCGGCGGCTGGCCATCAAGTACCACCCGGACAAGAACCCCGGCGACAAGAGCGCCGAGGACAAGTTCAAGGAGGTATCCGAGGCCTACGAGGTGCTCTCGGACCCGGAGAAGCGTGCGCGCTACGACCAGTTCGGGCACGCCGGCGTGGGTGGGGGCGGCTTCAACGGCTCACCCTTCGGCGGTTTCGGCGGCTCGCCCTTCGGGGACATCTTCGGAGACATCTTTGGTGAGGTGTTCGGCGGACGCCAGAAGACCTCGCGCGGCAGGCGGGGCGACGACCTTCAGTACAACCTGGAGATCAGCTTCGAAGAGGCCGCCTTCGGGGTGGAGAAGAAGATCGACATCCCCTACGCCAAGCGCTGCGAGGCGTGCGGCGGTTCCGGCGCCAAGGCCGGCACCCAGCCCAAGACCTGCCCCACCTGCCAGGGCGCGGGGCAGATGCGCTTCCAGCAGGGGTTCTTCAGCGTTTCCAAGACCTGCTCGCACTGCAACGGCGAGGGGCGCGTGGTGGAGCATCCCTGCCCGGGCTGCCGCGGCACCGGCACGGTACGGGACAAGAAGACCATCTCGGTGAAGGTTCCCGCCGGAGTCGAGACCGGCATCCGCCTGAAGCTCTCCGGCGAAGGGGGGCAGGGGATCAAGGGAGGGGGGAACGGCGACCTCTACGTGGCCCTCACGGTGCGTGACCACGCCCTCTTCCGGCGCGAGGACAACGACGTCCTGTGCGAGATTCCCATCAGCTTCACCCAGGCGGCCCTCGGATGCGAGATCGAGGTGCCCACCCTGGACGGCAAGGTGAACATGAAGATACCCGAGGGGACCCAGTCCGGCGCCGTCTTCAGGATGCGCGGCAAGGGTGTCCCGGCGCTGCAGGGGTACGGGCGCGGCGATCACCTGGTCATCGCCAAGGTCGAGACCCCGACCAACCTGAACAAGCAGCAGCGCGAACTCCTGGAGGAGCTGGCGCGCATCAGCGGTGAGGACGTGAACCCGATGCGCAAGAACTTCTTCGCGAAAGTGATGGACATCCTCACGTGAAAAGCGGGGTGGCACGCGGGGCGGTCCTGGCGCTGGCGGTTGTTGTGCTGGCGGCCCGTCCCGTACCTGCCCTGAGTGCCCCGGCCCAGGCGACGCTCCTTGCCGATGCCGCCTACGGCGGGGCGTTCAGGGAGCGGATCCGCGAGGCCAAAAGGCGCATCATCTGCGCCTTTTACCTTTTCAAGGTCACCGACCGCAGGGGGAACCTCCCCGCCGGCATCGCGCAGGACCTGGCGCAGGCCAGGGGGCGCGGGGTGGATGTCACGGTGATCCTCGAGGGGGACGATTCCGTGGGACGCGAAAACCGCGCCGCCGCGGGGTACCTGGCGCGCAAGGGGGTGCGGGTGATCTTCCCGCGCGGCAGGCGGACCACCCACGCCAAAGCCGTGGTGATCGACGACCGCTTCGTCATGATCGGGAGCCATAACCTCTCCCACGCCGCGCTGAGCCGGAACCGGGAGCTGTCGGTTATTCTGGACGCGCCCGAACTGGCGGCGCAGGTGACCCGGTACCTGGAGGGGATCAGGTAAGCGGGACGATTCGGATGGGGTCGGATGGGGACAAAGGCGGGCGAATGATTATTTGCCCCTACAGGTCACCCGGATCACGACAGCACCTCATTTAGGGCGCCATCACTGTAGGGGCGAATAACCATTCGCCCGGCGCTCTCGCCTCCCATACGTTCGTTGCCATCACGAAAACCGCAGCATCACCGTCGTCCACCTCCTTACAAGGAGTAGCAACCTTGCATAACCGTCGGCACGCATCACTCAAGAAGCTCTTCTCCCCGGTTTTCCTCGTCATCCTCCTGGCACTCACCTGCGCCGTTTCGGCCCACGCCGCCATCGCCACCTATCCCGAACTCCCGGCCGGCTACACCTCCATCCGGGTCTTTGACGGGCAGCAGCGCTACGTCGGTCGCATCCTCCCCACCCAGCGCTACTGGGTCTCCATCGACCGCATCCCGCTCTTTCTGCGCAAGGCGCTGGTCGCCACCGAGGACGCCCGGTTCTACGAGCACGGGGGCATCGACGTGCGCGGCATCGCACGCGCCCTGGTGAAGGACGTGGTGAAGGGAAGGCTCGCCGAGGGGGGCTCCACCATCACCCAGCAGCTGATCAAGAACAAGTTCCTCACCGGGGAGAAGTCGATCGACCGGAAGGTGAAGGAGGTGCAGCTCGCCATCGACTTCGAAAAGAAGTACACCAAGGACCAGATCCTGGAGATGTACTTCAACGAGATCTACTTCGGCAACGGCGCCTGGGGCATCGCGCAGGCGGCGCGGCTGTACTTCGACAAGAACCCGGAAGAGCTGACCGAGGCGGAGTGCTCGCTTCTGGCCGGGGTCCCCAAGAACCCGGGACGGTACAACCCGCTGGGGGACCTGGCCAAGGTGAGCCTGCGCCGCTCCGTGGTGCTCAAGCGGATGCTCGACGTGAAGATGATCTCGGCGCAGCAGAAACGGGCTATAGAGGCGCATCCGGCGACGGTTATCAAGCCGGGGCAGGCGCAGGGGTACCTCGACCTGGTGCGCAGGCAGCTCGTGGAGCGCTACGGCGCGCACATCGTGGAGCAGGGGGGGCTGGACGTGATTTCGGCCATGGACGTGAACCTGCAGAAGCAGGCGGAGCAGCTGCTGCGCGAGGGCGTGCGGAAGGTGAACCCGAACCTGCAGGGGGCACTCATCTGCATGGACCTGAAGACCGGGGACGTGCTGGCCGCGGTGGGTGGCGTCGACAACGCCAAGGGGGGCTTCAACCGGGCCTTCGCGGCCAAGCGCCAGCCCGGCTCCGCCATCAAGCCGCTCATCTTCGCCGCGGCGCTGGAGCAGGGGTACACCCCGGCGAGCCTTTTGGACGACGCTCCGGTCTCCTACAACAAGGGGAACGGCCAGACCTGGCGGCCGCACAACTACGAGAAGAAGAGCTTCGGGGAGCTGTCGCTTAGGCAGGCGCTGGCGCACTCCAACAACGTGATCACCGTGAAGCTGCTGGAATCGCTGGGGGTGAACAACTTCGTCACCTTCGCCGGGCGCGTGGGACTTCCCCTTCGGACACCCAACGACCTCTCGCTCGCGCTGGGGACCGACGAGGTGACCCTGAACGACCTGGTCTCCGCGTACTCGCCGCTTGCCAACGGCGGGATGCGCAGCGAGGGGCGCACCATCATCCGGGTCTACGACCGCAACCGCAAGAGCTGGAACGAGAATCCGCCGCAGGTGGCGCCGGTGCTCTCTCCGGCCACGGCCTTCGTCACGACCTCGATGATGAAAGATGTCCTGACCTACGGCACCGCCAAGGGGCTGAAGAACTTCAGCCGCCAGCGCCCCGCCGCCGGCAAGACCGGCACCACCGACGATTACCGCGACGCCTGGTTCGTGGGGTACACGCCGCAGCTGATCACCGGGGTCTGGGTAGGGTACGACAAGCCTAAGCCTGGGGGGAGGGGTTTTACCGGCGGCGTGGTCTCCGCGCCGATCTGGGAGAAGTTCATGCGTAGCGCCAGCGCCGGCAAGCCCGCGCTGGACTTCCCGAGGCCCGAGGGGGTGGTCACGGTGAGCATCGATCCCTCCACCGGCCAGCTGGCCACCCCCGACTGCCCGACCACGAAGGAAGAGGATTTCATAGCGGGGACCGAGCCGGCCAGCTACTGCTCCAGGCACGGCGGCGACGCGATGCCGCCGGCCGCGCCGGCACAGCCTGTGCGGCCGGGAGCCGCCGCTCCCGGCGACGAAGCCCCGCTGCAGGAGCCTGCCAGGGAACCTGCCAAGGCTCCCGTTGAGGTGCCGGGCAAAGGGGAACCGGGGGGCGAGGGGGGTACGGGTAGCGGGGGGAACCGCGCTAGGCGGGGGTGCCGCTCTCCGTCGCGTAGTAGTGACGGACCGGCTTCAGGTCGTCATCCAGCTCGTACACCAGCGGTGTCCCGGTCGGGATCTCCAGGTTGACGATCTCCGCGTCCGAGACCCGGTCCAGGTACTTGATGAGGGCGCGCAGGCTGTTGCCGTGGGCCACAACGAGCGGGCGGCGGCATTCCAGCAGGGCCGGGGCGATCTGCTGCTGCCAGCAGGGGAGCACCCGCTCCACCGTGTCCTGCAGGCATTCGGTCTTCGGGATGAGATGCCGCGCGAGGGAGGCGTAGCGCGGGTCGCTGCCGGGGTAACGCTGGTCCGCTTCGTTGAGCGCGGGCGGCCGGACATGGTAGCTGCGCCGCCACAGCTTCACCTGCTCCTCCCCGTACTTCTCCGCGGTCTGCGCCTTGTTCAGTCCCTGCAAGGCCCCGTAGTGCCTCTCGTTCAGGCGCCAGTCCTTGCGCTCCTCTATCCACATCAGGTCCATCTCCTTCAGCACGGTCCATAACGTGTCGATGGCGCGGCGCAGCACCGAGGTGAAGGCGACGTCGAAGAGGAAGCCTCTTTCCTTCAGGAGCCGCCCCGCGCTCCTGCTCTCCTCCCTGCCGCGTTCGGACAGATCCACGTCGGTCCAGCCGGTGAACAGGTTTTCCTTGTTCCAGACGCTCTCGCCATGTCGAACCAGTACCAGCTGCTGCATGAGTTCACCTCCGGAAGTGGCCGTGCCGCCGCGCTACCTGGCGCTTCCCCCCTGTTTTGCCTCTTCGAGTTTGCCGGTGACGTTGTTCCTGATCCAGGTCGGATCCCACCATTCGATAGGGTTTACCTCCTGCCCCGATATCATCACGCCGAAGTGGAGATGGTCGCCGCCGGCAAGGCCGGTATCACCGGTGTCGCCGATGATGTCCCCCTTTCGCACCTCTTCCCCTTCCTTCACCGCGATCCTGCTCAAATGGCCGTAGAGCGTCTGCAGGCCCAACCCATGGTCGATGATCACGCACTGTCCGTAGATGCCGAGATCGTCGGCCCACACCACGCGCCCGCGGTTGGCGGCCGGCACCTTGGAATGGGCCAGCGAGGCGAGGTCGATCCCCAGGTGGTACTGCTCGTCAACCTGTTTCCCCTTGTAGAAGTAGCTGCGCAACTGGCTGAAGGTGCCGCGCGGCGCGGAGTTTGGGAGGCGCAGGAACTCCCCCTCCCAAAGGGGGTGGGTGAGGTCTTGAGGCCGACCTGGTACAGGGTCTTCCGGTCCGCCTGGCGACCTTCGCCGTTCACCTTGAGAAATATCTCCAGCGGAGTGGCCGCCTTGGGAAAGCGGTCCTTGAATTCGCTGGCAACCTTCTCGAGAAAGGCGTCCGATAGTTCGATCCGGTCCCTGGGGAAGGACTTTTCCAGGACGTGGTAATAGATGCCGGTCAGCCGCTCGTTTCCCGCCCTGTCCACGGCCTGGACCTTGGGGATGAAGCGGTCCGGCGGCAGGTCGCTTGGGAAGGGGAACAGGCAGGCGTAGTACCCCTCCGGCTGCCGGTACCCGGGGTAAAAACGGTCGGCGAAGGTCACCCCACTCCTTGCGAGGTCGCGGTTCACCGAGTAGACGACCAACCCGGCACCACCGCGCGAGACGTTGTGGGCGGTGCTGAGGACGGCGACTGACGGCGGCTTGTTCTGATAGTCGAAGGTGAAGGACTGCTCGGTGCGGTTGCCCGAGCCGAACCCGTATATCGAGCGGTCCGTGGCCCGGATCTCCAGCCGGACCGCCCCTTCCTTGAGCCCGGGCTGGGGCGCAAGCCTGAAGGTCTCCGCCGCTTCCCTGGTTCCGGAGGGGAAATCCCTGCTCAGGACGGGAAAGCTCTTCTGTCCCTGCACCAGGTTCACACTCAACGATTTGAGCCCAGACCGGTCGCGCAGTCTCAGTGCCAGATCGAGTTTGGAGGAGACGGGACCGCTCTGGCGTGAGAGCGCGAGGGCGGGGCCGGAGGTGTCGAGAAAGTAATACACGCCGAAGCCGAGGAGAAGCAGGAGGATCAGGATGGCTGCAACAGCTGTCGTTTTCATGGTTCTCCCCCTGGCGGCAGGCTCAGCATGCGCGCCTGCCGCTGTCGAGAAAATTAACCCACGTCGAGCACCACCGGATTTTAGCACCCGCCCCCTCGAAGTCCAGCCTGGGCGCGCCCTGGCGCTCGCCAAAAAAATATATCGACCTCTGTAAAAAATTCAGACAGGTGGTATATTACTCATAAGCTAGCTAGCTGTAACAGAATGTCTCGGATAAGGAGGTAGCGGCATCGAAGTAAACTCCACTGAAGAGGATTCTAATTACCAGACAGCTGTACCAGCTCCGATGCCGAAAGC
Source organism: Geomonas subterranea (assembly GCF_019063845.1). Lineage (NCBI taxonomy): Bacteria > Pseudomonadati > Thermodesulfobacteriota > Desulfuromonadia > Geobacterales > Geobacteraceae > Geomonas > Geomonas subterranea. The sequence goes on from NZ_CP077683.1 coordinate 4,406,956, forward strand.
GTCGGGATGACCCCTGTAACGAGGGGATCGAGTAAAGAAAGAGGCCTTGCGTAGCGACAGCAGGCCTCTTTTCCATTGTCACTGTCACAGGTGGTTGCGTCCCTGTCATGGACGAAGTAATCCGAGCATCTTACATGTGTCTTCTGCTATATTAGGAGAATCGGGATAGAATCATTTCCCATAAATACATCACATGTCATAGGAGGAATTGCGATGAAGAGGATAACAGCGGCATTACTTGCCATGGTGATAGCCATGGTTTCCCTGCAGGGGTGCTACGGCAAGATGGCACTGACCAGGAAGGTGTACCAGGTGAACGGCCAGGTCGGGGACAAGTACCTGCGCAGCCTGGTGACCTGGGTATTCATCATCGTTCCGGTGTACGGCATCGCGGCACTGGTCGACTTCGTGTTGTTCAACACCATCGAGTTCTGGAGCGGCCACAACCCGGTCGCCCAGGGGGAAAAGGATTTTCAGTACAGCGAAAACGGCGACACCTTCAAGGTGCACGCTCAAAAAAGCGGGGATACCCTGCGCTACACATTCAACCGTTACCACGGTGATACCCATCTCGACACTCTGACCATCGACTGGAACGTGAAGACCGGCAACTCGGTGGCGTTACTGCGGGGGGGGGACAACGTGACCCAGTATCAGGCGATGCGCAGCAAGGGAGGAGTACAGGTGACGAGCTCGGCTCCCGACGCTTTCAACCCGGGCCGGCAGGTGACGGCTCTGTACCAGTAGAAGGGGAAGCACTCAGCGGCAGGAAGAGGTGTGGCAATGTTAGCGGATTCAAACTCATAGAGAAGGCAACTTAAGCAGTATACCTGGAAAAAAAAAATTTCAATAGACTGTTTCTTTCAGTCCGCCGATGTTATGTTTGACTCAGCTAGCTAGCTAAGAGGGATCTCGGAAAAAGGAGGTAATCAGCATCAAAGAAACTCCACCGATTCGGAATCTCACAACCTGAAGCTGTAGCCTCCCGGTGCCTACGGGCACTGGCAACCACCCTTGAAAAGGGTACCCAAGTAGACGCAAAAAAAGAAGGCCCGCCATCATGGCGGGCCTTTTCAATTTTGTCTTTCTCTGGTTTCGGTTCAGTTGCAAAAGCGAAGGGGTTACGGCGTGTGCCGTAACCCCTTTTTTCTGGAGCCGAAGAGCGGACTCGAACCGCCGACTTGCTGATTACGAATCAGCTACTCTACCAACTGAGTTACTCCGGCTGATCTGTTACCGAGGCTAATCTATTTACCGTAAATCCCCCCCTCAGTCAATCTCATTCTAAATCCCCAACCTTCAACTTCCCCAGTCACCTCGGCTTGCGAGCGCATCCCCTCGCGCGGCACCTGGTTTTTTCACATAGCCGTCGACGTTTGTATTTGATCGAATTCATTACCACGTACAACAGATGCCGAGAGCAAGGCTCAATCGGACAGGTCAGGGGAAGCTGGCTGTGCTAATCGTGATGTTACCAAAACGTTATCATTGAGGATAAGTCTAACGATGGCGTACTCCGTGTTTTCGCTGCTCTCTAATGTTATACCCCCGCCGGACGGCGGAGTTTGTCCCGTTTTGGAGAATTTATTTTCTTCAGTTAAAGTGCAATGCAAAAAAATTTTTAAAGAAAAAATGTCCAATTTGTTTCCATTTTATCCGGGTGGAGGGCCCTGCTCCGGGTGGAGGGTGCTGTTTGTAGGTACATTTCTTGCGGAGTCGCCCCCCTTGTAGGACTATTTCGTACCTCTAAATCGTCCATAACCGCACGTGAGGACCAGGGACAGGGGAAGGTTATGCTGAGAAAAACACTGGCTGTTCTGGCTGCTACGGCCGTCATATCGGGGGCGCTCTCATGGGCGGCAACATCGTTCCAGCTGCAGACCAAGCTGAACAACAGCGGCGGTACCCTCCAGATCCGCAACAACCCCGTCCAGACAGTGTCCGGCACGGTCGTGTACACCAACTTCACCACGGCGGAGCTGGTTCCGGTGAAGGTGACCGCCAACCCCGGCTACAAGATCACCAGTCTGACCAAGACGGGCGTGGCCCAGGTGATCGGCAACTACACGACCCACTACACCACCACCTTCAAGAAAGCTGACGGTTCGCCCCAGTCCCTGATCGCCGGCTTCACCGCCCAGAAGTACACGGTCACCGGCACCGCCTACGGCCCGGGCGGCATCACCCCGGCCAGCACCCAGGTCACCTACAACGGCACCGCCGTGTTCACCGCCACCCCCAACGCCAACTCGGTCCTGACCGCCGTCAGCGGCGGCACCGCCACCACCCTCTCCGGCGGCGCGATCAGCTTCCCCTACCTCGGCCAGGCCAACATCACGGCCAGGAACGTAACCGGTCCTGCCGCCGTGACCGCGTCCTTCTCCGCGGTCGGCATCAGCGCCGGCGAGAATCAGACCGGGATGGTGGCCACGAAGGTGACCCTGAGGGGCTCCATGCAGGGGGGGGGCACCTTCACCTGGAACCAGGAGAGCGGCCCGGCGGTCACCCTGCTGCAAGCCAGCACGCTGAACCCGGACTTCGTGCCGATGGTGCTGGGGACCTACGTGTTCCGGGCCACCCAGTACATGAACGGCGTCGCGGTCTCCACCTCCACCACCCAGGTCAAGGTGGTGGACTCGCTGATCGACTCCATGAGAACCGACTGCAACGGCTGCCACTCCGCCACCGGCGTTTACCCGACCCCGATGGCCTTCACCCTGTGGTCCTCCTCGAACCACAAGTCCCTGGGCGTATCCTGCGTTTCCTGCCATACCACCGGTGCCATGCCGACCCCGGTCAACGTCTCGAGCGTCGACTCCAACACCTTCGTGAACCTGCAGGCCTCCGCTGGCCCCGTGGGCGATTACTTCTGCGCCGCCTGCCACACCGACTCGATTTTCTCCGGCTACGATCGCTCCATGCATAAGAAGATGGGCGTCACCTGTACCTCCTGCCACAAGGGGGGAGCACACCAGCCCGAGGCGGACCCGGGCGTCTGCGCGGGTTGCCACTACAACGGCCTGGGGATCGTCCCCAACCACACGGTCGAGATCGGCAGGAACGTCCTCTGTATCTCCTGCCACAACCCGCACTCCAGCTTCGCGGCGGTACAGGGTGATCTCGAGACGCTGCACTACGGCAACATGACCACCGGCGCCTACCCGGCCACCTACGTCACCTCGCGTTCGGCCTGCACCGACTGCCACTTCTCGACGGTCAGCAACCAGGCGATCCGCCAGGCATGGTACACCTCCGGCCACGCCAAGGGGAGCGCGCCGGCGTACTCCACCTACGACTTCAAGACCATGAACGGCTGCGTGCAGTGCCACACCACCACCGGCTTCGTGGCCTACTCCACCGCCAAGGTGACCACGGCCTGGGGCGACTCCGCGGACAAGACCAAGGAGATGGTCACCTGCCGCGCCTGCCACGTCGACATCGTCGCGGGTGCGCTGCGCACCATGGCGCCGTCCAAGCCGTTCGCCAACGAGCCCACCTACCTGAACCCGGCGGTGGGCGAGTCCAACCTCTGCATGACCTGCCACAGCGGCACCAATACCGGCCAGGTGATCACGGACAAACTGCAGTCGAACGCGGACTTCACCAACCTCGCCTTCATACCGCCGCACTACGCAGTGTCGGCCGCCACCATGTATGCCAAGGGCGGCTACCACTTCCCGGGGCGCAGCTACGACCTGGGCGCCACCCACAGCAACCTCGGCTTCGACAACGCCAAGGGGCCCTGCATCATGTGCCACAGAAACGGCACCTACGGCCACTCCTTCAGAAGCGGGGTGAGCGCGATCTGCACCAACTGCCACGGCGCCAACATGCCGGAAGAGCAACGCCAGCTGGCGCGCGATTCCTTCACGAGCCTTTTGGAAGTGCTGCGCGCGCAACTGGCGGCCAAGGGGTTCATCTACATGGAGAAGGCGCCGCACTTCAACGAGCGTAACTGGGGCTCCGGTCAGCAGGGCGCGAACGTCATGGGCGCCGCCTTCAACTACGCACTCCTGGTGCGGGAGCTCGGCTCCTTCGGCCACAACCCGCGCTACTCGAAACAGCTCGCCATGGACTCCATCGACATCCTGGACAACGGCGTCATCGACGACTCGGTGACCACGCTGGCGGTGCCGACGCTGCGGGATGCGGGCGCCATCAGCCAGGCGGTGGCCGATTCCGTCGTCGCCTACAAGGCGCGCAACCTGTGCATCACCTGCCACGGCGGCTCCGCTTCGACCCCGAGCCCGATGGCGACCAACCAGCATGCTACCCACATCACCGCGGTCTACGGCCCGGGCGCCTACCTGGGGAGCGAGTACACCGTCTGCCAGGCGTGCCACATCGGAACCACCGCCACCCACAACAACGGCTCGCCGGACTTGAAGAGCGGCGACGGCTCGCTGTGCATGGGTTGCCATGCGGGTCAGCTGGTGGACTGGAAGACCACCGCCCGCATCGAGTGCACCGTCTGCCACGCTCAGAACGCCGCGGTGCTCCCCAACGGCACCCAGGCGCCGTTCAAGGCGTACTTCGGCACCAAGGGTCACGGCCGCTTCGCGGTGTCGAACCAGTGCACCGTGTGCCACGACCGGAACGCCACCCACATCACGGGGACCCTGGGCGACAGCAAGCGCCTCTTGATGACCAACGACAACACGCTGTGCGCCTCGTGCCACAACAACGCCGCGGTGGTCCCTGCGCGCATCCTGAACCTCGGCACGCACGTCACCAAGGACAACATGGAGATCGCCTGCCGCGAGTGCCACGACACGCACGGCACCGGGAACCTCTCCATGATCAGGGGCGAGATCCGGGGCTTCAACATCGCGTACACCGACCGTGTGAACACGCTGGTGGAGACCATCTACAACCGCGGCCTGTGCCAGGTCTGCCACACGAAGACCAACTACTACCGCGCCGGCGTTCCGGAGTCGAGCCACTTCACTTCGGGGTGCCTTGACTGCCACACCCACACCAGCGCGGGCGGCGCCTTCAAGCCGATTGGCGGCGGCTGCGACTCCTGCCACGGCTACCCGCCGGCACCGAAGAACACGGCGACCGGGTTCGGAAGCTACGCCAACTGGGCCAACGCGCGCTTCGAGGACTACTCGGGCGGCGGCGGCGCGCACCTCGTCGCGGCGCACATCTCTCCGTTTGCCAAGGCGGAAGAGGGGTGGACGAACTGCACGGTGTGCCACAACGGCGGCGCCACGGGGCTCACGCCGTACCACAAGATGGTGACGCCGGTTAAGGAGCACATCGAGAACGTGACGGTGCTGGTGGACAACAGCCTGCGCTTCGCGAACAGCTTCACCATCTACACCGGTGCCAAGCTGACCAGCGTTCCGGGGGCGAACCAGACCGGCAGCTGCTTCAACATCGCCTGCCACATGAGCCCGTCGGCACGGTGGAGCACCGAGCGGTAGGAGAGGACAAGTAGCAAAGCCGCACCGTTTCTGAATCAACGGAAGATTCAGCTTTTATACAATGACGAAGCAGGACACCAAGAGGAGGAGAAAATGTTATCAAAGTATAAAGGGCGCTGTTTCCTGGTGCTGGCACTGCTGGTGCTGACACTGATGCAGTTGTCCGCGGGGAAGGCACAGGCCGCCCCACAGTACAACTATGACTGTTCTTTCTGTCACACGATGCCGCCGCTGGATTCGGGTACTGTGAAGAAAGACCCCAACACCGGCGCTGTCCCGGGTAACCATGCCGGTCACGCAACCTCTGCGGTCAACTCCTGTGTGACCTGCCACGGTAACCAGGTGAGCAGCTACGCGATGGGGCACCGCAACAAGACCATCGAGCTTGCCGACGGCATGGGCTACTCCAGGAAGATCGCGGCCGGCTTCGTGAACCAGACTTCGGTACCGCCGAACCCGATGGGCACCTGCTCCACCGCGACCTGCCACAGCAACGGCAAAGGCACCCTGAGGGCGACCCCGGCCTGGGGTAGCGCGGCGCTCACCGTGCCGGGCGGCTGCTCCGCCTGCCACGATGTCGCTCCTTCCACCGGCAACCACCCGACCGCGGGCACCAAGCACGGCAACTACTACGGCCTCGGCACCGGCTCCTGCGTGAAGTGCCACACCGACCACTCGGTACAGGCCAAGCCGTTCGCCCACGCCACCTCCGCCGGCCACCGCGCCATCGAGGTGAAATTCGCTGGCGGCGGCAGCTTCGCAGCCAACCAGTGCTCCAACGTCTACTGCCACAGCAACGGCCGCGGCACCTACACCCCCCCGACCTGGGGTGGGACCCTTACCTGCGCCGGCTGCCATGGTGACGCGACCACCAACACCCTGTCGGGCAACCACGCGAAACACGTGAACAACGCGGCCTTCCTCGGCACCAACTACGGCTGCGTCGAGTGCCACAGCTCGACCGTTACCAACGACACCACCATCTCCAGCTTCGCAAACCACGTGAACCAGACCAAGGACGTGGCCGGCACCCGCGTGGGCACCCCGGTGTCCGGGACCTGCTCCACCTCCTACTGCCACAGCGACGGCAAGGGCACCATGAAGAGCGTGACCTGGACCGGTTCCACCGCGCTGACCTGTAAATCGTGCCACGGCGCCGATGCCGCTCCGGCCTTTACTTCCGTGGCCGGCGAGCCGAACTACACCAACGCCGGGGCCGACCAGCCGCGCGCCAACAGCCATAAAAACCACGTTGCTTCGGCCGCTGACTGCGCAAGCTGCCACGCCGACACCACCGCGAACGGCACCAGCATCAAGGCTGGTGGGTTCCACACCAACAGCACCCGTGACGTCAAGGCCGGCGCCAGGAGCTTCACCGTCGTCGGGAACACCTGCTCCGCGGTATCCTGCCACGACGGCAACGGCATCGTCGCCAACGTCCCCGCTGTCAAGTGGGGTGCTTCCCTTGGCTGCAGCGGTTGCCACGGCAACTCCAGCACCCTTACCACCAACGCGCACGCGGCGCACGTAAGCACCAAAGGGTATACCTGCGACACCTGCCACGCGGCTACTGTCAGCGGGAACACCTTCTTCGTCAACAAGGCTCTCCACGGCGACGCCACCGTCGAAGTCGCCGGCGCCAGCGTGACCACCTGGGGCGGCACCGCCACCAAGACCTGCGCCACCTCCTGCCACCTCTCGGCAACCCCGCAGTGGAACGTCCCTGCATCCGGTGCCTGCGGTACCTGCCACACAGCGCTTTCCAACACCGCCGGCGGCCTGATCAACAGCAACGCGCACACCGCGCACTTCACGGCAGCTTACGGCCCGGGCTTCAACTCGACCCTGACCACCTCCTGCTCGAACTGCCACACCTCGAACACCGCGAGCACCCATGCCGACGGCACCCTGCAGCTCGCCGGCGGCATGAACAAGATCGGCACCTGCTCCACCTGCCACAGCCAGAGCACCAACTGGACCACCGGCCGTGTCACCTGCGAAAGCTGCCACTCGACCGCAGGCGGCCCGCTCTCCGTCATCGGCGGCCTCACCGCTCCTGACAAGACCCTCGCGGCCACCGCGGGCCACGGCAAGGCCGGCGTCGCCCAGGCCTGCTCCGCCTGCCACGACAACAGCTCCGCTCACATCAACGGCATAGCCGGCGATCAGAAGCGTCTGCTCGGCGTCCTGACCGGCGCGGCCAACCAGGAATGTAACTACTGCCACACCAACGCCGCCAAGGTTACCGGCGCGGCACTCAACGTGAAAGTCCACCAGGCCACCGGCCTGGGCGCCAAGTGCTCGGACTGCCACAACGCACACGGCACCACCAACGCCATGATGGTGAACGGCACCATCAACGGCACCGCAGTCAGCTTCACCGGCAACAACACCTTCGCCAACGGTGCCAGGACCGGCGTCTGCCAGGTCTGCCACACCACTACCCAGTACTTCACCAAGGCTGGCCAGCCGCAGGCAGCCCACGTCGACTCCACCACCAACTGTCTCGACTGCCACGCGCACAACCCGGCCACCGGCCTCGCCTTCGTGCCCCCCGGCGGTTGCGACGCCTGCCACGGCTACCCGCCGGCACCGCGTCAGACCATCAGCGCGATCAGCTTCGGCGTACAGGGTAGCTGGTCTTCAGCCCGCTTCGAAGACTACTCCGGCGGCGGCGGCGCCCACATCGTCGCGGGGCACATCAAGAAAGACGCCAAGCCGTCTGAAGGTTGGGCTAACTGCCTCCCCTGCCACAAAGGGAGCGACGCTTCCCACGCCCGTGCCCTGCCGATCAGGACCCACGTGGAAAGCGTGAGCGTCGACATCGACCCGCAGTTCCGTTTCTCCGGCGATGCCCTCGCCACCTACACCAGCGCTACGCTGGTTTCCGGCGGGACCAACAAGTCGGGTAGCTGCTTCAACGTGAGCTGCCACTTCAAGCCAACCGCGAAGTGGAGCATCGAACGCTAAGCAGTTAAAGACGCTTTATCCGTTATAAAACAGCAGCATGTGAAAACCCCGGCGGGGGAGTGGATCCCCCCGCCGGGTCGTGGATGAACTAGCACTACGGTCAGGTGTTTTGAGATAAAGGAGTGGAAATGAGGGGCTACCGCAGACTCGGATGGTATAACCCACGAGTGATAGCTTTGCTGATGACGCTGGGAGTTACACTCTTGGCTGGCACAAAGGCCGAGGCCGCACCGCAGTACAACTACGGGTGCGACGCCTGCCACACCATGCCTCCTCTTGACTCGGCGAACGGCCGGCGTATTCCCGCCACCGGCGCATTCAAGGGCAATCATGGCAGCCACGCCGACAGTAACGCCTTGTCGTGCACGAAGTGTCACGGCTCCGCCGTACTCGTGTACCAGAACGGCCACCGCACAGCTGACATCAAGGTCTCCGGCAACATCAACGGTTCCGCGACGGGTAGTTACAGCCGGGCCTTCCTGAACCAGACCTCGGTGCCCCCGAATCCGCTTGGGTCCTGCTCCAACGTGAACTGTCACTTCGAGCGCACCAGCCCCGAGTGGGGGAGTGCTGCCTACTCCAGCCCCGCCGACTGCAACAGTTGCCACGGCAACTCGCCCAGCGCCGGCCATCCCGTCTCCGGTTCCAAACACGGCACCTATTACGGCACCGGCACCAGCTCCTGCGTCAAGTGCCATACCGACCATACCGTAGCGGCGACCCCCTTCGCGCATGCCACCAGCGTGACCCACCGCGGCATCGCGGTCAGCTTCAACGCGGCACCCAACAACGGCGGGAGCTACTCCGGCCCGACCAACGACTTTCTCCCGAGCCAGACCAACACCTTTGGAACGTGCTCGGGCATCTATTGCCACAGCGACGGCACCACGAAGACCGGTCCCTTCACGGTGACCACCGCCCCTTCCTGGGGCAACGCGACCCTTGGCTGCAACGGCTGCCACGGCGGACCGGCGTCCCTCGGTAGCCCGATCGGCACCGGGAAACACCAGGCCCATATCAACAACCCGGGGGCCCTGGGGAGCAACTACGGCTGCGTCGAGTGCCATGCGAAAACCGCAGCGAGCGACTCCGCAGTCGCCGTTACCGCGAACCACGTCAACACCTTCGTCGAGTACTCCGGCGCGAAGGCCGGCAAGAACTACTCCGCAGGTTCCTGCTCCAACACCTACTGCCACACCTCGGGCAAGAAGGGTGTCGCGGGCGTGGCCTCGACCGTCGAGCCGGGCAACCCGTCCTGGAGCGGCGCGGCCATGGTCTGTAACGGCTGCCACGGTGTCCAGCCGATGGGGACCGCAGGGGTCGCCTTCAGCTCCGTCGCGGGCGAGCCTAACTACGTGAGCTCCGGCCTTGCCGCCGCCAACAGCCATCAGAAGCACGTCGGGGCGGCGGGTGCGTCCACCTGCAACAGCTGCCACGCCAAGACCACGACCACCGGCACCAGCATCGTCGCCGGCGGCCAGCATATCGACGGCTTCATCAACTACACCTCCGGAAGCGCCAGCTTCGGCAAGAAGGCCAACAAGACCTGCTCCAACATCAGCTGCCATTCCGGCAACGGCAAGGTTCCCGTGGTAGCGGACGCCCAATGGGGCACCAGCCTCGGCTGCAACGGCTGCCACGGTGGCCCGCTCGCGTTGGGAAGCAACGTCATCAATACCGGCGCGCACCCCCAGCACACGAACCAGCCTTCGGTGATCGGCGACAACATGATCTGCGCCGAATGTCACGCGAAGACCGTCGCGGTCGACACGGCCATCGCCACTCCGGCGAACCACATGAACAACTTCGTGGACTACTCCGGCGTAAAGGCAGGCAAGAGCAGCACGCTGGTCTCCGGTTCCTGCTCCGCGACCTACTGCCACACCTCCGGCAAGAAGGGGCAGGCCGGCATGGTCGCCACCGTCGAGCCCGCCAATCCGTCCTGGAGCGGACCGGCCATGGGGTGCAGCGGCTGCCACGGCGCCAAGGCTTTCGGGACCGCCGGGGTCGCCTTTACTTCCGTCGCGGGTGAGCCGAACTACGTGAGTTCGGGCCTTACCGCCGCCAACAGCCACGAAAAGCACGTCGGTGCTGCCGGCGCGACCACCTGCGCCAACTGCCACTCTAAAACCACGGCCAACGGCACGGCTATCATCGCCGGTAGCCAGCATCTGGACCGCCTGGCCAACTACACCTCCGCCAACGGCAGCTTCGGCAAGGCCGCCAGCAAGAGCTGCTCCAACATCACCTGCCACAGCGGCAACGGCAAGGTTTCCGGCGTGTTCGACGCCCAGTGGGGCACCGCCCTTGGCTGCAACGGCTGCCACGGCGGCCCGGCTTCCCTGGGCACCAGGAAGCTTGCGTCCGGCAAGCACGCGGCGCACATGGACCAGGCTAACGTCCTGGGGGACAACCTGGGTTGTGTCGAGTGCCACTCCAAGACCGTCTCCAGCGACTCGGCTGTATCCACGCCGCTCAACCACCTGAACTCCTTCGTGGACTACTCCGGCGTCAGGGCAGGAAGAAGCACCACCTACAGCGGCGGCACCTGCTCCGCCAGCTACTGCCACACCTCCGGCAAGAAGGGGCAGTCCGGCATGGTGGCGACCGTCGAGCCGGCGGCTCCCTCCTGGAGCGGCCCCGCCATGGGGTGCAACGGCTGTCACGGCGCGAAAGCCATGGGTACCGCCGGGGTCGCATTCAACTCGGTGGCGGGCGAGCCGAACTACGTGAGCTCCGGCCTCGCCGCCGCCAACAGCCATGAGAAACACGTAGGCGCCGCCGGCGCCACCACCTGCGCCAAGTGCCACGCCAAGACCACGAGCAACGGCACCACACTCATCGCAGGGAACCAGCACCTGAACGGCTTCGCCAACTACACCGCCGCCGACCTGAGCTTCGGCAAGAAGGTGAACAAGACCTGCTCCAACATCAGCTGCCACTCGGGCAACGGCAAAATCGTCTCGGTCGCCGACGCGCAGTGGGGCGCCACCCTCAACTGCAACGGCTGCCACGGCGGTCCGGCTGCCCTTGGCAGCAACGTCATCAACACCGGTGCGCACATGCAGCACACCAACCAGCCCTCGGTGCTCGGGGATAACCTTGTGTGCGCCGAGTGCCACTCCAACACCGTCTCCAGCAACACCGCCATCGGCACGCCTGCAAACCACATCAACAACTTCGTCGACTACTCCGGCGCCAAGGCGGGCAAGAGGAGCACCCTGGTCTCGGGCACCTGCTCCGCAACCTACTGCCATACCTCCGGCAAGAAGGGGCAGGCCAACATGGTGGCCACCGTCGAGCCGGCGGCCCCGAACTGGAGCGCCACCGGCATGGGATGCAACGGCTGCCACGGCGCGCAGCCCTTCGGGACCGCGGGCGTTGACTTCGCTTCGGTAGCCGGCGAGCCCAACTACGTGAACGGCACGGCCGGCTCCACCAACGCCAACTCCCATAAGAAACACGTCGGTGCGGCCGGTGCCACCACTTGCTCCAACTGCCACTCGAAGACCACGAGCAACGGCACGGCCATCATCGCGGGAAGCCAGCACCTGGACCGCCTGGCCAACTACACCTCCGCCAACGGCAGTTTCGGAAAGGTCGCCAACAAGACCTGCTCCAACATCACCTGCCACAGCGGCAACGGCAAGGTGGTGGGCGTGGCCGACGCCCAGTGGGGCGACACCCTGCTGTGCAACGGCTGCCACGGCGGCCCGGCGTCCCTGGGCACCAGGAAGCTCAACACAGGCAGCCATTCGCAGCACATGGACCAGGCCACCGTCCTGGGCGACAACCTGGGGTGCGTCGAGTGCCACTCGAAGACGGTCTCCAGCGACTCGCTGGTCTCCACGCCTGCCAACCACCTGAACAACTTCGTCGACTACTCCGGCGTCAGGGCGGGCCGGAGCACCACCTACAGCGGCGGCACCTGCTCCGCCACCTACTGCCACACCTCCGGCAAGAAGGGGCAGACCGGGATGGTGGCGACGGTCGAGCCGGCAGCCCCCTCTTGGGGCGGCGCGGCCATGGGTTGCAACGGCTGCCACGGCGCGAAAGCCATGGGTACCGCCGGGGTCGCCTTTAACTCGGTGGCGGGCGAGCCGAACTATGTGAGCTCCGGCCTCGCCGCGGCCAACAGCCACGAAAAGCACGTCGGCGCCGCCGGCGCCACTACCTGCGCCAAGTGCCACGCGAAAACCACCGCAAACGGCACCACGCTGATCGCGGGTAACCAGCACCTGAACGGCTTCTCCAACTACACCGCAGCCGATCTCAGTTTCGGCAAGAAGGTGAACAAGACCTGCTCCAACATCACCTGCCACTCGGGCAACGGCAAGATCGCCTCTGTCGCCGACGCGCAGTGGGGCACCGCCCTCAACTGCAACGGCTGCCACGGCGGCCCGGTCGGCCTGCCCACCAACAGGATCGTCACCGGGGCGCACGCGCAGCACACGAACCAGAGCGGGGTGATCGGGGACAACCTGGCGTGCGTCGAGTGCCATGCCAACACGGTCACCAGCGACACCAGCCTGGGCGCCGCCAACCACATGAACAACTTCGTGGACTACTCCGGTGTCAGGGCGGGCAAGAGGAGCACCGTGGTCGGCGGCACCTGTTCCGCGACCTACTGCCACACCTCCGGCAAGAAGGGACAGCCCGGCATGGTCGCCACCATCGAACCGGCGGCCCCGAACTGGAGCGGCACCGGTATGGGCTGCAACGGCTGCCACGGTGCGCAGGGCCTGGGTACCGCCGGGGTAGAGTTCGCCACCGTAGCGGGCGAGCCTAACTACACGTCCGGCCTGCCGGGGACCGAGAGCGCCAACTCCCATAAGAAGCACGTGGGGAGCGGCGGGGCCGGGACCTGCGTTTTCTGTCACTCCAAGACCACCAGCAACGGGATTGCCATCATCAGCGGCAGCCAGCACCTGAACGGCTTCAACAACTTCACCTCGGGTGGCGGCAAAACCTTCTACAAACGCGCCAACAAGACCTGCTCCAACATCAGCTGCCACTCCGGCAACGGCAGGGTGGCGGGCGTGCCCGACGCGCAGTGGGGCGCCACCATTGGCTGCAACGGCTGCCACGGCGGCCCGGTGGCCCTGGGTAGCAACATCCTTGCCACCGGCTCGCATCCCCAGCACGTGAACACCGGCTCCGCCGCGACCAACTACGGCTGCGTGGAGTGTCACGCACAGAGTGTCTCCAGCGATACCCAGATCTCCAACACGCTGGTCCACGCCGACACCTACGTGAACTACTCCGGCGTCAAGGCCGGCAAGAGCAGCACCTATGTCGGCGGCATCTGCTCCGCCAGCTACTGCCACAGCTCCGGCAAGAAGGGACAGACCGGCATGGTTGCGACGGTCGAGCCGGCAGCTCCGTCCTGGGGCGGCACCGCGCTGGGCTGCAACGGCTGCCACGGCGCCAAGACCTTCGGCACCGCCGGGGTCGCCTTCACCTCTGTCGCCGGCGAGCCGAACTACACCAGCGGGTCCCAAGGCTCCCCCAGCGCCAACTCGCACCAGAAACACGTGAAGGCAGCCGGCGCCGCAACCTGCGTGCTGTGCCACAGCAGCACCGTGGATGCAACCGGTACCGTCATCATCGGCAACCACACTAACAAGGTGGCCGACGTCCTTAACGGCGGCACCGCAAGCTTCGGCTACCCGGGTAGCAAGACCTGCACCAACGTCTCCTGCCACGCAGGCACCGGCTACACCGCCACCAACGCCGTCTGGGGCGCAACGCTTGACTGCAAGGGCTGCCACGCCACCCTGTCCGGCGCGCACACCCGCCACGTCGGCACCGCCTGGGGCACCCTGCCGTTCTACAACTACACGGCCAACGTCTCGACCGGTACCGATACCGACGGCGTCACCTGGAAGGCCTACGGCTTCGGCTGCGCCAACTGTCACCCGCTCACCCTGGCCAACCACATGAACGGCACCGTCGAGGTGGAGCTGAACACCGCGACCAACGCCAGCACGCTCAGGAAGAAGAACACCGCCGCCGGCCTCATCGGCAGCACTGGTACCGGTACGGTCTCCTGCTCCAACGTCTACTGCCACGAGAACACCACCACGCCGCAGTGGAACCAGACCTACACCGCGGCGACCCGCTGCTCCGGCTGCCACGAGAACGCGCCGAGCACCGACTCGCACCTGTCCCACAAGGTCGGCATCCACTACGACAACATCTTCAGCGGCACGAGCGGCCTGCTCCCGGCTGCCGGCGCCGTCGGGGTGAACGCGGGCCACGGCGACCCGGCGCAGTCGACCACCATCGGCTGCAACATCTGCCACTACAACACGGTCAACGTTGCCAGGAACAAGTACAACAGCTCCTGCTCCACCGCGGCGTGCCACGGCAACACGACCGGCAACAACACCGACGCCCTTGGCGCTTCCAGGATCACCAACCTGGCCAACCACGTGAACGGCAAGAACGACATAGCCTTCGTGCCGAACGCCTACATGAAGTCGAAGGCCCAGGTCACCGATGCCGCCTTCGTGAACTACACCGGCGGCCTGGGGGGGTGGAACAAGACCCGTACCTACAAGCAGGGTGTGACTTCCTACGATACGTCGAAGAACTACCTGACCGTGGGCACTTACTCCAACGGCAGCTGCTCCAACATCGCCTGCCACAACGGCAACGCCGTACACTGGGTCAACGACTTCGGCGGGGCACGTGATTGCACCATGTGCCATCTCAACCTGTAACCACGTTCCTCCCGGGCTCATGCCCGGGAGGGACTTCCAAAGAACTTTGAGTTTCGATACATAACGGCAAAAAACGATGGGGAAGAGGTCACTATGAAAAAAGCAGTTGTAGAAGCAGGAATCCACCCGGAGAAAGGTTCGGATCTGGCAACTGTCCAGTCGCTGGATGGGATCATTGGGAACGTGAGCGGTCGTGTGCGCACGAACCTGGTGGCGGCACTCGTGATGATCCTGCTGTTCTCCGGATTCTGTGTCACTTCTTACTTCATGCCTAACGCCAACGCGTGGCCGACCAAGTACGGCTCCTGCAGCAACTCGGGCTGCCACGTGCAGATAGACCCCGACGCCACCATCACCACCGCCATCAACGGCGTGGTGGGGACCTCGGTGACCGTCGCTGCGGGCGGCACCTTCGAGGTGGACTGGAAGTTCACCAACGTGACCAACGCCGCCGGCGGCCAAGTCGGCGTCGGCGTTGAGATCAACCTCCCCACCGGATGGGGCCTTGCCAAGGGTACCGTGAACTCCCCGGCCATTCCCGGGTGGAACGCTGTCTGGGATGCCGCCGACGGCGTCCCCGCCGGCTGGGCCACCGCGAACTCCTACAGCGCCGCAGTGCAATATCCGGCCAGCCCGGTGGGTTACACCATCAACTACGACACCACCGCCTGGGACACCGGCACCAGAAACGCGGCCTACGACAACGCCACCGCTGGCAAGGACCTGGACGGCATCGCCGACAACATGGGTGCCGACGCCATCGTGACGGTTCCGGCCGGCACCGCCGCGGGCAGTTACCAGGTCGCGGTGCTCGGCGTCGGCCACGACTCCGCGAAATCCCACGTGGAGCAGATCATCACGGTCACCGTCACCAGCGGCGGCGGGGGCGACACGACGAAGCCTGTGGTATCGGCAGGCTTCGCGGCCACGACGCCGTCGCTCTCAAAGACCATCCCTGTTTCCGGTTTCGCAGCCACCGACAACACCGGGGTTACCGGGTACATCATCACCACCAGCTCTACCGCACCGCTTGCCGGCGCAGCAGGGTGGACCGCTACCGCACCGACCAGCTACACCGTGGCCGCCGACGGCAGCTACACTCTTTACCCCTGGGCCAAGGATGCAGCGGGTAACGTGTCCAACGTGTACGCCTCGCCGGTTGCCGTCTTCGTCGACTCGACCAAGCCGGTGGTAAGTGCGGGCTTTGCCGCCACGACGCCGTCGCTGTCGCGCACCATCACCGTGTCCGGGTTTGCGGCCACCGACGCCAACGGTGTTACCGGCTACATGATCACCACCAGCTCCACCGCACCGCTTGCGGGTGACGCGGGCTGGCTCGGGACCGCGCCCACCAACTACACGGTGGCCTCTGATGGCAGCTTCACCCTGTACCCCTGGGCCAAGGACACCTACGGCAACGTCTCCGCGGTGTACGGCACGCCGGTCGCGGTAGTGGTCGACACTGTGCAGCCGACGGTGTCCAGCACGGTGCCGGTGAACGGCGCTACCGGGACCAACCTGAACGGCGCGGTGACCCTGAACTTCAGCGAGAACATCAACTGCACCACGGTGACCACCAGCACGGTGACCATCTCTCCGGCGGTTGGCTGGACCAGGTCCAGCTGCTCCGGGACCCAGGCGGTGTTCGCCCCCTCCGGCCAGGCCAACACCACAACTTACACGGTGACCGTCGGTGCGGCGGTGGCTGATACTGCGGGCAACACGGTGGCCGCCAGCTACCCCTTCAGCTACACCACCTCGGCCCCGGCCCCGAACAACGCTCCGGGCGCGCCGGCCACGCTGGTTCAGTACAAGAGCGACGGCACCACGGTGCTGACCAAGGGCCTGTACACCAACCTGACCACGCTGGTCTTCAAGGGTACGGTGACCGACCCGGACAGCGACACCGTGCAGCTTGACATCGAGCTTGTCGACGTCGCCGCCGGCTTCACCGGCACCCCGACCTGCAGCAGCACCCTGGTCACCAGCGGCAGCACCGCGGCGGCGACCTGCAGCGGAATTCTCAACGGGCGTTTCAAATGGCAGGCTCGCGCCACCGACAGCAAGGGCGCGACCGGCAGCTGGACGCAATACTAGATAGGAGCGCTCGATGAAGGATTTGAGGAGATCGATGAGAGAGTCGACAACTCAGGAAACAGTTGAAGCTGCATCCGGTGTGGGACTGCTGCGCAACATGAGCGGCAGGACCCGCATGAACCTGATCGGGTCGTTGGTGCTGGCGCTGCTTATCGCTGTGTTCTGCGTCACCAACTGGTTCATGCCGCATAACGCTGACGCGTGGCCGACCAAGTACGGCTCCTGCAGCGCCTCGGGCTGCCATGTGCAGATTGACCCGAACGCAACCATCACCACAGCCATCAACGGCGTGGTGGGGACCTCGGTGACGGTTGCCCCCGGGGGGACCTTCGAGGTGGACTGGAAGGTGACCAACGTGACCAACGCCGCGGGCGGCCAGATCGGCGTGGGCGTCGAGATCAACCTGCCGACCGGCTGGGGTCTCACCAAAGGTACGGTGAACAACCCGGCGATCCCCGGGTGGAACAGCGTCTGGGATGCGGCTGACGGCGTCCCCGCCGGCTGGGCCACCGCCAACTCCTACAGCGCTTCGGGCGAGTACCCGGCGAGCCCGGTCGGTTACACCATCAACTACGACACCACCGCGTGGGACACCGGGAACAGGAACGCGGCGTTCGACAACGCATCAGCCGGCGACCTTGACGGCATCGCCGACAACATGGGTGCCGACGCCATCGTGACGGTCCCGGCCGGCACGGCCAACGGCACCTATACCATTGTGGTCTTGGGTGTCGGCCACGACTCCTCCAAATCGCACGTCGAACAGGCGATCACCGTCACAGTCTCCTCCGGCGGCGGTGGCGATACCACCAAGCCGGTGGTAACGGCCGGGTTCGCCGCCACCAACCCGGCCACTACCTGGACCATCCCGGTTTCCGGCTTCGCCGCGACCGACAACACCGGCGTGACCGGCTACATGATCACCACCAGCGCCACCGCACCGCTTGCCGGAGCGGCAGGCTGGACCGCTACCGCACCGACCAGCTACACCGTCACCGCCGACGGCAGCTACACCCTGTACCCCTGGGCCAAGGACGCGGCGGGTAACGTCTCCGCCGTGTACGCCTCCCCGGTTACTGTCCTCGTCGACAGCGTGCACCCGAGCGTTTCCAGCACCGTCCCGACCAGCGGCGCCACCGGCATTACCCCGGACAGCACCGTTACCCTGAACTTCAGTGAGGCGGTCAACTGCGCCACGGTGACCACTACCAGCGTTACCATTGCGCCTGCGGTCACCTGGACCAAGACCAGCTGCTCCGGCAGCCAGGCAATCTTCACCCCGACGGGCCAGGCGGCCAATACCCCCTACACCGTCACCGCAGGGACCGGCATCACCGACAGCGTTGGCAACGCGATGAACAGCTCCTATCCGTTCAGCTACACCACCGCGACCGCAATCGTCCGCCCCGATACCGCGATCAGCGCCCCGGCGGCAGCCGCAGTACTCTCCACCAGCCCGGCAGCCATCACCGGTAGCGCCACCGCAGGGACCAACGCCCTCGGCTCGGTGCAGGTGTCCACCAATAACGGCTCCACCTGGAGCGCGGCAACCGGCACCTCCGCCTGGTCCTTCTCCTGGACCCTGCCTGCCGAGGACTACGTAACCCACACCATCCTCGCCAAGGCCGTGGACAGCGCCTCCAACGAGGATACCACCCCGGCCTCGGTCACCGTGATCGTCGATACCGTGGCCCCGGCCGGCCTTACCAACACCGCTCCGGCCAACCTGGCCACCAACCAGGCGCTCACCACTTCGCTTTCCTCCGGTACCGCCACCGACGCAAACACCAGCGCCGCGGTGCAGTACTTCTTCGAGCTGGCCACCGACAGCGGCTTCACCACCGGCGTACAGCAAAGCGGCTGGCAGACCACCAGGACCTTCGCACCGACGCTCACCGGCGGCACTACTTATTACTGGCACGTGAGGGCGAAGGACGCGGCGGGCAACACCAGCGCCTACACCACCACCTGGAGCTTCAGCACCATCGCGCCGACCGCGCCGAACGTTCCCTCCGCCAGCCAGTACCAGGCAGATGGCAGCACCGCCATCGCCCAGGCTGGGACCGCGACCAGCACCTCCGTGGTGGTCAAGTCGGCCGTCACCGACGTGAACGGCGACAACGTGACCCTCCAGGTGGAGATGATCACCAACGCCAACACCTTCTCCGGTACGCCGAACTGCTCCTCGGTCGCAGTGGCCAGCGGCTCGACCGCTTCCGCCACCTGCACCGGCCTGACCGACGGGCTCGCCTACAAGTGGCGCGCCCGCACCACCGACGGCACCCTGAATAGCGCCTGGGTCGACTTCGGCGCAAGCAACCCTGACTTCACCGTCACGGTCCCCAACACGACCCCGGCCGCCCCGACCGCCCTGGCCCAGTACCAGGCCGACGGCACCACAGCCATCACCACCGGCGGCACCGCCTCCAGCAACGTGGTGGTCATCGGCGCCACCGTCGACGGCGGCAACGCCGACCCGGTCCTCCTAGAGGTCGACCTGAACAACGACGGCATTGCCGACTGCGCAAGCCCCTACGTCACCGGCCCGGCCACCGCCAAGGCGATCTGCAACGGTCTCGCCGACGGCTCCTACGACTGGAGGGTGAGGGCGAAAGACAGCAAGGCCGTAGCCAGCGCCTGGACCGCCTTCACCGGCACCCCGGACTTCCTGGTCTCCACCGGCCTCGACTTCGGCGTCGACACCACCCCGCCGACGGACGGCATCGCCAGCGCCACCTCCGGCGACGGCTACATCACCGTGAGCTGGACAGCGGCAACCGACTCGGGCGCGGGCCTCGACCCGCTCAACACCTACAAACTCGTCAAATCCAGCGTGTCCACTCCGGCCGACTGCTCGGCCGCGGCGCTCTACACCGGCAACGGCACTTCGTACTTCGACAGCGCCGTCACTAACGGCAGCACCTATTACTATAGGGTGTGCGCCCTGGACGAAGTCGCCAACCTCTCCGCAGGCGTGACCGTGTCGGGATCCCCCTCCACCATCGCGCTCCCGGAAACCACCATCACCGCCCCGGCCGCCAACACCGTGGTCACCACCGGGCCGGTGTCCATCACCGGCGGCACCAGCGCCGGCGCCAACCCGGTAGCATCGGTTCAGGTCTCCACCAATAACGGCACCACCTGGGCTGCCGCCACCGGCACCGCCCCCTGGTTCTTCACCTGGGCACCCCCCACCGAGGACTACGTCGCGCACACCATCCTCGCCAAGGGTGTCGATAGCCTCGGCTACGCCGACGCCACCCCGGCCCAGGTCGTGGTCCGCGTCGACAACGTGGCGCCGGCCAACGTCGCCAACGCGACCCCGGCCAACCTCGCCACCAACGTGGCGCTGGCGACCAGCCTGACCTCGGCCACCGCAACCGACGCCAACACGAGCGCGGCGCTGCAGTACTTCTTCGAGGTCGCCACCGACAACACCTTCACCACCGGGGTGCAGCAAAGCGGCTGGCAGACTGCCAAGACCTTCGCCCCGACCCTCGCCAGCGCCAATTCCTACTACTGGCACGTGAGGGCGATGGACGCGGCGGGCAACATCTCCGCCTACTCAACTACCTGGAGCTTCAGCACCATCGGCCAGAGCGGGCCGGACGCCCCGGTCGCCGCCCAGTACCAGGCCGACGGCACCACCGCCATCGCCCAGGCCGGCACCGCGACCGGCTCCACCGTGGTCATCAAGGCACCCGTCTCCGACCCCAACGGTGACAACGTCACCCTGCAGGTCGAGGTGATCACCAACGGCAACGCCTTCGCCGGCGTCGCCAACTGCTCCTCCATCGCCGTAACCAGCGGCTCGACCGCTTCGGCAGCCTGCTCCGGCCTCACCGACGGGCTCTCCTACAAGTGGCGCGCCCGCACCACCGACGGCACCTACAACAGCGCCTGGGTGGACTTCGGCGGCAGCGACCCCGACTTCACGGTTTCGTTCGCCAACGCGACCCCGGCCGCACCGACCGCCCTGGCGCAGTTCCAGGCTGACGGCACCACGGCCATCGCTAGCGGCGCTGCCGCTTCCACCAACGTGGTGGTCATCGGCGCCACCGTCGACGGCGGCAACGGCGACGCGGTCCTCCTCGAGGTCGACCTGAACAACGACGGCATCGCCGACTGCGCGAGCCCCTACGTCACCGGTCCGGCCACGGCGCAGGCGGTCTGCGGCGGCCTCGCCGACGGCTCCTTCGACTGGAGGGTGAGGGCGAAGGACGGCAAGGGCGCCATTAGCGCCTGGACCTCCTTCACCGGCACCCCGGACTTCACCGTGGGCACCGGCCTCGACTTCGCGGTCGACACCACCCCGCCGACCGACGGCAGCGCGAGCGATTCCTCCGGCGATGGCTACATCAAGATCAGCTGGAGCGCCGCAAGCGACGCCGGCGCCGGCCTCGATCCTGTTAATACCTATAAGGTGGTCAAGTCGAGCGTATCCACCCCGGCTGACTGCTCCGGTACCGCGCTCTACAGCGGCAACGGCACCTCCTACTTCGACAACGCCGTCGTGAACGGCACCACCTACTACTACAGGGTCTGCGCACTGGACGAAGTCGGTAACCTCTCCGCAGGTACCACCATCTCCGGTTCGGCCTCGGCCATCGCGCTCCCCGATACCACGATAAGTGCTCCGGCAGCCAACGCCGTCATCACCACCGGTCCGGTGTCCATAACCGGTGCCGCGAGCGCCGGCGCCAATCCGCTGGCCTCGGTCCAGGTCTCCACCAACAACGGCACCACCTGGGCAGCCGCCAGCGGCACCACCTCATGGTCCTTCACCTGGGCACCGTCCACCGAGGACTACGTGGCGCACACCATCCTCGCCAAGGGCGTGGATAGCCTCGGCTACGCCGACGCCACCCCGGCCCAGGTCACTGTCCGCGTCGATAACGTTGCCCCGGCAGGGCTCAACAACTCGGCTCCGGCCAACCTGGCCCCCGCAGTGGCGCTTAACTCCGTTCTCACCTCGACCAGCGCTACCGACGGCAACACCTCGGCCGCGGTGCAGTACTTCTTCGAAATCGCCACCAACTCCGGCTTCACCACCGGGGTGCAGCAAAGCGGCTGGCAGGCCGGCACCAGCTTCGCGCCGACCCTGGCACCGGGCACCCAGTACTTCTGGCACGTAATGGCAAGGGACGCTGCTGGCAACACTACTGCCTACACCACCACCTGGAGCTTCACCTCCAGCGTTGTGGCCCCTGAGACCGTCCTCTCCGCTCCCGCCGCCGGCACCGTCTTCTCGACCTCGCCGGCTGCAATCAGCGGTACCGCGACCGCCGGCACCAACGCGCTCGGCTCGATACAGGTATCCGTGAACAACGGCACCTCCTGGAACACAGCCGCCGGCACCGGCACCTGGAGCTACTCCTGGACCCTGCCCGCCGAGGATTACGTAGCGCACACCATCCTGGCGCGCGCGGTCGACAACGCTTCCAACGCCGACCCGACGCCTGCCAGCGTCTCGGTCTACGTCGATACCGTGGCTCCGACCGGCTTCGCCAACTCGACCCCGGCCAACCTGGCCACCTCCGTGGCGACGACCACCTCGCTGACCACGACCGCGGCGACCGACGCCAACACCACGGCATCGGTGCAATACTTCTTCGAGGTAGCCACCGACTCCGGCTTCACCACAGGGGTGCAGCAGAGCACCTGGCAGACGGGCCTCAGCTTCGCGCCGACCCTCGCCTACGGCACCACCTACTACTGGCACCTGAGGACCAAGGACGCCGCCGGCAACATCTCGGCCTACAGCACCACCACGAGCTTCACCACCGCGGCGGCCGTCACCACGGTCGGCCAGGGCACCGGCGAGATCAGCCTCACCATCGCACCGGGAGCCACAGAGATCGATCTCGACACCTTCACCCTGGCTACCCAGGCGGGCACCGACACCGTCGCCGGCCTGACCGTGACCCTCGCCAACGGTACCTGGGCGGGCATCGCCTCCATCAACGTGACCGATGACACCGGCACCACCGTCTACGGCACCGCCAACCCGGCGTCGAACACGGTGGCCATCACCCTGACCACCCCGATCACGGTGACCACGACGCCGACCCAGTACGTCCTGGTGATCAACGCCAAGACGGCGGTGGCCATGCCGGCACCTCCGGGTGCCAGCTACGCCGTCACCGGCACGGTGACCGCGATCACCTCCAGCAACCCGAAATCGTACGGCGACACCGCCTCGGCCACCGTCACCATCGACAACCTTTCCCCGGCCAACGTCACCTCCGCAGGCGGGGCGGCGGGTGTTGCCTCCAACTCGCTGTACTGGACCAACCCGGCCGACTCCGACTTCGCCGGCATCGTGGTGCTGCGCCGCGCCGGCAGCGCAGTCACCGATACGCCGGTCGAGGGGACCAACTACCTCACCGGCAGCATCATCGGCTCCAGCACCGTCGCCTACGCGGGCAGCCTCAACAACTTCGTCGATGCCCCGCTAACCAACGGCACGGTCTACTACTATAAGATCTTCGCAGTGGACGCCCGCGGCAACTACACCGCGACCGGCGTAGCAGTCGGCCCCTACACCCCGGTGCGCACCGCATGGGCCAACAGCCCGATGCTGCACACCTCCACCACCACCGGTTCTACCAAGTGGAGTGCCAACGGTGGCTGGGGCGAGCCCGGCAAGAAGTACGGCGCCTTCACCTGCGCCACCTGCCACAACATGAGCACCCCAAACATCATGCGCGCCGTCACCAGCGTAGCGACCGGCGACGGCAGCAACTGGGCTACCAACAACAGCCCGACCATCGCGGTCTCGTACCTCAACCCGGCGACCGACAAGGGGAACGACTCGACGCATGCCACCTCGAACCGCATCTGCGAGGTGTGCCACAGCCAGACCAGCTTCCACAAGTACAACAACCCGACGGCGAACCACAACGGCACCGTTAACTGCACCCAGTGCCACTCGCACAACGCAGGCTTCAAGGGCTCCGGCGGCAGCTGCCTCCTGTGCCACAACTCTCCGCGCGGCGTGCGTCAGCAGGTCGTGGGCGCCACCCTGGGCTCCACCGGCGACGACTTTGTGCGCCCGTCCAGGCACATCAAGAACACCACCGTCAAGAACGTGGACTGCATCATCTGCCACGCCGAGGGCGACACCACTTCGACTGAGACCTCGGTTAAACAGGTGAGCCTCCACGGTACCAGCGGCGCGCCGGTCCTCTTAAGGAACGTCGACAGCCAGGGCAACCCCGGCACCGCCGGCACCAACTACTGGTCCTGGCCGGGGCGCCGCGCGGGTGGCACCGCCATCAGCTCCACCGACCGCGACAACATGGACCGCTTCTGCGTCAACTGCCACGACTCCGACGGCGCCAGCACCATCACCGTCGATACGGCGGGTACCGCCATCACCACCGGCACCGCGCTGGCCAGGAAGCTGACCCCGTTCAACCCGCTGGACGGGGGCACGCCGCTGAACGTCAAGTCGCAGTTCAACTCCGGCATGGCAGTTGGCAGCGCCTACGCCAGCCATCACAACCTGAACATCTACACCAAGCGCTACACCGCGACCTACGCATCCACCTACGCCACCCGCGGCGGCTGGACCGGTAGTTCCAAGGACGGCGTCGCCATGACCTGGGATACCGGCCTGCACTGCTCCGACTGCCACCTCAACGAGAGCAACGCTCACGGCGCGCGTAACGCGACCCGGATGCTGCAGGATAAAAACGGTGCAGATGCCGCAGCTTCCAACACCAACGACGGCAGCGCTACCTTCGTCTGCTACCGTTGCCACCTGAGCACGGTCTACAACTACGCCAACGTCACCGTGACGGGCAAGGCGAGGATTGAGCACAGCAGCTTTGACAACGTTCCCTGGACCGTCGGCTCCTACAACGACCATGGCATCGTCTGCTTCAACTGCCACATGGGCGGCGGGGTCAACAACATCGGCGGCATCCACGGTAACAACCGTTCCATCACCACCCTGACCCAGGGGGCCACCAAGAGCTACCGCTTCATCTACGGCGCCGAGCTCGGTCTCAACATCTCGGATGCCAACTGGTCCACCACCACGGCGCCGACCTGCTATACCGCCTCCTCGACCTGGGGCGGCGCCTGCAATAAGCACGACGGCTCCGCAGGCACCGGCAGGATAGGTACGCCGAACTACGCAAGACCTCTGCAGTAACCCCAGAGGGTGACGCCCCGGCAAGTCCGAGGCGTCACCCTCTGCTCTCACCAATCTACGGTTAGCCGCGTCCATACTTTCGGCCTGGCGGCCACCCTGGCCGGGCGCGCGAACGCCGTGAACCGCGTATTCCACTTGGTTAGTATGGACTTACCTTTCTGTTACCCTATCGTTGCTAATCCCATACCTTTACTCCAAAAGCCTTCTGGTGATATCCCGAAACAGCCCCCGTAGGGGGCACGCGCGGTGCTTTTTTCTTAAAATTCACAAAGCCCTTCCAGTATTGCCTTTCGAAAAAATCCCTTGCTCATTAGAGCGATTGCTTCGCCTGTTCGACAAATCCATCTTCCGCCATATAGCGTATCTGATACCGGGTATGCTTTTTGCTCATTAAGCGCTCTGTAGGATTATTTCGTACCTCTACATTCGTCCATCACCGCACGTGAGGACCAGGGACAGGGGAAGGTTATGCTGAGAAAAACACTGGCTGTTCTGGCTGCTACGGCCGTCATATCGGGGGCGCTCTCATGGGCGGCAACATCGTTCCAGCTGCAGACAAAGCTGAACAACAGCGGCGGTACCCTCCAGATCCGCAACAACCCGGTCCAGACAGTGTCCGGCACGGTCGTGTACACCAACTTCACCACGGCGGAGCTGGTTCCGGTGAAGGTGACCGCCAACCCCGGCTACAAGATCACCAGTCTGACCAAGACGGGCGTGGCCCAGGTGATCGGCAACTACACGACCCACTACACCACCACCTTCAAGAAGGCTGACGGTTCGCCCCAGTCCCTGATCGCCGGCTTCACCGCCCAGAAGTACACGGTGACCGGCACCGCATACGGCCCGGGGGGCATCACCCCGGCCAGCACCCAGGTCACCTACAACGGCACCGCGGTATTCACCGCCACCCCTAACGCCAACTCGGTCCTGACCGCCGTCAGCGGCGGCACCGCCACCACCCTCTCCGGCGGCGCGATCAGCTTCCCCTACCTCGGCCAGGCCAACATCACGGTCCGGAACGTAACCGCCCCGGCGAGCGTCACCGCGTCCTTTTCCACGGTCGGCATCAGCGCAGGGGAGAACCAGACCGGGATGGTGGCCACGAAGGTGACCCTGAGGGGCTCCATGCAGGGGGGGGGCACTTTCACCTGGAACCAGGAGAGCGGCCCGGCGGCCACCCTGCTGCAAGCCAGCACGCTGAACCCGGACTTCGTGCCGATGGTGCTGGGGACCTACGTGTTCCGTGTCACCCAGTACATGAACGGCGTAGCGGTCTCCACCTCCACCACGCAGGTCAAGGTGGTGGACTCGCTGATCGACTCCATGAGAACCGACTGCAACGGCTGCCACTCCGCCACCGGCGTCTACCCGACCCCGATGGCGTTCACCCTGTGGTCCTCCTCGAACCACAAGGCTCTTGGCGTTTCCTGCGTTTCCTGCCATACCACCGGTGCCATGCCGACCCCGGTCAACGTCTCGAGCGTCGACTCCAACACCTTCGTGAACCTGCAGGCCTCTGCTGGCCCCGTGGGTGGTTACTTCTGCGCTGCCTGCCATACCGATTCCATCTTCTCCGGCTACGATCGCTCCATGCATAAGAAGATGGGCGTCACCTGTACCTCCTGCCACAAGGGGGGAGCGCACCAGCCGGAGGCGGACCCGGGCGTCTGCGCGGGTTGCCACTACAACGGCCTGGGGATCGTCCCCAACCACACGGTCGAGATCGGCAGGAACGTCCTCTGTATCTCCTGCCACAACCCGCACTCGAGCTTCGCGGCGGTGCAGGGTGACCTCGAGACGCTGCACTACGGCAACATGACCACCGGCGCCTACCCGGCCACCTACGTCACCTCGCGTTCGGCCTGCACCGACTGCCACTTCTCGACGGTTACCAACCAGGCGATCCGCCAGGCGTGGTACACCTCGGGTCACGCCAAGGGGAGCGCGCCGGCCTACTCCACCTACGACTTCAAGACCATGGACGGCTGCGTGCAGTGCCACACCACCACCGGCTTCGTGGCCTACTCCACTGCCAAGGTGACCACGGCCTGGGGCGTCTCCTCGGACAAGACCAAGGAGATGGTCACCTGCCGCGCCTGCCACGTCGACATCGTTGCGGGTGCGCTGCGCACCATGGCGCCGTCCAAGCCGTTCGCCATCGAGCCGACCTACGTGAACCCCGCGGTGGGCGAGTCCAACCTCTGCATGACCTGCCACACCGGGACCAATACCGGCCAGGTGATCGTGGCGAAGCTGCAGGCGAACGCGGACTTCACCAACCTCGCCTTCATCCCGCCGCACTACGCTGTTTCCGGCGCCACCATGTACGCGAAGGGGGGGTACCACTTCCCGGGTCGCGACTACGACCTCGGTGCCACCCACAGCAACCTCGGCTTCGCCAACGCCAAGGGGCCCTGCGTCACGTGCCACAGAAACGGCACCTACGGCCACTCCTTCAGAAGCGGGGTGAGCGCGATCTGCACCACCTGCCACGGCTCCAACATGCCGGAAGAGCAGCGCCTGCTGGCGCGCGACTCCTTCACGAGCCTCCTCGAAGTGCTGCGTGCGCAGCTGGCCGCCAAGGGCTTCATCTACACCGAGAAGGCGCCGCACTTCAACGAGCGCAACTGGGGCTCCGGGCAACAGGGTGCGAACGTGATGGGTGCAGCCTTCAACTACGCACTCCTGGTGCGCGAGCTCGGCTCCTTCGGCCACAACCCGCGCTACTCGAAACAGCTCGCCATGGACTCCATCGACATCCTGGACAACGGCGTCATCGACGACTCGGTGACCACGCTGGCGGTGCCGACCCTGCGCGACGCGGGCGCCATCACCCAGGCGGTGGCCGACTCGGTGATTGCCTACAAGGCGCGCAACCTGTGCATCACCTGCCACGGCGGCTCCGCTTCGACCCCGAGCCCGATGGCGACCAACCAGCACGGCACCCACATCACCGCGGTCTACGGCCCGGGCGCCTACCTTGGGAGCGAGTACACCGCCTGCCAGGCGTGCCACATCGGGACCACCGCCACCCACAACAACGGCTCGCCGGACTTGAAGAGCGGCGACGGCTCGCTGTGCATGGGTTGCCACGCGGGTCAGCTGGTGGACTGGAAGACCACCGCCCGCATCGAGTGCACCGTCTGCCACGCTCAGAACGCCGCGGTGCTCCCCAACGGCACCCAGGCGCCGTTCAAGGCGTACTTCGGCACCAAGGGTCACGGCCGCTTCGCGGTGTCGAACCAGTGCACCGTGTGCCACGACCGGAACGCCACCCACATCACGGGGACCCTGGGCGACAGCAAGCGCCTCTTGATGACCAACGACAACACGCTGTGCGCCTCGTGCCACAACAACGCCGCGGTGGTCCCTGCGCGCATCCTGAACCTCGGCACGCACGTCACCAAGGACAACATGGAGATCGCCTGCCGCGAGTGCCACGACACGCACGGCACCGGGAACCTCTCCATGATCAGGAGCGAGATCCGGGGCTTCAACATCGCGTACACCGACCGGGCAACCACGCTGGTGGAGACCACCTACAACCGCGGCCTGTGCCAGGTCTGCCACACCAAGACCAACTACTACCGCGCCGGCGTTCCGGAGTCGAGCCACTTCACTTCGGGGTGCCTCGACTGCCACACCCACACCAGCGCGGGCGGCGCCTTCAAGCCGATCGGCGGAAGCTGCGATTCCTGCCACGGCTACCCGCCGGCGCCGAAGAACACGGCGACCACCTTCGGCAGCTACGCGAACTGGGCCAACGCGCGCTTCGAGGACTACTCGGGCGGCGGCGGGGCGCACCTCGTCGCGGCGCACATCTCTCCGTTCGCGAAGGTTGAGGAGGGTTGGGCGAACTGCACGGCCTGCCACAACGGCGGGGCCGTTGGGCTGACCCCGTACCACAAGATGGTGACCCCGATCAAGGACAACATCGAGAACGTGACGGTGCTGGTGGACAACAGCCTGCGCTTCGCGAACAGCTTCACCATCTACACCGGTGCCAAGCTGACCAGCGTTCCGGGGGCGAACCAGACCGGCAGCTGCTTCAACATCGCCTGCCACATGAGCCCGTCGGCACGGTGGAGCACCGAGCGGTAGGCCGCGTAGTCGAGTAGCAAAAGAAGCTTTATCCAGATGTGGGATGCTTGTTACCCCCGGTGGGGAATTGATTTCCCCGCCGGATGAAATAGCACTACTGTCAGGTGTTTTGTGATAAAGGAGTGGAAATGAGGGGCTACCGCAGACTCGGATGGTATAACCCACGAGTGATAGCTTTGCTGATGACGATGGGAGCCGCGCTCTTGGCTGGCACAAGGGCCGAAGCCGCACCGCAGTACGATTACGGGTGCGACGCGTGCCACACCATGCCTCCTCTTGATTCAGCGAACGGGCAGCGCATTCCGGCTACCGGGGCGTTCAAGGGCAATCACGCAGGCCATGCCGACAGTAATGCCCTGTCGTGCGTCAAGTGCCACGGCTCCGGCGTGCTCGTGTACCAGACCGGCCACCGCACCGCCGACATCAAGGTCTCCGGGAACATCAACGGTTCCGCGACCGGCAGCTACAGCCGCGCCTTCGTGAACCAGACCTCGGTACCCCCGAACCCGCTTGGGTCCTGCTCCAATGTGAACTGCCACTTCGAGCGCACCAGCCCCGAGTGGGGGAGTGCTGCCTACTCCAGCCCCGCCGACTGCAACAGTTGCCACGGCAACTCGCCCAGCGCTGGCCATCCCGTCTCCGGCTCCAAACACGGCACCTATTACGGCACCGGCACCAGCTCCTGTCTCAAGTGTCATACCGACCACAGTGCCGAGGCGAAGCCCTTCGCGCATGCCACCAGCGTGACCCACCGCGCCATCGCGGTCAGCTTCAACGCGGCACCCAACAACGGCGGGAGCTACTCCGGCCCGACCAACGACTTTCTCCCGAGCCAGACCAACACCTTTGGTACGTGCTCGGGCATCTATTGCCACAGCGACGGCACCACGAAGACCGGTCCCTTCACGGTGACCACCGCCCCCAGCTGGGGGAGCGCGACCCTTGGCTGCAACGGCTGCCACGGCGGTCCGGCGTCCCTGGGGACCAAAATCCTCGCGACCGGCAAACACCAGGCCCACGTGAACAACAGCGGCACCCTCGGTAGCAACTACGGCTGCGCCGACTGCCACGGCAAGACCGCCGCGAGCGACTCCGTCATCGGCACCGTTGCGAACCACGTCAACGCCTTCGTCGAGTACTCCGGCGCCAAGGCCGGCAAGAACTACTCCGGCGGGTCCTGCTCCACCAGCTACTGCCACACCTCCGGCAAGAAGGGTGTCGCCGGCATGGCCTCGACCGTGGAACCGGCAGCCCCCTCCTGGAGCGGCGCGGCCATGGTCTGCAACGGCTGCCACGGCGCCCAGGTGACCCCGACTGCGGGTATCGCATTCAACGCGGTCGCGGGCGAGCCGAACTACGTTTCCGGCGCTGCCGGGTCCGGCACCGCCAACTCGCACCAGAAGCACGTGGCCGTCGCGGGCGCCACCACCTGCGCCAACTGCCACTCGAAAACCACCACTACCGGCACGACACTGATCGCCGGCGGCCAACACATCGACGGCTTCATCAACTTCACCTCGGGCAACGGCAAGACCTTCGGCAAGCAGGCCAACAAGACCTGCTCCGACATCTCCTGTCACTCCGGTAACGGCATCGTCACCAACGTCGGCACCGCGCAATGGGGCGGTACCCTCAACTGCAACGGCTGCCACGGCGGACCGCTGGCCCTGGGGAGCAACGTCATCGGCAGCGGCAAGCACACCCAGCACGTGAACCAGGCCGGCGTGATCGGCGACAACGTGGGTTGCGTCGAGTGCCACTCAAAGACTGTATCGAGCGACTCTGTGGTTTCGGACAGCTCCAAGCACCTGAACAACTTCGTCGACTACTCCGGCGCCAAGGCAGGCAAGAGCAGCACCTACTCGGCCGGCTCCTGCTCCGCCACCTACTGCCACACCTCCGGCAAGAAGGGCCAGTCGGGCATGGTGGCCACGGTCGAGCCGGCGAACCCCTCCTGGAGCGGCGCCGCCACGGGCTGCAACGGCTGCCACGGCGCGCAGTTGACCCCGACCGCCGGCGTCGCCTTCAACTCGGTGGCGGGTGAGCCGAACTACGTCTCCGGCACCGCAGGTTCCAGCAACGCCAACTCGCATCAGAAGCACGTCGGTACCGCAGGGGCGACCACCTGCTCCAGCTGCCACTCGAAGACCACCACCAACGGCACCAGCATCGTAGCAGGCGGGCAGCATCTCGACCGCTTCAATAACTACACCGCCGGCGGCGGCAAGACCTTCGGCAAGGTCGCCAACAAGACCTGCTCCGACATCTCCTGCCACTCCGGCAACGGCATCGTGGCCAACGTGGCCAACTCCCAGTGGGGTGCAACCCTTGGCTGCAACGGCTGCCACGGCGGCCCGACCGCGCTTGGTAGCAACATCCTCAACACCGGAAAACACGCCGCCCACGTGAACCAGGCCGGCGTTCTCGGCAGCAACTACGGCTGCGTCGAGTGCCACTCCAAAACGGTATCGAGCGACTCCGTCGTATCCGATTCCACCAAGCACCTGAACTCGTTCATCGACTACTCCGGCGCCAAAGCCGGCAGAAGCACCACCTACAGCGCCGGTACCTGCTCCTCCACCTACTGCCACACCTCGGGCAAGAAGGGGCTCTCCGGCATGGTGGCCACCGTCGAGCCGGGCAACCCGTCCTGGAGCGGCGCTGCCATGACATGCAACGGCTGCCACGGCGTCCAAAACCTCCCCACCGCGGGTGTCGCCTTCAACGCGGTAGCGGGCGAGCCGAACTACGTCTCCGGCGCCGCCGGCTCCAATAACGCCAACTCGCACCAGAAGCACGTGGGTACGGCAGGGGCCACCACCTGCGCCAACTGCCACTCGAAGACCACCACCAACGGAACCACGCTGGTAGCCGGCGGCCAGCACGCTGACCGCTTCATCAACTACACCTCCGGCAACGGCGCGACTTTCGGCAAGGTAGTTAACAAGAGCTGCTCCAACATCTCCTGCCACTCCGGCAACGGCATTGTGGCCAACGTGGCCAACGCACAGTGGGGCGCAACCCTCAACTGTAACGGCTGCCACGGCGGCCCGACCGCCCTGGGGAGCAACATCCTCAACACCGGCAAGCACACCCAGCACGTGAACCAGGCCGGCGTGATCGGCGACAACATGGGGTGCGCGGATTGCCACGCCAAGACCGTCTCCAGCGACTCGGTGGTTTCCGACTCCACCAAGCACCTGAACGCCTTCCTCGATTACTCGGGCGCCAAGGCTGGCAAGAGCAGCACCTACGCTTCCGGCACCTGCTCCGCCACCTACTGCCACACCTCCGGTAAGAAGGGCTTCACCGGGATGGTGGCCACCGTCGAGCCGGCGAATCCGTCATGGAGCGGCGCGGCCATGACCTGCAACGGCTGCCACGGCGCGCAGCTGACCCCGACCGCCGGCGTTGCCTTCAACTCCGTCGCGGGCGAGCCGAACTACGTCTCCGGCGCCGCCGGTTCCAGTAACGCCAACTCGCACCAGAAGCACGTGGGTGCGGCAGGGGCCACCACCTGCTCCAGCTGCCACTCGAAGACCACCACCAACGGCACCAGCATCGTGGCGGGCGGGCAGCACCTGGACCGCTTCAACAACTACACCGCGGGCAACGGCAAGACCTTCGGCAAGGTTGCCAACAAGACCTGCTCCAACATCTCCTGCCACTCCGGCAACGGCATCGTGACCAACGTCGGCGACGCGCAGTGGGGCGCGACCCTTGGCTGCAACGGCTGCCACGGCGGCCCGACCTCACTTGGGAGCAACATCCTCAACACCGGCAAGCACGCCGCCCACGTGAACCAGGCTGGCGTCCTCGGCGACAACATGGGCTGCGTCGAGTGTCACTCCAAGACGGTATCGAGCGACTCGGTCGTATCCGATTCCACCAAGCACCTTAACTCCTTTGCGGATTACTCCGGCGCCAAGGCCGGCAAGAGCAGCACCTACTCGGCAGGTTCCTGCTCCGCCACCTACTGCCACACCTCCGGCAAGAAGGGACAGACCGGCATGGTGGCGACCGTCGAGCCTTCCATTCCGTCCTGGAGCGGCGCGGCCATGACCTGCAACGGCTGCCACGGTGCGCAAGTCACCCCGACCGCGGGCGTCGCCTTCAACTCGGTGGCGGGCGAGCCGAACTACGTCTCCGGCGCCGCCGGCGCGGCCAACGCCAACTCGCACCAGAAACACGTTGGCGTCGCAGGGGCATCCACCTGCGCCAACTGCCACTCGAAGACCACCGCCAACGGCACCACGCTGGTCTCCGGCGGGCAGCACCTGGACCGCTTCAGCAACTACACCGCGGGCAACGGCAAGACCTTCGGCAAGGTCGCCAACAAGACCTGCTCCAACATCTCCTGCCACTCCGGCAGCGGCATCGTGGCCAGCGTGGCCAACGCCCAGTGGGGCGCGACCCTTGGCTGCAACGGCTGCCACGGCGGCCCGACCGCACTGGGGAGCAACATTCTCAATACCGGCAAGCACACCGCTCACATCAACCAGGCGGGCGTCATCGGCGACAACATCGGCTGCGCCGCCTGCCATGCGAAGACCGTTTCCAGCGACTCGGTGGTTTCCGACTCCACCAAGCACCTGAACTCCTTCCTCGACTACTCGGGCGCGCAGGCCGGCAAGAGCACCACCTACAGTGGCGGCACCTGCTCCGCCACCTACTGCCACACCTCCGGCAAGAAGGGCTTCACCGGCATGGTGGCGACCGTCGAGCCGGCGGCTCCTTCCTGGAGCGGATCGGCCATGGGCTGCACCGGCTGCCACGGCGCCCAGGTTCTCCCGACCGCCGGGGTCGACTTCAACTCCGTCGCGGGCGAGCCGAACTACGTTTCCGGCGCCGCCGGTTCCGACAACGCCAACTCCCACAAGAAACACGTGGGGGCCAGCGGGGCCGTCACCTGTGTCTACTGCCACTCGAAGACCACCGCCAGCGGCACCAGCATCGTCGCCGGCGGTCAGCACCTGAACTCCTTCAACAACTACACCGCCGGGGGAGGCAAGACCTTCGGCAAGCAGGTGAACAAGACCTGCTCCAACATCTCCTGCCACAGCGGTAACGGCATCGTGGCCGGCGTGCCGAGCGCACAATGGGGTGCGACCCTCGGCTGCAACGGCTGCCACGGCGGCCCGGTTGCCCTGGTGACCAACGTCCTCGTCACCGGCAAGCACACCGCCCACATCAACAACCCGAGCATGGGTGGCAACTACGGCTGTGCCGACTGCCACGCCAAGACGGTCTCCAGCGACAGCGCTGTCTCCGATACCACCAAGCATGGCAACGCCTTCGTCGACTACTCCGGCGTGAAAGCCGGCAAGAGCAGCACCTACGTCTCCGGCACCTGCTCCGCCACCTACTGCCACACCTCCGGCAAGAAGGGACAGACCGGCATGGTGGCCACCGTCGAGCCGGCCAACCCATCCTGGAGCGGCGCGGCACTTGGCTGCAACGGCTGCCACGGCGCCCAGGTCACCCCGACCGCCGGCGTTGCCTTCAACTCCGTGGCAGGCGAGCCTAACTACATAAGCGGCGCCGCCGGCTCCGCCAGCGCGAACTCACATCAGAAGCACGTGAAGGCCGCCGGCGCCAGCACCTGTGTCCTGTGCCACAGCGCCACCGTCGACGCGACCGGCACCCAGATCATCGGCAGCCATACCAACAAGGTGGCCGACGTCGTGGCCGGCGGGACCGCAACCTTCGGGTATCCGGGGAGCAAGACCTGCTCCAATGTCTCCTGCCACGCGGGCACCGGCTACACCGCCGCCAACGCCGTCTGGGGCGCAACGCTTGACTGCAAGGGTTGCCACGCCACCCTGTCCGGCGCGCACACCCGCCACGTCGGCACCGCCTGGGGCACCCTGCCGTTCTACAACTACACGGCCAACGTCTCGACCGGTACCGATACCGACGGCGTCACCTGGAAGGCATACGGCTTCGGCTGCGCCAACTGCCACCCGCTCACCGTGGCTAACCATATGAACGGCACGGTCGAGGTGGAGCTGAACACCGCGACCAACGCCAGCACGCTCAGGATGAAGAACACCGCCGCCGGCCTCATCGGCAGCACCGGCACCGGTACGGTCTCCTGCTCCAACGTCTACTGCCACGAGAACACCACCACGCCGCAGTGGAACCAGACCTACACCGCCGCAACCCGCTGCTCGGGCTGCCACGAGAACGCCCCGAGCACCGACTCGCACCTTGCTCACAAGGTCGGCATCCACTACGACGACATCTACTCCGGCACCACCGGGCTCCTCCCGGCCTCCGGTGCGGTGGGTGTCAACGCGGGCCACGGCGACCCGGCACAGTCGACCACCATCGGCTGCAACATCTGCCACTACAACACGGTCAACGTTGCCAGGAACAAGTACAACAGCTCCTGCTCCACTGCGGCGTGCCACGGCAACACCACCGGCAACAACACCGATGCCCTTGGCGCCTCCAGGATCACCAACCTGGCCAACCACGTAAACGGCAAGAACGACGTTGCCTTCGCACCGACGACCTACATCAAGTCCAAGGCGCAGGTCACCGACGCCAACTTCGTGAACTACACCGGCGGCCTGGGTGGCTGGAACAAGACCCGCACCTACAAGCAGGGTGCTTCCTCCTACGACACGTCGAAGAATTACCTGACCGTCAGCACCTACTCGGCAGGGAGCTGCTCCAACATCTCCTGCCACAACGGCGTGTCCGTACACTGGGTGAACGACTT
This sequence comes from Geomonas subterranea, assembly GCF_019063845.1. NCBI lineage: Bacteria > Pseudomonadati > Thermodesulfobacteriota > Desulfuromonadia > Geobacterales > Geobacteraceae > Geomonas > Geomonas subterranea. Next base: position 4,443,169 of record NZ_CP077683.1, read on the forward strand.
CGGCGGGGCACAGGACTGCACCATGTGCCATACCAACCTGTAACTAAGTAACGCCCGGGGCTCACGCCCCGGGCGCCTGAGAAGTAAAGACCCCTGGAGGGCATTCGATGAAGTTCGCTGTAAATCGAAAGAGGGAGAACATGGAAAGTTCGAAAGCTCATGAGAGTCGGGAAAAAACAGTGGATGGCATCAGGGGTTTGGCCGCCGTCGCGCTGATCGTGGCCTTCGTCTGCAGCACCTTCACCTTCCTGGTGCTGTCGCAGCGTGAGGCCCTGGCGCAGCCGACCAAGAGCACCAACTGCACCGCTTCGGGCTGTCACGTGTCCGCATCGACCACGGCCACGTTCGCCTGGGGCACCATCTACAACGCTACGAAGAATCCCGCTTCTCCGACCGCCCTGACGGTCAGCGCAGGGTCTTCGTTCGAGGTGGAGTGGATCGCGACTAACATGACCGACTCCGCCCATGGCAACACAGGCATGTCCTTCATGATCGGTCTCCCGACGGTGACCCCGACGGCGTGGACCATCTCCAACGGTACGACCAACAACTCGGGGATCACCGGCTGGAACACGATATGGGACGCCACTGCCGGCCATACCTGGCGTACCGGCACCCTGCTCTCCGTGTCGAACTGGGCCTCCTCGCCCAACGCCTACTCAATAGACTGGACCAACTCGAACTGGGACGTGGCTTCCACTGCGGCGGCGTACGACAACGGTTCAACTACGACCCCGGGTGACCTTGACCGGACCGCTGACAAGATGGGTGTGGACGCCGTGATCAACGTTCCTGCCGACACCCCGGCCGGTACCTACACCATCACCCTGGCCGGTATCGGCCACTACTACACGACGAAGACCAACAAGTGCAACAAGACACAGACCCTCAGCATCACGGTCACTGCGGCAGGCGGCGGTGACACCACCAAGCCGGTGGTCTCGGCGGGCTTCTCCGCCACCACCCCGTCGCTTTCCAAGACCATCTCTGTATCCGGCTTCGCCGCCACGGACAACACCGGCGTCACCGGCTACATGATCACGACGAGCGCCACGGCGCCTCTTTCCACCGACGCCGGGTGGCTCGCCTCCGCGCCCACAAGCTACACGGTGGCCGCCGACGGGAGCTACACCCTGTACCCCTGGGCCAAGGACGCTGCCGGTAACGTCTCCGCCGTCTACGGCACCCCGGTCGCGGTGGTGGTCGACTCCACCAAGCCGGTGGTCTCGGCGGGCTTTGCCGCCACCACGCCGTCGCTGTCCAGAACCATTACCGTCTCCGGTTTCGCCGCGACCGACGCCAGCGGCGTCACCGGCTACATGATCACGACGAGCGCCACGGCGCCGCTTGCCGGGGACGCAGGGTGGCTCGCCACCGCACCGACCAGCTACGCCGTTGGGGCCGACGGAACTTTCACCCTGTACCCTTGGGCGAAGGACACCTATGGCAACGTCTCCGCCGTGTACGCCTCGCCGGTCACCGTCGTCGTCGACACCGTAAAGCCGACGGTCTCTTCCACGGTCCCGGTGAACGGCGCCACCGGCACCGCGCTGAACGGCACCGTCACCATCAACTTCAGCGAGGCCGTGAACTGTGCCACGGTGACCACCAGCTCAGTCACCATCGCGCCAGCGGTTACCTGGGCCCTGACCAGCTGTTCCGGGAGCCAGGCCGTGTTCACACCTTCCGGGCAGGCGGACTCCACCGCCTACACCGTGACCGTCGGGGCCGCGGTGGCCGACAGCGCCGGTAACACCCTGGCCGCGAGCTACCCCTTCAGCTACACGACCTCGGCGCCGGCGCCCAACAACGCGCCGGGCACGCCAGCGTCGCTTACCCAGTACAAAAGCGACGGCACCACGCTCCTTACCAGGGGCCTTTACACCAACCTGACTACGCTGATCTTCAAGGGGGCGGTCACGGACCCCGACAGCGATACCGTTAAGCTGGACATCGAGCTCGCCGACGTAGGGGCTGCTTTCACCGGGACCCCGACCTGCAGCAGCACACTGGTAACCAGCGGCACCACCGCGGCCGCAACCTGCAGCGGCATCGCCAACGGCCGGTTCAAATGGCAGGCCCGCGCCACCGACAGCAAGGGCTTGTCCGGCAGCTGGACGCAATACTAATAGGAGCGCTCGATGAAGGATCTGAGGAGAACAATGAGAGAGTCGAGAACTCAGGCAACTCCCGAAACAGCAACCGCATTTGCACTTTTGCGCAACATGAGTGGCCGCACCCGCATGAACCTGCTCGGCACGCTTTTGATGACCCTGCTGGTTGTGTGTGTCGGGCTCACCACTTATTTCATGCCTAACGACGCGAGCGCATGGCCGACCAAGTACGGCTCCTGCTCCGGCTCGGGCTGCCACGTGCTCGCCGACCCGAACGCCACCATCACGACGGCTATCAATGGCGCGGTTGGCACCTCGGTGACCGTTCCCGCCGGCGGAAGCTTCGAGGTCGACTGGAAGGTCACCAACGTCACCAACGTCGCGGGCGGCCAGGTCGGCGTAGGCGTCGAGATCAACCTCCCGACCGGCTGGGGCCTTGCCAAGGGTACCGTGAACTCCCCGGCGATCCCGGGGTGGAACAGCGTCTGGGATGCGGCCGACGGCGTCGCGGCCGGGTGGGCCACGGCCAGCAGCTACAGCACCGCCAGCGAGTTCCCGAACAGCCCGGTCGGCTACACCATCAACTACAATGGCACCGCATGGGATACCGGGACCAGGAACGCCGCTTACGATACCGGCGCGGCCGGCCTCGACCTCGACGGCACCGCCGAGACCATGGGCACTGACGCCGTCGTCACCGTACCGGCCGGGACCGCCAACGGAACCTACACCATCGTGGTCATGGGCGTCGGTCACGACTCCTCCAAAGCCCACGTCGAGCAGGCCATCACCGTAACCGTTGCCGGTGGCGCCGACACCACCAAGCCGGTGGTTTCCGCGGGCTTCGCCGCCACCACGCCTGCGACGGCGTGGGCGATCCCGGTCTCCGGTTTCGCGGCGACCGACAACACCGGCGTCACCGGCTACATGATTACCACGAGCGCGACCGCTCCGCTTGCCACCGACGCCGCCTGGACCGGCACTGCGCCGACCAGCTACACGGTCGCGGCCGACGGCAGCTACACCCTCTACCCCTGGGCCAAGGACGCGGCCGGCAACGTCTCTGCTGTGTACGCATCCCCGGTGACGGTCCTCGTCGACACGCTGCGCCCGACGGTAACCAGCACGGTCCCGACAACCGGCGCAACCGGCATCACCCCTGACAACACCGTCACCCTGAACTTCAGCGAGGCCGTGAACTGCGCGACCGTGACCACCAGCAGCGTCACCATCTCGCCCGCCGTCACCTGGGCCAAGACCAGCTGCTCGGGCACCCAGGCAGTCTTCACCCCGACCGGCCAGGCGGGTTCCACCTCGTACATGGTAACGGTAGGTACCGGTGTAGCCGACCTGAACGGCAACGCCATGAGCAGCTCCTACGCGTTCAACTACACGACGGCCACGCCGATCGTGCGTCCGGATACTGCCATCAGCGCGCCGCTGGCCGCCACCGTGCTGACCACCACCCCGGTAGCCATCACCGGTACCGCGACCACCGGCACCAACCCGCTCGGCTCGGTTCAGGTTTCCACAAACAACGGCTCCACCTGGACCGCTGCCACCGGCACCGCTTCCTGGTCCTACTCCTGGACCCTCCCGAGCGAAGACTACGTTACCCATACCATCCTCGCCAAAGGCGTTGACAATGCAGCCAATGAGGACACCACCCCGGCTTCGGTAACGGTGATCGTCGACAACGTCGCCCCGGCAGGCCTCGCCAACTCTGCCCCGGTGAACCTCGCCACCAACCAGGCACTAGCGACGACGCTCACCTCGGGGACCGCAACCGACGCCAACACGAGCTCGGCCGTACAGTACTTCTTCGAGCTCGCCACCGACAGCGGCTTCACCACCGGCGTGCAGCAGAGCGGCTGGCAGACCACCAAGACCTTCGCTCCGACACTGGCCGGCGCCACCACCTATTACTGGCACGTCAGGGCCAAGGACGCCGCGGGCAACATCTCGGCATACACCACGACCTGGAGCTTCAGCACCATCGGGCCGACCGCGCCGAATGCACCTTCCGCGACCCAGTACCAGGCCGACGGCGTTACCGCCATCGCCCAGGCCGGGACCGCTACCAGCGCCTCCGTGGTCATTAAGTCCACAGTAACTGATGCCAACAGCGACAACGTCACGCTCCAGGTGGAGATGATCACCAACGGCAACACCTTTGCCGGCGTGGCCAACTGCTCCTCGATCTCGGTGGCCAGCGGCTCCGTGGCAAGCGCCACCTGCTCCGGTCTCTCCGACGGTCTCTCCTACAAGTGGCGTGCCCGCACCAGCGACGGCACCCTGAACAGCGCCTGGGTGGACTTCGGCGGGACCGATCCGGACTTCACCGTTTCGCTCACCAACGCCACCCCGGCCGCCCCGACCGCTCTGGCGCAGTACCAGGCCGACGGCACCACGGCCATCGCCACCGGCGGCGCCGCCAGCACCAACGTCGTGGTGATCGCCGCCACCGTGGACGGCGGCAACTCCGACCCGGTCCTCCTCGAGGTCGACCTGAACAACGACGGCATCGCGGACTGCGCGAGCCCCTACGTCACCGGCCCCGCAACCGCCAAAGCCACCTGCGGCGGCATCGCCGACGGCTCCTACGACTGGAGGGTGAGAGCGAAGGACAGCAAGTCCGCGGCCAGCGCCTGGACCGCCTTCACCGGCACCCCAGACTTCACCGTGGCCACCGGCCTCGACTTCGGCATCGACACCGTCGCCCCGACCGACGGCGCCGCCTCGGCCAACTCCGGCGACGGCTACATCAACGTGACGTGGACCGGCGCCAGTGACTCCGGCGCAGGCCTCGACCCGGTGAACAGCTACAAGCTGGTCAAGTCCGCCGTGTCTACCCCCGCCGACTGTTCCGGTACCGCGCTCTACACCGGCAACGGCACCAGCTACTTCGACACCGCCGTCACCAACGGCACCACCTATTACTACAGGGTCTGCGCGCTCGACGAGGTCGGCAACCTTTCTGCCGGCGCTACCATCTCCGCGTCGCCCTCTACCATCGCGCTTCCCGAGACGGTCATCACCGCACCCGCAGCAAACGCGGTGATCACCGCCGGATACTCCATCACCGGTACCGCGGCCGCAGGCGGCAACCCGCTTGCCTCGGTCCAGGTTTCCACCAACAACGGCACCACTTGGGCCGCCGCCACCGGCACCGCCACCTGGTCCTTCTCCTGGGCACCCGCCAGCGAGGACTATGTGGCCCACACCATCCTCGCCAAGGGCGTTGATACCTTGGGGTACGCCGATGCAACGCCTGCCCAGGTCCTCGTCCGCGTCGACAACGTGGCTCCGGCAGGGCTCGCCAACTCGACTCCGGCCAACCTGGCAACCGGTGTGGCCATCGGCTCCGCGCTGACCTCGTCGGCCGCGACCGACGCCAACACCTCGGCCGCCGTGCAGTACTTCTTTGAACTCGCCACCAACTCCGGCTTCACCACCGGGGTACAGCAGAGCGTTTGGCAGACCGGTACATCCTGGACGCCGACCCTCGCCCCTGGCACCACCTACTACTGGCACGTGAAGGCGAAGGACGCCGCCGGCAACACCACCGCCTACACCACCACCTCGAGCTTCACCACCGGTGTGGTTGCACCTGAGACGGTTCTTTCCGCTCCGTTGGCAGGCACCGTGTTCTCCACCTCGCCCGCGACCATCAGCGGTACTGCCACAGCCGGCACCAACGCCCTCGGCTCGGTGCAGGTGTCAACCAACAACGGCACCTCCTGGAGCACCGCCACCGGGACCGGCAGCTGGTCCTACTCCTGGACCCTCCCGGCCGAGGACTACGTTGCGCACACCGTCCTGGCGCGGGCACTGGATAACGCCTCCAACGCCGACCCGACTCCGTCCAGCGTAAGCGTGTACGTCGATACCGTGGCGCCGGCAGGACTTGCCAACTCGACCCCGGCCAACGCCGCCACCGGCGTTGCCACGACATCGTCGCTCACCGCGACCGCCGCAACCGACGCCAACCTCAGTGGCGCGGTGCAGTACTTCTTCGAGATCGCCACCAACTCCGGCTTCACCACCGGGGTACAGCAGAGTGCCTGGCAGACCGGGACGACCTTCGCACCCACCCTCGCCATCAGCACCACCTATTACTGGCACGTGAAGGCGAAGGATGCGGCCGGCAACACCACCGCCTACAGCACCACCTGGAGCTTCACCACCGCCGCGGCCACCACCACCGTGGGCCAGGGTACCGGTGAAACCAACATCACCATCGCGCCGGGCACCATCGAAATGGACCTCGACGCCTTCACGCTCGCGACGCAGGCGGGTACCGATACGGTTACCGGCATCACCGTGACGCTCGCCAACGGGACCTGGGCTGGCATCGCCACACTGAAAGTCACCGACGACACCGGCACCACCATCTACGGCAGCGCCAACCCGGCGTCCAATACCGTGGCCATCACCCTGACCACCCCGATCACGGTGACCACGACCCCGACCCAGTACGTCCTGGTGATCGACGCCAAGGCGCCGACGGCCATGCCGGTACCTCCTGGCGCCAGCTACGCCGTCACCGGCACCGTTACCGCGATCACGTCCTCGAACCCGAAGGCATACAGCGACTCTGTGTCGGCAACCGTCACCATCGATAACCTCTCCCCGGGCAATGTCACCGCCGCTGGCGGCGCTGCCGGGATCGCCTCCAACTCGCTGTACTGGACCAACCCCACCGACAGTGACTTCGCCGGCATCGTCGTGCTGCGCCGCGCCGGCAGCGCCGTCACCGATACCCCTGTCGAAGGTGCCACCTATCTGGATGGCAATCTCATCGGTTCCAGCACGGTTGCGTACTCGGGGAGTCTGACCAGCTTCACGGACACCCCCTTGGCGAACGGTACGGTTTACTACTACAAGATCTTCGCCAAGGACTCGCACGGCAACTACTCCGCGACCGGGGTGGCTGTCGGGCCGTACACCCCCGCCAGAACGGCGTGGTCCAACAACAACATGCTGCATAACAGCACCAACACCGGCTCCACCAAGTGGAGCGCGAACGGCGGCTGGGGCGAGCCGGGCAAGAAGTACGGCGCCTTCTCCTGCACCACCTGCCACAACATGAGCACCACCAACATCATGCGGGTCGCCACCTCCGTCTCGACCGGCGACGGCACCAACTGGGGTTCGTCGAATACGGCCTCGGTCTCCGTTGCGCTGACCAACCCGGCCACCGACCTTGGCAGCGACACTGTCCATGCCACTTCGAACCGCATCTGCGAGGTCTGCCACAGCCAGACTTCGTTCCACAAGTACAACAACACCGCAACCGGCCATAACGGTACGGTCAACTGCACCCAGTGCCACTCCCACGCCGCAGGCTTCAAAGGGATGGGCGGTAGCTGCCTTGGCTGCCACAACGCCCCGCGCGGCGTGCGTCAGCAGATCGTCGGTGCGACGCTCGGCGCCACCGGCGACGACTTCGTACGCCCGTCCAGGCACATCAAGAACACCACCGTCAAGAACGTGGACTGCATCGTCTGCCATGCCGAGGGCGACACCACCTCCACCGAGACTTCGGTGAAGCAGGTGAGCCTCCACGGCACCAGCGGCGCCCCGATCCTGCTGAGAAACGTCGACAGCCAGGGCAACCCCGGCACCGCCGGCGCCAACTACTGGTCCTGGCCGGGACGCCGCAACGGCGGCACCACCATCACCTCCGCCGACCGCGACAACATGGACCGCTTCTGCGTCAACTGCCACGACTCCGACGGCGCCGCCACCATCACCGTCGATACGGCCGGTACCGCCATCACCACCGGCACCGCGCTGGCAAGAAAGCTGACCCCGTTCAACCCGCTGGACGGCGGCACGCCATTGAACGTCAAGTCGCAGTTCAACTCCGGCAACGCCGTTGGCAGCGCCTACGCCAGCCATCACAACCTGAACATCTACACCAAGCGCTACACCGCGACCTACGCATCCACCTACGCCACCCGCGGCGGCTGGACCGGCACCTCGAAGGACGGCGTAGCCATGACGTGGGATACGGGCCTGCACTGCTCGGACTGCCACCTTAACGAGAGCAACGCCCACGGCGCGAGGAACGCCACACGGATGCTGCAGGACAAAAACGGCGCCGACGCGGCGGCCACCAACACCAACGACGGTACCGCCACCTTCGTCTGCTACCGCTGCCACCTGAGCACCGTCTACAACTACGCGAACGTCACGGTGACCGGCAAGGCCCGCATCGAGCACAGCAGCTTCGACAACGTCCCTTGGGGGGCAGGCACCTACAACGACCATGGCATCGTCTGCTTCAACTGCCACATGGGCGGCGGGGTCAACAACATCGGTGGCATCCACGGTAACAACCGATCCATAACCACCCTCACCCAGGGTGCCACCAAGAGCTACCGCTTCATCTACGGCGCCGAGCTCGGCCTCAACATCTCGGACGCCAACTGGTCCACCACCACGGCGCCGACCTGCTACACCGCCTCCTCGACCTGGGGCGGTGCCTGCAACAAGCACGACGGCTCCGCGGGCACCGGCAGGATGGGCACCCCGAACTACGCAAGACCGCTGCAGTAAAACAGCAGCAGCATAAGCCGCACCCAAGACAGTGCAGGGACCGCGACCGGCATTACGCCGTGCGCAGACCCTGCACTGTTTTTCTTTGCCCTGCTGGAATACAAACTTGATCTTTTTGTTGCTGCTACGGTATCTTTAATGGCCACTGCTCGCCCCTTAGTTCAATCTGCCGGAGGACCTCCTGTTCAAGGGATCTAACAAGACATACCTGCTGGCTCTCCTGGTGCCGCTAGCCCTTTTTCCCCTGGTGGCTTTCGCCTCCGGCGATGGTGCTTACTTCCGTTACATCCTCGGTAAAGTCGTTCCTGCCCTGGACGAGAGCGAGAGGATCAAGGCGGCGGTCACCGAATTCAACAACCGTTTCATGGACATCTATGCCTCGCAGGGGAACAAGCGCGGCATAGGCGCCGTGCCCGCTACCGTCGGCATGCGCCACCACCTGGTCACGGATGCCGGCGCACTCTGGGTCGGCGGGCAGGTGCTCGTCTACGACATCGCCTCCCTGGAGGTCCGCCGCGTTCAGCAGGACGGGCCGTTGAGCGCCACGGTGCTCGTGAAGGAAGAGTGGAACTACCAGTACAAGGACGGCAAAAGCTACAAGGACGTCGGGCAGGTGCACGGCACCGGGTCGCTTCTGCGCTACCGTTTGCTGCAGCAGGGAGGGAAGTGGCTGGTGCAAAAATGCGAGCCGGTACGGGAGTCAGATAACGGGGTGAAAAAGGGTGTCTAGCCTGCAGAGCAAAAACATCATTCCCCTGGTTACCCTTGGTTTCGCCCTGTCCCTGCTGGTGTGGTCCCTGGTGCTGACTCTTGCCGGTGCCGTGAAACCGGGCTGGCAACTGCTCGACCTGACCGTGGTCCGTTTTTGGGGACTGCTCCTCGCGCTGGGGCTGCTGGGCACTCTGGTGACTGCGCTGCTGAACCGGTCCCGCACGCAGCTTTGCCTCTGCCTGTCGGCGCTCCTGCTGCTTCTGGCCACCACCTACGCCTATCTGTTCCAGTTTGAAGGTGCGTTGAGCCTCGCCGAGGGGGAGAGCTACGAACCCTACCCCACGTCGTTCAGTTCCGGCCACAAAGGTGGGCTGGCTCCCTTCCCCCAGGCTCCCTTCACCCTGACCCGTGTCGAGCCTGACGGGAAGAAGGGGCGGGCCGTGATCGTGCAGAAGGGTATCGGGACCGAGATAGACACCAACTGGCGCAGTCTCGGCTCCAGCGAGATCCGCTTTAGAGGGGCGGCGCTGGCGCCGCTCATCGTGGTGAGCAGCAAGGAGAAGGGGGAACTTGAGCGTTCCTACGTGAAGGTCGACCTGAGCCAGGGGGAGCAGGTGTTCGAGTTCGACACGCTTCCTTACCAGTTCCTATTGCGCCGGGATCAGCCCAGGGGGGAGGAGAAGGACCTTTTCCACCTGGAGGTAAGGCGCGGCAAGCTGAGCCTCTTCGAGGGGAGCGCCCGCTTGGGTCAGAAGGTAGCCGTGCAGGGGATGGAGGTCAGCATCAACGACCAGCGCAAGTTCGCCCTCCTGGAGATCCGCACCCGGCGCGGACTGGCGGCGCTGCAGGCTGCTGCCGTGCTGTTCGCTGTGGTAGCCGTGCTGGCAGTGGTGAGACGAAAAGCTATTTAAAAGGGATAAAGGGGATACAAGGGATAAAAACAAAGCGCTTTGGTTTCCATCCCCTTTATCCCTTTTATCCCTGTGAGTCATGTTTTTACGTGAGGTGATCGCTTGGCCTACTACGAAGCAATATGTTTCTGGCTCTCCCTGGTGATCTACGCCCTGTCCGCGGGGGGGTACATCTACGCCCTCGTCTTCCGGAACGAGAAGGTGGTGCCCAAGCTGCTGGTCCTGATCGGAACCGGCCTCCTGGTCCATACCGGCGCCGTGGCCGCCCGTTACTTCGCGCAGGGACACTTCCCCTGGAGCACGGACTACGAGAACGGCCTGATGGGGGGATGGTTCATCATCGCCTCAACCCTCTTCGTCGCCTGGCGTCAAAAGTCGCTGCGGGTCTTCGCGGTGGCCACCGTCCCCACCACGATGCTGATCATGGGGTACGGCGTGATGCGCAACCCGACCCTCGCCCCCATGGCGGCCACCTTGAAGTCCTTCTGGCTCGCCATCCACGTCTTCTTCGCCTGGCTCTCCTTCGGCGCCTACGCCCTCGCCATGGCGGCCGGGGTGATCTACCTCCTGAAGGAGCGCGCCGCGAAGCAAAGGGGACAGGCACCCGCGGAGCCAGTCCCCGAGCGCTTTGCCGATCTCCCGCCGGAGCGGCTCGACGACCTGATGTTCAAGTACCTGGTCTTTGGCTTCATCACCAACGCCATCATGATCGCCGCCGGCTCCATTTGGGCCAAGGACCTCTGGGGCGCCTACTGGAGCTGGGACCCGGTGGAAACCTGGTCGCTCATCTCCTGGCTCATGTACGGCGCCGCCATCCACCTCCGGGTCACCATGGGGTGGCGCGGTACCCGCTTCTCCTGGCTCATGATCGGAGCGCTGCTCACCGTCATCATCAACTTCTTCGGCGTCTCCATCCTGATGAAGAGCTCGGTGCACGTCTTCAAGATGTCCTGAGCCGCCATGTTTAAAAGCACGCTCAAATATCTAGGCTCGCTGCGCTGCACCATCTGGCTGCTCGTCGCGCTGATAGGCGTCCTCTCCATCGGCTTTTTCCTGCCGCAGCGCTCGCTCGTCGGCAAGGTGGCCTACCAGAAGTGGCAGCAGGCCTCACCGGTTCTGGCGCAGATCGACCGCGCGCTCGACCTGACCGCAATTTTCACCGCGCCAGTCACCCTGGTGCTCTGGGGCTTTTTCTTCCTGAACCTGTTGCTGGTGATGAAGCAGCGCATACCGCTGGTGCTCGCCAAGGTGAACGTGGATCCCGAAAAGGCGCTGGAGCGTCACGGCAAAGCCCCCTTCAGCTACAGCCTGGAGCTGTCCGACGTTGAGCTTGAGGGCGTTCCCGCCGCGCTTGCCGCCCAGGGATACCAGGTGCATGGCAACGCCGGGCGTTTCTTCGCGATCAAGAACCGCCGCTCCCCGCTGGCGACGCTCGTTTTCCACCTGAGTTTTTTCCTGCTGCTCGTCGGCGCGCTGGTGCTTTTCTACAGCCGCTTTACCGGCTTTGTGGACGTCGCCGAGCACGAGCCCTTCCTGGGGGAGTTGCCCCGCTACAATGCGTCCCCGAAGCTCCCCAGGTCCGGAGGAGGGGCGCCCGAGGTCAAGTTCCTGGTCGAGTCGGTGCGCCCGGAGGTGTCGCAGGGGGTGGCCACCGGCATCAAGATCGTGCTCAGGGACGAGGCCGGCGCGACGCACCAGGTCGACATCAACGAGCCCTACAAGACCGGCTACACCTCGGTCCTCTTCAACGACCTCGGCATCTCTCCGCTTTTCGTGCTGCAGGACGCATCCGGGCGCGAGATCGACGGTGCCTACGTCAAGCTGGACGTACTCAAGGGAAAACGGGACCACTTCAAGATGCGCGGCTACGAAGTCGCAGCCTTGTACTACCCGGACCACGTGGTGGTCGACGGGAAGGACTCCAGCCGCAGCGATGAGTTCAAGAACCCGGCTTTCCACCTGGAGGTCGCCAGGGAAGGGGTCCCGGTCGCATCGGGGACGGTGCACCCGGGCGAGGCGGTGCTGCTCGACAACGGTCTGCGCCTGGGCTTCAAGGAGCAGAACTTCTGGGTGCGGCTTTTGGTCACCAAGGAGTACGGCCGTGAGTTCATCTATGCCGGTTTCGTGCTGGCGCTCATCGCCCTCGTCTGGCGCCTGGTCTACTACCGCCGGGAAATCACCGGCGTGGTGCGGGATATCGAAGGCGGCAAGGTTCTCGAGCTTACTGCGCGGGGTGATTTCTACCAGGCGCTCGCCAAAGACGAGTTCGACCGGGCGGTGGCGGCACTGACTCGGCGCACTGAGTAGCGCTTTTTCGTTCCCCCTCCACTTGCGGGAGGGGGCTAGGGGGTGGGGGAAGGTGCCACCGTCGAGGTGATGCCAGCTTCACCCACCCCCGACCCCCTCCCGTCAAGGGAGGGGGAGGGGAACCATAGCAGACCATGAAGATCATCTACATCTTTCCCCCCCTGGGGCACGCGGGCGAGCAGGTCAGGAGCATGCCTCTCATGCCGCCGGTCCTGGAGTATCTTGCCGGCCTCACCTCCAGCATCCGTCCCGATGCCGAAATCCGTCTCATCAACGCCAACGTCGAGCGCTTCTCCGTGGACGACCTCTCGGCGGACATCGTCGGCATCAGCATCCTGACCCATCAGTCCTCCTGGGCCTACCGGACCGCCGACCGCCTGCGGGCGCGCGGCGTCAAGGTGATGCTCGGCGGGCCTCACCCGTCGGTGCTGCCGGACGAGGCCAAACAGCACGCGGACAGCGTGGTGGTGGGGGAGGCGGAGAGCGTGCTGGCAACGGTTCTGGACGACGTTCAGCGCGGCGAGTTGCAGCCCTTCTACCACGGTCAACTCCTCCCGGTGGACGGCGCCCCCTTCCCGCGGCGCGACCTGGCTCCCGGATACGTGTTCCGTTCCTTCTTCACCTCCCGGGGGTGCCCCTACGATTGCAAGTTCTGCGCGACGCCGGAGCTGCACGGCAGCCACGTGCGCTACCGCCCCATCCCCGAGGTGATTAAGGACCTCGGCAGCTGCAACCACAAGATGTGGTTCTGCACCGACGCCGACAGCTGGGGACCGAACGTGCCGCGCTACACCGAGCTGTTCCGCGAGATGTCCACGTCGCTACCGGGCATCCGCTGGGTAGGGGAGACCAGCATCGCCTCCGTTCAGCACCAGATGGGGGAGGAGATGCTCAACTGGGCGCGGCGCTCGGGGCTGATGCAGGTCTGGATCGGATGGGAGAGCTTCTCCGAGGCGACCCTCCGCGAGTACGGCGCCACTGCCAAGATGCTCGACGAGCGCCAGGACGCACTGAAGAAGATCCGGGACAACGGCATCGACGTGGTGCTCTTCATCATGCTCGGCTCCAGGAACGAGTCCCTGGACGAGTACCAGCGGGTGTTGGAGTTGTGCGACCGGCTCGCGATCACGCCGCACCCCGTCATGGTGGTTCCCTATCCCGGTACGGCCATGTACGAGGAACTGAGGCAGGACACCCTCCACTTCGGGGAGTGGGATTACTACGACGGCATGCACTCCATCCTGACCCAGAACGGGGGGGACAACCTCGGGCACGAGGAGGCCCTGAAGCAGCTCTGGGTCGACTCCTTCACGTGGCCCCGCATTCTCGCCAGGCTGAGGGCGCTCCCCCTGAAGGGGTTCCCCAGCGCCCACATCGCCTCTGGCATCGTGCAGGCGGCGCTACGGAAGGCGTTCCGGGAGTACGTGGAGCGCAAAGGCTAGTTCCGCAGCACCACCCGACCATCCCCTCACCCCGACCCTCTCCCGGAGGGCGAGGGGGCGTGTTCACGGTGACTGTAGGGGCGAATAATCATTCGCCCGCCTTTGCGGCCCGCCTTCATGAATCGCACATGAAAGCGCAAGGGACCGTTGCAATAACGCGCAGCATTTGAGATATTCGCCGAGTCAGAGAAATCCGCGGCCGCAACCGCTCATAGCTACAGGACGCACCACTCATGAAACTCATTCTAATCTCCCCCCCGTTCGGCGAAAAGGGGCAAAAATCGAAGGGGCTCCCCATCGCCCCCCCCGTGCTGGAGTACCTGGCCGGGCTGACGCTCCAGGTCCGCCCGGACGTCGAGGTGCGGCTCATCGACGCCAACAAGGAGGTGTTCGACCCGGACCAGCTCGATGCGGACCTGATCGGCTTCACGGTGCTCACGCCGCAGGCGCCTTGGGTGTACCGGGTGTCGGACCGGCTGCGCAGCCAGGGGAAACAGGTCCTCCTGGGTGGCATCCACGTCACCGCGCTCCCGGACGAGGCGGCGCGGCACGCGGACGCCATCGTGCTGGGTGAAGCGGAGGAGATCTGGCGCGGACTTCTGGATGACGCCGAAAAACGCCGCATGAAACCGGTCTACCAGGGGGGCTTCCCGGAACTGAAGGGGCTGCCGCACCCGGTGACCAACCTCTGGAACACCAACTACGTCTACGGCTACTTCCAGACCTCGCGCGGCTGCCCGCACCGCTGCACCTTCTGCTCGGTGCACGAGTTCTTCGGCGGCAAGGTGCGCGTGCGCCCCATCGACGAGGTGGTCACCGAGATCGCGGCCAGCAAGAGGCGGCTTTTCTGGGGCATCGACGACAATGTCTGGGGCGTCAACATGAACTACACCATCGAGCTCTACCGCGAGATGGGCAAGAACCTGCGGGGGAAATCGTGGTTCGGTTCCGGCGACCTGGTCTCGGTGGACCATCCCCGCTCCGCGGAACTTCTGAAGAATGCTCGCAGCGCCGGGCTCACCGCCGTCCTGGTCGGGTGGGAGTCGAACAACATCGGCAGCCTGGAGGAGTATAAGGCGACCAACAAGCAGGGGCGGCAGCGCCGCGACGCCATCAAGAAGATCCGCGATGCCGGCATCGAGGTCATGCTCTTCATGATGATCGGCGGGCGCCAGGACCGCCCCGGGGACTACGAGGGGATCCTGAAGCTCTGCGACGAGTTGAAGGTGTCGGCGCACCCGGTGATGACCACTCCCTTCCCGGGGACGGAACTGTACAAGATCTACGAACCGTACCTGATCCCGGGGCACGACTGGGACTCCTTCGACGGCAACCACGCGGTCTTTTCCCACGACGATCCGGCCATGAGCGTGGAGTTCCGCGAGGACGCCATCGTCAAGCTGCGCGCCGAGCTGTTCACCATCCCGCGCATCCTGTCGCGCATCCCGCAGGTGGGGTGGCGAGGCTTCCCCATGTCGCACATCACCTCCTGGATGATCCAGTACCCGCAGGGGAGGGCCTTCAAGCAGTTCGCCCGCGAACGGGAAGAACTGAAGGCGAAGGGAGTCCTGTAAATGAATGAAATGAACCAGTACCTGACCTCGCTCCTGCAGCAGTCCCCCTGGCTCGGGGTCGCCGTGATGATGAACAACTACTTCCACGACGTCGCCACGGCCATGCTGGCGGCCTCCGCCTTCTGCCTGTACGCGGTGCACCGGGTTGAGGCGGCGCTCGCGACTCCCGAGGCGGCGCTCTTCTTCCTCAAGACGCACCGGATCATGGTGCGCTTCTTCCGCTTCGCCTTCTGGTGGATCATCGCAGGCGGCGTGCCCCGCACCATCTTTTACGTGAGCTTCGAGTGGAACCACTTCGCCGACAAGCAGCAGGTGCCGGCGCTGATGGTGAAGCACGTGCTCATGGTGGTCCTGGTGGTCTGGGGCGTCATGGCCTGGAGAAAGCTGAAGGCGAAGGTGACGCGGCTCACCGGCAGCCTCCCGCCGGAGCTGCGCGCAGCGCTCGACCGGGACGGGTGCGGATGCTGATCCGCATCCTGAAAAGCTCCTTCCTGAAACGCCCGAAGCCCGAAGCTCCTGGTGCTCCTTTTGTCTTTTGTCCATGGGCTCGGCCGTCGCCACGGCCTTTCTCGGCATCTCCGGGGAACTGTCGCACAAGATGGCGCTGGAGCTAAGAAGCTACGGCGCCAACATCGTGCTGGAGCCGGCGGCGGGGGAGGCGGGGGCGCTCAAGTCGGACGACCTCCCCAAGATCAAGACCATCTTCTGGAAACACAACATCGTCGGCTTCGCCCCGTATCTCTTCGGGCAGGTCGATTTCTCTTCGGCCGCGGGACGGCAGCGCGGCGTGCTGGCGGGGACCTGGTTCGGCAGGCCGCTGCAGGTGCCGGGAGAGCCCGACTCGATCCAGGGGGTCAAGGTGACCGCACCCTGGTGGGAACTCGAAGGGCGCTGGCCGGAGACCCCGGACGAGGCGGTGATCGGCGCGGCCCTTGCCAAACGGCTCAAGCTCGCGCCGGGAAGCGACATCGCGGCGGCGGCCGCCGGCAAAAATCGCACCTTCCGGATCGTCGGGGTCGCCTCGACAGGTGGCTTCGAGGAGGAACAGCTCTTCGCGCCGCTGGCCGAGGTGCAGGCTCTCTTGAACAAGCCGGGGCAGCTCTCGCGCGTGTTGGTGAGCGCCCTTACCGTCCCCATGGATGACTTCGGCCGCAAGGACCCCTCCCGGATGACACGCGAGGAGTACGAGAAGTGGTACTGCACCGCCTACGTCACCTCGGTGGCCAAGGGGGTGGAGGAGGTGATGGGGGGGAGCCGCGCCAAGCCGATCTGGCAGATCGCCAGCGCCGAGGGAGCGCTCCTCAAGAAGCTGGAAAGTCTCATGCTCCTTTTGACCCTGCTGGCGCTCTTTTCCGCCGCCTGCGCAGTCTCCTCGAGCCTGATGGCGTCCATGGCCAAGAGAAGCCCCGAGATCGCCCTGATGAAGACCATGGGGGCGGACCGGTTCCAGATCGCCGCGATCTTTTTGGGCGAGACCCTCATCATCGCCCTGCTGGGCGGGCTCGCCGGGTATCTCGCCGGGGACCGGCTCGCGGTCGTGATCAGCCGCACCGTCTTCGATTCCACCGTCACCTCGCCGCTGTGGCTCTTCCCCACCGCCATCGGCGCCGCCCTCGTGGTGGCCCTGGCCGGGAGCGCGGCGCCGCTGAAAAGGGCGCTCGCCATAGAGCCGGTGCGGGTGCTGAAGGGGTAATATGACCAGGCGCCGCTGGCTTGCCCATATCGTGTTCCGGGCCCTGAACCACCGCAGGGGGCGCACGCTGCTGCTCCTGGCGGTGCTCACCCTGGCCTCCAGCCTCGCCACCGCCCTGGGGATCGTCTCCGCTTCGATGCGGGCGCGGGTGGCCGAGGAAACCAGGAAGTACGGCGCCAACCTCGTCATCATGCCGGAAAGCGAGCGGGTCGAGGTGGGGAGCGGCGGCTTGCGCTTCGGCGCCATCGGGGAACCCGCATATTTGAACCAGGACCAGGTCCTTGCAGCCCTGGCGCAGAGCGGAGTGAAGGGGGATTATTCTTTCCACCTCAAGGGGACGCTCACCCTGAAGGGTGTGGAGATCCCGTGCGAAGGGGTGGATTTCGCCCAGGTCCGCCGGCTCTCGCCATGGTGGCAGATTGCCGGGAACTGGCCCAGGCAGGGTGAAGTGCTCGCAGGAAGCGACCTAACCCCGCGCTACCACATCCATACCGGTGATCTTTTCGACTTCGCCGGGGGGAAGGGGACGCTGCAGGTGCGGGTCGCCGGCGTCGTGACTACCGGCGGTGAAGAGGACGGTACGCTCTTCCTCGACCTGAAGGAACTGCAGCACCAGATGGGACGCCCGGGACAGGTGAGCCAGGTGCGGCTGCTGGTCGATCCCGGCAAGGGGAACCTGAAGGAGCAGGCGGCCTTGCTGCAGCGGTTCCTTCCCGGCGCGGCGGTTAAAGAGCTGCGCCAGGTGGGGCGGACCAGCGAGGAACTGCTGGGCAAAGTGCAGTTGTTGATGTTGCTGGTCACCGCCGTGGTGCTGGTGACCGCCGGGAGCAGCGTCGCGGGGACCATGGGGACCACGGTGCTGGAACGCGGCAAGGAAATCGGCCTGATGAAGGCGATGGGAGGCTCACGCTGGGACCTTTTGAAGATCTTCAGCGCGGAGGCGCTGCTTTTGGGGCTGGGCGCCGGCGTCGGCGGGTTCCTGTTGGGCAGCCTGATCGCCCAGTTCGTGGCCCGCTCGGTATTCGCGGCTGATGCGGCACCCCGCCCCGAGTTTTTCCCGGTCGCGCTGGGGGTGAGCCTGCTTTTGGCGCTGGCCGGGAGCGTCGGCCCGCTCCTCTCCGTATTCCGGCTCGATCCGGTGGAGAGCCTGCGCGGCGAATGATGCCGGGGAAAGGCGGGCGAATGATTATTCGCCCCTACAGTGGACTGTGGCATCGTAGGGGCGAATAATCATTCGCCCGTGGCTGCTGCCAGGACGGATGGAGACCTTGAGAAGGGTTGACGTCGACATCTGTAACGTTCCCTCCCCCGGAGGGGGAGGGTCAGGGAGGGGGAGGTTCCCGACCACCGATTTCCCCCTCCCAACCTCCCCCTCCGGGGGGAGGAGCTCACAACGAAAGGGCGACCGCATGGCTGCTGCCATCATAGAAACATCCGGACTTACCAGAAGCTACGGCGATATCTGCGCGCTGAAGCCCCTGGACCTCTCCGTCCCCGAGGGGGAGTGGCTTACGGTGATGGGGCACTCGGGCTCCGGGAAAAGCACGCTCCTTAACCTCCTGGGAGGGCTCGACCGCCCAAGCGGCGGCTCCATCCGGGTGCGCGGCACCGACCTCGCCACCCTCACCGAGGACGGCCTCGCGCGCTTTCGGCGGGATTCGGTCGGCATCATCTTTCAGCAGCACCACCTGATCCCGTACCTGACTGCGGTCGAGAACGTGATGATGTCGCAGTACTTCCACAGCGTCCCCGACGAGGCCGAGGCGCGGCACGCCCTGGAACGGGTGGGGCTCGGACACCGGCTCAAGAACCGCCCCGGCGAACTTTCCGGAGGCGAGCAGCAGCGGGTCTGCATCGCGCGCGCCATCATCAACTCCCCGAGGCTCCTCCTGGGCGACGAGCCGACCGGCAACCTCGACCACAAGAGCACCATGATGGTGATGGAGCTTCTGCGCGAGCTGCGTGACGAGGAGCGCTTCAGCATCGTCATGGTCACCCACAACCAGGAAGTCGCCGCATGGGGCGAAAGGACCATCCACATGGACGACGGTTGCCTGGTACGCGAAGAAAGGACGAAAGGTTGCTGACCACTCTGAAGGTGATACCCCAGCTGGTCTGCTGGGCGCTTCTCGTGCCGGTCCTGAGCCGCAGCCTTTCGGGAACGGCGACCGCCGTCGCGGCCGCTGCGGGTTTCGTCGCCGGTGTTGCCGGCGAGAACCTCCTGCTCGCCTACGCCGGCGGGGAACTCCCCTTCCGTCCCCTGCGCGGCGTCTGCGGCGTCATCTTCCTGCTGCTTTGGGGCGCCTCGGTGTGGGCCCTGTACCGCGGAGGCTCTACCCGGTCCGAGGCCGAGGCCGAGGCGACCGCTTCCGCTCCTCTTGCGGCCTGCGCAGTTGCGGTCTGCACCGGCGTTCTGGCCGGAGCACTCACGCTCTGCCGTCTGGCGCCGCTGGACGGTGGCGCGGTGCGGCTCGCCCCCTACCTGACGCTCGCCGTTGCCGGCGCCGTGCTGGCCGTGGGCGCGTCCTTCCCAGCGCGATACCTGTCGCGGCGGGTTGTCCCGCAGGGGATCCCGCTGGCGGCGCTGGTCGTATCGGTTCTCATGTTCATGGCCTGCTCGGTGCAGCGGCTCGACATCTTCTCCCCCCTATCCATGGAGGTGATGAAGTTCGTGCACGACTTCGTGCACCAGTTCTTCGAGTCGATGCTGATCCCGGACCATCCCTTCTTCCGCAGCGACGTCTGGGGGTACATCGGCCTTCTCTTCAGCGACAAGGTGGGCTTTTGGGGCGGCCTGGTGCTCTGGTACCTCCCGGTGCTCCTCATCGCGCTGGCGCTCAGGCTGCGGCGGCTACCGTCGGTTGCCCATATCCGTCAGGGGGCGGAGCGCCGCAAGCTGCTGGCGGCCTTCATCCGCGAGCGCCGTCTGCGCCTTGCGGCACCGCTGCTCGCCCTGGTCTTCCTCACCGCCGCCGCCTACCAAAGCAGGTTTCCCGCCACGGAATACTGGGATCCCAAGCCGATAGAGGTCACCGCGACCCCGGCGGGACAGATCGTGATCCCGAAGAAAGGTGAGGTGGAACTGGAGGACGGCAAGCTGCACAAGTTCAGCTATCGCCAGGGGAGCCGCGAGGCGCGCTTCTTCGTGATGCTCACCCCGGCAGGGCAACTGGTCACCACCCTGGACGCCTGCGCCATCTGCCAGCCGGAAGGGTACGGCCAGGCCGGCAACGCGGTGATCTGCTACTACTGCCGCACCCTGATTCCGCTGGAGACGATAGGGAAGCCCGGCGGATGCAACCCGGTCCCGATTCCGTGTTCCGTGAAAGGCGACGCGGTAGCCATCGACGCCATGACTCTCCTCAACACCTGGGAATCGACCGTGCAGGTCACCAGCCACGGCAAGGGGATGGGCAAATGAGCCGGCTGGCAGCGAGAGTCTTGATGGCCGCGGCCTGGCGTGGCGTCACCCCCTGCGTCATGGGGTTTTTTCTGCTTCTCTACGTCGGCATCGCCTTCGGGAGCAACGAACCGCTCACGAGCCTCATGGCGATCACCCGGGGGAACTTCCCGCTGGTGGCCCTGCTGGCGCTCGTCCCCCTGAACGGCGCGGCGCGTCTGGCCCTGGAAGGGGCGCGATTCTTCAGGCGGCGCGGCGCCCTGGCCGGCAACAGGATCGACGAGGCCGGCGGTCTCTTCGATGACGAGGTGACACTGCCGGCCGTGTCCCCTTTCGAGGCGGAGACGGAGCGGCTGAAATCCTCTGGCTACACCACCTGTAGCGGAGAGAACTGGCTGAGCGCCCGGCGCGGGGTGAGCATCTTCCCCGCCCGCGCCCTGTATCTCCTGGCGATGGTGCTCCTTTTCTGCGGCATCCTGGCGAGCCTCACCGGCCGCGTCACGCACCGTCAGGCGCTGGTGGAGGGGGAGCCGCTGCCGAAAAGCCGGGACCTGGTGCAGCGTGTCGTCTTCAAGGAGGACCCGGGACTCTTCCTTCAGCGCAGCCTCGACATCGAGGTGGCAGGCGAGGCGGGAGGTGTGCGGCACTTCGGGCTCTACCCCCCGGGGACGCACCTCGGCTATTACCTCTACCCGCGCTACCTCGGCGTCGCGCCGCTGCTGCGCTTCAGTGCGCCCGACCTCCCCGGCGGCTTCGAGCAGTACGCGGTGCTGAGCATTTACCCGCCAGGGAAGGAGGACAGCCTCAAGGTTCCGAACTCGCCGTACCGTTTCATCTTCCAGATGGCGGCGGGAGACGGCCCCGACCCGTATGCCACCGGTCAGCTCACGCTGCAGTTCAGGCTCCTGAAAGGAGATACGCAGGTGTTCGCCGGCAGCGCGCCCACAGGGGGCGAGGCGGCCGGTTCCGGGTACCGGGTCGCGCTCCCCGAGTTCCGCAGGGTGGTGATCACCGATTTCGTGCGTGACGGCGGGGTGCCGCTTATCTGGAGCGCCGGGATCCTGTTTCTTTTGTCACTGTGCTGGTTCGTGCCGGTACGGCTTGCCCTGCCGTGCCAGGAGATGCTCTTCGCGCGGCAGGACGGCGCGGTGCTCGCCTGCTCGCGCGCCGAGGGGGGACGCCGCGCCCACGCCGGTCGTTTTCATGAACTTTTGGACCAGGTGCAGCCGGGGGAGGAGGGGAGGGCATGATGCCGTCGCCGCAGGGTTCAGGACCCATGCTCGCCGTCGCCATCTTCTGGATGACGCTGGCGCTTATCTTCTACACCTGGGCCGTGTTCAGCGGCCGCCGGGAAGGGCTGCGCGCCAAGCACCTGGCCATCTTCGGCATCGGCCTTTTCTGCGACTGGCTGGGGACCCACCAGATGAACCTGTACGCGCAGGCCTTCGGCAAGGCGCCGGAGCTGCACAACCTGACCGGGCTCGTGTCGCTATTGGGGATGGCCTTTCATTTCCTGCTGGCCCTCGCGGCCACGCTGGCCGGGCGGGCGGAGGCGGTGAACCACCTGTTCCACCGGGTCAGCCTCACCATATACAGCTGCTGGCTGGTCGCCTTCTGCAGCGGCGCCTTCTCCGGGATGATGAGGCTGCACCGGTAAGGGGTAGGGACGTGGGGAGCGCCCTCATCTGCCCCTGCGGGGCCCCTTCCCCCTGAGGGGGAAGGGGGGCGTAACGGATGGACGTATCCCAAGGGAACGGATGGGTGTATCCCAGTGGGGCGGCTGGTTGTCAGCCCTCGCCCTTTGGGAGAGGGCGGCCGAAGGCCGGGTGAGGGATGCCTTTGACTGGAACTGACATGAGCGGAGCAAAGCACACGATCCTCCTCGTTACCCCTCCCTACCACAGCGGCATCCCCGAGATCGCGGGGCGCTGGCTGCCGCTGGGGCTGGTGTACCTTGCGGGGGCCGCGCGGCAGGCCGGGGTCGGGGCCGAGATTTACGACGCCATGGCCACGGGGGACGGACATGCGGAGATCCGGCGCCGCATCGGAGCAAGCGCCCCCCGCTATGTCGCCACCGGCGCCATGACCGCCACCGCGGCGGAGGCCATCGCGGTTCTGAGGACCGCGAAAGAGCTCGATCCCGCCTGCGTCACCATCCTTGGGGGGGGGCACGCGAGCTTCATGTACCGGGAGATCCTGGCGGCGGAGCCGGCGGTCGATTTCGTGGTGCTGGGGGAGGGGGAGCAAACGCTCACCCACCTGCTTCAGACCCTGGAACAGGGGGAGGATCCCGCAGGCGTCCCGGGCATCGCCTGGCACGATGGCGGCGCGGTCCGCGAAAACACGAGGCGGCCGCTCATCGACGATCTGGACGCGCTCCTCCCGGCCTGGGACCTGGTGGAGTGGCCGCTCTACAGCTACTTCATCATTCCCGATTCCCGCTTCGCCGCCATCAGCACCTCGCGCGGATGCAGCCATCAAGGGGACTTCTGCTGCCAGGAGCAGTTCTGGCAGGGATCCTGGCGCGGGCGCGACCCTCAGAAGGTGGCGCGGGAGGTGGCGGAGCTGCACCGGCGCCACGGCGTCAACGTCTTTCTCGTCACCGACGAGCACCCGGCCCGGGACGCGGCGCGTTGGGAGCGGTTTCTCGACCTCATGATCGAACAGGCCCTTCCGGTGCACCTGATCATGGAGGCCAGGGCCGAGGACGTGATCCGGGATCGCGACATCTTCTGGAAGTACGCCAAGGCGGGGGTCGCTCATGTGATGCTCGGCGTGGAGTCGGCGCAGCAGCAGATGCTGGCGCGGCTGGGGCAGGTGACGGCGCCGGATGCGACAGGCGAGGCGCTTGCGATCATCCGCGATCACGGCATCGTCAGCGAGGCCTCCTTCTTCGTCGGCTTCCCGGATGAAACGCCGGAAAGCGTGCAGGCCACCTTGAAGGAGGCGCAGCGCTGCAACCCGGACAACGCCAACTTCCTGCCGCTGACTCCCTGGCCATATGGCAGCATGTACCGCGAACTGGCGCAGCTGATTCGCGAAACGGACTTTTCCAGGTACAACTTCGTCGATCCGGTACTGGCGCCGAAGACCATGAGCCTGAAGGAACTGCAAAGGGGCATCAACGACTGCTACCGCAGGTTCTATATGGCCAAAATGCTGGAAGTTATGACCATGAAGGACACGTTTCGGCGCGGTTACCTGGTGCGGGCGACCAAGCTGATCATGGGGAGTTCCTTCGTGATCGGGAAGCTGAATCCCTGGGGTTCGGCCAAGTAGCACTATTCTTGCAGCGGTCAGCTGTTGCTGTAAAACCCGGAGAAACAATGAGCAAGATCCTCTTCATCACCGCACCATATCACTGCTGGGGCGTGCAGGTCGTCGGTACCTGGCCCCCCCTGCATTTGGCCTACCTTGCCGGCGCCGCCAGCGACACCGGTCACGAGGCACGCATCTTCGATGCGATGAACAAGCGACTTTCCTTCGACGACATCAGGGCGGAAATCGAGCGTTTCCAGCCGGATATCGTCATGACCCTCGACTACCTTCCCGTCACCGGTGCCATCAGCACGGCCACCGTTCCCTATGCGCTGCGGATTCTTAACATCGCCAAAGAAATCTGTGGCCAAACTGTAACGTTATTAGGCGGACCCCATCCGACCTTCATGTACGAGGAGATTCTCGAGGACCACGGCAACCGGGTGGACTACATCATCACCGGCGAGCCCGAGCAAACCCTCAAGAAGCTCCTGGCGGCGCTCTCCGGCAACGGTGACCCCAAGGCGGTCAAGGGGATCGCGTACCGGGAGGGGGAGCGCATTCTCTACACCGGCAGACAGCCGCACATCGAGGATCTGGACTCCCTGAAGCCCGCCTGGCACCTTCTGGACTGGGAAGACTACAACTACCTGGTGGCCCCCTACGGCCGCATGGCGTCCATCCTCACCTCGCGCGGCTGCGACATGGAGTGCGCCTTCTGCAGCCAGCGCATGTTCTGGCGCGAGGACTGGCGCTGCAGAAAACCCGAGAAGGTGGTCGAGGAGATGGAGCACCTGATCGGCGATTACGGCGTCAGTTTCTTCACCTTGATCGATGCCTATCCCACCAAGCACCGCGAGCGCTGGGAGCTGTTCCTGGACCTGGTCATCGAAAGAAAGCTCGGCGTCCACCTGCTCATCGAGACGCGGGTCGAGGACATCATCCGCGACGCCGACATCCTGCACAAGTACCGCGATGCGGGGATCATCCACGTCTACCTGGGGGCCGAGAGCGCCGACAAGGACGTTTTGGGGAGCCTGAACAAGGGGACCAGCTTCGAGCAGAACAAGCACGCCCTGGACCTGCTAAGGGAGGCGGGCATCATCACCGAGGCCTCCTTCATGATCGGTTTCCCGACCGAGACCTGGGACTCCATCGACAACACCATCGCGTCCGCCATTTACCTGAACCCCGACATCGCGGTTTTCCCGGTGGTCACCCCGATGCCGTTCACCCCGATCCATGCCCAGATGAAGGACCGGATCCGCGTCTTCGACTACGCGAAGTACAACCTGGTCTGCCCCATCATCGAGCCGTACCAGATGACCATGGCGGAGATCACCCAGGCCCTTGGCAAGTGCTATATGACCTTCTACAGCAACAAGATGCAGGAGATCGTCGAGATGGAAGACGGCTTCAAGCGGAAGTACCTGTTGAGCGCCTTCATGCTGATGATGAAGGACCATGGCGACAACTTCGATTTTGAGGGCGCCGACATGGAGCGCATGAAGGAGCGCATGAAAAAGGTAGCCTAGCCCGCCCGACCTCGCGGCGCCGGCCCGCCGGCGCCGCTCTCCTCACCCCCGCTTCCCTTGCGTTGCCGTTTCACGGGCCGATCCTGCTCCCCCGCCTCCCCGCCGACACAACTCGCTCATTGCTCCGTTACCTTTCCGTTACCGTTATATGGCCTTTGGCGGTACCTTTACCCGGAACCCGGCCCGTCATATCACCGGACCGCCCCTGCAGGTCCCGGGGGGATTCCTCCCGTGCTTAAAAATATCCAACCGCTCCCATGGCCACTCTTCAAAAAAAAAATCCCATAAATGCTGCAGTTCGGGCGGCCTTGGCTCTGTCTTGGCCTTTTGGCTATATGGCGTAAACGACAAGGGGTACGCTTCTTGCTCTTGGAAACGCTCTGTAGGATTATTTCGTACCTCTACATTCGTCCATCACCGCACGTGAGGATCAGGGACAGGGGAAGGTTATGCTGAAAAAAACACTGGCTGTTCTGGCTGCTACGGCCATCATATCGGGGGCGCTCTGGTCATGGGCGGCGACGTCGTTCCAGCTGCAGACAAAGCTGAACAACAGCGGCGGTACCCTCCAGATCCGCAACAACCCGGTCCAGACAGTGTCCGGCACGGTCGTGTACACCAACTTCACCACGGCGGAGCTGGTTCCGGTGAAGGTGACCGCCAACCCCGGCTACAAGATCACCAGTCTGACCAAGACGGGCGTGGCCCAGGTGATCGGCAACTACACGACCCACTACACCACCACCTTCAAGAAGGCTGACGGTTCGCCCCAGTCCCTGATCGCCGGCTTCACCGCCCAGAAGTACACGGTGACCGGCACCGCATACGGCCCGGGGGGCATCACCCCGGCCAGCACCCAGGTCACCTATAACGGCACCGCGGTATTCACCGCCACCCCTAACGCCAACTCGGTCCTGACCGCCGTCAGCGGCGGCACCGCCACCACCCTTTCCGGCGGCGCAATCAGCTTCCCCTACCTCGGCCAGGCCAACATCACGGTCCGGAACGTAACCGCCCCGGCGAGCGTCACCGCTTCCTTTTCCACGGTCGGCATCAGCGCGGGGGAGAACCAGACCGGGATGGTGGCCACGAAGGTGACCCTGAGGGGCTCCATGCAGGGGGGGGGCACTTTCACCTGGAACCAGGAGAGCGGCCCGGCGGCTACCCTGCTGCAAGCGAGCACGCTGAACCCGGACTTCGTGCCGATGGTGCTGGGGACCTACGTGTTCCGTGTCACCCAGTACCTGAACGGCGTAGCGGTCTCCACCTCCACCACGCAGGTCAAGGTGGTGGACTCGCTGATCGACTCCATGAGGACCGACTGCAACGGCTGTCACTCCGCCACCGGCGTCTACCCGACCCCGATGGCGTTCACCCTGTGGTCCTCCTCGAACCACAAGGCTCTTGGCGTTTCCTGCGTTTCCTGCCATACCACCGGTGCCATGCCGACCCCGGTCAACGTCTCGAGCGTCGACTCCAACACCTTCGTGAACCTGCAGGCCTCTGCTGGCCCCGTGGGTGGTTACTTCTGCGCCGCCTGCCACACCGACTCGATTTTCTCCGGCTACGATCGCTCCATGCATAAGAAGATGGGCGTCACCTGTACCTCCTGCCACAAGGGGGGAGCGCACCAGCCCGAGGCGGACCCGGGCGTCTGCGCGGGTTGCCACTACAACGGCCTGGGGATCGTCCCCAACCACACGGTCGAGATCGGCAGGAACGTCCTCTGTATCTCCTGCCACAACCCGCACTCCAGCTTCGCGGCGGTGCAGGGTGATCTCGAGACGCTGCACTACGGCAACATGACCACCGGCGCCTACCCGGCCACCTACGTCACCTCGCGTTCGGCCTGCACCGACTGCCACTTCTCGACGGTGACCAACCAGGCGATCCGCCAGGCGTGGTACACCTCGGGTCACGCCAAGGGGAGCGCGCCGGCCTACTCCACCTACGACTTCAAGACCATGGACGGCTGCGTGCAGTGCCACACCACCACCGGCTTCGTGGCCTACTCCACTGCCAAGGTGACCACGGCCTGGGGCGTCTCCTCGGACAAGACCAAGGAGATGGTCACCTGCCGCGCCTGCCACGTCGACATCGTTGCGGGTGCGCTGCGCACCATGGCGCCGTCCAAGCCGTTCGCCATCGAGCCGACCTACGTGAACCCCGCGGTGGGCGAGTCCAACCTCTGCATGACCTGCCACACCGGGACCAATACCGGCCAGGTGATCGTGGCGAAGCTGCAGGCGAACGCGGACTTCACCAACCTCGCCTTCATCCCGCCGCACTACGCTGTTTCCGGCGCCACCATGTACGCGAAGGGGGGGTACCACTTCCCGGGTCGCGACTACGACCTCGGTGCCACCCACAGCAACCTCGGCTTCGCCAACGCCAAGGGGCCCTGCGTGTCGTGCCACAGAAACGGCACCTACGGCCACTCCTTCAGAAGCGGGGTGAGCGCGATCTGCACCAACTGTCACGGCGCCAACATGCCGGAAGAGCAGCGCCTGCTGGCGCGCGACTCCTTCACGAGCCTCCTCGAAGTGCTGCGTGCGCAGCTGGCGGCCAAGGGCTTCATCTACACTGAGAAGGCGCCGCACTTCAACGAGCGCAACTGGGGCTCCGGGCAACAGGGTGCGAACGTCATGGGCGCCGCCTTCAACTACGCACTCCTGGTGCGGGAGCTCGGCTCCTTCGGCCACAACCCGCGCTACTCGAAACAGCTCGCCATGGACTCCATCGACATCCTGGACAACGGCGTCATCGACGACTCGGTGACCACGCTGGCGGTGCCGACCCTGCGCGACGCGGGCGCCATCACCCAGGCGGTGGCCGACTCGGTGATTGCCTACAAGGCGCGCAACCTGTGCATCACCTGCCACGGCGGCTCCGCTTCGACCCCGAGCCCGATGGCGACCAACCAGCACGGCACCCACATCACCGCGGTCTACGGCCCGGGCGCCTACCTTGGGAGCGAGTACACCGCCTGCCAGGCGTGCCACATCGGGACCACCGCCACCCACAACAACGGCTCGCCGGACTTGAAGAGCGGCGACGGCTCGCTGTGCATGGGTTGCCACGCGGGTCAGCTGGTTGACTGGAAGACCACCGCCCGCATCGAGTGCACCGTCTGCCACGCTCAGAACGCCGCGGTGCTCCCCAACGGCACCCAGGCGCCGTTCAAGGCCTACTTCGGCACCAAGGGTCACGGCCGCTTCGCGGTATCGAACCAGTGCACCGTGTGCCACGACCGGAACGCCACCCACATCACGGGGACCCTGGGCGACAGCAAGCGCCTCTTGATGACCAACGACAACACGCTGTGCGCCTCGTGCCACAACAACGCCGCGGTGGTCCCTGCGCGCATCCTGAACCTCGGCACGCACGTCACCAAGGACAACGTGGACATCAACTGCCGCGAGTGCCACGACACGCACGGCACCGGGAACCTCTCCATGATCAGGGGCGAGATCCGTGGCTTCAACATCGCGTACACCGACCGTGTCAACACGCTGATTGAGATAACCTACAACCGCGGCCTGTGCCAGGTCTGCCATACCAAGACCAACCACTATCGCGCCGGTGTGCCTGAAACCAGCCATTACACCTCGGGCTGCCTGGACTGCCATCCGCACAACGGCGTCGGGGGCGCCTTCAAGCCGATCGGCGGCGCCTGCGACTCCTGCCACGGCTACCCGCCGGCGCCGAAGAACACGGCGACCACCTTCGGCAGCTACGCGAACTGGGCCAACGCGCGCTTCGAGGACTACTCGGGCGGCGGCGGCGCGCATCTCGTGGCGGCACACGTTTCGCCGTTTGCCACCCCTGCGGAAGGGTGGGCCAACTGTTCGGTGTGCCACAACGCCGGGATGTCACACCAAATGACCACCCCCATCAAGGATCACATCGAGAACGTGACGGTGGTCGTCGACAACAGCCTGCGCTTCTCGAACAGCTTCACCATCTACACCGGCGCGAGCCTGACCAGCGTGCCGGGCGCCAACAAGACCGGCAACTGCTTCAACATCGCCTGCCACATGAGCCCGTCGGCACGGTGGAGCACCGAGAGATAGTAAGGCTGAATTAAACGCTCAAGTAACTGGATCGATAACCGATCCAGCTTGAATAAAGGTCTGACATAACTGTCTGACCACAGAAAGAGGAGGAGCAGATGGTAGGAAAATATGGAGGTCGATGTTTGTTTGTGTTGGCGTTGCTACTGCTGACACTGGTGCAGTTGACCGCGGGGAAGGCACAGGCCGCCTCGCAGTACAACTATGACTGTTCTTTCTGTCACACGATGCCGCCGCTGGATTCGGCAACGAGCAAGAAAGATCCCAACACAGGCGCTGTGCCGGGCAACCACGCCGGTCACGCAACCTCTGCGGTCAACTCCTGTGTTACCTGCCACGGCAGCCAGGTGAGCACCTATCCGATGGGTCACAGGAACAAGACCATCGAGCTCTCCGACGGCATCGGCTACTCCAGGAAGATCGCGGCCGGCTTCGTGAACCAGACCTCGGTACCGCCGAACCCGATGGGCACCTGCTCCACCGCGACCTGCCACAGCAACGGCAAAGGCACCCTGAGGGCGACCCCGGCCTGGGGTAGCGCGGCGCTCACCGTGCCGGGCGGCTGCTCCGCCTGCCACGATGTCGCACCTTCCACCGGCAACCACCCGACCGCGGGCACCAAGCACGGCAACTACTACGGCCTCGGCACCGGCTCCTGCGTGAAGTGCCACACCGACCACTCGGTACAGGCCAAGCCGTTCGCCCACGCCACCTCCGCCGGCCACCGCGCCATCGAGGTGAAATTCGCTGGCGGCGGCAGCTTCGCAGCCAACCAGTGCTCCAACGTCTACTGCCACAGCAACGGCCGCGGCACCTACACCCCGCCGACCTGGGGTGGGACCCTTACCTGCGCCGGCTGCCATGGTGACGCGACCACCAACACCCTGTCGGGCAACCACGCGAAACACGTGAACAACGCGGCCTTCCTCGGCACCAACTATGGCTGCGTCGAGTGCCACAGCTCGACCGTTTCCAACGACACCACCATCTCCAGCTTCGCAAACCACGTGAACCAGACCAAGGACGTGGCTGGCACCCGCGTGGGCACCCCGGTGTCCGGGACCTGCTCCACCTCCTACTGCCACAGCGACGGCAAGGGCACCATGAAGAGCGTGACCTGGACCGGTTCCACCGCGCTGACCTGTAAATCGTGCCACGGCGCCGATGCCGCTCCGGCCTTCACTTCCGTGGCCGGCGAGCCGAACTACACCAACGCCGGGGCCGACCAGCCGCGCGCCAACAGCCATAAAAACCACGTTGCTTCGGCCGCTGACTGCGCAAGCTGCCACGCCGACACCACCGCGAACGGCACCAGCATCAAGGCTGGTGGGTTCCACACCAACAGCACCCGTGACGTCAAGGCCGGCGCCAGGAGCTTCACCGTCGTCGGGAACACCTGCTCCGCGGTATCCTGCCACGACGGCAACGGCATCGTCGCCAACGTCCCCGCTGTCAAGTGGGGTGCTTCCCTTGGCTGCAGCGGTTGCCACGGCAACTCCAGCACCCTTACCACCAACGCGCACGCCGCGCACGTAAGCACCAAAGGATACACCTGCGACACCTGCCACGCGGCTACTGTCAGCGGGAACACCTTCTTCGTCAACAAGGCTCTCCACGGCGACGCCACCGTCGAAGTCGCCGGCGCCAGCGTGACCACCTGGGGCGGCACCGCCACCAAGACCTGCGCCACCTCCTGCCACCTCTCGGCAACCCCGCAGTGGAACGTCCCTGCATCCGGCGCCTGCGGTACCTGCCACACCGCGCTTTCCAACACCGCCGGCGGCCTGATCAACAGCAACGCGCATACCGCGCACTTCACGGCAGCTTACGGCCCGGCGTTCAACTCGACCCTGACCACCTCCTGCTCGAACTGCCACACCTCGAACACCGCGAGCACCCACGCCGACGGCACCCTGCAGCTCGCCGGCGGCATGAACAAGATCGGCACCTGCTCCACCTGCCACAGCCAGAGCACCAACTGGACCACCGGCCGTGTCACCTGCGAAAGCTGCCACTCGACCGCAGGCGGCCCGCTCTCCGTCATCGGCGGCCTGACCGCTCCTGACAAGACCATCGCGGCCACCGCGGGCCACGGCAAGGCCGGCGTCGCCCAGGCCTGCTCCGCCTGCCACGACAACAGCTCCGCTCACATCAACGGCATAGCCGGCGATCAGAAGCGTCTGCTCGGCGTCCTGACCGGCGCGGCCAACCAGGAATGTAACTACTGCCACACCAACGCAGCCAAGGTAACCGGCGCGGCACTCAACGTGAAAGTCCACCAGGCCACCGGCCTGGGCGCCAAGTGCTCGGACTGCCACAACGCGCACGGCACCACCAACAGCATGATGGTTAACGCCAGCATCAACGGCACCGCAGTCAGCTTCACCGGCAACAACACCTTCGCAAACCCGGCACAGACCGGCGTCTGCCAGGTCTGCCACACCACCACCAAGTACTTCACCAAGGCTGGTGTGCCGGCTGATGCCCACGTCGACTCCACCACCAACTGCCTCGACTGCCACGCGCACAACCCGGCCACCGGCCTCGCGTTCGTGCCCAACGGCGGTTGCGACGCCTGCCACGGCTACCCGCCGGCTCCGCGCCAGACCATCAGCGCGATCAGCTTCGGCGTACAGGGTAGCTGGTCTTCGGCCCGCTTCGAAGACTACTCCGGCGGCGGCGGTGCCCACATCCTCGTGGCGCACATCAAGAAAGACGCCAAGCCGTCTGAAGGTTGGGCTAACTGCCTGCCGTGCCACAAAGGGAGCGACGCTTCCCACGCCCGTGCCCTGCCGATCAGGACCCACGTTTCCAGCGTAAGCGTCGAGATCGACCCGCAGTACCGCTTCTCCGACCAGGCCCTCGCCACCTACACCAGCGCTACGCTGGTCAACGGTGGGACCAACAAGTCCGGCAGCTGCTTCAACGTGAGCTGCCACTTCAGGCCGAGTCCGAAGTGGAGTATCGAAAGGTAGAACTGTTTCTGATAGCAAAAGAAGCTTTACCAATGCAGTAGAAGCATGTTAAAAACCTCCGGCGGGGGTGCCCCCCCCGCCGGAAATTGGCTGTCTCAGGCATTTAGATAAGGGTTTACAGAAGGAGCTTAACATGAAGAGCTACCGCAGACCTGGATATGGCAATTTCCGAGCCCTCCTTCCGCTTCTGCTGTTCGGAATTGTGATGTTCGCTGCATCGCAGGCGCTGGCCGCGCCGCAATACAACCTCACGTGCGTCGACTGCCACACCATGCCTCCGCTTGATTCGGCAACGGGTGAGCGCGAGCCGGATACCGGTGCATTCCGCGGCAACCACCAGACGCATGCGGCGGCGTCGGCCACCAGTTGCACCAAGTGCCACGGTGCCCAGGTGACCACCACCGGACACCGCGACGGGATCATCCAGGTGCAGTCCAACCTGAACGGTCACGCGGGCGCCAGCTACAGCAGGGGCTTCTTCAACCAGACCTCGGTTCCCCCCGCGGTTCTTGGTACCTGCTCCAACGTGAACTGCCATTTCGAGGCCACCACGCCCGAATGGGGGATCACGGCCCTTGATCAACCCAGCGCGACTACCTGCGGGGTCTGCCACCTGGCGGCGCCCGACAGCTACGCCCATTCCAAGCACCTGGCGCTGTACGGCAGCGAGCTTACCGTCTGCGCCAAGTGCCACGTCGACCATACCCAAAACGCGAAGCCGTTCCAGCACGCGACCAGCGCAGGGCGGAACATAGCGGTGACCGTCGGCTCCTATGCCGGGTCCAACTTCGCATACCTGCCGAGCCAGAGCGCCTCGCGGGTAGTGGGTACCTGCTCCAACATGTATTGCCACAGTTCCGGCCAGAACGCGACGGGCGGTCCCCTGGGGGGAGGCGACTACGCTGCGCCCAACTGGGGCAATGCAGCCTCCGGCGCCTGCGGCACCTGCCACAGGACCAGCACCTTGAGTTCCGGCAGCCACAGCCGGCACCTGGCCTCCAATGGCGACTGCAGCAACTGCCACGTTAACGCGCTCCCTACGTCCTACGCGGCGGCGACCCACGTGGACGGCAGCATCGACGTCGGCCTCGGGAGCTACGACAAGGCGGGGGCACCCGGCAACGGCTACGGCCGCTGCTCCACTGCCTCGTGCCACGCGAGCCCCTACTCGGTAGCTTCCACCACCTCTCCTGTGTGGGGAACCTCCGCCGGGTGCTCCGCCTGCCACAACGGCATCGGCCAGTTCGCCGCCAACGGCGCACCTGCCACCGGCAGCCACGACTCGCACATGACTCTTGCCGGCTCGGCCTGCAACCAGTGCCATGACGGCGCCGTCAAGAACACGAACGGCGGCCTGTCCCACGCCAACGGCACCGTTGAGGTCGCCAACGACTACACCGCGACGCCGGTTCAGAAGCATGCCCCCGGCACCTACACCGGGACCTGTCTGACTGCATCCTGCCACGCCGACCCGTACAGCACCGCCGCGCTGGAGTCCCCGGTATGGGGGAGCAGCACCGGCTGCGCCTCCTGCCACAAGGGGACCGGCGCCTTCGCCGCCAACGGCGCACCGGCTACCGGCAGCCACGCCAAGCACCTGGCACAGCCTGGTACCGGCTGCGACAAGTGCCACAACGGCGCGGCAAGCGGCGTTTCGGGCGGCCTGACCCACGCCAACGGCACCGTTGAGGCGATCAACTACAGCGCCTCTCCGGTCGTGAAGCACCCGATCGGCACCTATGACGGCACCTGCTCCAACTCCTGCCACTCCAACGGCAACGGCGTTCAGGCCCAGACCCCGGTCTGGGGCGGCAGCATGCCGGCCAACTGCTCCGGCTGCCACGGCGGCGCCGCAGGATTGGGCACTCCGGCCATGGCGACCGGCAAGCACCAGTCGCACATGAACAACTACACGACCATGGGTCGCGACAACAACCTCATGTGCGCCGAGTGCCACGCGCTTACCGTGTCGCTTGGCAGCAACACCCTGGTCACCGGCACCGGCCACCTGGACAACTTCAAGGATTACTCCGGCGTCAAGGCCGGCGGAAGGTCGAGCTACAGCACGGCGAGCGGCATCTGCTCCAACGCCTACTGCCACAGCTCCGGTCAGCAGGTTCCGGTCTTCGTCAGCATGACGGGCCAGAAGGCCTGGGGCGGCAACGGCAAGCTCGGCTGCAACGGCTGCCACGGCAAGAGCGCCGGGGCGACCTGGACCAGCGCCGCAGGCGCGCCGAACTACGCGAACAAGTACGACGGGACGCTCAAGACCGCCAACAGCCACGAGAAGCACACCGCTTCCATGGCTGACTCCCGCGGTTGCGCCAACTGTCACAACACCACCGTGGACCAGGGTGTCGCCTCCAAGATGCGCGACTACTCTTCTAACCACGTGAACCGCGTCCGCGACGTAGACTTCCGCCTGGGCGGCAGCTACACCGAGGCGAACAAGACTTGCTCCACCTACTGCCACAGCAACGTCCAGGCACCTGGCGGCATGGGAAGCGCCACCACCTCCGGCAACCCCGCCTGGGGTGCCAACGGCTCCATGACCTGCGCCTCCTGCCACAAGGACATGTCCACCCTGCAGGAGAACGCCAACGACCTGAACCTCGGAAGCCACAAGCGCCACACCGTGGACTCCGCGTACAGTTGCTCCATGTGCCACGGCACCGGCTACTCCGCCACCACGACGGCGGCACCGCACGCCGACGGGACCATCAACCTCGCCTTCACCGGCAAGGGGACCGGCACCACCTACTCGCAGCAGGCGGACAACACCCCGGGCGACGGTTACGGCACCTGCTCCACCAGCGCCTGCCACGGTCGCGCCACCCGCAACTGGGGTGTTTCGACCACGCTGCCGACATGCGAGAAGTGCCACGGTTCGGCCAACACCGCCATCACCTCGGCAACCTTCAAGGACACTGCGGGGAGCCCGGCCAGCCCCTACACCGGCACCCACGTATCGCACCTTGCCGGCAGCCACAACTATTCCAACCCGATCACCTGCGACCAGTGCCATTCGGTACCGGCCACGGTTGATGCCGCGGGCCACATGGACGGCCTGCCGGCGACCCTCACCTGGGGCTCTCTCGCCACCCACCCGAGCATCGCGGGCGGGGTTGAAGGGGCCGCCATGGCGCCGAGCTACACCGCCAGCGGGCGGATCTGCAACAACACCTACTGCCACGCCGGTCTCAGAAAGGGTGACGGTTCGGCTCAGGGTAGCGGCTCCGCCCCGTCCTGGAACGACCCGGCTTATCTCGGCGGCACCGGCTGCGGCAAGTGCCACATGAACCCGCCGGCGTACCCGCATACCACGAGCACCAACTGCAGCGCCTGCCACAACCACGTGGCGCAGTCGAACGTCGCCTTCGTGGACAAGAGCAAGCATATGAACGGCTCCATCGAGGTCACCGTCGATGACTGCCTGGGCTGCCACTCCTCGGTCAACGCCTGTGCGCAGAACGATCCGACCTGCGTCAACAAGGAGTTGATCGGAGCGCACAAGATGCACACCGACGCGGAACTGTTCCTTGCGGGCAAGAAGCTCTCCAACGGGGACTTCATCGATACCTCGTGGATCTACTCCATCGAGTACAAGGACGGCTTCCCGAAGTACGGCTGCGGTTTCTGCCACCCGATGGATTCCGGCACCCACAAGAACTCCACCGTCGAGCTCGACCTCGACCCGAGCCACAGCCTGGCCGGCACCGTCAAGACCAAGAACAAGGCGGGCGGCCCCTGGATCGTCAGCTACACCATGGGATCCAACGTGGTCTGCTCCAACGTGTACTGCCACTCCAACGGCTACGTTTCGACGACCACCAACCAGTACCTGTACCAGACCACGCCGAACTGGTACGCGACCGACCCGTGGGCAAGCGTCGACAAGTGCGCCCAGTGCCACGGCAACTCGCCGAACTCCGGCGGTATCGAAGGTTCCGCGGCCCACGGTCGCCACGTGATCGGCAACCACTACGCCGACATCTTCGACGGCTACAGCGCGAGGATCCCGGTCGCTGGCGGGGTAGGCTCCGGCGCGGCTCACGGTGACCCGAACACCTCGACCACCTTCAGCTGCAACCTGTGCCACAACGCGACCGTCGCCGTGTCGTACAACGACAAGGGTAACGCCTGCTCCAGCTGCCACGGCAGCTCGGCACCGCTCAAGGGGAGCCTGCAGGTACTGGCAACCAACCAGACCCACATCAACGGCGACGTCGACGTGGTGTTCATGAGTCCGTTCAACATCAAGTCCAAGGCGCAGCTCAGGCCGGGTGTCGATGCAGTCCAGTCGATCTACACCTCCTGGACCCGCGTGAACGGTTACAAGACCGCCGCTTCCTACGACCAGGCCCGGACCACCCCGAGCTACGTCGGCGGCACCTGCTCCACCGTCGCCTGCCACAACGGCACGCAGATGGAGTGGCGCACCAAGGGGCCGCTGGCCTGCGCAGCCTGCCACATCGGGCTGCCGCAATAGGGGGGCATGAATGTGTACTACCAAGAAGCAAGCAACCACGACACATCGAGTGCAAAGGCAGGTGAACTGACATGGGAAAAGTGATCGTTAAAAATATCAGGGGCATGGGGTGGGGCGCTAAAGCCTGCCTGATCGCGATGTTCACCATGTTGGCGACCGTGCTCCTTTTGCAGATGAAGCAAGTGAGGGACGCCCAGGCTGCGGTAGCGGTGCAGACCCAGTGGGCCATCCTCGGCACCGGCACCACTTCGACGCTGCCGGCCATGACGCTGGCCAAGGGGGCGGGGAGCAACCGCCTCCTCGTGGTCAAGGTGGTAGCGGATTACAGCACTGCCATCACCACCTTCACCCCGACGGTGAGCTACGGCGGCCAGGCGCTCACGAAGATCGTGGCGACGGACACCACGAGCCGCCAGAAGGTCTGGTTCGGATACCTTAAGGAAACCGGCATCGTGGCGGCGACCGGGACCACCCCGTCCCTCACCGTCACATGGGGTTCCGCCCCGCAGACGGGTTGCGGTGTCTCCGCGGCCTTCTACTCCAACGTGGACCAGGGGACTCCGATTACCGGGTCCCGCGCGGTTGCCTCCGATACCTCTGCGACCACGCCGACCAGCGGCACCATCAACGTGACCAATGGCGGCTGGGCCATCTACGGCTCCAACGTTAACACCGCCCTGGCAGCTTCCGTGCCGACCGGCTACACCGAGCACTTCGACACGGCGAACAGCACCCTGTACGAGGACGCGGTCGGTTCCAAGCAGATCACCGCTACCGGGACGGAAAACCCGCTCCCCACCTGGACCACCCAGCGTTACGGCTTCGCGGCCATCGGCCTGAACCCGGCCACGACCACGCTGGGTAACGGCACCATCGGCACTACGGCCAACGTGGCGCCGGGCGCGGCCAGCCAGAAGATCGACGGCTTCTCGCTGGTGACCGGTTCGGCCGGCACCACCGACACCGTGACCGGCCTCACCGTCACCACGACCAACAACGCGGCCATCGCCAGCATGCAGATCTGGAACGAGGCGGGGACCACCCAGTACTTCTCCACGGTGAACAACCCCGGCTCCGATACCTGGAGCTTCTCGGGCGGCACCGCGATTCCGGTGACCAACACCTCGGCCGGCTACAAGATCCTGGTCACCTACAAGACCCGTGCGGCGGGTGCTCCCGCCGGGAACACCGCCACCACGGCACGTGTAACCGCCATCACCAGCGGCAACGTGCTGGCGGGAAGCGACACCGCGGACACCACGCTCACCCTGATCAACACCCATGCCGCCTCCACGTGGGGGACCAATACGGCGACGAGCACTACCATTACGCTCAACTGGACCTACGGCACCCCCGGGCAGAACGTGATCATTGTCCGTTACGCTGGCGCCAAGACCGACACCACGAAGCCTGTGGACGGCACGACCTACGGCCTCGGCGCGGCATTCGGCAGCGGCGGCACCGTTCGCTACGTGGGGAACGCCTCTACCATCCCCGACAGCGTGGGACTGGTGGCCGGCACCACCTACTACTACAAGATTTTCGAGTACGACACCTACACCAACTACTACAACGCTACCGATGTCTGGACCGCAGGGCTCACCCCCTTGAGCTCCGACTCCGTGGCGCCGACCGTGAGTGCAGGGTTCGCCGCCACCACCCCGGTGAACACCCTCGCGGTGCCCATCACCTCCTTCGCCGCTACCGACAACGTCGGCGGCAGCGGGGTCGCTGGCTACATGATCACCACTAGCGCCACCGCTCCGCTCGCCACCGACGCAGCGTGGACCTCCACCGCGCCCACCAGCTACACGGTGGCCGCGGCTGGCACCTACACCCTGTACCCGTGGGCCAAGGACGGCGGCGGCAACGTTTCGCCCGTCTATGGCGCTCCGGTCAGCGTTGTGGTCGACATGACCGCCCCGGTCGTGGCGACCTTCACCGTGAACACGCCGTCGGCCAGCCGCAATATTCCGATCGCGGGACTTACCGGCACCGACGTCGGCACCTCGGTCTCCCGCTACCTGATTACCACAACGAGCACACAGCCCGCCGCCGGCGCGGCCGGGTGGAGCGCGACCGCGCCGACCACCTACACCGTGGCCGCCGACGGCACCTATACCCTCTACCCCTGGGTGAAGGACGCTGCGGGCAACGTCTCCGCGCTCTCCGGGCTCACCCGTACCGTAGTGGTCGACGCCACGGCGCCGACCGGTCTTACCGCGGTCTCGCCAGCGGACACCTCGACTGACCAGCCGCTCAACGTGGCGCTGCAGGCATCCACCGCTACCGACGCCGGGGTAGGTGGCGTCACCTACTACTTCACCATCACCGACGGTGTTTCCTACAATGCCAACTCGGGCTGGATCGCCGCCAACAACTGGGCGCCCGCCGGCTTAGGCTACGGCACCACCTACACCTGGCAGGTAAGGGCCAAGGACAGCCTGGGCAACCAGACCGCGTTGACCACACCGATGACCTTCACCACCGGGGCGGCCTGCGTGCGCAACGACCCGACCGTGACCCTTTTGACCGCGACCGGCGGCATCGCCTCCACCATCAGCGCTGACGGCGGCACCTCGGTCTACAACCTGAAGCTGATCAACAACGACTACGGCGGGTGCGGAGCCACCACCTTCAACCTGGGCGTCTCGGATACCGACGCGCTCGACGTCTTCGATCCGCCCACCCTCGCCAACTCGTCGCTGACCCTGCCGCCGGGCGGCCAGGTGACCACGACCGTGACCGTCAAGGCGACCGTGGACCACATAAGCGGCGTCAGCAAGACCCGCGCCTTCACCACGGCCGATGCCTACCATGCCCAGGTGACCACGGGCGACGTACAGACCACCCTGAACGTGGTTGCGTGTACGCCGAAGACTCCGCTGCTGATCGTTGGCCCCGACTCCGGCTACCTGAACCGCGGCGGCACCCTGAAGTACACGGTCACCGTGAAGAACACCGATTCCGGCGCCGGCTGCGGCGCGGTCACCTACAACCTGGCAATCCCGGCGGAGACCAACTCCACCGACTTCAACGCCTCGACCTTCAGCACGGGGAGCATTTCGCTCGGCTCCGGCCAGCTCGGCTCGGTAACCCTTACCGTCTCCGCCAAGGCCACGGCTGCGAAGAACGTCATCAACAAGACTACGGTGGGCGTTTCCGCGGTTTCGCACACGGCGCCTGCCAACAAGGTGGTCACCTCCACGGTGAATAACCCGATGCTGCACAACTCGGACAGCACCAGCTCCACCAAGTGGAGCGCGAACGGCGGCTGGGGTATCCCCGGTGCCCGTTACGGCGAGTTTGACTGCACCACCTGCCACGTGCAGGGGGGCGCGACCACCCGCAACGTGAACCGCATCCGCGAGACGGTTACCGCTCCCGACACCACCAAGGGGCAGCTCCCGGGCGCCGGCCAGCCGATCAACTACAGAAGGACCGGCGGCACCAGCAAGACCCAGCCGGTACCGGGTTGGGATAGCGGCGCGACGCCGAGGACCAGCTCCGACAAGATCTGCGAGATTTGCCATACCTACGACGCCGCAAGCGCGAACGGAACCAAGGCGCATCCGTACTCCACCACCGCCACCCTCGGGAACCACTTCGGGACCGACGGCCGCGACTGCATCGACTGCCACAAGCACGGTAAGGGCTTCGGCGTGGCAGGGCTTGGCTGCACCGGGTGCCACGGCACCGAAACCGCCACCATCACCCCGGACAACCGCTACGTGGTGGCGCCGCCGAGAAACGCGAACGGCTTCACCGGTACCTTGGCCGGCATCGGCCAGGTCAGCAACGATCCCAAAGTCGGTGCGCACCAGGCTCACCTGAAAAGGCTGAACGGCTTCAGCAACTACTCGACGGTCGATTACACCTGCCAGGCCTGCCACGGCCCGCTGCCGACCGACTTCAGCCACATCAATTCCAACTCCATCCCGGTGTTCCAGGGGATGGCGACGAAGAACGGTGCGATGACCGCAAGCTACACCGGCACCAAGTGCAACAATACCTACTGCCACAACCCGGCAGCCACCGGCGGCACGTTGCTCGCCGCCAACGCCGGTACTGCTGTGTTCCCGTCCTGGACCAGCGCGAACTACGTCGCGAGCGGCACCAAGTCGGTCGCCAACTGCCAGGTCTGCCACAAGGTCCCGGGCAACACCGGGTTCGAGCCGGCCGGCACCCATAACGGCATGAACACCGACGTGACCGACTGCTCCGGCTGCCACGGCCATAACGGCGACGGCAGCGGCACCGTGGCCGGCCGCCGCCACATGGACGGCGTCAAGTTCGGGGCCGGCAACTGCGACACCTGCCACGGTTACGACGTCGGCACCTGGTCCGCGTTCCCCGAGCGCTCCGGCGTAGTCACCGGCAAAGGCGCGCACGAAAAACACATCGCGTACCTGAAGACGCGCTACAACGTGACGCTGACCCCGGCCTCCGATGCCTTCGGCGTCGGTAACTCGTGGACACAGGTCTGCGGCGTATGCCATAATGGCGCGGCCCACAACATGGGCGAAGCCATCCCTGGCACCGGGCGCACCATTTCCATCACTCCGGCCCGCCAGTTCGGCGGTTCGCTGCCGGTCTACAACGGTACCGTCGGGGTAGCGTCCTCGATCAAGCCGAAGACCTGTTCCAACGTCGATTGCCACTACAAAGAGACGCCGTCCTGGTAGTATCCAGCGGGGGGAGGCAGATATAATGCTGAACGTTTTTAGAGAGAAATTTGGAAAGATACTGCTGGTCGCAGGCGCCATCACGGCCTGCGCCGGCATCCCCGGCACGGCCCTCGCGCTCACCTGCGTGGACTGCCACGGCAACCCGCCGGTCGACAACGCGAGCCGCGTCGGTGGGACCACCGGCCAGTTCCCGGGTTCCCACGGCACCCACAGCGGCTCGGGCGCCGGCCAGTACGGCTACGCCTGCACCAAGTGCCACGTGAACAACGCTGCGGCGAACCACGCCAACGGCAACATCGACATGGCAGTGC
This sequence comes from Geomonas subterranea, assembly GCF_019063845.1. Taxonomy (NCBI): domain Bacteria; kingdom Pseudomonadati; phylum Thermodesulfobacteriota; class Desulfuromonadia; order Geobacterales; family Geobacteraceae; genus Geomonas; species Geomonas subterranea. Next base: position 4,485,214 of record NZ_CP077683.1, read on the forward strand.
CCATCAACGGCAACACCGGGGCGACCTACGGCAAGGGGAACAGCTTCCCGGTCACCAACAGCGCCCTGGTCGGGAACACCTGCTCCGCCACCTACTGCCATTCCAACGGCACCTCGTTGGCTACCGGCGCAGCCGCCAGCGGCACTTCGCCCACCTGGGGCACCGGAAGCACCACCTGCATCAGCTGCCACGGCACAGGGGGGACCACCGGCGCTCCCACCTACGTTAACGTCAGGGCGTATCCCTCGGCGGCTCCTACCAGCACCGGCTGGACCACCCCGACCAACGCCTACGTCGACGACAACGTCTACGCGGTGTACAACACCACTACTCAGCAGCCTCTGGTGCTGACCGGCTTCAACACGACTGCGGCCGGTCTCACCGCTGGGGACACCATCACGGGGATCTCGGTCACCGTGCACGGTCTCGCCGCTTCCGGGCTCATCAACGTTGCCCTGACCAAGACCGGCACCACCACCGTCGCGGGTACTGCAAAGACCGCCACGCTCCCCACTACCGACGGCACGGTCATGCTCACCACCACGCCGACTGATCTCTGGGGGACCACCTGGACGGTGGCTGACCTGCAATCGGCCAACTTCGGCGTCATCATCAAAGACAACGACACCACGGCCTCCAACATCCAGATCGACTCGGTCACCGTGATTGTGCACACTGCCGCCGAGCCCAAGATGAACAGCCACGCATCGCACACCTCCAAGACCTGTGATGTCTGCCACAACGCGACCACCACCGACGGCACCACCATCGCCTCACCGGCGAATCACGCTGCCGGCAGCTATAGCGTGGTTGCCAAGACCGGTACTACGTTCACCTACGCCTACAACGCCGCTGGCAGCACCTGCTCGACTGTTTCCTGTCACGGCAATGCCATCTGGGGGGTATCCGTCTTCAACTGCGTCACCTGCCATAACGGGGTCCTGAACACCTCCGCGGCCACCCAGGCACTGGGCGGACCGACCACCCGCAGGAACGTCGTTGCCGAGATGAAAAGCGCCTGGAGCCACAAGCGCTCCACCAACGGCGGCACCCCGGCCAACACCGTCGTCACCGCCGCCGACTGCATCGTCTGCCACATGGAAGGCGACAAGACCACCGGCAAGACCTCCGCAGTGCACGGCAACGGCTACATCAACCTGCGCGACCCCGACACCGGGAACAACATCAAGAACGTCACCTGGAACGGCGCGACCCCGGGAGCGTACGTCGAAGGGACGACCGACGTCCAGTTCACCCAGTTCAGCCGCAATCTCGGTGTGCTTCTTGAAAACGACCCGAACTGGCTGATCATCGCTGCAATCCAGCAGAACCACTGCCTTAAGTGCCACGACGCGGCGGGCGCCACCAGCGCCAACGCGCAGGTTCCCACCACCGGGACCGCGATGCGCCCCTTCGGCGTCGCGATCACCGGCCACGTAGCGCCTTTCAACAGCAACGGTTCGGGTAACGTGGTCAACGTTGTGGCAGGCTTCACGACCACCAACGCGTCCTACCACCCGGTCATCGGCAAGCAGAACAACAGCTACGTCCAGGGCGCCCAGATGGTGGCCCCCTACAGCGGCGTCACCAAGACCAACGGCAACAATACCCAGTACGGGCCGCTGATGTCCTGCTGGGACTGCCATGCAACCCTGGGGCAGACCGGCGTGCAGACCGCCACGGTCACAGCGCACGGCGGAGCGGTCACCCTGCGCGGCCCGATCAGGGCTGCAGGAACGACCGCCACGACCAACCTCTGCGTCAACTGCCACGCGACCAAGTACGCTACCACCTCGACGCAGCATGGTTCCGGCTCGGCGTTCACCCTCGGCAAGAGCAACATGGGCACCACGACCTTCAACAACTGCTCCTACTGCCACGGCTACGGTGTGGTCGGCGCTACCTACTCGGCAACCAGCGTCGCCCGTCCGCTGCGCATGGAAGAAGCGCACGGCTTCAATGACAGGGTAGTAGGTACCGTCGGCTCCAAGTGGTCGGGCGGCAACAGGCCGTACGCGTTCATTCGCAACACCCTGAGCAGCTGGTCGCCCAAGTCGGCGGTCGGCGACACCATCGCCTCGCCTTCGACCTGCACCGGCACCGGCGGCACCTGCGGCAATGACATGGGCAACAGCCCTAACGGTCTGGGCGGCGTGTACTAGGGCCTCAAGGTTAGGCTGAAAGACCAATACCCCGCCCATCCAGGGCGGGGTATTTTTCTTGGGTGTCCGGCCGGATTCAAAGGCCGGAGAAGAGCCGCACGCGCAGTGCCCCTGCCGGCGGCAGGGGCGACAAGGATCACGTATGACAGGAAGTATGAAAGCACTGTCCCTGGCGGCAGTGTTGGCCGTCTGCCTCTCCGGCTGCCAGAAGGAATCCGGCAAACCGAAAGACCTCTCTTTGCTCACCACGACCACTGTGGTCGCTGAAATCCCCGGAGGACCACAAGAAGGCGGCGCATGGAACGCCAACGCCATCCGCAATGTTCCCCAGGTGGAATTCAACGCCACCGGCAGAGGTTTCTTCTATGTCGCGGAGCAGGGAGGCAAATTCCACGTGGTGCACAACGGCAACCGGGGGAACTCCTATACCAACATTTTGACCCCAACGCTCAGCCCGGATGGACAGCGCCTGGCCTACCAGGCCTACGTAGACGATAAAGTACGGATGGTAGTCGACGGGAGGGAGGGGGAGGTCGTCGAGGAGCTGGAGATCCCCTTTTTCAGCCCGGACAACCGCCATGTCGTGTACCAGGCGAAAACGGGGGGACGTTGGTATTTTGTCGTCGATGGCCGCAGCTTCCCTGCCTACAGAACAGAGCATAACCAGTTCGGTTTCAGCGCCGATGGCACCCGAATGGCTTACGTGGACAGTCCGGTGGAGGGCGCCAAGCCGCGGCTGGTCGTCACCGACCTCGACTTCAAGAAACAATTGATCAGGGAAGCAACCGGCGCCGTCATGGTCATCAGCGACGACAAGAGCAGGATTGCCGCTATCTCCGAGGTAAAGGGCAAGCAAAGGGTGATCGAGCTGAGCCTCGCCACGCCGGACCAGGTCAAGGAAGGGGTCCTGTACGACAGCATCAAGGACCTTGCCATCAGCCCGGACGGAACATCTGTCGCCTATGTCGCCGAGAAGGGTGGACGCAAAGTCCTGGTGTGGAACGGTCAGGAAAAGGCGTTTCCTCCCGGCAAGCTGGTAGGTCAGATCGTCTTCCGCCCCGGCAACAAGGGGGTCGGCCTCCTGACCGATTCCAACGGAAGCTGTGCCTTTCATGAGCCTTTCTCCGGCAGCGGTCCCCAGATACGCCCGTACGATGAGGTGGGCGAGCTGGCGTACAGCAAGGACGGCAAGAGCCTGGTGTATCTTGGCCGCAAGGTCACGCCGGGGCAGACGGGAAAGAGCATCTTCATGGTGGTGAACGGCAAGGAAGGGCCGAGGTTCGACAAGGTAATAAGCCCGACCTTCACTCCCGACGGCCAGAAGGTGGTCTACCGGGTCCGCCATGAAGGCAAGCGTTTCATGGTGGTCTCGGACCTGGACGGCAAGATCATCAGACAGGACCCGCAGCATGAGATGGTGTTCCCCCCGGTGTTCTCTCCTGACGGGAAACTCCTCGCCTACGGGGTCAAGGATGGCGGCAAGTTGGTCTGGAACGTGGAGAAGCTGTAATGGCCGAAATAGAAGCACCCGATAACGACAGCGAAGGCGAGCGCTTTCCGCTGGAACCCCGCATTCACCCGGTAAACAAGAGCCTGCGCGCGATCTACGACTTCCTGGCCTCGGCCAAGCTGGCCATGGTCCTGCTGGTCGCCATCCTTACCTGCTGCGTGGTCGGTGTGACACTGTTTCGCGGGCAACGCTCCGGCGAGATGATCTTCGACACCATGTGGTTCAACGGCCTCCTGGTGTTCCTCATCGTCAACGTCGCCTGCTGTTTTTTCGGCAGGATCTGGGGGCGCAGGGTTACCCTGACTTCCTTCGGCATGATCCTGTTCCATCTCAGTTTCGTGGCGATGTTCATAGGCATCATCTACAACAGCCTGTTCTTCTTCCGGGGCTCGATGAGGCTTACCGAAGGGGAGACGGTCCAAAACGGGGAACGCCAGAGCTACGACCAGGTGTCGATGGGGAGGTTCTTCAACGTCATGTGGCTCAAGGGGGAAACCACCCTGAACGCCATGCACCTCAGCTACAAACTGGACGGCGTCGAAAAGAAGAGAGCCTACGACATCACGGTGGGTGAGGGGGAGGTGAAGAAGCAGGAAACCATCTACCTCACCAAGAACCTCAAATACAGGGGATTCAAATTCTTTCCCGACCAGGAAGGGTACAGCGTCCTGACCGTTCTCTACGACAAGCAGGGGAAGGAACTCTACGGAGCCTACGTCCCGCTGCAGAGCCTCAAACACGATGCGAATTCGACCTTCTACACCACCGGGACCAAGGCCGGCCCCGGCAGCCTCACCTTCCCGTACGCCCCCGAGAAGCCGCTCTTCGATCTTCAGGTGGCCTATCGGCCGGACCCGGTGCAGCCGAAGTCGGGAACGGCTTTCTTCATGGTGAAACCTCTTGGTTCCCCCCTGAGCATGGCGGACCAGCAGACCTTCGAAAAGAGCCAGACCCCGCTGGGGGCGCTATACGACGCGGGTGAATACCGCCTCTCCGCGCGAGAGGTCCGCTACTGGGTCAGCATGAAGGTGAGCTACGAGCCGGGCCAGATCATCGTGCTCAGCAGCCTCTGGGTCGGGTTGTTCGGAATGATACTGACCACCGCGGGCCGTATGCTGAAAGGGCGGCGGGATAGCCTGAAGGGATAACCGGGGACGCACCGGCCCTTGCGGGCGGCCCCGGTCTACTGCCGGAACAGTTTCGCGTCGGAGTCGTCGAGCAGGTACTGGTAGGGTGCGACCGGCACATTTTTCGCCGTCGCCAGCGGATAGAGGTAAAGGTTCCAGGCCAGCATCGTCACCAGGACCAGGTGGTATAGACGGGCGTTGACCCGCCCGGTCACCTCTGTCACCAGGCAGCCTATGGCGGTGAAGGCGAAGGGGAGCAGCGGGACCGCGGAGTAGATGAAGGTGGGACGCTTGACCCCGACGAAGAGGGAGTAGGTCCCTAGAAACAGCAGCACCGGCAGGCCGAGCTCGAGTGATTTTCGGCGCTGCGCCAGGACCGCGAGAAAGACCATGGCCGGCAGGGTGGCGATCCAGACCGGCAGGCTGTTCATGTAGAGGATGAACTCGCCGCGGTCGGCACCGATGAAGGTCCCCTGGCCGACGGTGACGGAGCGGATGAACCATTCCAGTGCGGAGGTGTGACTCAGGAAAACCATCTCCGGGTTGTAGCTCTCCGGCCGGTAGGTCTGCAGCGAAAAATAGGCGTCCTGTATGAACTGGAGAAACTCGCTGAAAGTGTAACCGCGCATGAACCAGAAGTAGTAGGAACCGATGAACACGCTCGCCGGAATGAAGAGATAGGTAGCCGTGATGAAGAACGCGGTCCCCACGCTGCGATAGTTCCGGTTATCTCTCAGAAGCAACAGGTAGATCAGCAGCCAACAGGGGACGTAGTACCACTTGGTGGCCAGGGCGCATCCCATGAAAAAGGCGCTCGCCGCGATGAGCCAGCTTCGCCCGGCGTGTCTTTGATAGAGCACGATCGCCGCCAGGAAAAAGGCCCCGCCGTAGATCTCCTCGAAGGTGTAGCGGGACATGACGATGTGCAGGGGATCGGTGGCCAGCAAGACCCCCGCCAGCAGCGCGGCTTTTCTCCCCCCGCTCACGTTGCGCGCGAAGAGGTAGGTGAGCACGCAGGCGGCCGCTCCGAACAGGATGTTCCTCATGCGCCACCCGTACGGGTTGTCGCCGAAAAGCTGCAGGAAACCGTACATGAGGATGTGGCGCAGCGGCGGGTGCTCCCAGTTGTCGGGCTCGAACTGGCCGTTCAGCCAGTAGTTGGTTCCGGCGGGGACGTGGGCCATCTCATCGCCCCATTTGAAGTCGGGATAGGATATCTCGTAGAACCTCAGGCCGAAGGCGAGCAGGAACAGCAGGCAGATAATGATTATCTCGTTTCTCTTCATTGGCGGTTGCCCTGGTAGATGACGGTGATGTCGCTGGAGATGCCTTTGCGGGTGAGCAGATCCTGTGCCTGTTTGGCGTCGAACACGTCGCCGTTGATGTAGACCAGCACCTGTTCGGGGAGATGCGGCAGCGACGAGGGCGTGGTCCCGATCATCGGCAGGCCGTTCAGGTCATACAGCGAGACCCCCCTCTCCAGCCCCGCAATGGGCTTTATGACCTTGGTCGTTGGTTGTTGCAGGAAGTCCTTCCAGTTTTCATCCGGGACGATGAAATAAAGCTTGCGGATGACATTCTGGAATATGGAGTACTCGACCAGGTTGGACCGTTCCAGTCGCGGTTCGCCCTGGTAATTGAAGCGCCCGTGCATGTGCGGGTAGCGGTCGAAAAGAACCAGTGTCCTCCCCTTGACCCCTTTGCGCCGCCATACATCGTAGGCCTTTTCGGGGGAGTCGACGGTTACCGTTTCTCTTCCCGGCGAGAAGTGCCTGTGACGGTTGCCGTGATCGTTTCCGACTGCGATGACTGCGATAAACAAGGCGGTAGCCGCCAGTGACCAGGCTGTTTTGTGTCGGTACATGGTTGCGATCCCGGGAGTGGTTTGAGGTGGCATAGAAACGGCAGTCAGGTCCGGTCGAACAGGTTGTATTTGATGATGCAGCGCAGAGCCGAAATGCCATCCTTCCAGTTGATCTTCTTGCCCTCGGCATATTTCCTGCCGGAGTAGGAAATGCCGACCTCGTAGATGCGCAGGTCCATGCGGGCAACGCGCGCGGTGACTTCGGGCTCGAAGCCGAAACGGTTCTCCTTGAGGACCAGCCTTTGCGCCACCTCAGCGGTGAAGACCTTGTAGCCGGTCTCCATGTCGGTCAGGTTCAGGTTGGTCAGCATGTTGGAGAAAAAGGTGAGCAGCGTGTTGCCCAGCATGTGCCAGAAGAAGAGGACGCGATGCGGACCTCCCCCGGCGAAGCGGGAGCCGTAGACCACGTCGGCCTTCCCCTCCAGGATCGGTTGCAGAAGCTCCCGGTAATCGCGCGGGTCATATTCGAGGTCGGCGTCCTGGATCAGGACCACGTCCCCCTGGACCTTCGGGAGGGCGGTGCGAATGGCGGCTCCCTTGCCCCGGTTCCGGTCATGCCTGAGGATAGTGATGCCTTCCACGGCAAGGAGCCTGTCTGCGGTAGCGTCGGTTGAGCCGTCGTCGACCACGATGATCTGGCAGGGATAGCCGCACTGCTTCACGTGTTCCAGCACCCGGGCTATGTACGCCGCCTCGTTGTACACGGGAACGATGACGGAGAGCGTCCGCATGGGTGCGATGTCTTTGCCGGGCATGGAATTGAACCTGTCCTTGGTCGGAAGTTGAATTTTTGACTGGAGGCGACTCACCACAGGCAAAACCGCCTCGTGGAGCGTTGCCACAATATGAATGAACACAACTATTTCGTCAAGGCGCAGGATGTCGTTACGTTAAGATATTGTGTGACGCAGGGCCTGCTTCTCTCAGGTCCGCTTATGGCCCCACTAGCAGCCGGAGCGCACTGTGTGAGAAAGCTGGAACAGTGCGGGACGTATAAGGTTTGACAGGGCGGGACTGTGCATGTTTTAATGGGTGGTCCGGCGCTGCAGCCCGAGGGGGCAGCCATGTCGGAAACCTACTTCTGGAGGTGAATGGATGAAAGCCGAACTCTTGTTTTTCTGGACTGCGGTTGGACTGTATGGCTTGAGCACATTCTGTTACATCTTCGGTTTCATCGCGAACTATGACAAGCTGTTCCGCGCCGGCCTCTTCAGCGCCCTGGCCGGTTTCATCCCTCACGTGGTGGCGATCGCCATGCGCTGGGCGGCCTCCGGGGCGGGTGTTACTCCGTTCATCTCCATCTCCGAGTCGCTCAGCCTGGGCGTGTTCATGACCGTCCTCATCTTCCTCATTTCCGAATTCACCATCAAGAAGGTGCTCCCGCTGGGCGCGCTGGTCATGCCGGTGGCGTTCGTTCTTCTGGGGTGGGCCGGTACGCTGCTGAAGGAGGTCGCCGCCACCATCGCCCCCGCCCTGCAAAGCGGCTGGATCTGGGTGCACATCACCGGCGCCACCATCGGCTTCGCGTCGGTGCTCCTCGCGGCCGGCATGGGCTTTTTGTACCTCTTCAAGGAGAGAAACGACGCGGGGCTCGCGGCGAAGCTGCCGGAGCTGGCAACCATCGACCGGCTCTCCTACCGCTTCGTGGCCGGCGGCTTCATCATGTACGGCCTCATGATCATCTCCGGCGCCTACTGGTCCAATACCGTCAAGGGGAACTACTGGAACTGGGATCCGGTCGAGGTGTGGTCGCTCATCTCCTGGCTCATTTACGGGATCTATCTCCATCTGCGGGTCACCTTCGGCTGGCGCGGCACCAGGCTCGCCTGGTACTCGCTGATCGCCGTCGTGGTGATGATCGTCAGCTATTGGGGTATTCCCTTCGGCGTGGAAACCTTCCACGCGGGTTTCAGGATCCAGCACTGATTTCAAGTTCTTTCGTAGGAGATTCACCGTATGCGCATCATGCTTGTTCTCGCTTTACTGGCAGTCGTTTCCTTTTCGGGCGCCTACGCGTCGCCGTCCCCGGAAGTGATGATGAACCGGCCGTCCATGATCAGCCCGCATGGTGGCGGCACGGCCGGCCTCGGTCCCGCCAGGCCGATGGCGGAAGTCATCAAGGATGCCACCCTGCCGGGACACCCCAACGTGAAGATCGGCGACGCCTTCGAGAAGTACGGGTACTTCAAGGAGAAACACTGGTACGAGACCAGGGGCACGGCCGGGAACTTCTACGTCGACTTCCGCGGCTCCAGCCCGACCGGGTGGTTCGATTTCAAGGGGCGCCGGGCCGGGATCGCCGAGAAGGGGGTGGTGCTGAAATTCGTCATCTACCCCACCGGTGAATACGGCATCGTCATGGCGTCGAAGACCGTGCAGACCAAGGACGGCAAGACCACGGCATATCCCATCCCCAACATCAAAGGGGTGGTGGACGCCATCTACGCCAACAAGAAGCTCGACTTATAGAAGGGCAATAAAAGGGAATAAAAGGGGACAGGCTACTTTTTCTCCGGGATTTTCTTCCCGAAAACCAGCCTGTCCCCTTTGTAACCCCTTTGTAATCCCGGCGGGGCAACGCAAGCCAAGGTAATACATGAAACTTTGCATCATCTTTCCGCCGCTTCCCTTCGGCTGGACACCGGTTGCACCTCCCATCCTGGAATACCTGGCGGCGCTGACCCGCCAGGCGGACCCCTCCATCGAGATCCAGCTGATCAGCGGCAGCGCCACCCCCGACGCCTACAAAAGCGTCGAGTGCGACCTGGCCGCCATCAGCATCCTGACCCCGACCGCCGTTTCCGGTTATAACATCGCGGATTCGCTGCGGGAGCGCGGCATCAAGGTGGTCTTTGGAGGCATGCACGCCTCGGCCATGCCCGAGGAGGCCAAGGGGCACGGCGACGCCGTCGTCATCGGCGAGGCGGAGAGCTGCTGGCCGCAGGTCTTGAAGGACTTCCGCGCCGGGACGCTGCAGTCCTTCTACAAGGGGGAGCAACTGGAGCTCACCGGGATGCCGACGCCGCTCTACGGCATGCTCAAGAACAACCACCAGTTCCGCATCGTCAACACCTCCCGCGGATGCCCCTTCAACTGCACCTTCTGCTCGGTGAAGCCCTTCTTCGGCGCCAAGATCCGCTTCCGCCCCATCGAGGACGTGGTGCGCGACGTGGCGGCGATCCCCGAGAAGATGTACGAGATCGGGGACGAGAACATCTGGTGGTCCAGCGAGACCACGCGCGCCATCGAGCTCTTCACCGCGCTCAAAGGAAGCCCCAAGAAGTACATGGCCTTCGGGAGCCTGGGGCCCGTGCTGGCGCCGGAAGGGTCGCGCATGCTGAACGCCGCGCGTGAGAGCGGGCTTTTGTCGGTCTGGGTGGGGTGGGACGCCATCTCGGAGCACAGCCTCAAGGCGTACAAGGCCAACGGCAAGATCGGGGTGGACCGCGAGCGCGCAGTGAGGACGCTCAAGGACCACGGCATCGACGTCTCGCTCTTCTACATGCTGGGGTCGCGCGAGGACACCTTCGACGACTTCAAGCGTGCCATCGAGGTGGCGGACCGGCTGGGCGTTTCCATGCACCCGTCGCTGGTGGTCCCCTACCCGGGGACGGTGCTCTCCCGCGAGTACGAGCCGTACATCTACAAGGATCTGGGGTGGGAGTACTACAACGGCTCCTACGCGCTGTTCGACCATCCCGATCCGATGATGACGCCGGAGCTCCGCGAGGAGCATTTCTACATCAGCCTGCTGGAGCAGTTGAGCCTCCCCAGGGTGCTGCGGCACATGATGAAGGTCCCCATGGCCGGCTTCCCCTACGCGCACATCCTGTCGCTCATGTCGCAGCTGCCGGTCAGAAAGGGCGTGAAGATCGCCTTCGAGCAGTGGAAGGCGAACCGGGAATCGGTGCGGGCTAAGAGGCAGAGGTAGGGGAAATGGGGGGAGGCGCAATGAGCCCTCCGCCACTGACGCCTGCAATCCCCTCTCCCTCTGGGAGATGGTTAGGGTGAGGGGGCTGCGTGCAAACACCTCCCTCACCCGCCCTTCGGGCACCCTCTCCCATAGGGAGAGGGATTAGCAGGAGAGTACGATCAGCTAAAAAAAGCCCCCGTGGCACCTTCGGTGCCGGCGGGGGCTCATGTTGCTGTATTTGATTTAAGCTACTTCGGCGCTTTCTCCGTTGCCGGTTTCTCCGACTTGAGCCCGGCCGGGTGATCCACCAGCTTCTGCTTGCCGGCCTCCTCGGCGTACCAGTCCAGCGGACGCTCGGTCTGGTCACGGAAGGCGCCGAGCGACCGGTCACGCAGTTCGGCGGCTTCCTTGTCCGCCTGCGAGACGAGGATCTCGTCCACCACCTGCGGGCAGGAGGCGACGGAACCGGGCCTTGCCTCGATCTCCTCGCGCACGCTCGGGGCCACCTTGGGATCCTTGGCCAGACGCATCTTCAGGTCGATGGAGAAGTTGGTGTAGGTCTCCAGCATGCGGAAGATGGCGGAGTCCCCCATGGGGCCCATGGTGCGCTCCTCATCGGGAAGCGGCGAGACCTTGCCGTTCTCGATCTTCGCGCGCCCGACCATTTCGCAGCTCCTGCCGTTGTCGGTGGTATAGCCCAGGTTGTCGGTGATGACGGCCAGCACCGTGGGGACGTTGGCCAGGTCCCAGTGGGCGAGAAGCCCCACCTCGCCGTCGGGAAGCGGGGAGAGGTCGTCGATGTTCATGGCCAGCACGCGGGACCACGGCGGCACCGGGCGGGCCAGCTTCTTCTCGGGAAGCCCCTTGATGTGGCGGCGCAGCGCGTCGTCGAAGAGGTTGGTGGCGGTCTCCGCCTCGCCCAACACGTTGACGCAGAAGTGGCGCGGCACGCCGAGGATCTCGTCGACCATGTTGTAATAGTCGTCGCGGGTGACGACGCCGAAGCGGCCGCGGTAGCCGCCGCCGTCGCAGACGCGACTACCGGCGGGGAGCTTGAAGGTGATCTTCTTGCGGCGGCAGGCCTGGAAGAAGTAGACGTAGGCGGCGGTAGCACCGATGAGCGCCACCGGGACGCCGCTCGCCTCGGACTCGCGCAGCGCCTTCAAAAGGTTCTTCACGTCGATGCCGGTCTTGCCGAGAAGAAACATGCTGTCCGGTGTGCCGAAGGCCTGGCGGGTCTGGTCCATGCCGATCGCCATCCCCATGGACGGGGCCATCTCGGGGCTCGGGGCCAGGATCAGGATGCGGCAGCGCTTCCCTTCTTCGAAGTCCGGGAACAGGAAGGAGTTGGTCATCATCTTGTTGGCGCCGAAGACCAGCCGTTTGCCGTCCTCGTCGCGGAAGATGCGGCCGCGCTGGGTGAGGCTCGTGGTGCCGCCGGTCAGGCAGGCCATCACCGACTGCTCCAGCGGGAACGAGGCCACCAGGTGGGTCTTGAACACGTCGTTGTAGACCATGGGGACGTCCTGCCAGCGGCTGATGTCGCCGGGGCGGACCTTCTTCAGGTCACAGAACTCGCGGAAGATGGCGTTGCTGTTGTACTGCAGGTCGAAGAGCTGCATACAGTAGTCGTTGAACCTCTCCTCGCTGAGCTCGGCGTCCACGCCGGCTTCGATGATGGCGACGATTTCGTCGGTGAGACGATGGCTCAGGCTCTGTGTTTCGGACATGGAAAACTCCTTTAAAAGGGACTGCTGGCGATTTTCACTATACTAACGATTGGTTGTATAGCAGTCAAGACTATAATTGTGACTATTAGTTAGGCAAATTTCCTTTTTTGAACTGGACTTCTGTGTATTTTTTAAGCAGAAATGGCGTCTCTAACTGCGCCTCAAGGAAATACCCCGTTGTTGTTGGTTCCGATTTAGTAACAAGTGTATTAAAGGAATGCAGTTTTGGCCTTTTCATTTTCATTTTTCTTCGACCTATGGCATATTGTAATGAGATAATAAGTACATTAGTTTTTTGAATTACAAGCTTCACATAAACAAGGGATGGGTTATGAGCATAAAAAGAGTAGCCTTGGTCACGCCGCCGTATCACTCGGGTGTCGTCGAATCGGCGGGGACCTGGCTTAACGTCGGCTTCGTCTATATCGCCGGCTCGCTGCGTGCCGCGGGGTACGAGGTCGACTACTACGACGCCATGAGCCTGTGGCACAAGTGGCCCGAGATCGAGGAGCGCCTGCGCGCCTTCGCTCCCGACGTGGTCGCCACCACCTCATTCACCGCCTCCATCGCGCACGCCCTGGAGCTGACTTCGCTTGCCAAGAAGATCAACCCCCAGGTGGTCACAGTTCACGGCAACGTGCACGCCACCTTCTGCTACGACGAGATCCTGAAGGCCGAGCATGACACGGTCGACTTCGTGGTGCGCGGCGAGGGGGAGGTGACACTGGTCAAGCTCCTTGACTGTCTGAACGCCGGCGGCGATCCCGCCGCCGTGCCGGGGCTCTCCTTCTGGCGCGACGGCGCCGTGGTCTCGACACCCAAGGCAGCTCCGATCCAGGATCTCGACTCCCTTCCCATGGCGTGGGACCTGGTGGAGTGGCCCATCTACCGCTACCGCGCCAAGAACAACGCACGTCTCGCCATCGTCTCCTCGTCGCGCGGCTGCATGGAGAAGTGCTCCTTCTGCTCACAGCAGCTCTTCTGGGAGCGCTCCTGGCGCGCGAGGAGCGCGGAGAACTTCGTTGCCGAGCTCGAGCTTCTGCGCGACAGCTACGGCGTCGAGGTCGCCATGCTCTCCGACGAGATCCCGACCTTCGACCGGGAGCGCTGGGTGCGCATCCTGGACCTGATGATCGAGCGCAAGGTGGGCGTCAAGCTCCTCATGGAAACGCGGGTGGATGACGTCCTGCGTGACGCGGACATCATGGACAAGTACCGCGAGGCGGGGGTGGAGCACATCTACGTCGGCGTCGAGGCGGGGGACCAGGAAACCCTGGACCTCTTCAACAAGAACACCAAGGTGGAGCAGTCCAAGGCCGCCATCGACATCATCAACAACGCGGACATCGTCTCGGAGACCTCGTTCGTCCTGGGGATGCCGGACGACACGCCGGAGAGCATCGCGAGGACCATCGAACTCGCCAAGCACTACAACCCGGACATGGCCTTCTTCCTCGCCATCGCCCCCTGGCCCTACGCCGAGCTCTACCCCGAGCTTGAGCAGTACGTGGCGACCACCGACTACCGCAAGTACAACCTGGTCGAGCCGGTGATCAAGCCCAAGAACATGACGTTGGAGGCGCTGGAGCGCGAGCTGGGCAAGGCAAGCCAGAAGTTCTTCATGCACAAGTTCCAGAACCTGCACCAGCTCTCGCCGTGGAAGCAGGAGTTCATGCTGGCGGTGTTCGACATCCTGATCAACAACTCGTACCTGGCCGGCCAGATGCGGGCGATGATGAAGCAGGGTGGGGAGATGCCGCCCGAGGTGCAGGCGCTGGTCAGGAGCGTGAAGGGGATGCAGCACGGACAGGATGACGCGCAGTCGCACCCTCACACCTTCGCGCCGATCCCCTGACGCGGCCGGAGGAGCTACATGGAGAAAGTTAAAAAGGTCGCCGTGGTATTAAACGGCTTCATCCACGATTTCATGACGGGGTACTGGCTCTCCGCCCTGATCGCCATCCACCTGTTGCACGGCTTCAGGCTAGAGGCGCAGCAACTCGCCGGGACGCTCAACCAGATTGAGCGGTTTTTCTTTTGGAACAGCATCGGGGCGGCGGTGGTCATCTTCGCCACCGGCGGGGTCCGCAGCTTCACCTACGTGGACAACTTCTACGGCGCCGAGACCGAGCGGACCAGGCGCAAGATGCTGGTGATAAAGCACGTGGTCCTCTTCGCGGTCATAGGCGGGGGGAGCTATTGGGGGTACCGCACGGCGTTTAGTTGAGCGCCCGGCCGGTTAACCTCAGGAAAGGGTGTTTTTTATGAATTTCCTGATCGTTGAAGATTCGGAAAAAACCGCGGAACAGCTGCGGAAAGGGCTGGCTGAGGTCAGCATCAACTCCGACGTAGCCGCGGATGGCCTGCGCGGGCTCGCCATGGCCAAGGAGAAGGATTACGACCTGATGATCCTCGACCTCATGCTCCCGGGGATCGACGGGTTTGAGGTTGTTAAGAGGTTGCGCCAAGCGGGCAAGAGCACGCCCGTGATCATGCTCACCGCGCGCGACGAGGTGCACGACCGGATCTGCGGCCTGCAGTCCGGGGCCGACGACTACCTGGTCAAGCCGTTCTCCTTCGGCGAACTCTGTGCCCGGATCCAGGCGCTTTTGCGCCGGGGGCAGGTGCTGCAGCAGGACGAGGTGCAGGTGGCGGACCTGACGGTGAACTTCTTCGCGCGCAAGGCGACCCGTGCCGGGAAGCACCTGGAGCTGACCCCCAAGGAATTCGCGCTCCTCTCCATGCTGAGCCGCCGCGCCGGAGAGGTGCAGACGCGCCTGCGCATCGCGGAAGCGGTCTGGAACCTCGGTTTGGACGCCAACCTGAAGATCGTGGACGTGAAGCTGGCAGGGTTGCGGGCCAAGGTGGACGGTCCCTTCGAGAAGAAGCTGATCCACACGGTGCGCGGGGTCGGTTACGTGCTCGAGGACCGCTATGAGTGACACTCCCTCCTCCCCGGAGGAAACCGCGGGGCGCCGGGTCCGGTCGATTGCCCACAACCTGGCCGTTTTGTACATCGTTTCCATCGTGATCGGCTTCACGATGTGCGCCCTGCTCCTGTACTTCAAGCTGGTCCAGCATATCCACGATTCCGGTGGCGAGCAGTTGCAGGCGGAGATAACCTCGGTCCGCGCGCTGGTTGGAAGCCCTGCAGGTCTCAACGCCCTCAAACAGATGATGGATGCGGAAGAGCGGGGGGAGGATGCCGGCACCAACTGCATCCTGATGCGCATCGTGGACCGGAACGGGAAAGTCGTCGTGGATTGCCCCACCATGAGAGCCGTGCTGCCTGGCTCTATCTTTCCCTCCCCGGGCGACACCAGGGCAAAGAGATACAGTCACAACGGCGGCAACTATCTGCTAAGGAGCGTGAAGCTTACCGATCCCATATCCGAGGCCGGGGGATGGCGTCTGCAGATAGGGATAGACCTGACCGAACATGACCAGCTGATCAGAGTCTACCGGACCTATCTCGTTCTCTTTGGTTTCGGCGCCTTCCTCTTCGCGATCCCCAGTTCCTATGTCGTGGTCAGACGCGGGCTCAAGCCCCTGGATGAGATCAGCGGCTCGATCAAGACCATCACCGGCAGCCGGCTCAACACCAGGCTTGACGCGGCCGGCTTCCCCGTTGAGATGCACCCCGTCATAGAGTCGGTGAACGGCATGATGGCCCGGCTGGAGGATTCCTTCCAGAGGCTTTCGCACTACTCCGGCAACCTCGCCCACGAACTGCGCACCCCGATCAACAACCTGATGCTGTCGGCCGAAATCGCCCTTGCTCATGAGCGGAGCCCGCAGGAGTACCAGGAGATCATCTCCTCCAGCCTCACCGAGTACGAGCGGCTGGCGGCGGTGATCGACAAGCTGCTCTTTCTGGCACGGGCAGACAACGAGAAGAACGACCTGCTGTTCGAGAAACTGGACGCGAGAACCGAGGTCGAGGAGGTGATCGACTACTTCTTGGAAGAAGCGCGTGCAGCGGGGGTTTCCCTTGTACACCGCGTCGACGCCACCTTTTGGGGGGACCGGACCCTGTTCCGTCGCGCCCTCAGCAACCTGATCAGCAACGCCCTCACCTACACCCCGGCCGGAGGGGAGGTTACCATTTCCGCCTCCAGCGGAGGCAACGGGGAGGTCGACATCGCCGTGGCCGACACCGGCTGTGGCATCTACTCCGAGCATCTCCCCTTTCTTTTTGACCGGTTTTACCGCGTGAAGTCGGGCTCGCATCACAGTGGCACCGGCCTTGGCCTCGCCATAGTGAAAGCGATCATGGAGATGCACAACGGCGACGTCTCCGCCTGGAGCCGGCCCGGGCACGGGACCACCATCACCTTGCATTTCCCGCAGCACCCCTCCTTGAAATCCGCGCCCGCGGCGGAAGGGTGATTCGCCTGGCGCCGCGCCGCGACCCTGCCGAAGCCAATCGTCTCAGGTTAGTTTGCGTCAAATTTTTTAGTGCTAAGACATTGCCATTTTGCGTGTAATCGCCGAAAAGCTCCGCCGTTTGACTTGGGTGGCGAAAAGCTTTTTTTAACGCAAAGACGCAAGGCCGCAAAGGAAACCGGAACCATAATGGAAAACCGGAACCATAATGGAAAACCGGAACCAGTAATGGTTTTGTTATCCCCCACTTGTTGTTCTTAACTTTGCGCCTTTGCGGCTTTGCGTTAACAACGGCCTTTAAAGGCAGAGCCGCGAAGCCGCAAAGAACAGCAGGGATTTTGTCCCCCCTGATTCTTTGTGTGTTTCTCTCTCTCTCTCTCTCTCTCTCTCTCTCTTCGCCTTTGCGTTGAAGGTTTTCAAAAACAAAAGCCGCTGTCCCTTTCGAGGGGGCAGCGGCTTTGTCGTGGAATGAGGGGGGCGAATGATTATTCGCCCCTACAGGTGGTTCGACAGTCCTGGCGTTGCTACGCGCAGGCGGAGGCGTTGGCGCGCTCGCGCTCGGTGGCGTCGTCCATGACCTTGTAGGCGCAGAACTCACCACACATGGTGCAGGCGCCGTGATCGGCGACGCCGGACTCGTCGCGCAGGCGACGGGCCTTGACCGGGTCGATGGCCAGGGCGAACTGCCCTTCCCAGTCCAGTTTCTTCCTGCAGCGCGCCATCTGGTTGTCCTTCTCGATGGCCCCCTTCACACCCTTGACGATGTCGGCGGCATGGGCGGCGATGCGCGAGGCCATGACCCCTTCACGGACGTCCTCGACGCTTGGGAGCTTCAGGTGCTCGGAGGGGGTCACGTAGCAGAGGAAGTCGGCGCCGGCGGCGGCGGCAATGGTTCCGCCGATGGCGGAGGTGATGTGGTCGTAGCCCGGGGCGATGTCGGTGACCAGCGGCCCCAGCACGTAGAAGGGAGCGCCATGGCAAAGCCTCTTCTGCAAGAGGATGTTGGCCTCGATCTGGTTCAGCGGCATATGACCGGGACCTTCGATCATCACCTGCACGCCGTACTCCTGCGCGCGCTGGGTGAGCTCGCCCAGGATGATCAACTCGTGGATCTGGGCCCGGTCGGTGGCGTCGGCCAGGCAGCCGGGGCGGAAACCGTCGCCAAGCGACAGGGTCATGTCGTAGGCCTTGGTGATCTCGAGCAGACGGTCGAAGTGCTCATAAAGCGGGTTGTCCGCGTTGTTATGCGCCATCCACTCGATGGTGAAGGCGCCGCCGCGGGATACCACGTCCATGATGCGCCCTTCCTTGCGCATCCGCTCCACGGTGGCACGGGTCACCCCGCAGTGGACCGTGATGAAGTCGACGCCGTCCTCGGCGTGCTTGATCACCCCCTGGAAGATGTCTTCCACGGTCATCTCGACGATCGCCTTATTGTGTTTTCTCACCGCGTCGAGCGCGGCCTGGTACAGCGGCACGGTGCCGATGCAGGCCGGTGTCTCGGCGATCACGGCGCGGCGGATCTCGTCGACCGGACCGCCGGTGGAGAGGTCCATGATGGCGTCGGCGCCGCTGGCGACGGCAACGCGCGCCTTCTCCAGCTCCTTGTCGATGTTGAGGTCGTCGGCGGAGCTGCCGATGTTGGCGTTCACCTTGGTCCTCAACCCCTTCCCCACGGCAAGGGGGGTGCCGTTCACGTGCTTGTTGTTATGGCAGATGATGATGTTCCCGGCGGCGATCCCGGCGCGGATGAACTCGGGGTCGACCCCCTCGGCGAGTGCCGCCGTCTTCATCTTGTCGGTGATGATCCCCTTGCGGGCGTATTCCAGCTGGGTCATGGTTGCTCCTTTTATGGCCGGTTCCTGCGCGATGAAATATTTGAATCGAGGGCAAATGATTATTTGCCCCTACAAACGAACCTACCGTAGGGGCGAATAATCATTCGCCCGCCTTTTTGCTGTGTCTGCCGTGCCTTTCGGAAGAGGGTAGCCCAAGGCCGGGTGGGGGTGGCGCCGGCAGCCGGTTGGCTATTCTCCCTGCTCCCGTGCCGCCAGGAAATGGTTAACCGGGCCGTGCCCCCTCCCCAGCGGCTGGGAAAACTTGATGGCGCGGGTAACGAACAGCTTCGCCCTCAGTATGGCGCTCGGCAGCGGCTCCCCTTGGGCAAGGTAGCTCGCGATGGCGGAGGCCAGGGTGCAGCCGGTGCCGTGGGTGTTGCGGGTGAGGACGCGGGGAGCACTGAAACGGGTGAAGCCGCTGCCGTCGAACAGGATGTCGGTCACCACCCCTTCGGTCAGGTGTCCCCCCTTGACCAGCACGTGCCTTGCGCCCATGAGGTGCAGCGCGCGGGCGGCCAGTTCCATCCCGGCACTGTCGGTGATGGTGAGACCGGTGAGCGCCTCGGCCTCGGGAATGTTGGGGGTGACCAGGTAACTGGACGGCACCAGCCTCTTCTTCAGCACGGAGAGAGCCTCGTCCTCGAGGAGCGCGACGCCCCCCTTGGCGCTCATCACCGGGTCGAGCACGACCATCCTCATCTCGTAAGCGGTCAGCTTGTCCGCCACGATCTCCGCGTTCTCCGGCGAGCAGAGCATTCCGATCTTCACGACGTCAATGGGGATGTCCGACAGTACCGCGTCGATCTGTTCCGCGAGGAAAGCCGGGGGGGATGGGTGGATGCCGGTGACGCCCCGGGTGTTCTGGGCGGTGAGGGCGGTGATCGCCGAGGCCCCGTAGCTTCCGAGGAGGGTGATGGTCTTCAGGTCCGCCTGGATGCCGGCTCCGCCGCCGGAGTCGCTGCCGGCGATGGTCAGCACCGAGCCGCGCGGTTGCATCATGCCGCGGTTGAACAAGAGGGAGAGCTCCGTCGCCGCGAGGCCGGGAGAGCGGGATGAGAGGACGGCGGAAATGACCGCTATGGCGTCCGCGCCGGCGTCGATGACAGGGCAGGCGTTGTCCCTGGTGATGCCCCCGATGGCGACGATGGGAATCTGCACCTTTTCCCTCACAAGGGCCAGCGCCTCAGGGCTCTGGAGGTGTTCGACATTCTTGCTTTCGGTGGGGTAGAGGGAGCCGAAACCGATGTAGTCGGCGCCGGCCTCCTGGGCCGCCAGCGCCTCTTCGAGCGAGTGGGTCGAGATGCCGATCAGCTTCTTGGGGCCAAGTGCGGCGCGGGCCGCCGCGGCGTCCCCGTCCTCCTGCCCGAGGTGCAGCCCGTCGGCGTCAAGGGCGAGCGCGAGTTCCAGGTCGTCGTTGACGATGAACTGGACCTGGAATTCGGCGCAGAGGTGTTTCAGGTCGCTTCCCAGCGCGAGGCGCTCCTCGAAAGTGCGCAGCTTGTCGCGGTACTGCAGCAGGGCGACCCCGCCGCTCCCGAGCGCCTCCCGCACCCTCGGCACCAGGCGTTCGCCCTGGTCCGTGATCAGGTACAGTCCCGCTACGCGCCGCTCTTTCCCGCTATGGTCCACCACGAGTTTCAACACGTCTCACCCCTTTACAGCCAAACCGTAAAAACAAAACCATCAGCCACGGAGAAAATCTGAGAACTTCTGAGAAAACCAGGAAAACTTTTCGGGTACCACAAGCCAAACCGTAACAACAAAACCATTAGCCACGGAGAAAATCTGAGAACTTCTGAGAAAACCAAGAAGACTTTTCAGGGACCACAAGCCAAATCGTTGGGCAAAGGCACGTCTTGTTGTTACATCAAAGATGTGCCGTTCTCAGATTTCCTCAGATTTTCTCCGTGGCTAATGGTTTTTTAGGTTTTAAAAAGTAAAAGCCGCGACGAGAGGTCACGGCTCCTGGATAAAAAGGTCGGAGTACGCGCCGCTTCCCTACGCCGGTACGACCCGGATCAGGTTCAAAGGGTTCAGGATCGACCTGTCTCAGTTCTGGCGAACTCCCCTAGCTGGCTTTTGCTGAGGCCGTAAACATAATGGAATCCTCTTGCAAAGTCAACCGCTTTCGGGTTTTTGCCTTTACACTCCTGGGCTAAAGTGGTAGAAAAATCTGTGGCCGGGACGTCCCGGCCTGATTTCATTCAGATATACCGATACGGGATTTAGAGATGGACAGTCGTCCTACGGTTGTTGAGATAGATCTCGCCGCACTCAGGCACAACTTCGGTCTGGTGAAGAAGACTGTGCCCGAAGGATGCGGCATTCTTGCCGTGGTCAAGGCCGACGCCTACGGCCATGGTTTCCAGTACGTCTCCGAGGAACTGGAGAAGCTCGGGGTGGACGCCTTCGCCGTTGCCTTCCTCGCGGAGGGGGTGCAACTGCGCATGAGCGGCATCTATCGCCCGGTGCTGATCCTGGGGGGCATTTATCCCGGCGAGGAGCGGCGCTGCATCGGCCTCAACATCTCCACTGCGCTCTACTCGCTGGAACAGGCCGCGGCGCTCGACCGGGCCGCCCTGGAGATCAAGTGCTACCGCAAGGCGAAGATCCACCTGAAGGTGGACACCGGCATGGGGCGCCTGGGCGTCACTTGGGACAAGGTGCCCGAATTCCTCGAGCAGTTGAAGCAGTTCAAGAACCTCGAAATGGAAGGGATCTTCTCCCACTTCGCCAGCGCCGACGAACTCGACCCGGACGGCCTCGCCTTCACCAAACTGCAGGCCCAACGCTTCAACGCCGCCGTCACCGAGGCCCGCCGCCAGGGGTTCAATCCCGCCTACGTCCATGTCGCCAACAGCGCCGCCATCCTCGCGGCCGATCTACCCTTTTGCAACCTGGTGCGGCCGGGGATTATCCTCTACGGCGCCGCCCCTTCCCGGGATTTCGCGGACGAGCAGGCTTCTTTGCCCGTCATGAAACTGAAGAGCCGGGTGGCGATGCTCAAGTGGGTGGAACCGGGGACCAGCATCAGCTACGGCAGGCGCTACATCGCCGACAAGCGCGCGCTCATCGCCAGCGTTCCCGTGGGGTATGCCGACGGTTATTGCCGCAGTCTCACCAACAAGGGGGAGGCCTTGATCCGCGGCAAGCGGGCCCGGGTCGCCGGCACCGTCTGCATGGACTGGATCATGCTGGACGTGACCGACATCGAGGGCGTTGCCGTGGGGGACGACGTGACCCTCCTGGGCCCCGACCCCATGGGTGACCGCATCAGCGCCGAGGAGTTGGCCGAGAAAGCCGGCACCATCCCCTACGAGATCATGTGCGGCATCGCCACCCGCCGCGTACGCAGGGTGTACATCGGGTAGAACACGAGCAGCTGAAGCTGAAACCATTGGCCACGGAGAAAATCTGAGAACATCTGAGAAAACCAACAAGCTTTTGGTTTACCCCTAAAGTTTTTGGTTCTCTCTTGAAGTGCAGTTCTCAGATGTCCTCAGATTGTCTCCTTGTGAAAGGCTTTAGTATTTGCACTCGGTTTTGCCTTTCTCAGATTTCCTCAGATTTTCTCCGTGGCTAAAGGGTTTTGAATTTCAGGTTTTAGGGGTCTTTATGTCTGATAAAGTACGGCTCACGACGATGGTGCAGGCGGCGGGTTGAGCTGCCAAGCTGGGCCCGGCGGGCCTGGAGGATGCCATCCGCGACATAACCCGCTCGGACGACCCCAACCTCATCGTGGGTGTTGAGGGCGCCGAGGATGCGGGGATCTACCGCATAGGGGAGAGCCTCGCCCTCGTGGAGACCACCGACATCATCACGCCGCTGGTCGACGACCCGTTCACCTTCGGCCGTATCGCCGCGGCCAACGCCCTCTCCGACGTTTACGCCATGGGCGGAAAACCGGTGACGGCGATGAACCTCGCCTTCTTCCCGGCCTGTTCGCTTCCCACCGCTGTGCTCGCCGCCATCCTCGCCGGCGGTGCCGACGCTTTGAAGGAGGCGGGTGCCTGCCTGGTCGGGGGACACACGGTCGAGGACGACGAGCTGAAGTTCGGCATGGCGGTGACCGGCCTCATCGATCCCTCCCGCATCGTGAGAAACTGCACCGCCCGCCCCGGCGACATCCTTGTTCTTACCAAGCCGCTCGGGACCGGCATCGTCTCGACCGCCATCAAGGCCGAGATGATCGACGACGCCCTGGCGACGGAAGCAACCGGCTGGATGACGACCCTCAACGCCAAAGCCTGCGAGTTGATGGTCGCCTGCGACGCCACTGCCGCCACCGATGTCACCGGCTTTGGTTTCATCGGCCACGCCTGCGAGATGGCGCTTGGCGCCAGGGTCACCTTCCGCATCGAGCTTGCCCGCGTTCCGGTCATGGCCGGCGTCCCCGCGCTCATCCACGACGGCATGGTCCCGGCCGGCTGCTATCGCAACCGCCACCATTACGAATCCCACGTGACCGGCTCCGGCGGCGAGGCCTTGCTGCCGCTCTTCGACCCGCAGACCTCCGGCGGTCTCCTCATCTCTTTCGCCCCCGACAACGCCCGTGAATTCCTTGCCCGCGCCGGTCAGTCCGGCCTCTTCGCCGTAGCGATCGGCGAGGTCGAAGCCGTTGGGGGAAGCGCCCTTGTCTTCGTCTAAGGGGCTCGCGGCCGCTTTCGACCTCGGTACCACCACCATAGCCGCGTCGCTTGTCGAACCGGCCACCGGAACGCGCCTGGCCGTGACCGGCGCCATGAACCCCCAGCGTCGCTGGGGATCCGACGTACTGGCCCGCCTCACCGCCGGGGGGGATCCCGAAACCTTACGCGCCATGCAGGCCGCCCTGTCCGCCGAGATGGAACGCATGACCGGCGAGCTGTTGGACCGGGCAGGGGCGTCGCCGGCGGATCTCGCGCAGGTGGCGATCGCCGGCAACCCGTCCATGGAAACCATCGCCCTGGCCCTGCCGGTCGAGTCGCTGGCCCATCCCCCGTTTCGTCCCCTCTTTTCCGCAGGAAAAGTAACAACCACCCTTGATCTAGGCTGGAGCCGTGCGTATCCTTGCTACCTCTTGCCGCTTCCGGGCGGTTTCGTCGGCGGCGACCTGCTCGCCTTTCTCTTCGGCATGACAGAGACGCCCACAGCCGGGACCCTCTTTCTGGACGTCGGGACCAACGCCGAGATCGCCCTTTTTGACGGCGAGCGTTACCTCGCCACCTCGGCCGCCGCCGGTCCCGCCTTCGAAGGGGGCAACCTTAAGTGCGGCATGGCCGCTCTCCCCGGTGCCGTGAGCGCCGTCCAAATAAAAGGGGACAGGCTACTTTTAACCACCATCGCCGGCGCCCCGCCGCGCGGCATCTGCGGGTCGGGTGTCCTGGAAACGGTGGCCGCCCTCCTGGAAGAAGGGATCGTCGAGCCGACCGGTCGCCTCGTTCCCGCTGTAGAGATCGATTCCAACCTGGGGACCCGGGTGCAGGAGGTGAACGGAGTCCCCGCCTTCGTGCTGCACCGGGACGCGAAAGGCCTCGTCTACCTCGACCAGGAGGACATCCGGGCGCTGCAACTCGCCAAGGGGGCGATGCGCGGTGGCATGGAGATCCTGCTGGAGAAGGCGAACCTCACGCAGGACGATGTTGCACGGGTGGTGCTGACCGGTTCCTTCGGGGCCGTGCTGTCGCCGGATGTGCTAAAAAAGGTTGGAATTTTCAACGAAAAAATGGTAAGAATCACCGGATTTATCAAGGAGGGGGCGTTGGCCGGCGTGGAGCGTGTACTGCTCACCGAGGACGGCCGCGAACAGATGGAGGCCCTGGCCCAACAGGTCCGTGTCATCCCCCTTTCCGGCACACCGCTCTTCGAAAAGCACTTCCTGGCGCATATAGATTTCCCGAAACCCTAACACTTTAGCCACGGAGAAAATCTGAGGACATCTGAGCAAGCCTGAACCGCTTCTGAAGGTTTACTCGGACTTCCTCCGATTTTCTCCGTGGTAATTTTGGTTCTAAAAAAGGAGCGAGCAATGGCAAAGATTGGGCGCGCGCTGGTAAGCGTGTCGGAGAAGACTGGAGTGGTGGAATTTTCGCGGACGTTGGCTGGCTACGGCGTGGAGATCCTCTCCACCGGCGGCACCGCGAAGCTGCTGCGTGAGGCAGGCATCCCGGTGAAGGACGTCTCCGAGTTCACCGGTTTCCCCGAGATGCTGGACGGCAGGGTCAAGACGCTGCACCCGAAGGTGCACGGCGGCATCCTCGGCATGAGGGAGAACCCGGCGCACGTGGCCAAGATGCAGGAGCACGGCATCGAGCCGATCGACATGGTGGTGGTCAACCTCTACCCGTTCGAGGCGACCGTGGCCAAGGAAGACTGCACCATGGAAGACGCCATCGAGAACATCGACATCGGCGGCCCGACCATGCTCCGCTCCGCCGCCAAGAACAACCGCGACGTAACCGTCATCGTCGACCACGTCGACTACCAGCTGGTGCTGGACGAGATGAAGGCCAGCGGCGGCAGCGTCTCCCGTGAGACCAACTTCCGCCTCGCCGTCAAGGTGTACCAGCATACCGCGGCTTACGACGGCGCCATCTCCAACTGGCTGGGCGCCCGCACCGGCGAAGGCGTCGCCAAGTACCCGGACACCCTGACGCTGCAGTACCAGCTGGCCCAGGGGATGCGCTACGGCGAGAACCCGCACCAGTCCGGCGCATTTTACGTCGAGAAGGGGGGCAAGGAGGCATCCATCTCCACCGCCCGCCAGATCCAGGGGAAGGAGCTCTCCTACAACAACATCGGCGACACCGACGCGGCACTCGAGTGCGTGAAGCAGTTCGACCAGCCCGCCTGCGTCATCGTGAAGCACGCCAATCCCTGCGGCGTCGCGGTTGCCGGCAACATCATGGAAGCCTACGACCTCGCCTACAAGACCGACCCCGAGTCCGCCTTCGGGGGGATCATCGCCTTTAACCGCGAGCTCGACGAGTCCACCGCGCGCGCCATCGTTGAGCGCCAGTTCGTCGAGGTGATCATCGCTCCCAAGGTCACCGAGGCCGCCAGCGAGATCGTCGCCGCCAAGAAGAACGTCCGCCTCATGGAGTGCGGCTTCTGGCCCGAGCAGCCCGCGGCGCGCTATGACTTCAAACGCGTGAACGGCGGCATGCTGGTGCAGGACGCCGACCTCGAGCTCTTCAGCGAACTCAAGGTGGTGACCAAACGCGCACCGACCGACCAGGAAATGGAGGACCTCCTCTTCACCTGGCGCGTCGCCAAGTTCGTGAAATCCAACGCCATCGTCTACGGCCGCAGCAACTCCACCGTCGGCGTAGGCGCCGGCCAGATGAGCCGCGTCAACTCGGCCCGCATCGCCGCCATCAAGGCCGAGCACGCCGGGATCCCGGTCCAGGGCGCCGTCATGGCCTCCGACGCCTTCTTCCCGTTCCGTGACGGTCTGGACAACGCCGCCAGCGTCGGCGTCACCGCCGTGATCCAGCCGGGCGGCTCCATGCGCGACGCCGAAGTTATCGCCGCCGCCGACGAACACAACATCGCCATGGTCTTCACCGGGATGAGGCACTTCAGGCACTAAAAAACGAACCGTTAGCCACGGAGAAAATCGGAGCACGTCTGAGAGAACCAAAGCTTTAGGTTTAAAACCAAAAGAAGTGGTTTTCTCAGATTTTCTCAGAAGTTCTCCGTGGCTAATTGTTTAAGGAGATTTGTATGAAGGTATTGGTAGTAGGCAGCGGCGGGCGCGAGCACGCGCTGGTCTGGAAGA
Organism: Geomonas subterranea; assembly: GCF_019063845.1. Lineage (NCBI taxonomy): Bacteria > Pseudomonadati > Thermodesulfobacteriota > Desulfuromonadia > Geobacterales > Geobacteraceae > Geomonas > Geomonas subterranea. Next base: position 4,511,503 of record NZ_CP077683.1, read on the forward strand.
TCGCCCAGTCCCCGCTGGTCACCAAGGTGTTCTGCGCACCGGGCAACCCGGGTACGGCGGCGCTGGTGAAAACGTGGACCCGTGGACAACCTCCAGGGGCTCCTCGATTTCGCCAGGAAGGAAGGGGTGGAGCTGACCGTGGTCGGCCCGGAACTCCCACTTTCCCTGGGGCTCGTCGACCTCTTCGAGGAGAACGGCCTGAAGGCCTTCGGCGCCCGCAAAAACGCCGCCATCATCGAGGCGTCGAAAGCGTTCTCGAAGGACCTGATGCAGAAGTACAACGTCCCGACTGCGGCGTACGGCGTCTTTACCGAGGTGCCGGCCGCCATCGACTTCATCGATAAGACCGGGATTCCCATCGTGATCAAGGCCGACGGCCTGGCCGCGGGCAAAGGGGTGATCATCGCCCAGACCCGTGACGAGGCGGTGGCCGCCGTCACCGACATGCTTTCCGGCAACGCCTTCGGCGCCGCGGGTTCCCGCGTGGTCATCGAAGAGTTCCTGAAAGGGGAGGAGGCATCCTTCCTCGCCTTCACCGACGGCGAGCGCATCATCCCGCTTGCCTCCGCCCAGGATCACAAGGCCGTGTACGACGGCGACAAGGGCCCCAACACCGGCGGCATGGGTGCCTACTCTCCGGCCCCGGTGGTCACCCCCCCGATCCACGAAAAGGCCATGGCGGAAGTGATGCGCCGCACAGTGGACGGCATGAGGGCGGAAGGGCGCCGGTACCAGGGTGTTCTCTACGCGGGCCTCATGATCGACGGCGATTCCGTGAAGACCCTCGAGTTCAACGCGCGCTTCGGTGATCCGGAATGCCAGCCGCTTTTGATGCGCATGAAGTCCGACATCGTCCCCATCCTCCTGGCGGTCGCCTCCGGCAGCCTGGAAGGGGTCGAGATCCGGAAGCACGACAAGGCCGCGGTCTGCGTGGTGCTTGCGGCGGAGGGGTATCCCGCGGACTACCGCAAGGGCGACGTCATCGAGGGGCTCGCAGAGGCGGGCAAGGTCGAGGACCTGGTGGTGTTCCACGCCGGCACCAAGGCCAGCGGCGACGCCATCGTGACCAACGGCGGCCGTGTCCTCGGGGTCACGGCGCTCGGCGCCACCGTGAAGGAAGCCATCGACCGCGCCTACAGCGGCGTGAAGCTCATCACCTGGCCCGGCATGCACCACAGGAAAGACATCGGCGCCAAGGCGATGAACCGCTAAATCCAAACCCCAAACCATTAGCCACGGAGAAAATCGGAGAACTTCGGAGAAAACCTAAAGCAATTGCCGCCGGGAAAATACAAGCAGGTCCGAGAGACCCAAAGCCTTTGGGTTTAAAACCAAAAGCAGTGGTTGTCTCAGATTTCCTCAGATGTGCACCGTGGCTAATTGGTTCGTTTTTGCCGTTCTCGGATTTCCTCAGATTTTCTCCGTGGCTAATGGTTTTATCTTTTTTTAAGGAGAATTTTCATGTCCAATCCGACCGTTTTGATTCTGATGGGAAGCGACTCCGACCTGACCACCATGGAGGAGACGGCCAGGGTTCTTACCGCTTTCGGTGTCCCCTACGACATGCACGTTTCCTCGGCACACCGCTCGCCCGCCAAGACCTCCAAACTCACCCGCGAGGCTGAAGGGCGGGGCATCCAGGTCATCATCGCAGCAGCCGGCATGGCCGCGCACCTGGCCGGCGTGGTCGCCGCCGAGACGCCGCTGCCGGTCATCGCCGTCCCCATGCCGGGGGGGGCGCTCAACGGCGTAGACGCCCTCTACGCCATGGTGCAGATGCCCGGCGGAATGCCGGTCGCCACCATGGCCATCGGCAAGGCGGGGGCCAAAAACGCCGGGCTCCTCGCGGTGCAGATGCTCTCCCTGGCCAATCCCGACCTGAGGGCGAAGTTCATCGCCTACAAGGCGCAGATGGCTGAAGAGGTGGAGCAAAAGGACGCCGCCCTGCAGGCTGCGAGGCAGGGCTGATGCCGCTTATGCGGTGATTTTGCTTGACAATGAGGCCTGGTTTGTATACCTTCGGCCCGTTTTCAGATCCAAAAATAATGGAGGGAACACTCATGAAGAAGATTTTCGCTGCAGTAGCTCTGACCCTCGCCCTTGCCGTTACCGCAATGGCCGCTGACTCCGTCGTTTACCCGGCTAAGAACGGCAACGTCACCTTCAATCACAAGGCTCACCAGGGCAAGAACGAGTGCAAGGTGTGCCACGGTGACGGCGCTCCGGCCAAGATCGCCATCAACAAGGAAGCAGCCCACGGCAAGGCTTGCAAAGAGTGCCACGCTGCCAAAGGCGGCCCGACCAAATGTGGTGACTGCCACAAGAAGTAATCTCCCATAGGGAATCAAATTGCAGTCTTAGGGGTAACGGGTTCGCCTGTTACCCCTTTTTTTTGTTCCCTTGTGTATTCGTAATTTTTGTTTTGCGCTTATTGACAATTTGTCTATAATGGCAAACCTGCTATGACAGCTGCACATAACCTTACCGGGAGACGGCCTTGACTACGACGAACAAACGAGGATTTGCACAAGAGGTTTGGGATTTTTTCTGTTCCTTGAAACTTTCCATTTTCCTGCTGATCGGCCTGGCGCTGGTATCGATCATCGGCACGGTTATCCAGCAGGGGCCGCAGCGTGAATACCTGGCGACGCTGTCCGAGACCAAGATCCGGCTCTACAGCGCCCTCGGCTTCTTCGACATGTACCACTCCTGGTGGTTCATCCTCCTTCTGTACCTGCTCACCCTGAACCTGATCTGCTGCTCCATCAAGAGGCTGCCGCGCGTCTGGAAGGTGGTTTCCGAGCCGGTGCTGGTGATGGACGACAACTTCGAGAAGTCGCTGGCCACCGTGAAGGACCTGAAGCTCAAGGGTTCCAAGGAGGAGCTCAAGACGCGCATGGAGGCGTTCCTCCGCGCCGAGTTCGCCGCCCCGGTGATCACCGAGAGCAACGGCGAGTACCACCTCTTCGCCCAGAAGAGCCCCTGGTGCCGTCTCGGCGTGTACGTGGTGCACCTCTCCATCATCGTCATCTTTATCGGAGCCCTCATCGGCTCCTTCTTCGGCTACAAGGCCTACACCAACATCCCCGAGGGGGGCGGCGTTTCCCAGGTGCAGACCCAGAGCGGCAAGATGATCCCGCTCGGCTTCGAGGTCCGTTGCGAGAAGTTCTCCGTTGCCTATTACGACACCGGCGCGCCCAAGGAATTCAAGAGCATCCTCACCGTGGTGGAGAACGGCAAGCCGGTGCCGGGCTTCCAGAGCCGCCCGATCATCGTCAACGACCCGCTCACCTACAAGGGGATCACCTTCTACCAGTCCAGCTTCGGACAGTCGGACGAGGGCTCGCTCTACCACCTCACTGTGCGTGACCGCAAAGGCGGCGCTCCGGTCCGTCTGGACGCCCGACAGGGCGAGCGCGTCGCACTGCCCGGTGGCGCCTTCCTCTCCGTCATGGAAGCGACCATGGACGTCCGTCCCTTCATGAGGGGCTTCGACGGCCCGGGCGCGCAGGTCGAGTTCACCCCGGCCGGCGGCAACCCGCAGCCGTTCGTGGTCCTCTCCGGGAAGTACGAGTCCTTCAACGCCCAGCACGGCGGCGACCTTCTGATCACCTTCGACGGTATGGACCAGAAGTTCTACACCGGTCTGCAGGTGGCGCACGACCCGGGCGTCTGGGTGGTATGGTTCGGCTGCTTCCTGATGGTGGTTGGCATCTGCATGGCGTTCTTCATGTCCCACAAGCGGGTGTGGGCGCGCGTTACCGATTCCGGGGTCACCCTGGGCGGTTCCGCAAGCAAGAACCCGGCAGGCTTTGAGATCTGTTTTGACGACCTGGTCGAGAAAATCGGCAAGGCTTAAAGGATAACAACCATAACTGGGGCTAGCCCCATCGCCGCTCTAACTGAACGACCGGAGGGTAATATCGATATGTCCAGTTCCATGCTTTTCAATGTGACCATGGTTCTTTACATGGTCTCCACCTGCATATTCTTCGCATTCCTCGCCTCGCGCAACAAGGCCGTGGGGCTTGCCGGTACCTATGCCGCTTTGTTCGGCTTCCTGGTCCAGACCGCGGCCATCGGCCTGCGCTGGAAAGAGTCCTACGACCAGGGGCACGGCCATGCGCCGCTCTCCAACCTGTTCGAGTCGGTGGTCTTCTTCTCCTGGACCATCGTCATGATCTTCCTCATCATCGACTTCAAGTACAAGTACCGCGCCATCGGTTTCTTCGTCATCCCGTTCGCGCTGTTCGGCATGGCATGGGCGCAGCTTGGCCTGGACAGCGGCATCGAGCCGCTGGTTCCCGCTCTGCAGAGTAACTGGCTCATGTACCACGTCATCACCTGCTTCCTGGGCTATGCCGCCTTCGCGGTCGCCTGCGGCATCTCGATCATGTACCTGATCCGCGAGTCCATGGAGAAGGGGGGCGGCAACGCCCAGGCCGGTGGTCTTCTCTCCATGTTCCCGTCCATCAGGATCCTGGACGACCTGAACTACAAGGCGATCATGATCGGCTTCCCGCTGCTGTCGCTCGGCATCATCACCGGCGCCGCCTGGGCCAACTACGCCTGGGGCACCTACTGGAGCTGGGACCCGAAAGAGACCTGGTCTCTTATCGTCTGGTTCGTCTACGCGGCCTTCCTCCATGCCCGCATCACCCGCGGCTGGGTCGGGCGCAGGGCGGCCATCCTCTCGGTGATCGGCTTCGCGGCCACCATCTTCTGCTACCTGGGGGTAAACCTCTTCCTTTCCGGCCTGCACAGCTACGGGAAGTAGTTTTCCAGGATAGGTAATCCGATCGATGCGACACTCCCACGTGGCATATCTTTTGGCAGTAGCTTTGTATCTGCTCTGCGTCGGCGTCACCCTCACTCCGGGTGACGCCCTCGCGGAGCCGTTCAAGTGCAGCATCTGCCACAAGGATCTGATCCGTGGGAGTGTTCCGCATAAGCCGGTTGCATCCGGCCGGTGCCTGGACTGTCACCAGCAGTTCAACGACAACCATCCGCTGGGCAAGGACAGCATGGGGTTCAAGGTCCCGAAGGACAAACTCTGCGCGACCTGCCACGGGCACCTGGTCCAGAAGCCGGTGCTGCACAAGCCGGTCGGCCTTGGCCAATGCACCAACTGCCACATGGCCCACAGCGCGGAAGTGAAGTCGCTTTTGAAGGATCCCTCCCCCGCGCTCTGTTTCCGCTGCCATCCAAAGGATCATTTCACAGGAGCCTTCACGCACAAGCCGGTAGCCGACGGTGATTGCCTCGCCTGCCACGACGCGCACCAGTCCGAAAGCAAGTCCCTGTTGCGTAAGCCAGGCTCCGAGCTCTGCTTCATGTGCCACGACAGAAAGCTCGCCATGGGCAAGTCCGTGCACCAGCCGGTGCGCAACGGCGACTGCGTCAACTGCCACCAGATCCACGGCGGCCCCTACCGGAAGCTCCTGAAAGACGACTACCCGACCGTCCTGTACAAACCGTTCAGCTACGACGCGTTCCCGATCTGCTTCCGCTGCCATGATCCCAAACTCGCCTCGGCGGAAACGACCGACCGGTTCACCAAGTTCAGAAACGGCGAGCGCAACCTGCACGCGGTGCACGTCAACAAGACCAAGGCGCGCTCCTGCAGGATGTGCCACAACCCTCATGCCGAGCAGCAGGAGCGCCTGATCTATCCGAAGGCGGAAGGGTTCGGAACCTGGGAAATCCCGATCCGTTTCGACGCCACCGCAACCGGCGGCGGCTGTTCCGTCGGGTGCCACAGGACCTTGCGCTACGACAGGGTGAAAGCCATTGAACAGCAGTAGCCACCCCCCGACGCTTCCCCACCCAGGTCACGCCGCCTCCCCTGCAGACGCACAGGTCCCCTGATGCTGCCCAAATTTTCCGTAATAATTCCGGTGAAGCCCGGCGGAGAAGTGCGCGCCCTTGCGGCGATCTCGCAGGCGACCTACCCCGGCGACCTCTTCGAGGTGCTGGTCGCCTACGGCTGCCAGCCGAGCGTGCAGAGGAACACGGCGGCGCGCGAGGCACAAGGCGAAATCCTCTATTTTCTGGATGATGACTCCGGCGTGGCGCCCGACTTTCTGGACAGGGCTGCCGGGCATTACCAGGATCCAAACGTGGCCGCCGCCGGTGGGCCGTCGCTTACCCCCGCGACCGACTCGCCCCTGCAGCGTGCCATAGGGATCGCCTTCGCCTCCGCGGCGGGTGGCGGCGGCGTCCGCAACCGGTACCGGAAGTCCGGTGCGGCACGGCACAGCAGCGACAGCGAGTTGATCCTGTGCAACCTGAGTTTCCGTCGCGAGATCTTCCTGGCGCACGAGGGGCTGGACGAGCGGCTGTACCCTAACGAGGAAAACGAGCTGATGGACCGGCTGCAGCGGGAGGGGCATCTCCTGGTGCACGACCCGGAACTGGCGGTACAGCGAAGCCAGCGCCGCACCTACCGCGCCTATGTTCGCCAGATGTACGGCTACGGGCGCGGGCGCGGCGAGCAGACCCTGATCGCAGGGACCCTTAAACCGGTCACGCTGGCGCCTTCGCTGCTTTTGCTCTACGCGCTGCTGGTGCCATTGTTGGGTGTCCCGCTTTTGAACCTGCCGCTGTGGGCCTATTTCGGCGTCGTGCTGCTGGCGTCGCTGCAAGGGACGCTTGTTGGAAAGGATCTCGCCCTTTTGCCGAGGCTTTTGCTGGTGTACCCGACGCTGCACCTGGTGTACGGTGCCGGTGTCATCCGCGGTCTGATCAGACCCCGCTACCGCGGCGGCAGGAAGGCCCACTGGGAAGTCGAAGTGCGGCGGGTGAAACCTTTTGGTGAAGCGCAGATGAGCTGTAGCGAAAACATGCAATGAATTGACCTTCAGCAGAGTCTCCGCTGGTTCCCTCTCCCCGCGGGAGAGGGTGCCCGAAGGGCGGGTGAGGGAAGGGCGTATCAGCTGGTACCCCTCACCCCGACCCTCTCCCGAAGGGCGAGGGGGGAGACGGATGCGATGTCTGATGGCGTTAACATAGAACGTAGAACATGTTCTCGTTTTTGAGGGAGACGAAAGTGGACCTGAGTATAGTAGTTCCGATATACAACGAGGAAGAAAACATCCCCATCCTGCACGAACGGATCAGCGACGCACTCATAGACTCCGGCCTTGAGTACGAACTGATCCTGGTGGATGACGGTTCCTCTGACAATTCGTACCCCGCGCTGAAGCGCCTGTCCTCGAAGGACGACCGGGTCAAGGTGATCCGCCTGCGCCGCAACTTCGGGCAGACTGCCGCCATGGCTGCAGGCTTTGACTCCGCGAGCGGCCGGGTCGTTGTCCCGATGGATGGCGATATGCAGAACGACCCTCTCGACATACCGCTTCTTTTGAAACGCATCGACGAGGGGTATGACGTCGTGTCCGGCTGGCGCAAGGACCGCAAGGACACCTTCGTTAACCGCAAACTCCCCTCCATCCTGGCCAACTCGATCATCTCCAGGATGACCGGCGTGCACCTGCACGACTACGGCTGCACGCTGAAGGCCTACCGGCGCGAAGTGCTCGACGACGTGAACCTGTACGGCGAGATGCACCGTTTCGTTCCGGCTCTCGCGCACCAGGTCGGCGCCCGGGTCACCGAGATGCCGGTCCGCCACCACGAGCGGCTGCACGGCCAGAGCAAGTACGGCATCTCCCGCACCATGAAGGTGATCCTTGACCTGATGACGGTGAAGTTCCTGCTGAGCTACTCGACCAAGCCGATCCAGCTCTTCGGCCGCTGGGGGATCTACACCCTGTGCGCAGGCATGCTGAGCGGGGCGGCGACGTTGTACATGAAGCTGTTCGAGAACACCAGCATGAACAGGAACCCTCTCTTGATCCTGACCGCGTTCCTGCTTTTCATGGGAGTCCAGTTCATTGTGCTGGGACTTTTGGCGGAGCTGAGCGCCCGGACCTACTACGAGGCGCAAGGGAAGCCGATCTACAACATCAAGGAAAAGATCAACTTTGTCTGAGACTCCGCTGCGCGTACTGGTGCTGGCACCGACCCCGTTCTTCGCCGATCGCGGCTGTCATGTCCGCATCCTTGAAGAAGCGAGGGCGGCCATTGCTTGCGGCGTGGACGTCCGGCTGGTCACCTACCACATCGGGCGCGACGTCCCTGGCGTGCGTACGGAAAGGATTGCCGGCTTCTCCTGGTACAAAAAGCTCGAGGCCGGCCCTTCCTGGGTTAAGCCGCTCCTCGATCTGCAACTCCTCCTCAAGGCCTTCCAGGTCGCGCGCCAGTTCAAGCCGCACGTGATCCATGCTCATCTCCACGAGGGCGCCTTTTTCGGCGCCTTCCTGAAGATGCTGATCCGCGTCCCCATGCTGTTCGACTGCCAGGGAAGCCTTACCGCCGAGATTACCGACCACGGCTTCGTCAAGCCGGGCTCTCTGTTGCAGCGCTTCTTCGCCACGTTGGAGCGCTGGATCAACCGCAGTTCCGACTTCATCGTGACCAGCGCCAGCCCGACCGTCGAACTGCTCCTGAAAGACGGCGTACCGAAGGACCGGGTGCGTGCCCTCATCGACGGCGTGGATACCAATGAGTTCGCACCGCGGCCCAAGGAGGAGATCCGGGCCAGGCTGGGACTCCCCGAGAAACGTCCCATCGTCGCCTATCTCGGCCTGATGAACAGCTACCAGGGGCTTGATCTTCTGCTTGAAGCCGCCGCGTACCTGAAAGGGCAGGGGGCGAAGATCCACTACCTCATCATGGGCTTTCCCGATGTGCCGTACCGCGAGAAAGCAGAGGCGATGGGGATAGCCGACATCATCACCTTCACCGGCAGGATCCCGTACGACGAGGCGCCCTTGTATCTTAGCGCCGGCGATCTTGCCGTCTCCCCCAAAGTTTCCCTCACCGAAGCCAACGGCAAGCTTTTCAACTACATCGCCTGCGGCCTCCCCACTGTCGTTTTCGACACCCCCGTCAACCGGGAAATCCTCGGCGACGCCGCTCTCTATGCGAAGTTCGGCGATGCCGCAGACTTGGCCGGAGCCATCGGCCGACTGGCCGGTGACCGCGAGCTTCGTGAAGATCTCGGAGCCGAAGGGCGCGAGCGGGCGGTCAAACTGCACTCCTGGCAAGCACGCGGGGCAGAACTCGCCGGAATCTATCGGCGACTCGTGGAAACATAAACCGTTAGCCACGGAGAAAATCTGAGGACATCTGAGGAAAGCCCTAATGTAACGCTTACATTGCCTCTTGTAATCGTTACATTGCCCCTTGTAATGGTTACATTGCACCTTGTAATGGTTACATTGCACCTTGTAATGGTTACATGCCCTACTTTCACGGCTGCATTTCCCCCAGCGACGACTGCATAGTCCTTCCCACCACTTTTTTCCTGATTTTTGTCGCTTCATTTCTCGCTGCAACCGTGACCTTACCCCATTAAACCGGAACATTCGGTCCAGCTCAGACATCTTTGCCCGCTAGAACGACGGCTGGAGTGAATGTAACGGTTACATAGCCTCGTGTAAGCGTTACAAGCCTCGGGACAAACCATGAGCCACGGAGAAAATCTGAGAAAACCAGAGAAAACCTTGTGAAGAATTAACGGGGCAGTAAACTTCCCCAGTCCGGGGAGGTACTGCCATGATTTACAAGGGACTTACCGAAAGGATCATCGCATGTGCTATCGAGGTGCACCGGGAGCTTGGGCCCGGTCTTCTGGAGAGCATCTATGAGTCAGCCCTAGCAGTGGAGCTGTTTCAACAAGGGATACGATTCGCACGCCAGAAGCCGCTTCCGGTAACGTACAAAGGCCAGAGCGTAGGCGACTTTCGGATTGATCTGCTGGTAGAGGATCTTATTGTTGTCGAATTGAAGAGCGTTGAACGCAACGACCCTCTCTTTGAAGCACAGCTTTTAAGCTACATGAAGCTTGGAGGGTACAACGTGGGGCTTTTGGTGGATTTTAATTCCATGCTGCTCGCAAAGGGCATCAAACGTTTAGTGTTGTAACCCAAGAAAAGATTTTGTCCTCCTCAGAAGTTCTCAGATTTTCTCCGTGGCTAACGGTTTTGGTTTTGTTCTTGAAAATTGTATGAGTTTATACTACTGTTCAGCTCATGAACGGTGACGACGAAAAGGTTTTAGATACTTATCGCTCTTTTCTCCTTCTCTCGGAGATCTCCGGTGACCAGCAACTCTCGCAGCGCGAGCTGGCGAAACGTCTCGGCATCGCCTTGGGACTGGTCAATTCCTACCTGAAGAACCTGGTAGCCAAAGGCTTCGTCCGGGTCAACAACTTCCCGAAGAACCGCTACGCCTATCTCCTCACCCCCAAAGGTTTCGCCGAAAAAAGCCGCCTTGCCTACCAACACCTGAGCTACTTCTCCGGACTCTACACCGTTGCCCGCCAGGATTACCTGAAGCTGTTCAAGTCCATGTCGGCCCGCGGGGTCAAGCAGGTTGCCTTCTGCGGCATCGACGAGGTCGCAGAGATCGCCTACCTCTCCTTAAAGGAAGCCGGGTTGGAAATGACAGTGGCGATGGATGCCGAGGCGGCAGGGCGGAAGTTCTTCGACAAGTCGGTGGTGACCCCCGCTATCGGTCTGTTGTCCGGCAACCACAACATCGTGATCACCTCCATGAAGCGGGGTGATGCACTGCGTGAGGAATTGCTGCGCATGGGAGTGGAGCCAGAGCGGATCCACCAGGCCGGGGGGGACTGATATGTCCGGGGCGACCAGCAAAAGCATGAAGGTGCTCTTCAGGGCTGACTCCTCGGTGGATCTCGGTGCCGGTCACGTCATGCGCTGCCTGACGCTTGCAGCGGCCTTGCGTGACAAAGGTTGCGCCGTCTCGTTCATCTGTCGCGATCTCCCCGGGAACATCTCCGCCAATGTCGAGGCAGCCGGGTATCAGGTGTTCAGGGTTCCGGTAGAGGTGAATCCCGCCCCGGATAGGCCCTTTGCCCTCGACGTGCCGGCGGACGTGGCCCGGACCGCCGAGATCCTGCGGCAGGAGCAAGGCGTCGACTGGCTGGTCATCGACCATTACGGTGTGGATGACTCCTGGGAAGTGCCCCTGCGCCCGCTGGTCGGGAAAATCATGGTGATAGACGATGTCGCCAATCGCCGTCACGACTGCGACCTGCTCCTCGACCAGAACCTCTACGAGAACATGGAATCCCGCTACGACGGTCTTGTCCCGGAAAACTGCATGAAGTTCCTGGGACCTCGCTATGCATTGCTTCGCGACGAATTCGTGCAGGCGCGGCGCTCTTTGCGGGAGAGGGACGGCTCCGTCAAGCGCGTATTGATCACCTTTGGCGGCGGCGACGCCAGCAACGAAACGGCGAAGGCCCTGGAAGCGTGGCGCATGGTAGGCCGTAACGACATAGCAGTCGAAGTCGTCGTCGGTGGTGCCAGTCCGCACCGGGAGCAGTTGCAGCAGTTATGTGCAGAACTTGCCAACGTCTCGTTTCACTGCAACGTCAACAACATGGCCCAGATGATGTCCGAAGCCGATCTCGCCATCGGCGCCGGCGGCAGCACCACCTGGGAGAGGTGCTTCCTTGGCCTTCCCTCCATCACCCTCATCGTCGCTGACAACCAGGCAGCTACCACCAAAGCGGTGGGTGTGCAGGGCGCGACGCTCAACGTCGGGTGGTACGAGGATGTCGATGAGGCCGGTTTGGCGGCCACAATAAACCGGATGCTAGACGATCCCGCGGCGATGCGGGAGATGACGGCACGTGGCTTCGCGCTCATGGGGGGCGCCACCACCTCGGGGGCTGCTTTGATAACGGATAGGCTATTTGAGATTTCAATAACATGAGAGGTGTGGTGAGAGTGGAAGAGTGAATTTAACTCCCTCTGTACCGAGTAAGCAAACGCAGCAAAGGAGATTGCGGTGACGAAAAAAATCTTAGTGACTGGAGCCGACGGATTTATCGGCTCTCACCTGACAGAAGAGCTGGTGCGCAGGGGATATGATGTAAGAGCTTTCGTTCTCTACAATTCCTTCAACTCGTGGGGATGGCTCGAACAGGCTCCTGCAGATGTGAAGAAAGGCCTCGATGTATTTTCTGGAGATGTGCGGGATCCGCATGGTGTCAAACAGGCGATGAAGGGATGTGATGCGGTGCTGCATCTGGCCGCATTGATCGCCATTCCCTACTCTTACCATTCGCCGGACACTTATGTTGAGACTAATATCAAAGGTACGCTCAACATCTTGCAAGCTGGACGTGAACTCGGTGTAAAGAAGATAGTCCAGACTTCCACGAGTGAAGTGTACGGGACTGCTCGTTTTGTCCCCATTACGGAAGAGCACCCGTTACAGGGGCAGTCTCCCTACTCCGCTTCCAAAATTGGCTCGGACCAGATGGCACTTGCCTTCCAGTCTTCGTTCGATATGCCGGTGGCCGTTATTCGCCCGTTCAACACCTATGGACCACGCCAGTCTGCCAGGGCCATTATTCCCACAATTATCACTCAAATCGCATCGGGAAAACGCCGCATAAAGCTCGGAGCCCTGCACCCCACCCGTGATTTCAACTACGTTTCCGATACGGTCAATGGCTTCATCGCCGAGTTGGATTCAGACCGCGGCATCGGGGAAGTCATCAATATTGGTAGCAACTACGAAATTTCCATCGGGGATACGGTCAAGTTGATAGCCGAAGTGATGGGGGTAGATATTGAGATCGAGACGGAGGAAGCTCGCCTGCGTCCCGACAACAGCGAGGTGGAGCGGCTCTGGGCGGCCAACGCAAAGGCTAAAGAGCTGATAGGTTGGCAGCCAGAATTTGCGGGGAAAGATGGGTTCAAGCGCGGACTCGCCGAAACCGTGGCTTGGTTCCAGAATCCCGAGAATCTCAAAGGGTATAAAAGCGACATCTACAACATATGAGTGGTGTTATGGAGATAGACAAAGTCGTCAGTGCACTTCGGTCAGTGCTCCCGGTGCGTGATTTCATCGGCTTGCACGAGCCCTGCTTCGCCGGGAATGAGTGGTGCTATGTCAAGGAGTGTTTGGATACCGGGTGGGTATCTTCCGTTGGTAAATTCGTAGACCGGTTCGAGGAGCAGCTGGCCGCGTACACGGGTGCCCGAAAAGCCGTCGCGGTGGTGAACGGTACTGCCGCTCTTCACGTATGTCTCTTGCTGGTAGGCGTTGAGCAGGGGGACGAGGTGCTGATGCCGGCGCTCACCTTTATAGCGACGGCAAACGCGGTGAGCTATTGCGGTGCTGTTCCCCATTTTGTCGATAGCGAAGAGACCACGCTGGGCCTTGATCCGATACGTCTGGGCGCCTATCTGGAAGATGCAACGGAAATCCGGTCGGGGCAGTGTTTTAACAAGAGCACCGGGCGCCGCATTAAAGCAGTGGTGCCGATGCATGCCTTTGGCCACCCGGTCGACCTTGATCCACTGCTGGAGGTCTGTCACCGGTTCCATCTGGAGCTTGTCGAAGATGCCGCAGAATCGCTGGGCTCCTTTTACAAAGGGCGCCACACCGGTAACTGGGGGCGCGTTTCTGCGGTCAGTTTCAACGGCAACAAGCTGGTGACGACCGGTGGCGGTGGCGCCATCCTGACCAACGATGAAGAGCTCGGTCGGCTGGCAAAACACCTGACCACAACTGCAAAAATTCCGCACCGCTGGAATTTTTGCCATGACATGATCGGTTTCAACTATCGCATGCCGAACCTAAATGCTGCTCTTGGCTGCGCTCAGTTGGAGCAATTAGATGGATTTCTGGATAAAAAGCGCGCACTCGCGCAGCGCTACAGAGCGGCTTTGGCAGATCTCGAAGGAGTGCGTTTCTTCCAGGAGCAGGCGTATGCTCGCAGCAACTATTGGCTGAACGTCCTGCTGTTGGATGAGGAGCATGCCGACAAGCGGGATGCGCTGCTAGCTCGTACCAACGATCTGGGCATCATGACGCGGCCCGCATGGATGCTGATGCACAAACTCCCCATGTTTCAGCACTGCCCAGGCATGGACCTTTCCGTAGCGGAGAGTTTGGAGCGCAGGATCATCAACATTCCGAGCAGCGCGTTTCTAGGAGACGGTGATGGCAAAGCGTAGAGTATGCGTGGCTACTGGGAGCCGCGCGGAATACGGCCTTCTCTCGACCGTGATGCGAGGGATTCAACAGGACGAAGATCTTGATCTGCAAGTGGTCGCCACAGGTATGCACCTCTCTCCCGAGTTCGGGCTCACTTGGCGCGTCATCGAGAGCGACGGGTTCCGCATTGACGCCAAGGTCGAGATGTTGCTTTCCAGCGATTCTCCGGTCGGCATAGCCAAGTCGATCGGGCTTGGGACCATGGGGTGTGCGGAAGCGTTCGACCGTCTGAAGCCAGACATTCTTCTCTTGCTCGGGGACCGCTTCGAAATTCTGGCAGCGGCACAAGCCGCGCTTGTTGCACGAATCCCCATCGCTCATATTGCAGGCGGGGATACTACTGAAGGTGCCTTCGACGAGGCGATCCGGCACAGCGTCACGAAGATGGCACACCTGCACTTTGTCACGAATGAAGCTGCCGCAAAAAGGGTGCGACAGCTTGGTGAGGACCCTGCACACATCCACATAGTAGGGAGTCCCGGCATTGACCAGATAAAGTCTCTGAGGTTGCTGTCACGTCCAGAGTTGGCACAGGAACTTGGCTTTGATTTCAAGGAGAAGAACCTCTTGGTCACGTTTCACCCGGTAACACTCGAGCAGATTCCTGCGAGACAGCAGTTTCAAGAATTGCTCGATGCGCTCGACCAGCTGGGGAGCGGAACAGGTGTCATCTTCACCAAGCCGAACGCCGATACGGATGGCCGGGACATTATCGCCATGACCGATGCCTATGTCGCCAGCCGCCCCCACACTCGTGCCTACACGTCTCTGGGGCAACTCCGGTACCTGAGCGCCATGGCACAGGTGGATGCGGTGGTAGGCAATTCTTCCAGTGGTCTTTATGAAGCGCCTTCGTTCGGAAAACCTACTGTCAATATCGGAGACCGGCAGAAGGGACGCCTGCAGGCCCCATCGGTAATCAACTGCGATGCCTATGCCGGCGAAATCCTCGCCGCCATAGGCGAAGCTTTCCAACGCGACTGTTCCGGAACCGCGAACCCCTATGGCGACGGGCACAGTGCCGAGCGCATCGTCGCTTACCTTAAGCAGGTGAAAGATCCAAAGGCGCTACTCAAAAAGCACTTCCACGAGGTGACCCCGTGATAGCGAATAGCCACGTTTACGTCATTGCAGAGGCGGGGGTGAATCACAACGGATCGTTGGATATGGCAAAGGAACTCGTCGAGGTGGCAGCGAAGGCCGGCGCCGACGCGGTTAAATTCCAGACCTTCCGTGCCGACCGGTTAGTGAGCGGCAACGCTCCCAAGGCCGATTATCAAAGAAGGTCTTGTGGAGGCGACGAGTCGCAGTATGCCATGCTTAAGAAACTGGAGTTAGGGGAAGAGGCGCACGCTGAACTAATCACTCATTGCAAGTTGCACGGTATCCAGTTTCTTTCGACACCCTTTGATGCAGAGAGTGTAGATCTTCTGGGGGGAACACTTGATCTTCCGACGATAAAGATCCCTTCTGGTGAAATCACCAATGCGCCGCTGCTGCTGAAGATCGCCAGCCTGGGCAAGCCGGTGATCATGTCCACGGGCATGTGCACGCTGGCCGACGTGGAAGCCGCGCTCGGCGTGCTTGCCTTTGGTTTTACCTGCCCAGGCGCCCATCCCGGAGTTGCCGGTTTTGAGGCGGCCTATGCTTCCAGTGAAGGGCAGCAGTCCCTGCGTGAAAAGGTGATCCTGCTGCACTGCACGACGGAGTATCCGGCGCCCTTTGCTGAAGTGAACCTGCGCGCGATGGATACTTTGGCGTCGGCTTTCGGCCTTGCGGTTGGATTCTCTGATCACACGGAGGGGGTCGCCATTCCTGTTGCAGCCGCGGCTCGAGGTGCGGTGGTTGTCGAGAAGCATTTTACTCTCGACCGTTCCCTTCCGGGTCCTGACCACAAGGCATCGCTGGAGCCGGATGAGCTCTGCGAGATGGTGAAGGCGATCCGTCAGGTGGAGATAGCGCTTGGTTCCGGCAGAAAAGTTCCGGCACCATCCGAGATCAAGAACGCCGCTGTCGCAAGAAAGAGTATCGTAGCGGCGCGTGACATCCGGGAAGGTGAAGCATACTGCAGCGACAACCTCTGCATCAAACGGCCGGGGAGCGGTCTATCCCCCTTGCGCTACTGGGATGTGGTGGGGCGACGTGCAGCAAGGAATTATGCCAAGGACGAGGTGATTGAGCTATGAGCGATCCGGTGCTGATCATCGGCGCGGGGGGGCATGCAAAGGTTCTGGTCGAAGCGCTTTTGGCCGAGGGTGCATTGATAGCAGGCATGCTGGATGCGGACCCCGCTCGATTGGGAGACAGCGTGCTCGGGGTGCCCGTCATCGGGGACGACAATACCGCTGAAGATTTCCCCCGTGATGCCGTCCGGCTGGTTAACGGCATCGGTTCCATCGGGCTGCCCGAGATGCGCAGGTCGATCTTTGAGAGGTTCTCGGCACGGGGGTATCGTTTCGCCACGGTGGTTCATCCTTCCGCAGTGGTAGCCTCCGATGTCGAACTCGGCGCGGGTGCGCAGATCATGGCAGGTGCAGTGCTCCAGCCTGGCTGTCGTATCGGGGACAACGTCATCATCAACACCCGCGCCTCGGTGGACCACGACTGCACCATTGGGGATCACACGCATATTGCTCCTGGCGTAACGCTTTCCGGTGGTGTCACGGTGGGATCGGGATGCCATGTGGGAACCGGTGCGACCGTGATCCAAGGTGTGCGAATAGGCGACGGGAGCGTCATCGGGGCTGGAGCGGTTGTTACTAAGGACGTTGCGGCGGGATTGACCGTGGTTGGTGTTCCGGCGAAGGTGGTGGTGCGATGAAAGACTGGAGAAAGACTCTTATAAGTGCAGACACGACCCTGCGGGAAACCATCCGCGTCATCGACAGCGGCGCACTCAGGATCGCCCTCGTGGTCGATGCCAGTCAAAAACTGCTCGGCACCGTAAGTGACGGCGACATTCGACGCGGTATTTTACGGGGGTGCTCGCTGGAAGACAGCGTGCAGCAGGTTCTTAACAGAACACCAACCGTTGCCGCGCAGAACGAGGCAAAGGACCAGATCCTGGCGCTGATGAGGCTTAAACAGGTTCACCAGATACCCGTCATAGATGGTGAAGGGCGGGTCATTGGGCTCGAAATAGTCGAACGGATCCTGGAGACCCCGCAGTACGACAACTGCGTGGTCCTGATGGCGGGAGGTTTGGGGTCTCGCCTCAAGCCCCTCACCGACGATACGCCAAAGCCGCTGCTTAAGGTAGGTGGCAAGCCCATACTCGAGACGATTCTCGAAAATTTCATTCATTACGGGTTCACCAACTTCCGGATATCCGTCAACTACAAAGGGGAGTTGATAGAGGATTACTTCGGGGATGGCTCGCGCTGGGGAGCGCGCATCGAGTACCTCCGCGAGAGCAAGAAGCTCGGCACTGCCGGCGCATTGGGACTTCTGACCGAGCGCCCCCACCTTCCCGTCTTGGTCATGAACGGTGACGTGTTGACCAAGGTGAATTTCCAGCAGTTGTTGGAGTTCCATCGGGAGCACCGGGCGTTGGCGACCATGTGCGTGCGGGAGTACGATTTCCAGGTTCCCTACGGTGTCGTCACCGTAGACAATCACAGGATTCTGAATATCGAGGAGAAGCCGGTGCAACGGTTCTTTGTCAACGCCGGCATCTATGTACTGGAGCCGGAGGCTCTGGATATGATACCCAAGGACACTTTCTTCGACATGCCGACGCTTTTCGAAAAGGTGGTTGGGCAGCAGAAGGAAACAGCGGTATTCCCCATTCGGGAGTACTGGCTGGATATTGGCAGAATGGATGATTTCCAACGCGCGGAAGGTGAATTCGGCAAGGTGTTCGAATGAAGGCGCTGATTATTGGCTATGGGTCGATAGGGAGCAGGCATGCACGCATTCTGGCTGAACTCGGTTGCGACATGGCCGTGGTCAGTTCCCGCCCCATTACCGATTATCGAAGGTTCAGCACGATCGCTGAATCCGTCTCCGTATTCCAGCCAGACTACGTGGTGGTAGCCACTGAGACCGCGAAGCATTATGCCGGACTGTGCGAACTGGCAGAGAGCGGCTTTGCTGGAAGCGTGCTGGTGGAAAAGCCGCTCTTCCACGAACAGAAGCAGATGCCACAACATCAGTTTGAAAACGTGTTCGTTGCGTACAACCTGAGGTTCCACCCGCTGCTACAGGAGTTGCGGCACTTGCTCAAAGCCGAAACGGTCGTTTCGGTCCAAGCCTACGTCGGCCAGTACTTGCCTGGCTGGCGGCCCGGTCGGGACTACAGGGACGGGTACTCTGCCGACGGTGGCGCCGGTGGTGGAGTATTACGTGATTTGAGCCACGAACTGGATTATCTTAACTGGCTGCTGGG
The DNA here is from genome assembly GCF_019063845.1 of Geomonas subterranea. Taxonomy (NCBI): domain Bacteria; kingdom Pseudomonadati; phylum Thermodesulfobacteriota; class Desulfuromonadia; order Geobacterales; family Geobacteraceae; genus Geomonas; species Geomonas subterranea. The sequence goes on from NZ_CP077683.1 coordinate 4,529,999, forward strand.
CGGATGGCAGCAGTTGACCGCGCTTGGGGGGCACTACAGCGCGTTGGAGATCAGCAGCGATGACGTGTTCGCCGTGATGCTGACTACCGCACGCTGCCCGGTGGTGACTGTGCAACTGAACTACCTGGACCGGCTTACCCGGCGTGAACTGGTCATCAATACGCAGCAGCACACCATTGGCATCAATTTCATAACCGGTGAACTCGTGGTCGATGATGTGCGGCAGCATTTTACTGCGGAGAGGGACCATACCTACCGCGAGATGCACCGCGCTGCCCTTGAAGGGCAAGCCGATTTTCTCTGCACCCTTGAAGAAGGCATTGACGTGGTGCGAATGGTGGCCGCTGCCGAGCGGGCTGTGACTGAAAGGAGATGGATATGGAAGTGAACCGGCTCTGTACGATCTGCGCGCGAGGCGGGTCAAAAGGCGTCAAGAACAAGAACATCCGCGAACTGCTCGGCAAGCCCCTCATAGCGTACAGCCTTCAGCAGGCGATCGAATCCGGTTTGTTCCGCACCATTGCCGTCAGCAGCGACTCCGACGAGATCCTTGATATCGCCGGCAGGTGGGGGGCGCAGCATCTAATCAAGCGGCCCGACGAGCTTGCCACAGACCAGGCGGCAAAGATCCCCGCCATCAGGCACTGCGTGGGGGAGGTGGAGCGGCTCACTGGCGATACCTACACCACGCTGGTTGATCTTGATGCGACTTCTCCCCTGCGTTTCGCGGAGGACATCATAGGGGCGGTAAACCTTCTTGAGACCCGGGGCGTATCGAACGTCATCACGGGGATGAACTCGAGGCGCTCACCCTACTTCAACCTCGTCGAAGCCGATGCAAACGGTTTCGTGCGTCTAGCCAAGAAACTGGAGACTCCGGTGGTGCGCCGTCAGGATGGCCCGAAATGTTACGACATGAACGCCTCAGTCTACGTCTGGCGCCGCGACTGCATGTTTGAGAGCGACTCAGTCTTCAACGCCGACACGCTCCTTTATGAAATGCCCGAGGAGCGCTCCATCGACATCGACTCCGAATTGGATTTTCAGTTTGTTGAATTCCTTATGAGGGCAAGGGGGAAGGAGTAGTTGATGTTTCTTTCTGAGTTGCTGCAACGAATCCGGTTCTGGAAAGCAGCCGACCGCATCGGACCGGACATCCCGTACACCCACTGGCGTCTGCACTTCAAGTCGACAATGCTGCGTCTTTGCAAGGAGAAGTTCCTCTTGTTCGATGACAGTGCCGATTTCAGGCCCGGCGCATATGCCATCTGCTGCTCCAAGATTTCGATTGGGAAGAGGGTGGTGGTGCGTCCAACCACGATGTTCTTTGCCGATCCTCGTGAGGGGGGGGCCGGAATCACAATCGAGGATGATGTCATGATGGGATCTGGCGTTCATCTGTACGTGAACAATCACCGGTTCGACAGCCCCGATATCCCGATCATCGATCAGGGACATTACGTCTCCGAGCCGGTCGTCCTCAAGAAGGGATGCTGGTTGGGAGCGAACGTCATCGTGCTCCCCGGAGTCACCATCGGAGAGAACTCCGTGGTCGGTGCCGGTAGCCTGGTAACAAAGTCTGTCCCGGCAGGCGTTCTTGCTGCCGGCAACCCGGCCAGGATTATCAGAAACATCGGAGACCAGGCGCCATGAGATACACAGCCGCCCTGGATGGCATTCGCGGCATTGCCATCGTCACCGTGTGTCTTGCCCACTACGGAGTTCCCATCCTTCAGCGGGGTGGATTCGGCGTCGATGTTTTCTTTACCTTGAGCGGGTTCTTAATCACCTCTATCCTTCTGGGAGAGTATTCCCGTCGTGGCGATATAGGTTTCCGTAACTTCTATATTCGTCGGTTACTGCGCTTGTTCCCAGCTCTTTTCTGTCTGCTGATCGTGTACGGAACCCTGGTCACCCTCTTCGGGAAAAACCTCAGTCGTCACTTCGGGGATATCGCACTGGTGTTCTTTTATGTAGCGAACTGGGCTGGCGCGGCGGGCCTGAACCGTCCCGGCGAACTTGGGCACACGTGGTCTCTTTCGGTGGAGGAACAGTTTTATTTCCTCTGGCCGGTCATTCTTTATGCCGTGGTAAAGAGGTGGGGCGGAAAAGGGCTTTTGGCTGCAAGCCTAACTCTGACGCTGCTTTCCATGTCAGAGACCTTTTTTATGTCAACATCAGCGCCTTGGTGGCGACTCTATTACGGTTTTGACACTCGCGCCTTCACCCTTCTCTTCGGGTGCTGTCTTGCCATAGCGTTTCACTTCTGGAATGATCGTGTCGTTTTGCCCAAGTCTTTGGAGAAGATTCTCCCCTTGCTGTCGTTCGGGGGCATCGCTTTGTTCATGCTGAGAAGGGATGCTTTTACCGCTGATCCCGGTTTCTTCAGCGGGCCAATATTCATTATCCCGGTTCTTACCTGTGGCCTGATCTACCTTGCTGTCAAGCCGGGATTCAATTTCAGCAAGTCGATCCTTTCGACGAAGCCACTGGTGTACTTCGGGAAAAGGTCATACGGCCTCTATCTTTGGCACTACTGGATACTGAACGTCGTCAACCCTAGAAACATCATTGTCTTACTGACATGTGCAGCCGCTTCACTGGTCGTAACAGAGCTCTCGTTCCGTTTTATCGAGATGCCCTTCTTGTCCTTGAAGCATCGGCTCGCAAAAGATGAAGCCCCTGCGCCGGCTGAGTCATTAACGGAACCGGTTGCAGCCTGATCACGATTTGCAGAGGGGGAGGCAGAATTGAAAGGTGTAGATATCGACAATAAAGTGGTGGTCATCACCGGTGCAGCCGGACGCATAGGCAGCGAGTATGCCCGCGCCGTCGCGGCGGCCGGAGCTGTCGCGGTTATTGCTGACACCTCTGAGGAAAACGGTAGAAAACTCGCCGACGAGATCAGGGCGAACTCAGGTAAGGCCGATTTCGAGCTGCTCGACATAACCTCCAAGGAATCAGTGCAGCGGCTGATATCTGCGCTGACAGAGCGCTATGGCAGATTGGATGCGTTGGTCAACAACGCCTATCCCCGCAATAAGCGCTATGGAGCCCGGTTCGAGGACGTCACTTACGAAGACTTCTGCGACAACGTCGGCACCCACTTGGGCGGTTATTTCCTGACGTCGCAGCAGTTCGGGCTGCACTTTCAAAAGCAGGGCTACGGGAACATCATCAACATGGCGTCGATTTACGGGGTGGTAGCCCCGCGCTTCGAGGTTTATGACGGGACGCGGATGACGATGCCGGTGGAGTACGCGGCTATAAAGTCCGCAGTAATACACCTGACGAAGTATCTTGCCAAGTACTTCAAAGGTTCCAACATCAGGGTCAACTGCATCAGCCCGGGTGGCATTCTCGATGCGCAGCCGGCCGAGTTTCTGGAGAAGTACCGTGCGTTCTCGCTCTCGAAAGGGATGCTGGACCCGCAGGACCTCACCGGAACGCTGCTATACCTGTTGAGCGACATGTCCAGATTCGTGAACGGGCAGAACATCGTGGTCGATGACGGATGGGCACTGTGAAAAAGGTCGTCTACATCTCCTGGATGCCGCTAAGCGAAAAGGTCGAGCGGGACTGGTACATTTCCTATCTTCAGGAGCATGGAGTGCCGGTAGAGTATTGGGATGTCACCTCGCTTTTGTTCAGTGAGGTTAAGTTTCAGCCTTCTTTGAATCGTGATTATCTCGTCGCGGTTACCAGCTATAAGCAGTTGCAATCCCTTCTGATTGGCTGCCAAGGGGGCGGCGCCAACTTTGTAATGATTGTCAATTATGAGAGTAGATTCAACCGGCTCTACCGGATGTTGTCCAGCTACGGCTGTCGGCTCTTTTTCTTCGAATGGGGGAACTTCCCAATCAAAGGCCGCAGCAGGGCAGGAAAATACGCGACGTTGCTCCGTCATCCTTCAAAATTCATTCGAGAAGTCTTGGGAAAATTGTCGGCATTGGTTGGCTCGAAGCTCATGCCAGTGAAGCCGTTCGACGTTGTTTTTGCAGCGGGATACGCTTCATTTGCCATGCACCCCAAGGCTGGAAAGAAGGTCGCAGTAAACCTGTGCGATTTTGATAACTATGTGAGGACAAAGGATGCCGATCAAAGGCTCATTACGGGGCGTTACTGTGTCTTTCTTGATATCAACTTGGCATATCATTCAGATCTAAAGCTTGTCGGATGGGATTTTGTCACTCCGTCCGAGTACGTAGCTTCGCTGGAACGATTTTTCGGGATGGTCGAAGAGCGTTACCACGTGCAGGTAGTGATAGCTGCTCATCCGAACGCGAATTATGGTGACTTGTACTTTGGACGCAAAGCTTTTAAGGGGGTGACGCCTGAACTCGTACGCGATGCGGAGTTTGTGATTTCGCATCATAGCACGGCTATAAGCTATGCCGTGCTCAACAGAAAGTCGCTGCTTTTCATCTACACGACGGAGATGGAGCGAATCTACCGTGACACCATAGTGGGATGGATGGGAGACTTTGCGGAATACCTAAATCAACCGATCTACAACATTGATGAGGTGCAAAGGGCTGAGACCATTGAACTTCGGGAGCCTGACCCAGAGCGGTATGACCTCTACAAATACAACTACCTGACCACTCCGGAGTCAGAGCATAGTTTCACTCGTGATATTTTCCTTGCCGAAATGAAGGCATGATTGAGGATATGTTTTGACTAAGGTGGCTTCTTTACAAAAGCGGTTCGCATTTAAACTCGGAGCCAATGTTTTCGGGATCCTTTTGGGTTTGGTAACCATGTCTTTCGTGCCGCGGGTACTTGGCCCGGAGCAGTTCGGGAAGTTTGAGTTCATCACCAACAACTTCAAACTCATCTTTGATACGCTGGCGCTGCAAGTACCCGTGGCTTACTTCAACTGGGTATCTCGGAAAGGACATAAGGAAGACACTGATCTCGCTACGGGAGCAACTTTTTATTTTTCACTGGCCATAGCCACACTGTTTGCTCTCTTTCTTGCCGTCTCGCACGCGTTCGGACTCCACGCATGGTTGTGGCCCGATGTCGCACCGGAGTATCTGTGGGCAGCTTTGGCTTTCACCATGGTGACCTTTCTGTACCAGTTTTTGGTCTATCTCTCAGATGGGAAATCGCTGACTGTGGGGTTGGAGCAGATACGCCTGGTGCAGAACACTCTAAAGTTCGCTGTGCTGGCATTACTGGCAGGGGGAGGCCTGCTCACTTTGGGGTCGTACTTGTGGGCACAGGTTGCCGTGGTGGCGGCGACGGTGGCACTATCGGTGAGGTGGCTCTACCGCCAAGATGCATGGCGATTGGCCGCAATCAGACCATGGAGATTTCCCAAGGAAGAGATACAGAGCTACGGTGCTTTCGTTTGGGATTACGCGCGTCCGCTTACGCTCCTAATGCTCGGCGGTTTTCTGTTTCTCTATTTCGACCGGTGGTTTCTACAGCTGATCGGTGGTTCCATGCAGCAAGGTTTCTTCGGGCTGTCGGACCGCTTGGGGCAAATTGCTTTTCTTTTTACTAGTGCCATGACGCCGTTGTTGACTCGGGAGTTTGCCCTGGCCCATGAGGAGAAGGACCATGCAAGGCTGCTAATACTCTTTGAGCGAATAAAGCTCTTCCTCTTCATAGCAACAGTTGCGAGTTGCTTCCTGTCTGTCCAAAGTGGCAACATAGTAGCTTTGATCGGTGGAGAAAAGTATAAGGGAGCGATCATACCTATCGCGCTGATGGCACTGTACCCGATTCACCAGACTTTCGGCCAGCTCAGCGGTGCGTTGATGGTTGCCACTGGGCAGACTGCACTGTATGCCAGGCTCGGCATCATCATGATGGTGGTAAGCCTGCCCATCACATATTTCTGCATAGCCCCCGTTTCTTTCGCCGTCCCCGGCCTCGCCCTCGGAGCCACAGGGCTGGCGCTGAAAATGCTGACCTGGCAGTTTGTCGGAACCAACGTCCAGTTGTTCTGCAACACACGGTATCTGCGTACTCCTTTCGCGAAATGGCTAGGCCTCCAGGTCATGATGGTTGCAGTAATCTATGGGATTGCATATACCTCCCATTTGGTTTCCGGCTACTTCAACCTTACGTGGCTGCTCCCGCTGTTGCAGTATCCAGCTGTTAGCGAAAACCTCATCCTGCATTCTTGTCGGCTGATTTCCGCCGGGCTTGTTTACCTCATAGCCATCGCAGGACTGATCTGGATGGTACCTGGCTTCGCGGGGATCACGCGGAAGGACATTATGGTGAATCCTTTGTCATTGCTGAGGAAATAAGACAGGTGACGAGCTTATGAAGATAATGCTGTACACCGAAACCTATAACCGGGGCGGGATCGATACCTTTATCGCCACGCTGATAAACCACTGGCCGGAGGCCGCGGACGAGTTCGTGCTGGTCTGCAACGAGGATTACCCCGGGTTGACGGTGATCCGGCAGAGGCTGCAGCGCCCCTGCAAGGTGGTGACGCACCGGATTCCCACCTACGCGCGCTGGGCGGAGAAGACCCGCGGCAACAAAGCCCTGGATACCTTACGGGTCTGCTCGTCGCCCTTGTCACGCTACCTCTTCATCGCCTCGGCGACGCGCAGGATCAAAGAGATCCTGCTGCGCGAGAACTGCGACCGGCTCATGGTGGTGAACGGAGGCTACCCCGGCGCGGATACCTGCCGGGCTGCGGGGATCGCCTGGGGGTGCTACTCGGGCAAGCCGCAGAGCATTCACAACTTCCATAACCTCGGCACCCCGGCCTCCCGCTGTGCAAAGCTCCAGGAGGACCGGGTCGATGCACTGCTGACCCGCTACACCAAGGCCTTCGTCACGGTGTCACGTGCGGCGGCGGATTCCCTCGCCGTCCGGCCCCAGATTTACGCCGACCGGGACAAGGTGCGCTTCGTCTACAACGGGCTCGACTTCTCCGGGCAGCAGGCGCCCACCACCGACATCCGCCGGGAACTTTCTCTTGCTCCGGACACGCCGCTGTGCCTGATGCTCGGCACCTACGAGGCGAGAAAAGGGCACAGCTTCCTGCTCCGGGCGTTCAAGAAGGCACTGCAGCGGGTGCCTCAGGCGCGGTTCCTCATCTGCGGACACGGCAGCCCGGAGGAAATAGACGCGGTAAGGGAGATGGTGCAGCAACTCGCTATCGGCGGCAACGTCCACGTCCTCGACTTCCGCTCGGACGCCATGCAGATCCTGCAGCAGGCCACCCTGCTCCTGGTGGGATCCCAGGAATTCGAGTCCTTCGGGCTTACCTGCGTGGAGGCGATGGCGCAGCGTGTCCCGGTGCTGGCGACCAGGGTGGGGGGGCTTCCCGAGGTGGTGCAGGATGGCGACGGCGGCTTCACCTTCGCCAGGGACGACGTCGACGGCTACGCCGCGCAGATGGTGCAACTGCTCCTCGACAAGGATCTGCACACCGAGCAGGGGCGCAAGGGATTCGAACGCTACCGCAGACTTTTCACCGCGCAAAGGATGACAGAGGAATATGCAAAACTCATCAGGTAACGACGCGGCGCAGCAGCAGGGGGTTCTCTTCAGCGTCGTCATTCCCGCCTACAATTCCGCGCCCTTCATCGCAAAGGCGCTCGATTCCGTTCGCGCCCAGACCCTGACCGATTACGAAGTGGTGATCACCAACGACGGGTCGAAGGACGAGACGGTGCAGGTGATCGAGGAGTACGCCCGGCGTCACCCGGACTACCCGGTAAAGCTCGCCAGCCAGCAGAACAAGGGGATCGGCGGCGCGCGCAACAACGGCATCTTCCGCTCCACCGGCCGCTTCATCGCCTTTCTCGACGCCGACGACTTCTGGCATCCGACCAAGCTGGAGCGTATGGCCGCGCTGCTGACACAGAAGCCCCTGATCGACGTCGCCTACCATGACGAGATCGAGGTCGCCTCTGACGGGACCAGGCGTCCGCTTTCCTATGACGAGGTTCGGGCGCCGGCCTACCAGGACCTGCTCTTTCGCGGCAACCGGCTTTCCACCTCGGCTACCGTGGTCCGTCGGGAACTGGCGCAAGCCATCGGCGGCTTCTCCGAAAACCTCGAATTCAACAGCGCCGAGGATTACGAGTTCTGGCTGCGGCTGGCCCGCGCCGGAGCCCGCTTCGCCCATCTCCCGGAAGTCCTTGGTGAGTACCATCGGGTGGAAGGAAGCATCACCCAGAAGATTGAGTACCACCACCGCAACATCTTCAACGTGGTGAGCTACCACCTGGAGCTGCTGCGCGCCGACGGCACCTGTCAGCCGGCATTCCTGGACCGCATGTACCGTCGCAAGAAGGCGGAGCACCTCGCGACGCTCGGGCGCGCCTTGGCCGGCGCCGGTGCCAAGGCAGAGGGGCTTCGGGTTCACTGGGAGGCGATGCGGGTGGATCCCCTGTGCCTGAAGATCTATACGAAGCTGGTGAGAACGCTTTTGTCATGACGGCAAACCTGCTGGTCGACATGGTGCACGGCAGCGGCCTGCACCGGCTCTTCGCCCCCTTTTACGGCGGCCATACCTCGGTGCTGCTCCTGCACCGGGTGCTGCCCGGCCCGCAGCGTGGACTCCCGTCGGACAACCTGAAGGTTACGCCGGAGTTTCTCGATGCGTTCGTTTCCGGCAGGCAAAAGGAGGGGTGGCGGTTCATTTCGCTCGACCACCTGGTGCAGGACTTCGATGACTGCGTGGCGCACGGCCGGAACATGGTGCTCACGCTGGATGACGGCTATCGCGACAACTTCGACCATGCCTGGCCGATCTTCTCAAGCCATGGGGTCCCTTTTACCGTCTACGTCGCCAACTCCTTTCCGGCTGGGACGGCTGACTTCTGGTGGTACACCCTGGAGGAGATGCTCCTCGTGCACCGCCGCATCGAACTGGAGTACCGGGAACAGCGCACAACGCTGGATCTTGTCGATCCCAGGAGCGCCTTCATCGCCTTCAAGGCGGTCTATCAACCCCTTCCGGCGCAGGACCAGGCTGAGCTGATGGCGGGGCTGCGAGAGCGTTACCCGCTCCCCGTCGCGCAGGAGAGACTGGCCATGACGTGGGACGAGGTTCGAGCCCTTGCGGCGGACGAACTTTGCAGCATCGGCTGCCACACGCTAAGCCATCGCAGTCTCGCGCCCCTGCCGCGGGACGAGGCCTTCCGTGAGCTGGTCGACTCGCGCGTGGAGCTCGAGCGCGAAACCGGTTGCCCCGTGCGCCATCTCGCCTATCCGTACGGCAAGGCGGTGGACGCCGGACGACGCGAGGAGGAACTGGCGCGGGATGCGGGTTTCCAAAGTGCCGTGACCACACGCATCGGCAATCTCCACGCCGGACATCGGGAGCATCCGCTCATGCTCCCCCGCATCCCGCTCTACGAGGGGGGGAAGAACGGCAAGCTGAGCGAGATCTTCCTCTCCGGCATGTACAGCGCCGTCACCAACGGATTCAGAAAGGTCGTCACCTATTGATCAAGCGGACGCCTGAAATAAAACTGCCGGGACTTGTGCAGCTTTTCCTGAGCGGCACAGCCTGCCAGGGGGACGAGCGGACCGGCTACACGGGGTACGCCCGCTTCGCGCTCTTGAATCTGCTGAAGGTGCTCGGCCTGGGGCGCGGCGACCGCATCCTGCTCCCCGCCTATATCTGCGACGTGGTGCTGCTGCCGCTGGCCGAGTTGGGGATCGAGCCGGTCTACTACGGAGTGACCCAGGATTTTCAGGTGGAGTGGGACAGCGTCGAGGTGAAGCCCGGCAGCCGCGCTTTCATCTCGGTGAACTACTTCGGGGTGAGCCAGGACTTTACCGCCATCGCCGACTACTGTGCCGCCCACAACCTGGTCTGGGTGAACGACAACGCGCACGGTTTCGCCAGCTCGCTTGGAGGCAAAAGCCTCGAGGAGTTCGGCGACTTCTCCTTCACCTCGTTCCGGAAGGTGCTGGGATCCGTCAACGGCGCCCGGGTCAGGATCAACAACGACCGATACCTGCCGCTGAAGGGAGAACTGGACCGGCTGAACGGGGCTGCGCCGCCGGAGTCGCGCCAGCGCTACCTCGCCTCCGCCACGCTGCGCACCGCAGGTATCCGGCTGCGCGCGCTCCCGGACTTCTCCGACCCCCGCGGGTTTTGCGACGATGACGTCAAGGCGCACCAGGCTGATGTTCTGGCATTGAAGCAACTGGCCGCGAGCGACCAGGACCGGATCCGGCAGCGCCGGCGCCAGCTGTACCAAACCCTGGAGCTGTTCCTGCTGGCGAACGGCGGCAAGGAGATGCTGCCGCTCCCCCGGCTTTTGCGGGAAGGAAACTCGCCGCTGGTTTTGCCTGTCGTCACGCAGGACCGCAACAGCTGGCTCGGGCTTATGAGCGCTGCCCGCCGGCACGGCCTCGATCTGCACACCTGGCCCTCGCTCCCGCCGACGGTGCTGGACCACGATGTTTGCGGCGCCGCCACCCTCTGGGGGCGGATGCTCTATCTCCCGCTCCACCAGGATCTGGAGCCGGAAAGTTATCTGCCGCTACTGCAAAAGGTGCTTGATGCAGCTTGAAGTGATCGACAACGAAAAAGGGCTTCTGGACCTGGGGCCGGAGTGGGAGGCGCTGGAGCGGAGATCGCCGGCGCATCTGTTCCAGAACCACCGTCTGCTGGCGAACTGGTACCTTCGCGCCGGCAAGGCGGGTGGTGCGGTCCCGGCCGTCATCGTCGGACGCGAGGACGGCGCCGTTCGCGCCATATTCCCGGGCTGCATCATCGCCAAGGGAGGGGTGCGCATCCTGACCTGGCTGGGCGGGTTCTTCATCGTGGACTACGGCGACGTGCTCATCGACCCGGCCTGCTCAACACCCCTCGACGAGTTCCTGCGCGAGGCGCTGCTCCGGCTCAAGAAGAAAGGCGGCTATCATGTCGGCTACTTCCAAAACATGCGCCACGACGCGCTGGCCTACCCCTATTTCAGCCGTGAGTTCAGGTTCTTCCGGGGTGATGTCGCTCCATTTATCGAACTGCAGGGTGGTTTCGAGCCGTATCTCGATTCGCTGAAGCGCTTCCGCAAGAAACAGAAATCGGACACGCTGCGCCAGATCAAGCGGCTGGAGGAGCTGGGCGAACTTGTTTTCAGCGTGGTGCCGGGCGCGGAGCCCCGGGCGGGCGAGGTGCTGGAGGCTTTCCTGGAGCAGAAGCGCTGGCGTTTCCAGGTTTCGGGCGTGCACGGGGTGCTCTGCAAGCCCGGCTACGAGGAGTTCTACCGCCAAGAGGTGCGCCTGAACCCGAACCTCCACCTCTGCTGCCTGACGCTGAACGGGGAGATCATCGCGACGCACCTCGGTTACCTCTACAAGAACAGGCTCTACTTCGTGATGCCCACCTATGATCATCGCTACGGCAAATATTCGCCGGGGCGTGTGCTGACCTACTACCTGATCCGGCACTGTTTCGAGCAGGGGGTGGAACTCTTCGATTTCTGCATCGGCCCCGAGGAGTACAAGTACGAGTGGACCGACCGCGACGTCCCCATCACCAGCTTCGTGAGCGACGACATCGCCGGCCGGCTGTTCCTCGGGGTCAAGAAGGCGAAGATCAAGGCGGACGAACTGTTGAAGCGCATCAAGGGAGTCAAGGGATGAGCGAGAGGCGAACCGCCGCCACGGTTTCCGTGATCATCGCGGCCTACAACGCGGAAAAGTACATCGCGCACGCGGTCGACAGCGTCCTGGCGCAGAGCTATCCCTGCGTCGAGTGCATCGTGGTCGATGACGGCTCCACCGACGGGACCGCGGAGATCGTCAAGGGGTACGGGAGCCGGGTGCGCTACCTGTACCAGCAAAACGCGGAGCGGTCCGCCGCGCGCAATAACGGCATGAGGGAGGCACGCGGCGAACTCATCTCCTTCCTTGATGCCGACGACCTGCTGGCGCCGGAGAAGTTGGCCGAGCAGGCGGCCTTTCTGGCAGAGCATCCGGAGTACGACGTCGCCTACTCGAGGGTCAGCTATTTCAATGATAAGGACGGCTCCAGCTTCACGCCGCAGCGCAGAACCCCCAGCGGCGACATCGTGGCCGACCTCTTGTACGGCAACTTCATCACCATCCACTCGCCGCTCATCCGCCGCGATGCGGCGCTGCGGGGCGGCGGATTCGACCCCGCCTGCAACCGTTACGAGGACTGGGACTTCCTGCTGCGCCTGGCGCTCGCAGGGGCGAAGTTCGGGTTTCAGGACCGCCTGCACGCCAAGGTGCGGCTCCATCCCGGCAACACCATCGGAGACCAGGTGAAGATGTTCGAGGCGAAGCTGCGGGTCGCGGAACGGATCGCGGAGGTGTACGCTGCCGAGCTGAAGCGGCGCTCGGTCGATGTGCGGGGGCTCGTCGCCTTCCACCAGGCGGATTACGGCCGGATTCTGGTGCTGGCGGGGCGGGGCGCGGAAGGTAGGGCGCTGATCCGCGAGGCGGTGCGCATCCCGTTCCCGAACCGTAAGATATTCGTCGTCTTCGGTCTTGCCGCCGGACTCTTCGGCTCCGGAATCCTGGTGGCGGCGCAACAGCTGTACGACCGGGTGGTCAAGGGCAAGCGGGCCGCCAAGGGAGGGAGCGCGTGAAAGTCGTCTTCATCGCACCGTTCGGCATCCGTCCCAAGGGGACCGTGCTCGCCCGCATGGTGCCGCTGGCCGTGGAACTGCAGCGGCGCGGCCACGAGGCGGTCATCGTCGCGCCCCCATACACCAACCCTGAAAGCTCCGGCACGGTTGAGGTCGTACGCGGCGTGCCGGTCAAGAACATCGTCCTGGGACCGAAGCACAAGGCTGTGGCCGCCCCCTTTCTCGCCTGGCGCCTGTTCCGCGCCGCCCTGGCCGAAAAGCCGGACCTGGTGCACCTTTTTAAGCCCAAAGGGTACGGCGGGCTGACCGCGATGCTCCAGCTTTGCTGCGAACGGCTGGGCATCCGCATGCCGCCGCTCTTTCTCGACACCGATGACTGGGAAGGGAAGGGGGGCATGAACGACCAGCTGCAGTACTCGGCGGCGGAGCGGCAGCTCTACGCTTTCCAGGAGCAGTGGCTGCCGCCGCGCGTGCGGGGGGTGACGGTGGCGAGCCGGATGCTGGAGGAACTGCACCTGCAGATGGGCATCCCACGGGAGCGGCTGCTCTACCTCCCGAACTGTGTCGATGACACCCCCGCCGGGGACGGCGAAAAGATCCGGCGGCGCTTGGGCATCGCGCCGGAGACCCCGGTGCTTTTGCTCTACACGCGCTTCTTCGAGTTCAGCCAGGAGAAGCTGCACCTCATCTTTGCAGAGGCCCGGCGCCGCGTCCCTGGCGTCAGGTTCCTCGTGGTGGGTAAGGGGAGGCATGGGGAGGAGGCGGAGCTGCTCGCGGCCGCCCGCGCGGACGGTTTCGAGGATGCGCTGATAGTGGCGGGGTGGATTGAACCGGCCGAACTCCCTGATTACCTCGCTGTAGCCGATCTTGCCATCTACCCCTTTGCCGACACGCTTTTGAACCGCTGCAAGTGTCCGGCGAAGCTCACCGAGCTCTTGCGCGCCGGCGTCCCCGTGGTGGCCGACGCGGTCGGCCAGATCAACGAGTATATTGTGCATGAGCGTAGCGGAGTGCTGTGCGACGCGGATGACTGGCAGGGGATGGTCGAGCGGACCGTGGAGCTTCTCCACGACCCGGCGCGACGCGAGGCCATCGGCAGGGAGGGGCGGCGCTACCTGCTGGAGCAGTTCAGGTGGAATATGTTTGCCGAGAAACTTGAATTGTTTTATAAATATCCGATTGGCCGCTAGGTCCCGTTGGTTTCCCGCTGCCAAGGCCGCTGTTGGAATCCCCGAAGGTGCCCGCCCATCGGCTTCATTTCACATCGATAAATAAATCACGCTGCAGCCGTGTGGGTTTTTCCCGGAGAGCATGTATGACAGATCGTAAGAAGGAATTGCTGTTTCAGGGCGCACTGCTCGCGCTGCTTATCGTTCTTTTTTCCAAGATCCTTTTCACCGACAAGATCATTCGCGCCCCGGACATCATCAACGAGTTCTACTGGGGGGTGAAAAGCCTCGGTTCGCTGCCGTTTTGGAAGCTCTTCGACATAAACCTCTCCAGCGCCGGCTGGGACATGTACATCAACTCCGGCTTTACCAACGAAGGCGGCGGGGCTGCCGGGCAGTTCCTGTTCACGCAGAAGCTGATATTCTGGCTCTTCCCCCCCCCGGCCAGCGTGGCGTGGTACATCCTCTTCCACCTTTTCGTCGGCGCTGCCGGCACCTATTGGTTTTGCCGTACCATCGGCTGTGGGCAATTGGGATCGTTCCTGGCCGGGCTCGTGTTCGCCATCGCTCCTGAGAATGCCTCGCTGATCAACGCCGGGCACGTCATGAAGATCGCCACCATCTCCATTACCCCCTGGGCCTTCTTCTTCCTGGAGAAAGGGTTCAGGTCGCGGCGGGTGATTTTTTTCCTCAGCGCGGCGTTCATCCTCGCGGTGCAATTTTTCCATGGACACTGGCAGGTCGCCTACTATACCTGCCTTGCCATCGGGGTCTACGGCATCGCCCGCTCCTTGTGCATCGTGTTGGCCGACGAGGGAGGGAAGAAGGAGTTCGGGCGCCTGCTGGCCTTGAACCTGACCTTGCTGGTCTTCTTCCTCACCACCGTCGCCATGTCGCTGGTTCCCCTGGCCAACTGGTCCAAGGAGACCAACCGCGGAGTGAACAGCGGGGCGAATGTCACCGCGTCCGCCGGGCAGAGCGAGGCGAAGGGGGGGCTTGCACGCGAGGAGGCGATGTCGTGGTCGATGCCCCCGGAGGAGACGGCAGCCTTCATCATCCCGGGAATGTTCGGATTCTCGCGCCAGGAGGCCGGGCCGAACCCGAGCAACATCGGCGCCTACTACTGGGGGCGCATGAACTTCACCCAGACGGTGAGCTACATGGGGCTGCTCCCCTGGCTCTTGCTTCCGCTGCCGCTTATCTTCCGGCGGGACCGCTACACCTGGCTCGCTTTCTCGGCGGTCGTGGTGGGAATCTTCTTCTCCATGGGGAAATACACCCCGTTCTACAACCTGCTCTTTGACTACTTCCCGGGGATCAATCGTTTCCGGGTGCCCAAGATGATCATGTTCATCCCGGTCCTGGGACTGGGTGTTCTGTCCGCCCTCGCCATCGACCTTCTGCTCGATCCTGCCGTCCGTGCCAGCCGCGCCTTCAAGGGATACCTCATCGGCGTGGTGGCGCTTCCGGTGCTGCTGCTGGTGCTGGTCGGCGTCGAGGTGACAACCGGCAACTTCTGGGTGAACAAGTTCATCGACATCATCGCCCAGCCGACCCGCTACGAACCGCAAAGCGAGAAGCTCGTGCTGCAGCGCTGGAACAACCTGGTGAACGAGACCTGGATCGCCGCCGGTCTTGCCGCCATCTTCGCAGTTGTCTTCGCCCTGTACCAGCGCGGCAAGTTGACGGCGAAGCTGCTCCCATTCGTGCTCATCGGCCTGTTCCTGGTCGATACCGGCCGGGTGAATTCCAAGTTCCTGTTCCTGGTGGATGAGCCGCACAAGGCGACGGCGGCGCAGTCCCCGGAGATTGCCTTCCTGGCGAAGCAGCCCAAGGAGTTCCGCACGCTTCCCATGGCGGGTGACCCCATGCCCTACGCCGCCGCCGGGATTCCGGTGATGTTCACATCGAACGCGGTGCAGCAGCGGCGCTGGCAGGAGTTCCTGGACAACTTCAACCTCGGCTCCAGCATGCCCGACATCATGAACGTCCGGTACCTCGTGGTTACCCGGGAGCAGTACGAGCAGGACAAGGGGGCCTATTCCACCAAGTACCGCACCGTTTTCGTCTCTCCCAACGGGGCGCTCATGATTCTGGAGAACCAGGCCGTGCTGCCAAAGGCGTGGCTCGCCCCGGTGGCGGTCCAGGTCCCGAACCCGGCCGATGCGCTGGGCGCCCTGCAGAACCCGCAGTTCGACCCCAGGGTGATCGCGCTGGTTGAATCCGCGCCCCCCATTCCGATGGCCGGCCCCGGGGCCGCTCTCCCGCCGGTCGGGCCGGGGCAGGTGCGCATCAACAAGTACGAGGCGGAAAAGATAGATCTCGAAGCCGCGGTGACGATGAATTCGATGCTGGTGATGGGCGAGAAGTACTACAAGGGGTGGAAGGCGACGGTGGACGGCAAGTTGACCGAGATCTATCCGGTGAACCACGTGCTGCGCGGCATCTACCTGACCCCGGGCGTGCACAAGGTCGAGTTCGTCTTCGACCCGACGCCGTTCAAGATCGGCAAGTATCTCACCCTGATCTCCTTCGCCATCTTCGCCCTCTTCCTCGGCCGCGAGTTCTGGCTGGCGCGCCGTGCAAAAGGGGCAGGAGCTTAAAACCAAGTGTCACGCAAAGACGCCAAGACGCAAAGAAAGCCTGAAGCCTTTGACTTTCAGTCTTTGCGCCTTTGCGGCTTTGCGTGAGCAAACAGGTGTGGATTTTTGAATGCCTAACCTCAATTCTGACCTGGAAACCCTGGACGAGTTGTCCGGGTATGACTTGCGCATCATCCAGCCGCGGCACGGGTACCGGTTCTCGGTGGATCCGCTGCTTTTGGCGGACTTCGCCGGGGTGCGGGACGGTGACTCCTGCGCGGACCTTGGCACCGGCTGCGGCGTCATCGCGCTTCTCCTGGCGCGCCTGGCACAAAACTCGTCGGTTACGGCAATCGAGTTCCAGCAGGTCATGGCGGACATCGCTAACCGCAACGTGGCGCTGAACGGCCTCTCGGAGCGGGTCCAAGTCGTCGAGGACGATGTCATCTCGCTGAAGACACGCTTTCCCGTGGACAGCTTCGACCTGGTGGTCTCCAATCCCCCCTACCGCCGCCCCGGTACGGGAAAGATCAGCCCCCGCGCTGGACGCGACGAGGCCCGCCACGAAACAAGCGCGACGCTGGCGGATTTCCTGGCGGCGGCGAAGTACCTGGTGAAACCTTCCGGCCGCATCTGCCTCATCTATCACACCTGCCGGCTGGCGGAGCTGATGGCGCAGGCCGCCCTGCAGAAACTCGCGCCGCTCAGGCTGCGCATGGTGCACGGCAATAGCTCAATGGACGCCCGCATGTTCATGATCGAATTGGCGAAGGGGAGAACGGGAGAGCTGAAGGTGGAGCCGCCATTGCTGGTCAGGGGGGAATGCGGTGGTTACTCGGAGGAAAAACTAAGAATCTACAGAAAGCAGGGGCTAGGGGCTGGGGACTAGGGGCTAGTAAAAAACCGGGAGGCGAGCCATGGACGTTCGCAGCTACCGCGACCTCAAGGTGTGGCAGGTTGGCGTTGAACTGGTTGACAATAGGCTAGGATGCAGGGGGGACTAGCCCCCAGCCCCTAGTCCCTAGCCCCTATGTTCCCGGTCTTTGCGAATCAGGCTCTCGAAGATGGCGCGCAGTTCGGGGTCGGCGGCGGATTCGGCCTGCTCTTTGGCCCAGGCCTGCTCCTCCGCAGTTAGCTCGCGCCTGGCGGGTTTCGTGATCCCCGCGGCGGAGGGCTTTCTGACCTTGCCGCCTTTAAGCTGCAGCTCCTTTACCAGTTCTTCATCCAGGGCCTCGTTCACCTTGGCGATCAGGTCTTTTTTCAGGTAGTTGAGCTGCTGCAACCAGGGGGAACTGTCGACGTGAAGGGTGAGGGTGCCTTCGCGGAAGGTGGCGGGCTGGGCATGGGAGGCGATCTTGTCCCCGACGGCCTCGTCCCAGACTTCCCAGATCCGCCCCTCCTTGAGCCTCAACTCGGCCGGGGTGCCGCGCAAAAGGGCGCTCAGGAGGTCGGTGACCGGCGCCGGCCTTTTCATCTTGGGACGTTTATTCGCCTTCAACCGGGTGTCTCTTGCGGTACATCCTGCCGCCGATGATCTGGCCGACCACGGCGCTGGTGATGCTGAAAGGAATGAATCCCCAGCCCAGGCCCGTCTTGATCCTGAAGTAAACGATGGCCGGAATGGAGATGTGGACGTAGAAATACCAGCCGAAGGAGAACTTCGGATAGGACTGTCTCTGGTACCCCAGGGGTATGTTTACCAGCGTGGCCACTACTATGAGTGCCGCTGCGTAGAGCACGGTTTCCATGTTTACCTCTTGGGTCGGTAATACTATGGGTTTGACCTCTCTTTGTCAATGTGTCTATTGCGTTGTTCTCAACCAGGATAAGGAGTTGCCGTGATAAAAGACGGAGATTTCGTGGCCATCTTCAATTCCATCCACCGCGTGATGGAGGCGGAGCGGCTGCTCAAGGATAAGCAGCTCAAAATACTGCTCATTCCGGCGCCGCGCGCCCTTGCGGCCGATTGCGGGCTTGCGATCAGGTACGCGGAGGATGTAAGGGGCGAGGTGGAGGAGGCGCTCGCCGCCGCCGGGCTGCTGCCGCGCGAGCTGTACAGAAAAAACGGAGATAGCTTCGTGAAAATAGGAGAAGACGAATGAACAAGCTTGACGTGAGGGGGATGGCCTGCCCGCTGCCGGTAGTGCAGGTGAAGAGGGCGCTCGAATCGGCGCAGGGGGAACTGCACGTACTTCTTGACGACGGCGCGCCGCGCGAGAACGTGAAGCGCTTCGCACAGGGGCGGGGCTACCAGGTGCACGAGGAGCAGTTGGAAGACGGCTTTGCCTTCACCATCACCGGCCCCGGCGCCACGGCTGCGCGTGAGGCGACGCCCGCCCCCGCCGTTGCCGCCGGCCCGACCGTGATGCTGATCGGCTCCGACCGGATGGGGGATGGTCCAGAGGAACTCGGGCGCCTTTTGATGAAGAACTTCATCATGACCCTCCTGGACATGAGCGAACTCCCGGACCGGATCTTCTTCGTGAACACCGGCGTCCTGCTTGCCGCCGAAGGGTCCGAGGTCGTGGAAACTCTGAACGAGCTTGGCAACCGCGGCGTCGAGGTCCTTTCCTGCGGCATCTGTCTCGACTTCTTCAAGAAGAAGGAAACGCTCGCGGCGGGCGGGGTGACCAACATGTTCACCATCGCCGAAACGATGCTCGCGGCGCGCTCGGTGGTGCGGCTGTAAAAAACATTGGCCATGGAGCACATCAGAGAAAATCTGAGAGAGGCAAAAGGCTTTAGGGGGTAACCCAGAGGCTCTTCGTTTTTGCATTGGGCTTTCTCCGAAGTCCTCAGATTTTCTCCGTGGCGGGTGGTTTTGGTTTTTCGTTGTTGCTAAAGGTTTTAGCTTGACAATTTGTGACTATATCCACTAAAGTGACTCTCTTGCCGCGGGATACCTGTGCGCTTTTGCCGGCCTGCACGTTTTTTTGTGCAAAAATAAATTCGCCATTTCAATGGCTTATAGGTTTATAGATGTTCGCGACTCTTTCCGACAAACTCGACCTGGTCTTCAAGAAGCTCCGCGGCCAGGGGGTGATGACCGAGGATAACGTCAAGGATGCCTTGCGCGAGGTTCGTCTCGCGCTGCTGGAAGCCGACGTAAACTTCAAGGTCGTCAAGGACTTTGTCGAGAAGGTGCGCAGCCGTGCCGTCGGCACCGAGGTGTTGCAGAGCCTCGCCCCCGGGCAGCAGGTGATCAAGATCGTCCACGACGAGCTGGTGCTCCTCATGGGCGGCAGCGAGGACAACTCGCTCGACCTGGCGGCCAAACCGCCGGTGGCGATCATGCTGGTCGGTCTGCAGGGCGCCGGTAAGACCACCTCGTGCGGCAAGCTGGCCAAGCACCTCAAGGGGCAGAGGAAAAAGCCGCTCCTGGTGCCGGCAGACGTGTACCGCCCGGCCGCTATCGAGCAGTTGAAGGTGCTCGGCCGTCAGCTCGACATCGAGGTCTTCAACTCGCTGGCGACCCAGAAGCCTTTGGATATCTGCCGCGAGGCGCACCGTTACGCGACGCTGAACGGGTTCGACGTCATCATCTTCGATACCGCCGGCCGCCACCAGATCGACGATTACCTGATGGAGGAGCTGGAAGGGATCCGTGACGAGCTCGCACCGCGCGAGATCCTGTTCGTGGCCGACGCCATGACCGGCCAGGAAGCGGTCAACGTGGCCCAGGGGTTCAACGAGCGCCTCGGCATCACCGGCGTCATCCTGACCAAGCTCGACGGCGACGCCAAGGGTGGCGCGGCGCTTTCCATCAAGGCGGTCACCGGGAAGCCCGTTAAATTTGTCGGCTTGGGCGAAAAGCTGGACGCGCTGGACGTGTTCCACGCCGACCGCCTGGTCTCCCGCATCCTCGGCATGGGCGACGTGCTCACCCTGATCGAGAAGGCGCAGGCCACCTTCGACGAGAAGGAAACCGAGCGTCTGCAGCAGAAGATGAAGAAGAGCGGGCAGTTCGATCTCGAGGACTTCAGAAACCAGCTGCAGCAGATCAAGAAGATGGGCTCGCTGGAATCGATCATGAACCTGATCCCCGGCATGGGGAAGGCGATGAAGCAGATGCAGGGCGCCCAGCCTTCCGAGAAGGAACTGAAAAGGATCGAGGCGATCATCGATTCGATGACACCGAAGGAGCGCGCCAACCACACCATCATCAACGGCAGCCGCCGTTTGAGGATCGCCAAGGGTAGCGGCACCAGCATCCAGGAAGTGAACCAGCTTTTGAAGCGTTTCACCGAAGCTCAGAAGGTGGTCAAGCAGCTACAGAAGATGGGGCCGAAAGGGCTTATGAAAGGGATGAAAGGCATGGGTAAAGGGATGCTCCCCTTTTAAAACCGCTTGCCTTTGACTATTGCACCAACTCAGATACAGTTACCAGGATCGTAAACACAATACACGCAATGGCGGATCTCAAGGATCCGAGAATACCAGGAGGAAGAAATGGCAATAAAGATCAGACTTGCACGTGCGGGCGCTAAGAAGAAACCCTTTTACCAGGTAGTGGTTGCTGACTGCCGTAGCCGCAGGGACGGGCGCTTCATCGAGAACGTCGGTACCTACGACCCGAACAAGAACCCGGCGGTGTACAACCTGGAAGAAGGGAAGACTCTGGAGTGGCTCGGCAAAGGCGCTCAGCCGACCGACACGGTCAAGCAGATCCTGAAGAAGACCGGCATCTGGGAGAAGTTCGTCGCCCCTGCCGCTTAATATCTCTTAGTACCGGCCAGCCGGCATCCCACACTACAGAGGATAGCGACATGAAAGAGCTTGTTGAGACCATCGCCAGGGCACTCGTAGACGATCCCACCCAGGTGAAAGCAACCGAGGAGTTGGAAGAAGAGACCAACGTAATCAAGCTGACCGTCGCAAAAGAGGACATGGGGCGTATCATCGGCAAGGAGGGTCGCACGGCAAAAGCGATCCGTACTTTGCTCAACGCTGTCTCAACAAAGGATAACAAGAAAGCCATCCTTAAAATCGTAGAGTGATAGATGTCCGGTAGTAACAAAGTATTGATTGGCAAGATCCAGGGTACACACGGGATCAGGGGACAGTTGCGGGTCATTCCCTTTGCGGGGGATGCTTCGAGTATCTCGCAGTTAAAGTGCGTTTTCATCAAGTCTCCGAAAGGGGCCATGGAGGAATACTCCGTGGTTTCCGCCAAGCCTAACGGCAAAAGGATCATCCTGACCCTGAAGCCGTTTGACAACATCAACCAGGTGCTGCACCTGGTCGGCAGCGAGATCTACGCCGACCGGGTGGCGCTCCCGGAACTCCCCGACGACGAGTTCTACTGGTCCGACCTCCTGGGGCTCCAGGTTGTGACGTCGGATGGGGAAGAGCTGGGAGAGCTGGTAGATATCATCGAAACCGGCAGCAACGACGTCTACGTGGTCAAGTACCACGGGCGCGAGGTGCTCATCCCCGCGCTCGATGACGTCGTATTGTCTGTCGACCTGGCGGCAGGTCGCATGACGGTCTCTCTTCCCGAGGGGCTGCTCGATCTATGAAGTTCGACATCCTGACCCTGTTCCCGGCCATGTTCGAGGGACCGCTGACCGAGAGCATCTTGAAGCGCGCGAGCGACAAGGGGCTGATCGAGATCGGCCTGCACAACATCCGCGACTGGGCCTTCGACAAGCACGCCACGGCCGACGACTCTCCTTACGGCGGGGGCGCCGGGATGGTGATGAAGGTCGAGCCGCTTTCCGGCGCCATCGAGGCGGTCAAGGAGAAGCGGCCGGGCTCGAAGGTGATCCTCACCACACCGGGGGGGCGGCCCTTCACTCACCAGGTAGCGCAGGAGCTTTCCCGCGAGGAAGGGCTCATCATCATCTGCGGCCGCTACGAAGGGGTCGACGAGCGGGTACGCACCCTGTTCGTGGATGACGAGATCTCGCTGGGCGATTTTGTGCTGACCGGCGGGGAAATCGCCGCCATGGTGATCGTCGACGCGGTATCCCGGCTGGTGCCGGGTGTGCTGGGGCATGAAGAGTCTGCCCAGTACGATTCGTTCGCAGATGGGCTTCTGGAGTACCCGCAGTACACCAGGCCTCCCGAATTCAGGGGCGAGAAGGTTCCCGACATCCTTCTTTCCGGCAACCATGCCGAGATCGCCAAGTGGCGCAGGAAGGAGCAGATCAGGAGAACGCTCGCCTCCCGTCCCGAGCTCCTCGACGGCGTCGAGTGGAGCAAGCAGGACAAGAAACTTCTGAAAGAGCTGGGGCTGGATCCCCACCTGAAGGCGAAGCCGGCGAACCTGTCCGCCGAAGCTTTAGCGAAGGCGGAAGGCGGAGCGGCATGACCTCGGCGAATGAAATTTTACAGCCCACGGCCCTGGCCACCGAAGCCTCGGTGAAACCGGCGGCCTTGCCCACCGAAGCCTCGGCGAAGGCGGGCAATTTCAGCATGGCGCTGATCCACTTCCCGGTGTACGACAAGCACAAGGACGTGGTAGCGACCTCGGTCACCAACCTGGACATCCACGACATGGCGCGGTTGACGCGGACCTTCGGTCTGGCCCGCTACTACATCGTGACCCCGGTTGCGGAGCAGATAAAGCTCGTTGAAAAGGTGCGGGAGCACTGGCTCACCGGTTGGGGGTCCACCTACAACCCCAAGCGGAAGATGGCGCTGGAGACGCTGCAGTGCGAAGAGTCGCTGGAGTCGACCATCGCCGACATCGAAAGCCGCACCGGGCGCAGGCCCACGGTCGTGGTGACCGGCGCTTCCGGCAGGCCCAACAGCGTGACTTTTGCCGGGCTTAAGGAACTCATCGAAGCGGACCCCGGGCAGCCCTTCCTGCTGCTTCTGGGAACCGGGTGGGGGCTCATAGAGCAGGTGTTCAACAAGAGCGATCTGGTGCTGGAGCCGATCAGGGGGCGGGGCGATTACAACCACCTCTCGGTGCGGTCCGCGGCATCGATCATGCTGGACAGGCTTTTCGGGCGCTAGGCGCCGGATGGATAGAGAGTAGTCGGGTGATGCAGGTTAACTGTCAGTATTAAGTCTTATGCTAGAGGTTCCAGATAAGGGAGGAAGTACCAAATGAACAAGATTGACATGATTGAAATGGCACAGATGAAGAAGAACATCCCGGTTTTCGTTCCTGGCGACACCATCAAGGTGCAGGTCAAGATCGTCGAGGGTGACAAGAGCCGTATCCAGGCTTTCCAGGGCGTCTGCCTCGGCCGTCAGAACGGCGGTATCCGTGAGTCCTTCACCGTGAGGAAGATCTCCAACGGCGTCGGCGTGGAGAGGGTGTTCCCGCTGCACTCGCCGTCCATCGAGGCGATCGAGGTTGTGACCCGCGGCCAGGTTCGTCGTGCGAAGCTGTACTACCTGCGCAAGCTGCGCGGCAAGGCTTCCAGGATCAAGGAAAGGAAGTACGTCGCCGGTCAGTAAATCGGCACGCAGTTCCAAAAAGCCCCGGTCCGGCGACCGGGGCTTTTTTTGTTAAACCCAAAAGCAAAACCGCTAGCCACGGAGAAAATCTGAGAAAATCTGAGAGAGGCAAAAGACTTGAGGGTAAACCCAAAAAGTCTTTTCTGTTTCCAGGTTTTCTCCGAAGTTCTCAGATTTTCTCCGTGGCCAATGGTTTTCAGGTTTAAATCATGACCGGTCTTTTCCCTGACAACCCGGATGTTCCCATCGACATGCTTGCCCTGGAAGGGCAGGCGCTGCGGCGCGGTTACGCACGCATCGCCGGCGTGGACGAGGCGGGACGCGGCCCGCTGGCCGGACCGGTGGTCGCTGCCGCGGTCATCCTCCCCACGGGGCTGGTCCTCCCAGGGGTGAACGACTCCAAGCAGCTCACCGAGGGGAAACGGGAAGAACTCTTCGACGTCATCCACCGCGAGGCACTGGCGGTGGGCGTAGGCATCGGGGACCACGCCCTCATCGACCGCATCAACATCCTCCAGGCCACGCTCTCCGCGATGAGCGACGCGGTGCGCGGCCTGAGCGTAAATCCGGACTTCCTCCTCATCGACGGCATCTCCAGCGTTCCGATGAACATCCCGCAGCGCACCGTTAAGAAGGGCGATTCCCTCAGCCTCTCCATCGCCGCGGCCTCCATCATCGCCAAGGTGACCCGCGACCGCATGATGGTGGAGTACGATGCCCGGTTCCCCGGCTACGGCTTCGCCAGTCACAAGGGGTACGGCGCGGCGTCGCACCTGGCGGCCATCGCCGAACTCGGCCCCTGCCCGATCCACCGCAGGAGCTTCAGCGGCGTCAAGGAACACTGTCCCGCTGAGCCCGGCGGAGCCTCCGACGCATCCAGCGGCCTTTTCTCCTTCTAGTATCACTCTTTTTCCCATTCTCAGCTATCCGGTCATTGGACTTGCTGTTACACTGTTGTCTTGTTCACGGGACGGCACTATCTCTGCGGGGGCAGCTATGCCAGTCAGTAACAGCAACGGCTCTGTCGGCGGCACCGGCGAATCCATCGCAGCCACCTTTCTTAAAGGGCAGGGCTTCAAGATAGTCGAGTGCAATTTTCGATGTCCTTGCGGCGAGATCGATATCGTCGCCCGGGACGGGCGCACCATCGTCTTTGTCGAGGTGAAGTGCCGCAAGAACGACAACTACGGTCCGCCTCAGCTCGCCGTGACGCCGTTCAAGCAGCGCCAGATCTCGAAGGCCGCGCTGGTGTGGCTCTCCAGGAAGAAGCTCTACGATGCCGAGGCGCGTTTCGACGTGGTCGCCATCATGCTGCACGAGCACGACCTGCCGGACATCGAGCATATTCGCAACGCCTTCGATCTCGCCTACTAGAGCGAGGGCATCCCTTTCCTTCCCTCTCCCTGACCATCCCCTCTCCCCCCGGGAGAGGGTGGCCGGAGGCCGGGTGAGGGGGCGCCACGAAGGGACATTTCGCCTATTGCAGCGCCCTCACCCCGACCCTCTCCCAGAGGGAGAGGGAGAGAACCCCGGCCACTCCCCCTCCCTCTGAGAGAGGGGGGAAGGTCCCTGACCATCCCCTCTCCCCCCGGGAGAGGGTGGCCGGAGGCCGGGTGAGGGGGGCGCCACGAAGGGACATTTCGCTTATTGCAGCGCCCTCACCACGCCCCTCTCCCAGAGGGAGAGGGAGAGAACCCCGGCCACTCCTCCCTCCTCTCGGAGAGGGGGAGAGATGCTCGCACATCTGTAGGGGCGAATAATCATTCGCCCCGCTTTTTAAATGGAACCCCAAGGAGGAAACGTACATGCAGGTTGTCGCAGCCATCTATCGTCTCGCCATCTCCCTCTGGCTCGGAGGCGCCGCCCTCTTCACCTTCGTGCTCACGCCGATCCTGTTCCGCTCGGAAAGTCGCGACGTCGCCGGCCGCATCGTCGGGCTCTTTTTTCCCGGCTACTTCCGCTGGGGCGTGGCCTGCGGCGTCATCGCCATCATCTGCCGCGTGGTCATGGCCGGGAAGGGGACCGTCCCCGCGGCCGTCATCATCGCCGTCATGCTCACACTTTCCTCGATCCAGGCCTTCTACATAGAGCCCAAGGCCGCCGAGATCAAGAAGCAGATCCCTTCATTCGAAACGACCCCGAAGGAAGATCCCATGCGCCGCCAGTTCTCCAAGCTGCACGGCGTCTCCGCGGTCTGCAACCTCTCGGTGATCGCCGGCGGCGTGGTGCTGGTCATACTGCTCTAGCCGCTGTCCTTCCTCGCCGTCACTCCCTCCCCTGGAGGGGGAGGGGCGGGGAGGGGGGAAGGGGCGGCAAGTCTCATGAAGCATTGAGGTTTACAAAGCCTCTTTCGCTGTGCTAGTAATGAGAAAAAAATTGCGGAGAAGCTCATGGATTTTACCGTTGCCCTGGCCCAGATAAAGCCGAAGCTGGGCTGCCTGGACGACAACATGGCGCTAGCCGAGGCCGCCATCGAGAAGGGGATCGCCGCCGGCGCCGACCTCGTGGTTTTTCCAGAGTTGGCCCTCACTGGTTACTTCCTGAAGGACCTGGTGCCTGAAGTCGCGCTGCGCCTGGACTCCCCCCAGATAGAGAAACTGAAGAAACTCTCCGAGCGGATCTCCATCGCCATCGGCTTCGTCGAGGTGTCGGCCGACTTCCGTTTCTTCAACTCCGCGGTCTACCTCGAGGACGGCGAGATCCGCCACGTGCACCGCAAGGTCTATCTGCCGACCTACGGCCTTTTCGACGAGCAGCGCTACATGGCGCGCGGCGAGCGCTTCCGCGCCTTCGATACCCGTTTCGGCCGGATCGGGATGCTGATCTGCGAGGACATGTGGCACCTCTCCGCTCCCTACATCCTGGCCATGGACGGCGCGATGACGCTGATCTGCCTCTCCTCCAGCCCCGGTCGCGGTGTGACGGAATCGGAGGGGCTCGGCTCCGCGGCGGCATGGCAAAAGCTCACCACCACGACCGCCATGTTCCTTAACTGCCGCGTCTTCTACTGCAACCGCGTCGGGTACGAGGACGGTATCAACTTCTGGGGGGGATCCGAGGCGATCGCTCCCTCCGGCGAGATGACCGACCGTGGGGCCCTCCTCGAGGAGGATTTCGTACTGGCCAAGGTGGACGGCGGTGCGCTCAGGCGCGAACGCATCTTCTCACCGATGATGCGGGACGAGAACCTGGCCATCACCGTGAAAGAGCTAAAACGCATCGACAGGGAGAAAGACTGCTAATGGGCGGGTTGACGGTTAATACGAAGCTGTTGCGCCAGATCCTGGTCGGATTCGTGCGCGACGAGGTCTACAAGGTCGGGGTGCGCAAAGGCGTGCTCGGGCTCTCCGGCGGGATCGACTCCGCGCTGGTCGCCTACATCGCGGCCGAGGCGCTCGGCCCCGAGAACGTGCACGCCTACTGCATGCCGTACCGGACCAGCAACCCGGAGAGCGAGGCCCATGCGAGGCTCGTGGCCGAGAGCCTGGGGATCAACTTCAAGGTCATCGAGATCACCCCGATGATCGATGCCTATTTCAACGTGATCCCGGATGCCGACAACATGCGGCGCGGCAACAAGATGGCCCGCGAGCGCATGACCATCCTCTACGACCACTCGGCGGCCGTCGGCGGCCTGGTGCTCGGCACCAGCAACAAGACCGAACTCCTCCTTGGCTACGGCACGCTGCATGGCGACATGGCGAGCGCCTTGAACCCGATCGGCGACATCTACAAGAGCCAGGTCTGGGCCCTTTCCGAGGCGATGGGGGTGCCGAGCGAGGTGATCGAGAAGAAGCCTTCCGCCGATCTCTGGGCGGGGCAGACCGACGAGCAGGAGCTTGGTTTCACCTACCGCGAGGCGGACGAGCTTTTGTACCGGATGGTGGACCAGCGCATGAGCCGCGAGGAGCTGATCGCCGTCGGATTCGACGCCGCATTCATCGACAACGTTGCCCGCAAGGTGCAGGGAAGTCACTTCAAGCGCCGCCTGCCCATCATCGCCAAGGTTTCCAACCGCACCATCGACCGCGACTTCCGCTATGCGCGGGATTGGGGCAAGTAAAAACCAGGGGCTAGTCCCTAGCCCCTCGCCCCGCTTTTGGAGTTCTAGCCCCTAGTCCCTAGCCCCGCTTTTAGGTTTCCTATGCCCGGAACTCTCTACATAGTTGCCACCCCGATCGGGAACCTCGAGGACATCACGCTGCGCGCCCTGCGCATCCTCAAGGAGGTGGACCTGGTCGCCGCCGAGGACACGCGCCACTCGCGCAAGCTCCTCACCCATTTCGGCATCTCCAAGCCGCTCACCTCCTACTTCGACCATAACAAGGAACTGAAGGGGGATCAGATCCTGGACCGGCTGCGCGAGGGGCAAAGCGTCGCCCTCATCACCGACGCGGGGACTCCCTGCATCTCCGATCCGGGCTACCAGCTGGTGCGCGATGCGGTCGCCGGCGGCATCTCCGTGGTCCCGATTCCCGGCGCCTGCGCCGCCGTCACCGCGCTCTCCGCCTCCGGCCTCCCTACCGACTATTTCAGCTTCGCGGGTTTTCTCCCCAACAAGCAGGGGAAGAGGCGGGAAAGGCTGCAGTCGCTCGCTGGAGAGCGGGCGGTGCTGATCTTCTACGAGTCCCCCAAGCGCCTCTTGGCGACGCTGGAGGACATGCTGGAGACGCTCGGGGAGCGCGAGGTGGTGGTGGCGCGGGAACTGACCAAGATGTACGAGGAGTTTCTGCGCGGCACCCTTTCTGTGCTGGTCGAAGAGGTGCGCGGACGGGAGGTCCGGGGCGAGGTGGCCATCCTGGTGAGCCCCGCCGGGGAACCGGAGGCTGACGACGGCCCGGGCATGGACGAGTTGCTGCAGAAGTACCTGGGCTCGGGCGAGATGTCGCTGAAGGACGCGGTGAAGCGGGTGACTCTGGAAACGGGGCTCCACAAGAGCGCGGTCTACGCGGAGGCGCTGCGCATCAAGGGGTAGGATGAGCGGCAAGCCTTCCTCCCTCTCCCTCCGGGAGAGGATCAGGGTGAGGGCGCCTGTTTGTCTGCGGAGACGGCTCGGCTGAAACGGCATCTCCCTCACCCGGCCTTCGGCCACCCTCTCCCGGTGGGCGAGGGAACAAGGGGAGAACCTTGACAGACGAGATGGGGCGAACGGTGATTCGCCCCATCTTTTTTTTCTAGCAGAGCCTGCTGCCGTTGGGGACGGGGCGCTCCGGGGCGGCGAGCACGATGTCTCCGTTTTCGTCGGCGAACCCGGTGATCAGCACCTCGGAAAAGAAACGCCCGATCTGTTTTCTGGGGAAGTTGCACACCCCGATCACCTGCCTCCCCACCAGCTCCTCGCGGGTATAGTGCTTCGTGATCTGCGCGCTGGACCGTCTCACTCCGGCCTCGCCGAAATCAACCACCAGCTTGTAGGCGGGCTTCCTCGCTTCGGGAAACTCCTCCACCTCCAGCACGGTCCCCACCCTGAGCTCCACCTGCTCGAAATCGTTCCACGTTATCTCGGCCACGTCATTTACCCCAGCTTGCGAAGAAGCGCTTGAAGGCGGCCACGGTGCGCTCAACGCCGGCGCCGTCAATATCGAGATGGGTGACCAGGCGGATCGCGTCGCCTCCCCCGATCAGGATTCCCTCGCCGGCGAGCGCTTTGCGCAACGCCGGGGCGCTTCCCTCAGGGGGGGTGACGAAGAGGATGTTGGTGCGGGCCTGGGTCACCATGAGTTCGTCGATGTGGGCGAGGCCGCTGGAGAGGAGTTCCGCATGCTCATGGTCCTCGGCCAGTCGCTCCACGTTGTGTTGCAGCGCATGGATCCCTGCTGCCGCGAGAAGGCCCGCCTGTCTCATGCCGCCGCCGGCCACCTTGCGCCAGCGGTGCGCACGGTCGATGAGGGCGGCGCTGCCGCAAAGGACGGATCCCACCGGCGCGCCAAGCCCCTTGGAGAGGCAGACCGAAACCGAGTCGAAATGCCGGGCGATCTCCCGCACCGGGATTCCGAGATAGACCGCCGCGTTGAAGACGCGGGCGCCGTCCAGGTGCATGGCAAGCCCGAGTTCCTTTGCAACCAACGCGGCCTGCTCCAGGTAGGGGAGGGGAAGCACCTGCCCCCCCTGCGTGTTCTCCAGGCAGAGGAGCCTGGTCACCGCGTGGTGGTGGTCCGCCGGTTTGACGGCGCGGCGCACCCTGTTCAGGTTCAGCGTTCCGTCCTCCTCGAAATCGAGGGGCTGCGGCTGGATGCCGCCGAAGATGGCGCCACCGCCCCCTTCCCAGCGGTAGATGTGCGCATCCTGTCCGGCGATGTATTCGTCGCCGCGGCCGCAGTGGGAGAGGAGCGCGGTCAGGTTGCTCATGGTGCCGCTGGGGACGAAGATGGCCCTCTCCTTGCCCAGGAGCTCCGCCGCCATCGCCTCCAGCCTGTTCACCGTCGGGTCCTCGCCATAAACGTCGTCGCCCACCTCGGCGGCCGCCATCACCCGGCGCATTGCCTCCGACGGACGTGTTACCGTGTCGCTTCTCAGGTCTACTGTCTTCATCTGCTCCTCTGCATCTGGCGTGTTAAATATTCTTGCGGGAAGGTGGCAGGTGGACGTGCCATCATTTGATGAACGTGCAGCTTCGCCCACCCCCCGCCCGCCCCCGTCTGGGAGGGGAGGGCGTTTGGGAATACTGCCCGGGAATGCCCGGTTGAACCTATGCGTTCAGGGGTGCTGCTAGCTGGCGGCGCGGAACCTGCTCTCCCAGACCTTCTCGCCGGGGACGACGCCCACCTCGTGGGCAGGATTCGCGGCCAGGTGGCGCAGGATCAGGAAAACGGTCTCCACTTCTTCCGGACGCGCCAGGGTCATGGCCATGTCTTCGCAACTGAAGTCGCGGCCTGGCTGGCGGCGAAGCATATCGAGGATCTCACCCTGCAGCTTGAGCACCGTGCCGGCCGCCTTCTTGCCCGCCTCGACCCCCGGCTGATGGTACGCGTTCACGTTGATGAGCGAGGCGTACAGCCCGACCGCCCGCTCGTAGAGGGCGATCAGCGCCCCGATGCTGGCGGGTGAGATTTCGCGAATGGTGATAGTAACCGATTCGCGATCCTTTTCATAGAGGGCCGACCTGGTTCCCTGGAAAAACCCGGAAAGGTAGTCCCCCGAGGTGGCTCCGGGCTCGACCAGCATGGACGCCCCCTCGCGGTCCTTAAGTACCTCGATGAAAGTGACGAAGAAGTTGGCAACTCCTTCGCGCAGCTGCTGCACGTAGGCGTGCTGGTCTGTCGAACCCTTGTTGCCGTAGACCGTGATCCCCTGCAGTACCTTCTTGCCGTCCCGGTCCAGTTCCTTGCCCAGCGATTCCATGATGAGCTGCTGCAGGTAGCGGGAAAACAGGAGCAGCCGGTCCTTGTAGGGGAGGAGCACCATGTCGCGCTCCCCTTTGCCGGCGGTGGCGTGAAACCAGGAGAGGGCGAGGAGCGCCGCGGGGTTGTCGCTGGTGACACGGCTGCGGGTCGCCTGGTCGCAGACTCTCGCACCCGTGAGGAGCCGCTCTATGTCGATTCCCTGCAGCGCCGCCGGCAGGAGGCCGACCGCCGAGGTCACCGAGGTGCGCCCGCCGACCCAGTCCCACATGGGGAGTGTACCCAGCCACCCCTCTTGGGAAGCGGTCCGGTCCAGTTCGCTGTCGCTGCCGGTCACGGCGACCGCGTGGGCGGCGAAGTGCAGCCCCCCCTTCTCGAAGGCCTGACGCGCCTCAAGCATGCCGTTGCGGGTCTCCTTGGTGCCGCCGCTTTTGGAGATCACCACGGTCAGCGTCCGTTTGAGGCCGGGGCCGATTTCGGCCAGCACCTTGTCCATGCCGTCGGGGTCGGTGTTGTCGAAGAAATAGACCTTCATGCGGTCCTGCGGGCTCCCCAGGCTGTCCGCCACGAACTGGGGCCCGAGCGCCGATCCACCGATGCCGATGATCAGCAGGTTCTCGAAGCGGTGACCGTCCGGAGCCGCGATGTTGCCCTGGTGCACGGATGAGGCGAAGGCTTTCACGGAGGCGAGCGTGTCCTTGATTTCCCCCGTGAGCTCCGGTGTCGGGGCAAGTTCCGGCGCCCTGAGCCAGTAGTGTCCCACCATGCGCTGCTCGTCGGGATTGGACACCGCTCCCGCCTCGAGTTCGGCCATCTCCTCGAAGGCCTTCTGCAGGCGCGGTTCCATCTCCTCCAGGTAGGAGTCGGGAAAGTTCATCCGGCTGGTATCGACGCTGAGGTCCAGTTCGGCATGGTGGTAGAGCCGGTTTTTGTAGCGCTCCCAAAGCTGCAGCTTTTGCATGTCCCCCTCCTGCTTTGATTAGGGTGTTGCTCCCTTCATTCTCATGTGCGTCGGGGCATGATACCATAGATTAGATTTTATTCAAGTAGGAGGCTGGACTCTCCGGCTTTCGCGGGCGAAGCTCCCACCGGGGAGCGCTGTGCAGGCAGTGGCTAGGCGTAATTTGCACAGCCAAGCGGTTTATGTGCAACTTGTGAACATGGTGCAGCCTGCGGCATGAGGCGCGATGCCGGCCGTGTCGCAGTCAAAGCCGCGATAAATCCGCTACTTGTCCCGTGCGGTCACCAGCTGACGGAATTGGTACGGCAGTTGAATCAGAGAAGGTGCCATCAAAAAGAACAGGGGGCGCGGTCGTCGCTCCGTTCGTACCGCAACTGGGAGGTGGGGCATGGTGAGCAATCATAGAGGGGCCTGTGCGGCGGGAGACGGGTTCGGCGCGATCGAGGTGGTGCTGGTCAAGCGGCAACAGCCTCCTGGCGCGGAACGCATAGCCGTGGTTTTGACCGTGGCCTACGATCCGGATGTCTGGCAACTGGTGAACGAGGGGATGGACGAGATCGCAGCCAACGTGATGAGGGTGAGAAAGATGAACAGTGAACGCAAGATGCACGTCGAGGAGAGTGCGCAGCTCTTCCAGAGAAGCCTGGAACCTTTTTTCACCCTGATCTCGGCGACCTCCAAGGAACATGTCATGGACAAGCTCTCGGTCTCGCTCAGAAAGGCGCTGCTGCTCATGGCCATGGAGCGCTATGACTGCAACCGCGAGAAGATGTGCCGCGCACTGGGGCTGACCAAGGCGAAGCTCGAGAAGGAACTTAAACTCTGCGGCCTGGTAAACCAGGATCTGCGCGCCGCCTGAACCAGGGGCGGGACCCGCCGGGTCCCGCCCTTTCTTCGCTCTCCTTGCGCCTCTTTTCCCCCCGTATCCCCCGCCGCTGCCTCGTCTACCCGGACGAAATGCCTTGAATAATGAATACGGATTTGCTAGAGTGCTCCGTCGTTTCCCATTAAAATTTCCGGCCTGGCCGGGTAAAAAACGGCGCGATTTCGTGCCGTTAATATTTTCTAAACGTAAGACTGCGATATTGCGAGTCGCAGAACCGAGGCCTTATTATGGATGCAGCGCTTGCCCTCATCGGGGAAGATCTGAAAAACGTGGAACTGCAGTTCAAGAAGGATCTGCAGTCTGATGTCCCGCTGATTCGCAAGGTGGGCGAGTACGTGCTTTCCAGCGGCGGGAAGAGGATCCGTCCGGCGCTGGTGATTCTGGCGGCCAGGCTCTGTGGTTACCAGGGGAGCCGCAGCGTGCCGCTGGCGAGCGTGGTGGAGTTCATCCATACCGCGACCCTGTTGCACGACGACGTGGTGGACAACGCGAACCTGCGCCGCGGCCTCGCTTCAGCCAACACCCTCTGGGGCAACGAAGCCTCGGTTCTCGTGGGCGACTTCCTCTTTTCCAAATCATTCTCGCTCATGGTGGCCGACGGCGACCTCGGCATACTCAAGGTTCTCGCTGACGCCACCACCATGATCGCGGAAGGCGAGGTGCTGCAGCTGGTCTGCACGAGCGACCTCGAAATCACCGTGGAGCGCTACATCGAGGTGGTACGCAGCAAGACCGCCATCCTCCTCTCGGCGGCCTGCGAGGTCGGCGCCATCCTGGGGGGCGTTGACCCGGAACTCAGGCAGGCGGTCGCGGACTACGGCATGGACCTCGGCATCGCCTTCCAGCTCATGGATGACACGCTGGACTACACGGCGAGCGAGGAGCAGTTCGGCAAGAGCATCGGGCACGACCTCGAGGAGGGAAAGATCACGCTGCCGCTGATCCATACCCTGAAGCTGTGCAGCGAGCAGGAGCGCGAGTTCATCGCATCCGTCGTCGAGAAGGAACTCCTCTCGGACGAAGACTTCGGCCAGGTGCTCGCCCTGGTGCAGCGCTACGGCGGCATCGAGCACACCGTGGCCTCCGCCAGCGACCACGTCGCCCTGTGCAAGAAACACCTGGAGAAATTCCCCGCCTCGCCTGCCAGGGACGCGCTGGCCGACCTCGCCGACTACGTCGTCACCAGGGTCAAGTAACCTTCACGTTACCGTCATTTAGCGGTTTGCCTGTCAATTTTTCGTAAAAGAACACGCATTTCTTCGCTTTCTCCCACCGTTAATGAGCGTCGGTTATTCGACGCTCATTTGTTTTGCTCAAGGCGAATGCGCCTTTCCGCACTCCGGACCGCCAGCGAGCGGCGGCCTCCCCTTCCTTGGTGCAGTTCTTGCTGATATCCCTGTGTCTTCATATTCAGTGTTATTGGTTCCGGGGGGAGATGTGGACGAAGAGATGCTTTTGCACTCGTCTGAGCTGGAAGTTAACGGAGAGGTTTTTAGCATAAACATCTTCTGCAGCGCCGCCGGGCGCTTCTTCGCCAAGACCTGTCTGGGCGAGGACGACTTCATCATCACCGACGGCCCGTCGCTGCCGGAGACTCTGAAGCGGCACGAAGACCTGCTTCCTCTGGCGGTAGGGACCCGTGAGTTGACCCAGAACTACTTTGGCGGGCCACGCAGACCGAGGGGGCGCCGCACCTAGCGTCACCCTCTCCGGTATGACCTCCGCCCCGGCACGATGGTCCGGGCGCACCCGGTACCGCTCGCCCGAGCGGCGCCAGCCGTCCCCTTTTTCCCTCGATTCCCCCCGCCGTCCACACTTTTCCTCCTCCGTTCGCACCATTGCTCTTCTCATGTGGACCAGGCCGGCGCTTCGTGACCGGCTCGCCCCCCGCACCCGCACGGCATCTGGCTCCGGCCCTGTACCTCGGCGGCAGCAGCCGGGTCGCGAGATCTGCCTCATTATAAAAAGGGTTGCCCTTGGTGGGTAAATCGGTTAAAAATTGAGCTGTCTCCTATTCGACCCCTTGTCCTCATCCGGGAAAACATGCCCCCAAAGATACTGATCATAGATGATGACAGCTCGTTACGGCGCGTGCTCGAGTACAACCTGCAGCAGGAAGGGTACGACGTCTACACCGCTGCCGACGGCGCCGCCGGGCTGCAGCTCTTCGAGGAGAAATCCCCCCAGCTCGTGATCACCGACCTGAAGATGCCGGGAGTCACCGGGTTCGAGGTGCTTTCCTCGGTCAAGGAGCGGGCTCCCTCCACCGTGGTCATCGTATTGACCGCCTTCGGCGCCATCGACACCGCCGTCGAGGCGATGAAGCTCGGTGCCTTTCACTACCTCACCAAGCCCTTCAACAGGGAGGAGCTGAAGCTGACCGTGCTGAAGGGGCTCCAGTTGCAGGGGCTCTCCGAGGAGAACCGCCTGCTCAAGGAGGAGCTTTCCGGCCGCACCGAGTTCAAGAGCATCGTCGGGACCTCCCGTGCCATGGAGGGGGTTTTCTCCGTGGTGCGCAAGGTTGCCGACACCGAGGCCACCGTCCTCATCACCGGGGAATCCGGGACCGGGAAGGAGCTGGTGGCGCGCGCCATACACTCCGGGAGCTCCCGCCGCGGCGCCCCCTTCGTGGCGGTGAACTGCGCCGCGATCCCCAAGGACCTCCTGGAGAGCGAGCTCTTCGGTCACGTGAAAGGGGCTTTCACCGGCGCCATCCGCGACAAGGAGGGGAAGTTCCAGCTGGCCGACGGCGGCACCATCTTCCTGGACGAGGTGGGGGACCTCCCCATCGAGTTGCAGCCGAAGCTGTTGCGGGTCTTGCAGGAACGGGTGGTCGAGCCGGTGGGGGGGACCTCGCTGCAGAAGATCGACCTCCGGGTCGTGGCCGCCACCAACGCCGACCTCGAGCGCTGGATCGCTGAGGGGAAGTTCCGCGAGGATCTCTACTACCGGCTCTCGGTGATCCCGATCCAGCTTCCGCCGCTGCGGGAGAGGGTGGAGGATGTGCCGCTTTTGATCCGCTATTTCTGCGGCAAGTTCGGCGCGGAAGGGGTGACCTTCAGCAAGGAGGCGCTGCAAAGGCTCAAGGAGTACGGCTGGCCAGGCAACGTCCGCGAACTGGAGAACACGGTGGAGCGTCTGCTCATCATGCGCGAGGGTGACCAGATCGGGGTGGACGACCTTCCCGCCAAGATATCGGCCGCGGCGCCACCTCCCGAGGGGGGTGTGCTGAGGCTCCCGGCCGGCGGGTATTCGCTGGAGCAACTCGAGATGGAGGTGGTCCTGGAGGCGCTCAACCGCTGCGACTGGAACCAGACCGCCGCCGCGCGCTTCCTGCGCATCCCGCGCCACACGCTGATTTACCGGATGGAAAAGTACAACATCACGCAACCGGGGAGGAAATGATGAGACGTTGGATCGCTGCCGTGCTCGTGGCCGCGGCGCTGGGTGTGGCCGCCGCGGGGTGCACGAAGAAATCAGCCGACTTGCCGGCCGTCGAGGGGAATGCGGCGCCGGATTTCACGCTTAAAGACCTCTCCGGCAAGCCGGTGCAGCTCTCGACCCTGAAAGGCAAACTGGTGCTGGTGAACTTCTGGGCCACCTGGTGCCCCCCGTGCCGGGAGGAGATCCCGTCCATGGTGAAGCTGAACCAGGTGATGCAGGGTAAGAACTTCCAGATGCTCGCCATCTCCATCGACGAGGGGGGGAAGGGCGCCGTCGAGGAATTCTTCAAGCGCGGCGGCGTAACGCTCCCCGCCCTGCTCGACACCGACGGCCAGGTGGCCAGGCGCTATGGCACCACCGGCGTCCCCGAGACCTTCGTGGTCGACCCCAAAGGGGTCATCAGGAAGAAGGTGGTGGGGGGGCTGGACTGGAGCAACCCCGAGGTGATACAGGCCCTGCAGGAAATAATGGGCGGCAAATAACCTAAGCTCGCCCGCCCCTCACGGGGCGGGCGCAACCGCTAACGCCAGGAGGAAACGTATGGAAACGAACAACATCAGCATGATCGGCGCTTTCGTGGCGGGGCTGCTGTCGTTTCTCTCCCCTTGCGTGCTGCCCCTGATCCCCTCCTACATCACCTACATCACCGGGCTTTCCTTCGCCGACCTGAACGCCGAGCACCCAAGCCACAAGGTGCGCCAGCAGACCATCATCCACTCCCTGCTCTTCATCGCCGGTTTCACCTGCGTCTTCGTCCTTTTGGGGGCCTCGGCCACCTTTGTCGGTGATTTCCTGCACGAGCACAAGACCGCGATCCGGCGCATCGGCGGCATCCTCATCGTCATCTTCGGCATCCACGTCTCGGGGCTCTTCGACATCACCATGCTGCTGGGAGAGAAGAAGCTGACGCTGCACAGAAAACCGGCCGGGTACCTCGGGAGCTTCGTCGTCGGCGTGGTCTTCGCCGCCGGATGGACCCCCTGCATCGGGCCGATCCTCGCCACCATCCTGGCGGTCGCCGCCACCGAAGGGCGGGGAGTCTGGCTCCTTCTGTCCTACTCGATGGGACTCGCCATCCCGTTCTTCATCGCCTCCCTCGCGCTGCACCAGTTCCTGGTCTTCTTCCGCCGCTTCAAGCGGCACATACGGCTGTTCGAGGTCATCACCGGGGGCTTCATGGTCGTCGTCGGGATACTCATCTTCACCAACTCCATGGTGCTGATCAGCAGGTACACCAGCGCCTGGTTCGGCGAGTGACGGCGGACCTTACCATCCAGCTCTGCGTGTCCGACCTCGATACCACCGAGGCCTTCTACGCGGGCATCCTGAGCCTCCCGGTGCAGCGCCCGGTCACGGCGCCGGGAGCGCCGGAGCACCTGCTTCTGGAAACGGAGGAGATTCAGATCATCTTCGTGGAGGATGCGGCGGTGGCGCAGCTGCACCCCATCCTGCAGGCGCGCCTGGAGGGGTTCCCGCGCGGGGTGGGGATGACGCTGCATCTTGTGGTCGAGGGGATCGAGGAGATCTACCAGGAGCTGCAGGAAGAGGACCTGGAGATCCTCTACCCGCTGGAGAGAAAGCCGTACGGGACCTACGAGCTCTGGTGCTTCGATCCCGACGGCTATCTGGTTGTGCTGGAGGAACCGGTCGGCTAGCCGGTCAGGGGGCGCTGATGGTGAACAGGGCGCTCTCCTCCCCGCTTTGGTTCACCACCTGCAGGGTGATTTCCTTCGGGGTCGGGTCGTAAGGGAACCTCAGGTAGGTCATCTGGTTGCACCCGCCGTACACGAGCTGCTCCCTCTCTCCCACCAGCTGTTTCCCGGTGGCGAGTCTCTTGCCGTCCACGACCAGCACCGAATTCTGGTGGAAATTCCTCCCGCTCACGATCAACTCGTAGTAGTTCACGAACTCCCTCCCCACGGACACGTTCGCTATCTCTGGCTTCGCGTCGATGAAGAGTGCCAGCACAGTCGACGAGGCGTCGGTGGGGTTCTTCACCTGGACCTGATGCACCCCGGCGGGGAGCGTGGGAGCGGTGAAGGCGAGCATGACCGGGGAGATGAAGCGGGTGGTGAGCACGGCACCGTCGAGGAGCACGCGGGTGCCGGTGCGGAAGTTGGCCCCGTTGACCAGCACCTCGCGCTCCCGGCCGGTGGCGCAGCTGGTGACGGTGTCGGGGATGAGCGAGGAGACCACCGGCTTTTGCGCCTGCAGCACGAAGTTGAAGGGGCGGGTGGTGGCGCCGTCATCGCGTTTCAGGAACAGGGCGTAGGCGCCCGGCGGCAGCTCGGGGAGCTCGAAGGTCATGATGCGCCCCCCGACGACCTGTGCGGGGAGTTCCCGGCTCCCCAGCATGACGGTGGTGGCGGAGGTGAAGCCGGTGCCGTTCAGGGTCACCGTGGTGCCGGGCTCGCCCTGGGCGGGGAGGATGCTGAGGACGCTCAGCGCCGCCAGCCGGCCGGAGTCCGCCGCCGGAGGGGGCGTCTGCTGGGCCGGCGCGGTCGTCGCGCAGAACAAAAGAAACAGCAGGGTGATGGTCAACTTGCGGATCATGAGAGTCACCTCCGTGCAACGTGATTGAATAGCAGCATGCTGACTGGCGGAGGCCATTTTCGGCCCTGGGCGGTCAGTTGTCAATGGTAAGGGCGAGCCATCCCCCAGCGGCCAGGAAGATGAAGTTGGTGGCCCACGCGGCCACCACGGGGGGGAGCAGGCCGACCTGCCCCACCGAGATGATCACCGAGTTGATGATGACGTAGAGAAAGCCCACCCCGATGGAAATGCCGACACCGAAGGCGATGCCGCTTGACCTCCCGCCGCGCAAGGCGAAGGGGATCCCCAGGAAGGCCATGACGGCACAGCCGAAGGGGAGCGAGATCCTGCTGTGGAACTGGGTGATGTAGCGGGTGGCGTCGTATCCCCCCGCCTGGATCTTCTTGCAGTAGCGGTTGAGCTGCCTGAGGGTCATGCTGTCCGAGTACCTCCCCAGCACCTTGAGGTCGGCCGGCTTCAGTTTCAGGGGGGCGAGCAGCTGCGGGTACTTGCGCGTCTTCATCACCTCGGCACCCTGGAAATCACGCACCACCACTTCGCTTAAGGTCCACCCGCGCGGGCCGAGCTCCCCAAGGGTCGAATCGGTGCGCCGCAGCGGCAGCCCGGTCCCCGGCTGCATCTCCCAGATGGTGACACCCTTAAGCTGGTTCAGGCTCGGCTCGAAGAGGCTCGCGCGCAGCACGGTATCCCCCTCCCGGTACCAGATGTTGTGCTGACGGAAGTACATCCCCGGGGCCTTCTTCTGGATCAGCACCGCCTGGATGTAAAGACGCTGGGCGTACGTCTTGGGTATGACGAATTCCCCAAGCGCCAGGACGGTGAGGCTCATGAGGAGCGAGATGCCGAGAATGGGGGCGGAAATGCGCACGAGGCTTATACCGCAACTGCGCATGGCGGTAAGTTCGGAACTGAGCGAGAAGGCGCCCAGGGTGAGCAGAGTCGCCATGAGCACGGCCAGCGGCGCCGAATCGCTGATCATCTCCGGGATCTTGGTGATGAAGAACAGGGCCAGGTGCTGCCACGAGGCGCCGCTACGGGAGAAGCGGCCGATCTTCTCCATGAAGTCCACCACGAGGTAGATGGTGACGAAGGAGCCCAGGCAGAGCCCCAGCATCCTCAGGTACGCCTTGGCCACGTACCGCGTCAGGATACTCATCGCTTTACCCCCTTGCCGATGCGGTTTACGACCGCGTCCTTGGCGCTGCGGTACAGGGTGGTCAGCGGGAGCGGTTCCTCGGCAGCGGTCTTCACGAACAGGTAACCGCCGGCCAGAAGGAAGATGAGGTTCGGCCCCCAGCCGGAAAGAAACGGCGGCAGGACCGACTTCTCTCCGAGGGCGCCGAAGCCGGAGAGCGCGACGTAGTAGCAGAGAATCACGGCGATGCTGAGCGAGAAGCCGGATGCCTTGCCCGAACGGCGGTTTTGGATCCCCAGCGGAACCCCCACGAAGGTGAAGACTATGCAGGAGAACGGGAGCGCCAGGCGGCTATGCAGCTCCAGACGGCGGGCCAGGACGTCCTTCGCGGGAGTCCCCGGCGGAGGGTGCCGCAACTCGGAGATGCTCATCTCGCTTGTCTTTCTGGGCTCCTTCGGAGTCGAGTCGGCCAGGGCAACGCGCAGGATGTACTCCTGGAACTGGACCATGCGGTACCCCGCCCCTTCCTCGCTGCGGTGGATCGAGCCGTTTTTGAGCTGGAATTCCATGGAGCGGCTGGCCGGGTCGGAGAAGAGCGCGCCAGTGGCAGCGAAGATGGTGGTCGGCGCCTTGGGGTTGCGCTCGTCGTGGACGATGACCCCCACCATGCTCTGCCCCTTGGCATCCAGGCCGTCGGCGTAGATGACCATGTCGGGAAAGGCGTTGTTGAAGACCTTCTCCTTGATCGAGACGCCGGCGCTGCTCTGAGCTATGTCCAGCATCAGCTTCTTGAACGAGCTGTTGCCCCAGGGGACGGCGTAGATGGTGACCCAGAGGCACCCGAGGGTGGCGAGCACGGAGAAGAGCAGGGGAGGGGGGAGGAGTCCGTACAGGCTGATGCCGCAGCTCTTCATCGCCGTCACCTCGCTGTCGCCGGAGAGGCGCCCGAAGGCGAGCAGTATGGAGAGAAGCAGCGCCATGGGGATGGTGAAGAGCCAGAAGGAGGGGAGGAGGTAGCTCACCATGCGCAGGACGTCGCCGAAGGGAACCCCCTTCTCGACCACCATCTCTGCCAGCTTCAGGAAGCGCCCCATCAAAAGGACGAAGGTGAAGGTCACCATGCCCACGAAGAAAGGGGGCGGTATCTCGTTGAAAATGTAGCGGTACAGGGTCCTTTTCATGAACTGCCGATCTTACATGAGATGGCCGGGGAAGTAAAGGAGGGACCGATCTTAACTACTCCTTGACCTCTGTTTTCATTTCGGGTTAAAAAGGTGGGCATGGAAAACAAGGACATCATCAGGAAAGCCCTGCTGTTCTCGGGCCTGGAAGAGGAGTACCTGGTCGAACTCGCCGAGATCGCGGTGCGGCGCCCCTTCGCCAAGGGTGAGACGCTGTTCAGCGAGGGGGAGAAGGCCGAGGGGTTCTATCTGCTCGCCGCGGGGGCGTTGAAGCTGTGCAAGATCTCCCCGGACGGGCGCGAGAAGGTGCTGCACATGGTGCACCCGGTGGAGACCTTCGCCGAGGCGGCCTTCTTCGGAGACGGCAAGTACCCGGCCGAGGCGCGCGGGGTGGAGCGGGGAGAGGTCCTGTTTTTCCCGCGCGGCGCCTTCATGGGGCTTTTGGAGCGCAACCCGCGCTTCTCGATGAACCTGATCGCCTCGCTGTCGCTCCTCTTGCGGCGCTTCGCCCGGCAGATCGAGGAACTCTCCTTCGCCGACGCCCCCTCCCGGCTCGCCTCCTACCTCCTGGACCTGGCCGGGCGCAAGAGCACCAGCTTCCAGGGGAAGACCTACCTCGAGCTGGATATGCGCAAGGGGGAGCTCGCCTCGCGGCTCGGCACGGTCAGCGAGACCCTCTCCCGCACCTTCAAGAAGATGAAGGACGAGGGGATCATTGAACTGGACGGCAACAAGGTGACCATCATGCAGATGGAGAGGCTCAAGATGATGGCGGGGAAGTAGCCCCGCGAGGAGCAGTACTGTAGATGGACCAAGAGCCCCCACGGTTAGACCGTGGGGGCTTTTCTGTTAATGCTACTTTTCCCGTTTTTCCCGTCGCTTCTCCTCCTCATGGAACCGTTCTCGAGCGCTGCACCTCGCCAAGCCGGACGCCACCTGCCCCGCCGCGAGGGCGTGCCGGCGCCGCAACCGATTGAAACTAAATTATTAATTAACATTTTTAACTAAAGTGCCCTTTTCCGCTTGCTATGAGCGAAGCGGCTGCTATACTTTTGCCGTTTCGACCTGTCATATCATGAGCCGCACCCGGAGGGAGCTTGGATTGGGAATGCTGTTGGAGCAGGGATCAGATCGAGCCCGAGAATTGCCCGTACATAGGCGAGGGGGAGGAGGACCTGTTAGTTTCCCAGCGCCGCAGGATCGTGGAGAAGTGCGTTGAGTGCCCCCGCTTCAAGAACGACCTGGCCCGGATGAAGGGGTCGGGTTACCCGCTGTCCGACGTACTCCCGTACATACTGACCGAGTTCCAGGAACAGAAGTCCCAGATGGGGGCCATGCTGAGCTTCTTGAACAGCAAGACCCGCGAGATCAAGTTCCTGCGCGAGGTGGGCCTCGTGCTGCAGACCTCGCTGGACCTGGACGAGGTCCTCTCCATAGCCATGACCGCCATCACCGCCGGGAAGGGGTTCGGCATGAACCGCGCCTTCCTGCTGATGACGGAC
Organism: Geomonas subterranea; assembly: GCF_019063845.1. Classification (NCBI taxonomy): domain Bacteria; kingdom Pseudomonadati; phylum Thermodesulfobacteriota; class Desulfuromonadia; order Geobacterales; family Geobacteraceae; genus Geomonas; species Geomonas subterranea. The sequence goes on from NZ_CP077683.1 coordinate 4,572,725, forward strand.
AAGGACCGGCGTCACATCCGCGGCTACCTCGGCGTGGGCCCCCGGGATTACGAGGAGGCGTGGCGCACCTGGGAGGACATCGGCCGCAGCAACTTCACCCTGAGGCAGCTGGCGCGGGATTTCCAGAAGACCAAGCTCAACTCGGAGAAGGTGAAGTTCCACGACATCCTGAACCAGCTCACCGTCCCCCTGGCCGACCAGGGGCACATCTTCAACCGGGCCCTGTTGGGGAAGAAGCCGATCCTGGTGGAGAACGCGCTGAACAACCCGGACCTGGACCGGGGGCTGGCCCGCATCCTCGGAGTGGATACCTTCCTGGTCATGCCGCTCATCTCCAGGAACCGCCGCATCGGCGTCATCATCGCCGACAACTGCATCACCCATAAGCCGATAACGCTGCAGGACATGCAGTCCCTGGAAACCTTCGCCTTCCCGGTCGCCTTCGCGCTGGAGCGCGCCTCCCTGTACGAGCGTCTGCAGGAGGAGGTGGCCAAGCAAAAGGCGGCCAACGTGAAGTTGCGCGAGCAGCAGGAGCTGATCGTGAAGATGGAGAAGATGGCGCTGGTGGGGAAGATCACCTCCAGCATCGCCCACTCCATCAGGAACCCGCTCATGGTGATCGGCGGTTTCGCCCGCACCCTCTTGAAGGCGACCCCGGACCAGGACGAGAAGCGGAGCTACCTGGAGTCGATCGTGCGCGAGACGCGGCAGCTCGAGGATGTGCTGAGCGAGGTGTTGGACTACTCCGAGTCCCTGTTCCCGGTCACCGACTTCTGGGACTTGAACGAACTGGTGGGTAAGGCGATGGGGGAGCTGGAAGGGGCACTGGAGCAGGCGGGGGTCCGGTGCCGCATGGAGCTTGCCCCTGAGCTCCCCATGGTGCGCATCGACTACAAGCAGATCAGCTACTGCCTGAAGACCATCACCGCCACGGCGCTTGCCGCCATCGAGCAGGGGGGGGAGCTGCGCATAGAGAGCGTGCTGGACGGGGACGGGGTGCTCCTGCGCGTCAGCGATGACGGCAGGCCCTTCACCCAGACCGCCCAGGAGGCCCTCACCGCGCCCTTCTTCCAGACCCAGGAGCTCGGGGAGGGGGTGGGGCTCTCCCTGTGCAAGTCCATCCTGGAAAGGCAGGGCAATTCTCTTTCGATACTAAGCCGCCCCGGGGGCGGCAACACGTACAGCATCAGGCTTTTGACGAGAAAGGAGAACATCTGACATGGCGAAACTGTTGGTGGTTGATGACGAGGCGAACATCAGGTTGCTGTACGCCCAGGAGTTGAGCGATGAGGGGTACCAGGTGGTGACGGCGGGAAGCGCCCTCGAGGCGGTTGAGAAGCTGGAGTCGGAAAGCTTCGATCTCGCCGTGATCGACATAAAACTCAAGAACGAGAGCGGCCTCGAGCTTTTGCAGCGCATCGTCAAGGAGCGCCACACCATCCCGGTGATCCTGTGCACCGCCTTCTCCTGCTACAAGGACGATTTCTCGGCCTGGCTCGCCGACGGTTACGTGGTGAAGTCGAGCGACCTGCAGGAACTGAAGGACGAGATCTCCCGGGTCCTCGCCAAGAGGCAGCGGGGAGCGTACGTCTAAAGGCCTCTGACCCCGCTCACCTTGTACCGGCAACGCCCTGGTCTCACCTTTACCTTAACCTCAACCTGATTCCCGGAGGCTGCACCTATGAAGGCAGTGATTATGGCGGGTGGCTTTGGTACCCGCATGCAACCGCTCACCTGCAACATCCCCAAGCCGATGGTTCCGCTCATGAACCGTCCGATCATGCTGCACATCGTCGAACTGCTGAAGAAGTACGGCATCACCGACCTGGTCATGCTCCTGTACCATCAGCCCAGCGTGATCAAGAACTTCTTCCGCGACGGCGCCGACCTCGGGGTGAGGATCACCTACGTGACTCCCCTGGAGGACATGGGGACCGCCGGCGCGGTGAAATGCGCCGAGAAGTACCTGGACGAGCGCTTCCTGATCATAAGCGGCGACCTCCTCACCGATTTCAACCTCCAGAAGGTGATCGATTTCCACGAGGCGAACAAGGCCCTGGCCACCATCACCCTCACCTCGGTGAAGGATCCGCTCCAGTTCGGCGTGGTGATCACGGACAAGGAGAAGCGCATCACCCAGTTCCTGGAGAAGCCGGGGTGGGGCGAGGTGATCTCCGACACCATCAACACCGGCATCTACGTGCTGGAGCCGGAGATCTTCAAGTTCATCCCGGAGGGGGAGAACTTCGACTTCTCCCAGGACCTGTTCCCGCTTCTTTTGAAGAAGAAGTCGGCGCTGTTCGGTTTCCCGGTCAAGGGGTACTGGAGGGACATCGGCAACACCGATTCCTACCGCGAGGCTCACCACGACATACTCAAGGGAAAGGTGGGGGTCAAGGTGGACGAGCCGCGGCGCGAGATGGCCGGCGTCGATCTGAGGGTCGGGGTCGACGTGAGGCTGGGCGAGGGGACCGTGGTGGAAGGGACGGTGGTCGTCGGCGACAACTCGCAGGTGCAGGGGGGGGCGGAGATCAAGGACTCGGTCATCGGCCGCAACTGCATCATCGAGCCGGGGGCGAAGCTCACCCGGGCCGTCATCTGGGACAACGTCTACATCAAGAAGAGCGCCAAGATCAACGACTGCGTCATCTGCAACAACGTGAGCGTCGGCGCAGCGACCGTGATGGAAGAGGGGGGGGTGGTGGCGGACGACACCGCCATCGGCGAGGAAAGCTACATCAAGCGGGACGTGAAGATCTGGCCGAGGAAGCTGATCGAGGCGGGCTCCACCGTCACCGGCAACCTGATCTGGGGCGAACGCTGGAAGAAATCGCTGTTCGAGGGGGAGATGATCAAGGGGCTCACCAACATCGAGCTCACCCCCGAGTTCGTGGCGAAGCTCGGCTGCGCCTACGGCACGTCGCTTCCCAAGGGGAGTCACGTCCTGGTCGGCCGCGACGCGACCCTCTCCTCCCGCATGTTGAAAAGGAGCTTTCTCGGGGGGATCCTCTCCGCCGGCGTCAACGTGCGCGACATCAGGATGGTGTCGCTCCCCATCCTGCGCTACAAGCTGCGCACCTTCGGCGAGGTGGGGGGGGTGCACTTCCGCCAGTCGCTGGAGGACCCGGCGACCACCGAGATCGTCTTCCTCGATGCCGACGGCCTCGACTTCTCCTCCTCCATGGGGAAGAACATCGAGCGCATCTTCTACAAGGAAAACTTCCGGCGCGCCCACCACATGGAGCCCGGCGGGATCACGGAGCTGCCGCAGGTGATGGACTTCTACCGCGAGGGGTTCTTCCGGGGGGTGGACCAGCAGCTCATCAGGAGTTCGAAGGCCAAGGTCGTGATCGATTTCAACCACTCCCCGGCCGGGCAGATCCTCCCCCAGATCCTCAACGACCTTGGGTGCGAGGTGATCGGTCTCAACACCTACCTGGACGAGCAGCGCGGCTCGAAGACGGTGGACGAGAAGCCCAACTCCCTGCAGCAGCTCGCCAAGATCGTGATGACGCTGGAGGCGCGTGCCGGCTTCTGGCTCGATCCGACCGTCGAGGAGGTGGTGCTGGTGGACGAGACCGGCAGGATCTACCAGCCGGAGGAATTCCTCTCGCTCATGACCACGCTCATGCTGAAAAGCGGCTCCCGGGGCGCCTTCGCGGTCCCGGTTTCGGCGCCGTCGGTGATCGAGCAGATCGCCCAGGAAAACGGCTCTTCGGTGCGCCGCACGAAGAGTGTGGACCGCGCCATGATCGAGGCGGCCATCTCGCCGGAGGTGGTCATGGCCGGCTCCATGGCCGGGCGCTTCGCCTTCCCGAAGTTCCAGGCCGCCTTCGACGGCATGTTCACCATCGCGAAGACCATCGAGCTCTCCAGCGCCGCCGGGGTGCCGCTGTCGCGCGTCCTCAAGGAGGTCCCCAGGAGTTCCTTCCTGCAGGGGAAGGTCCCCTGCGTCTGGGAGAAGAAAGGTGGCATCATGCGCAAGATGAGCGAGGACAGCCTGGACAAGGAGGCCTCCTTCATCGACGGCATCAAGGTCTCCTTCGGCAACGACTGGGTGCTGGTGCTCCCGGACCAGTACCAGCCCGTGATCCACGTGGTGGCCGAGGCCAAGGACCCGAAGACGGCGCAGAAGCTCCTGGATGAGTACATGCACAAGGTGGAGCGCTGGAAAAAGGAGCTGGCCCAGTAAGAGGCGCCGCCGGTCGCGCCGCACCAAGGGGATAGGATGACCGAACCACTGTACCTCACGCTGCTTTGGCACATGCACCAGCCCTTCTACAAGGATCCGGTCCGGGGGGAGTACCTGCTCCCCTGGGTCTACCTCCATGCGGTGAAGGACTACTACGACATGCCGGCCATCGTCGCTGAGAGCCCCGGCGCCAAGGTGGTGTTCAACCTGGTCCCCTCGCTTTTGGAGCAGATCCTCGACTACGCCTCCGGGGAGGCGGTCGACCCTTACCTGGAACTCGCGCGCAAGGCGCCGGGCGACCTGGGCCAGGAGGAGCGGCTTTTCCTGCTGGAAAACTTCTTCTCCGCCAACAAGCGGCGCATGATCGAGCCGTACCCGCGCTACCTGGAGCTGTACCGGATGGCGGGGGACGGCGTCCCGGGGACGGCAGCGTCGCGGGCGCCCCTCTTCGCGGAGCGGGATCTGCTGGACCTGCAGGTCTGGTTCTATCTCGCCTGGACCGGCGAGGCGGCGCGCCGCCGCTTTCCGGTCTTCGGGGAGCTGATCCGCAAGGGGAAGGGGTTCGACGCGGCGGACAAGGCCTCTCTCTTCGACACCCAGCGCGAGCTGATCTCCGGGATCATCCCGCTGTACCGCAGGCTGCACCAGGAAGGGAAGGTCGAGCTCTCGGTCACCCCCTACTTCCACCCGATCCTGCCCCTTTTGTGCGACGCACGCATCGCGCGGGTGGCGCTTCCCGGCGCGAACCTCCCCAGCGTCGACATCCGCTACCCGGAGGATGCGCGGGGGCAGGTGGCCCACGGCATCGAGAGCTTCGAGAGGCTCTTCGGCTTCAGGCCGCGCGGCATCTGGCCGGCGGAAGGTTCGGTGAGCGACGAGGCGCTCGGGATCATGGCCCGGGAAGGGTTATGCTGGACCGCCTCCGACGAGCGGGTGCTGGCCCAGACCCTTCCCGGCGGCCTGGGCGCGGAGCGGGAAGCGCTCTACCACCCTTACCTGTTTCAGCAGGGGGGGGCGGAGATCGCCCTGTTCTTCAGGGACCAGGTGCTCTCGGACCAGATCGGCTTCACGTATTCCCAGTGGGAGCCGGAACGGGCCGTCGCGGACTTCATCGGGCGGGTGAAGGAGATCAGGCAGCAGAGCCGCTCTCCCCGGGTGGTCCCGGTGATCCTCGACGGGGAGAACGCCTGGGAACACTACCAGCACAACGGGCTCCCCTTCCTCTCCAGGCTCTACGCCGCGCTGGCGCAGACCCCGGGGGTGGAGCCCGCCACCTTCTCGGAGGTGCTGGAGCGGGTCCCGGAGCGGCGGTTGCTGCGCCACGTGCACCCGGGCTCCTGGATCAACGCCGATTACGGCATATGGATCGGTCACCCCGAGGAGAACCTCGGGTGGGAATACCTGGCCCGGACACGGGAGGCGGCGGTGCAGCGCAGTCCGGAGGTGGCGCAGCTCCTCTCCGGCGGCACAAGCAACGACGAGGCGGCCCGGCGCGCCTGCAAGGCCCTCTACGCGGCGCAGGGGAGCGACTGGTTCTGGTGGTACGGCGACGACCACTTCTCCCCCCACTCCGGAAGTTTTGACCTGCTGTTCCGCAGCCACCTGATCAACGTCTACCGGCTGCTGGCGCTCGAGGTCCCCGGGGAGCTGCACGAGCCGATCAAGAAGCAGCGTCCCGCGGGCTTCGTCAGGGGGCCGTCGCGGCTCATCACCCCCTCCCTGAACTCCGCTGCCGACGACTACTTCGAGTGGCTCTCCGCCGGCCTCTACGACCTGACCAGGCAGGGAGCGGCGATGCACGCGGCGGACGCGGGGCTGCAGTCCTTTTTCTACGGTTATGACCTGGAATACTTCTATTTCCGGATCGACGGGGCACAGTCGCTGGAAAAGCTGCTGCAGCCGGGCGACCGCCTCTCCCTGCACCTCATGGGAGGGGGAGAATACCGCATCGAGATGCAGGCCGGAGACGGCGAGGGTGAACTGCAACTTTTGAAGGATGGGAGCTGGCAGCCTTCCGGCGGGGTGGGACGCTACTGGGTCGGCCGCAGCGCGCAGTTGCGCATCCCGCTCCCGGCCCTGCGGCTCGACGCGGGGGACCGGCTCTGCTGTTACCTTACCCACTCCCGCGGGGCCAGCCTGATCGGTCGCTGGCCGACGGAGGCGCCGCTCGCGCTGGCCTACGCGGGGCCCTGCCTGGGGATGGAGCAGGGAACGCTCAACGAGCTTTCCCCGGTCGACCCGGACCCATCTTAAATTTTTCTTTTACAAAAAAACTTTACCCGGGGGCGCTCTTAATCTAGAATGTGCCTATAATTCCAGGGTGTTAGAGGTCTTACATGAAGATTTTGTTTGTTGCATCTGAGGTTACACCCTTTGCGAAGACCGGAGGCCTGGCGGACGTCGCCAGTGCGCTCCCGAAGACTCTGAAAACGCTCGGGCATGACGTCCGGATCATGATGCCCTTCTACTCGGTGGTCGAGAGGGGGGGGGTGGCGGTTCGCAAGGGGCGCAAGAGCGCCTCGGTCATGGTGGACGGCGTCGAGAAGAAAGGCTTTCTGCGCCAGGCCTCGCTCGGGGAGATCCCGGTTTACCTCATCGAGAACAAGGAATACTTCGCCCGCGAGGAGCTCTACGGCACCCCGAGCGGCGACTATCCCGACAACGCCCAGCGCTTCTCCTTCTTCTGCCGCTGCGTTTTGGAGCTCTTGAAGAAGATGGACTTCAGGCCGGACATCATCCACTGCCACGACTGGCAGACCGCGCTGATCCCGCATTACCTGAAGCACGAGAGGAAGAACGATCCCTTCTTCACCAGGACCGGGGTCATCTTCACCATCCATAACCTGGCCTACCAGGGGCTCTTTCCCAAGGAGGAGCTCGCCACCATGGGGCTCTCCAAGGAGTGCTTCAACATCGACGGCCTGGAATTCTACGGCAAGGTCAATCTCCTGAAGGGAGGCATCCTCTCCGCCGACCTGGTGACCACGGTTTCCGAGGCCTACTGCCGCGAGATACAGACCCCGGAGATGGGATGCGGGTTGCATGGGGTGCTGCAGACCAGGAAGGACGACCTGGTCGGTATCCTCAACGGTCTCGACTACGAGGAGTGGAACCCGGCCATGGACCGGGAGATCATGAAGAACTACAGCCATGCCTCCCTCTCGGGGAAGATGGTCGACAAGATCGGGCTGCAGCGGCTCGTGGGGCTCGCCAGCGCCCCGGAGATCCCGGTGTTCGGCATGGTCTCGCGCATGGTTGCCCAGAAGGGGTTCGACCTGATCGCCGAGCTCCTGCCGGTGATCGCCAAGGCCCCGATGCAGCTGGTACTGCTGGGCAACGGCGAGGAGCGCTACGTGAAGGCCTTCAACGACATCAAGGCCGCCGGAGCCCGCAACATCGCCTTCACCAGCGGCTTCGACCATTCCCTGGCGCCCAAGATCTACGCCGGCAGCGACATGTTCCTGATGCCTTCCTTCTTCGAGCCGTGCGGGCTGGGGCAGCTGATCGCCATGCGCTACGGCACGGTTCCGGTGGTGCGCAGGACCGGGGGGCTTGCCGACAGCGTCTTCGACCCGCGGGACAACGACAAGACCCCCAACGGCTTCGTCTTCGACGAGTACAGCGCGGAGGCGCTTTGGGAGGCCATTAACCGGGCGGTGACGGCGTACCAGGACAAGGCGTTCTGGAAGAAGCTGATGCGTCGCGGCATGAGCAGCGATTATTCCTGGCAGAACTCGGTGCACAAGTATCTGGAGCTGTATCGCAAGGCGTTGCTGCGCAAGGGAGGGGAGGCGTAAGGTGGAACACGAAGATCTCGACGAACTCGCAGGTGAGATCCGGAGGCTCATCGAAAGCAACAAGGAATTTCTGAAGCGCGTCGTCGAGGAGGATTACGACGACGACGAGGAAGAGGCGGACGACGAAGAGGAGAATCCGGAGGACCCGGAGGATTTCGAGGAGTTGTAATTAGAGCCGTGCGCTGGGACTCAACGAAAAAAGGCGGCGCCGAGACCTGATCTCGGCGCCGCCTTTTGTTTGCGGCTCTTTCGGAAGCTGTCGTTGGTCCCCCGCCCCTTGCGGAAGGGGGTAGTGGGTGGGGGAAGCTGTCGCCGTTATTTCGCGGCAGGCTGCTCCGGAACGATGTCGACCGAGGTGATCGGGGCCGGGCCGGCCGGTGCAGCCGGAGCCGCCGGTGCGGCCACCTTGGGAGCCGGCGCCGGTGCCACGGCCTGCGGCGTTACGGTCGCAGGTGCGGCCGGGGCCGGGGTGGCAGGGGGCGCCGGCGGTGTGTAGTAGACCGGGGCGTTTGCCGGAGCCGGCGGCGTCTCCTTTTCCTTCTCCTTGGCACCAAAGAGCGGTTGGTAGGTCTGCATGAGCGCGAGCATCTCGTCGAACTGCTTCACGTAGAGGGTGGAAACCTCGGGGCCGTTGGGGACGGAAGATGGTTCGCTCTTCGCGAACGCCGCGTTAACGCCGGCCACGGTCTTGAACTTCACGTCGACCTTGTCGGTGAGGTTTGCCGCCGCCTCGTCGAAGTCGGGGTACTGCAGCGAGAAGAACATAGGGTAGGACGGGGATTGGCGCCGGAAGTTCGGGTATTCCCAGATGGTGGTCCCCTCGCGGTCCAGCATCACGGCGGACATGGAGAGGTAGTTGTAGTCCGTCTCCAGGTAGGAAAACAAGTTGCTGGAATAGACCTTCGCCGGCTTGGTGAGGCCGCTCACCGTCACGAAAAGGACCGCGTCCAGACCGTTCTCGGTCATGAGCTGTTTCAGGTCGTCTTTCTTGAAGAAGTACTTGTTGTAGATGATGCCTGCGTCGTCGCGCTTTTCGCGGTTCCAGACCAGGGAGGTGAACAGCCGGTCGGGGTCCGCCGTCACGGGGCGCACTGCGTAGAAGATGCCGGTGCTCCTGATCCTAGCCACCAACTCCTTCTCGTTTTTGAAGTTGTAGCCGCGCACGATGGAGAGGATGGCCGGCTTCTCCGGGTGCTTGATGTCGCTCTCGGCGTCGGTGAAGAACGGCGCGACCCCGATGGTGCGCACCTTCTTCTCCAGGGTTTCCTGGGGGATGTTGTAGTAATTGTGGGCGCAGCCGAAAAGCGCGCTGGTGGCCAGCATGAGCAGGGCAAGTCTGAACAAGGTCCTCATCTGTTGACGCCTCCTGTAAAGGATTCTGACTCTCCGCCGTCTTATATCAGAAGCTTGGCTGGAGCGCTAGAGCTTATTGCTCATCTTCCAGCATGATGAAGCCCACCTGCCTGCCGGTGTCACCTTCGTCGCGGCGGTAGGAGAAGAAGAGTTCCTGGTTGCAGCTGACGCAGTGCTCGCTGACATGTATGTGGTCGGCGGGGAGACCGGCGTCGGCGAGCAACTGGCGGTTCGCCTTGCCCAGGTCGAGCATCCACTTCCCTTCCCCCTTTGCGGTCGCGCAGAGGTCCCAGGCCATGCCGGCTTGTTTGAAGGCGTCGCGCACCGGGGCGTCCACCTCGTAGCAGCAGGCCCCGATGTGGGGACCGATGGCGGCGCGGATGTCCTTCTTGGCGCAGCCGAACAGGCTCACCAGCGCCTCCACCCCCTTGGCAGCGATGTTTCCCGCGGTCCCTTGCCACCCCGCGTGCAGCGCGGCCACCACTTTCCGTACCGGGTCGTGCAGCAGGACGGGGACGCAGTCGGCGACACAGACGGCGATCATGATGCCGGGCTGGTTGGTGACGATCCCGTCGCATTCAAGCTTCAGGAAGTGGGAGAGCTCCGGGTTGGGCGCGTCGATGACCAGGAGGTCGGTGCCGTGCACCTGGCTCACGGTGAGGAAGCGGTCCAGCGTCGCGCCCAGGCTGCGGGCGAGCAGGCTGCGGTTCCCTTCCACGTTGTGCGAGGAGTCCAGGGTGTTGCTCCCCAGGTTCAGCGAGTTGTACGGGGGACGCGACACCCCTTCGTGACGCGTGGTGAAGCCGGCTACGGAGCCGGCGGCGAGCCGCGGCTTCAGGTACTGGATCTTTCCTGCTTTTTGCATTTCCATGTATGACACCTCTTTTATGTATGTAAGGGCTTGGACCGGGGAGTGGACGAGGAAGGCTTTTCAGCTCCTAGTCCCCCGCCCCCTGGCCCCGGTTTATATCTTCCAGGTAGGCGACGATGCCGGCCATGTCCGGCGGCAGTTCCGTGTCGAACTCCAGGTACTCCCCGCTGACCGGGTGGAGAAACCCGAGGGTCTTCGCGTGCAGCGCCTGGCGCCCCATCGCCCTGATCATCTGCTTGAGAACCGGGTCCTTCAGTTGGGCAAGCCGGCTGCCGCCGCCGTAGACCTCATCCGCCAGCAGCGGGTGTCCCGCCTCGGAGAGGTGCACCCTGATCTGGTGCGTGCGCCCCGTCTCCAGCTTCAGGCGCACCAGCGTGACGCCGGGATAGCGCGCCTCGACCCGCCAGTGGGTGATGGCGTTCTTGCCGTGGCGCGCCTTCCCCGACATCTTCTTCCGCTCCACCGGGTGGCGCCCGATGACGGATTCGATGCGTCCACGGTCCTCCTTGGGGCTGCCGTACACCAGCGCGAGGTAGATCCGCTTGATGGAGTGCACCTTGAACTGGTCGGCCAGGCCGTTGTGGGCCCGGTCGCTCTTGGCGATTACCAGCGTTCCCGAGGTGTCCTTGTCGATGCGGTGCACGATGCCCGGCCGCAACTCGCCGCCGATACCCGAGAGGTCCTTGCAGTGGGCCAAGAGCGCGTTCACCAGCGTCCCCTCGGCGTTGCCCGCGCCGGGATGCACCACCATGCCAGCCCCCTTGTTGACCACGACGATGTCGCCGTCTTCGTACAGGATCTCGAGGGGGATCTCCTGGGGCTGCGGTTGAGCGGGCGCCGGCGGCGGGATGGTAACGGTGACCGCCTCCCCTCCCTTGAGCTTGAGGGACGGTTTTTGCGGCTGCCCGTTCACCGTGGCCTGGCCGGTTTCGATGAGCCTCAGGGCGGCGGAGCGGGTGAGTTCGGGGACGCTGCGGGCGATGAAGCTGTCCAGCCTTTCCGGATCGGTGTCGCAAGGGAAGGTGAGTTCAATCGGTTCCATCTATAGTGGTTTCTCCTGGGAGGCTCTCCCGTAAAAAAAGCGCGGGCGCGTTTCGATGGAAGCGCGCCCGGGTCGTGTCTAGTGCGGTTGTGGTACTGACTACCAGATGTTGGATTCGATCTTTCCCGCCCGCTTGATCAAGACGTCGACCACGGCGATGTCGAATATGTTCGATTGCGCCAGTTCCTGGCTCACCCGGGACTGGAAGTGCTCCCTTCCTTCTGCCAGTTGGTCGTTGAGGAGTTCGAAAATGTTGTCTTCCTTGATCCCCTGCTCGACCTTCTCGCGGTTGTAGAGGGCTACATCCGATACGATGGCCCTGGCCAGCCTTCTGGCCTGATCCTGGTTTTCTATGAGACTCATCGATGACTCCCTGGCGGTCAAATATCAGGGGACACTATACGCAGTTTTTGATCAAGATTCTATCTTAATTTTAAGGCGAAATAGATGTTGGCATTTCCGCGCCGCACCAGGAGCGCCACCGCACCCCGGTTGTTCGCATCCTTCATCGCCTTTTGGTACTCCGCTAGGTTACGCACCTTCTTCTGGTTCACCGATACGATGATGTCGCCACGCTGAATGCCGCTTTCCTCCGCGATGCCGCCGGGCTCGAGGTCGCTCACCACGACACCGGCAATGCCGCGACGCCGCATTTCGGGTCCCACTTCTTCCACGGATAGTCCCAGCACCCCCGCCTCGCGCTCCGGTCTTTGAGTCTGCGACTGTGCCGGTGCGCTCTCGGCAGGCGCGGTGGTGACGATAACCTTGTGCTCCTTGCCGTCGCGGTAAAGCTCGATCTCCACCTTCTTGCCGATGGGGGTTTCACCGACCATCCGCTGCAGTTGGCGCACGTCCTTCACGTTCGCGCCATTGAAACCGGTGATGATGTCTCCCTGCACGATTCCGGCCCTGGCGGCGGGGCCGCCGGGCACCACCTCATTCACGAGAGCCCCGCCGGCCTTTGGCAGTCCGAACGACTTCGCCATCTCCTCCGTGACCGACTGGATGGAGACGCCGAGCC